>JBBEAB010000083.1:0-14703 GCA_040899645.1 Steroidobacteraceae bacterium
AAGTCGGCGTCACGCTCATGAGGGTGCTGCTCTGGCGGCGCCGCTTCGAGACCGAGCGTCTGGCGGGGCTGCGCGAGGCGCCCCGACCGGGCCGTCCGCCGACCTACACGCGCGCCGACCGCGACCGGGCAGCCAAGGCGGCGTTGCAGCAGCAAGGGCTCGTCACCGACGCGCGCCGCGTCTTCGTCGGTTGCGAGGCGGCGCGCCGGGCCACCCGCGCCGCCGTAACCGCGGCTGGCGATGCCCACCTGGAGGCCGCGTCCAGCGAGTTGCTGCGCCAGCCACAGCACGAAGGGCGTCTTGCCGGTCCCACCCACGCTCAGGTTGCCGACCACGACGACCGGACGGCGCGAACGATAGCGGTGGTATCCGTCCCGCGCATGCAGCGCGCGCCGCAGGCGCAGGATGCCGCCGTAGAGCCAGGCCAGCGGCTGCAGCCAGCGGCCACGGGCGGGGCCGCCGTACCAGATGGAGAACAGCCAGTCCTGCATGCGCGCTCTCAGACGTTGAACTGCATGCGGTGCAGCGCCGCGTACACGCCTCCGGCCGACCGGAGTTCCGCATGCGTGCCAGATTCAACGATGCGGCCCTCGTCCAGCACGATGATCCGGTCGGCGCGCTCGATCGTCGACAGGCGATGCGCGATCACGAGCGTCGTGCGGTCGCGCAACAGCCGCGCCAGCGCGTCCTGGACCGCGCGCTCGGATTCGGAATCCAGCGCCGACATGGCCTCGTCCAGGATCAGGACTGGCGCATCCTTCAGCAGCGCCCGCGCGATCGCGACGCGCTGCCGTTGTCCGCCCGACAGCAGGGTGCCGCGCTCGCCGACCATCGCATTGAGCCCGCCCGGCAGTTCGCGCGCGAAATCGAGCACGTGCGCGGCCTGCGCCGCCTGCTCGACAGCAGCCGCATCGGCCTCCGGCATGCCAAAGGCGATGTTGTTCCGGATCGAGTCGTCGAGCAGCATGATTTCCTGGCTCACGACGCTGATCTGCCGGCGCAGGTCTTCGAGGCGGTAGTCGCGCAGGTTGCGGCCGTCGAGCAGCACCGCGCCGGCATCCGGATCGTGCAGCCGTGGCAGCAGGCTGACGAGCGTCGACTTGCCGCTGCCGGAGCGGCCGACGATTGCGATCGTCTGGCCCGGCGCTGCATGGAACCGGATATCGCGCAGCACCTCGCCCTTCTCCGCTTCGTAAGTGAAGCCGACGTCGCGGAACTCGAGCTCGCCCCGCGCACGCGAGATACGCAGGTCCCCGCCCGCGTCCTCCGCCGGGGTGTCCAGGATCTCGAACACGCTCTCGCCGGCGGCCACGCCCTGCTGCAGCGGGCTGACGACGTTGACCAGACGCCGCAGCGGTGCCGTGATCAGGAGCAGCGCCGCCAGGAAAGCCGTGAATTCGCCGACCGTCAGGCGGTCCGCCAGCACGTCGCGGATTGCGACGTACATGACAGCGGCAAGCCCGAGCGCCGCGATCAGCTGGACCACCGGATTGGACACGGCCCGCACGGCGATGAGCTTCATGTAGCTCGCCCGGTTGCGCTCGTTGACACGCTCGAAGGCGCCGAGCTGCTGGCGCTCGGCGTTGAATACCTTGACCATGCGCAGGCTCTCGAGCGACTCCTTCGCCACGCGCGTGACATCGCCCATCGAGGACTGGATGCGCATGCTGTAGCGGCGCAACAGCCGGCTCGTGACGCGGATCAGCCCGATGATCAGGGGCGCTACCACGAGCGCGAACACGGTCAGCTTCCAGTTGAGCCACAGCAGGACCCCGAGGAGTCCCACGATGGTCAGCGTGTCGCGGATCAGGGAAGTCACCGCGGTGGTCGCGGCCTCGGCAACCAGTTCGATGTTGTAGGTCAGCCGCGACAGCAGCGGTCCGGCACCGTGCCGGTCGAAGAACGCCGTCGGCAGCTCGAGGTAGCGCGCGAACAGGTCGCGGCGCATGGCTTTGATGATCTGGCGCCCGACGCTGCCCATCGCAAAGACCGCCAGGTAATCGCCGATGCCGCGAATCGAGAAGAGCACGACGATGCCCGCCGGCACCAGCGCCAGCACGCGGCTGTCGCGCTCGGTGAAGGCACCGTCCAGAAACACCTTGGCCAGCCACGGAAACGCCCAGTCGCAGGCCGCAAACAGGATCATGCCGAGGACGCCCAGCAGGAACATCGCCCGGTGCGGCCGCGCGTAGCCCAGCAGCCGGCGGTAGATCTGCATGCCGCTCACGGACAGCGGCGGCAGGTTCTGCTCACTCTTCTGCTTGTTGGCTGACTGTCGCAATGTGGACCTGCGTGAATCCGAGCCGCGCCGCCACGTCCATGGCGGTGACGACGGATTGATGGTTGGCGCGCGCATCGGCGCGGATCGTGACGGGCTCCGTGCCCGATTCCGCCGCCACCTGGCGCAAGGCCGCGTGCAGCGTCTCGCGCAGGTTGTTGACCAGGGCCCGGTCGTTGACGCGGTAGCTGCCCTGCGCCGTGATCGTGATGATAATGGGCTGGCGCTGCCGGTCCACCGTGGCCGTGCCGGCCTCCGGCAGTTCGACGCGCAGCCTGCCTTCCTGCACGAAGGTCGTCGAGATCATGAAGAAAATGACCAGCAGCAGCACGACGTCGATCAGCGACGTCAGGTTGAGCTCCGGATCCTCGAGGCGCTTGCTCTGTAGCCTCATGAGGCCGCTTCGCGCCGCCGCCCCGCCCCCGCCGCCTGCGCACCCATGCGGTCGAAGGCCTGCACCAGCTTCATCGCTTCCTTTTCCATCTCCACCACCAGGAAATCGACCAGGCCGCGCAGGTAGCGATAGCCGATCAGCGCCGGGATCGCGACGATCAATCCGGCCGCGGTCGTGATCAGCGCCTCGCCGATGCCGCCCGACAGGACCTGCGGGTCGCCGACGCCCTGCGAAGTGATGGCCTCAAAAGCCTGGATCATGCCGGTCACCGTGCCGAGCAGCCCGAGCAGCGGCGAGATGGCTGCGATCGTACCGAGCGGATTCAGGAAGCGTTCCAGTTCGTGCACCACATGCCGCCCGGTGTCTTCGATGACTTCTTTCATGATCTCGCGGCCCTGGTTGCGGTTCGCGAGTCCGGCGGCCAGCACGCGCCCGAGCGGCGAATTGCGCGCCAGCGCCTCGATGTGGCGCTCGTTCAGCGTGCGGGTTTCAACCAGCTTCCAGACGCGGTCGGTCAGTTCCCGGGGAATCACCCGCTTGCGCTGCAGGGTCCACAAGCGCTCGAGCATGATCGCGGCCGCGATGACCGAGCACAGGATGATCGGCCACATGACCGGGCCGCCCGCGATGATGATTTCCCACATGGCGCGGCATGATACCGTGCGCGCCAGCCCGCTGTCCGGGCCGGTCAATCGGTCGCCGGCTGGCGCCACCAGCGTCGCGTGTCGCGGCGTTCCGTAGCGACCTTGATTCCGTCCCGTCCGCCGCCGAATTGCACGCGCACGGCGCCGGCTGTGGCCGTGTTCAGCACCGTCGTTCCGGCGGCGCGCCAGCGCGCGACGACTTCGCCTGCCGGCATGCCCCAGCGATTGCCGAATCCGCTCGAAGCAATGCCGAGGCGCGCGGCAACGGCGACGACCAGCGCATGCGTCGACGAGGACTTGCTGCCGTGATGTGGCAGCAGCACGACATCGGCCGCGAGCGGCATCGCAAGCAGCGCCTGCTCCGCTGTCGATTCCGGATCCGCCAGCAGGAGCGCGCTGCCACCGCGGCCCCGAATGGACAGCACGCAGGAACGGTCGTTGTCACTTCCCGCCATGCCCGCGGGCGGATGCAGGACATGAAAATCGATTTGATCCCATTGCCAGCGCTCGCCCTGATGGCAGGTGTCGGCGCCTGCGGTCTGGCCGGCATCCTGCTGGACGACCGTCCGCCCGATTTCGAATGCGTCCTGCAACAGGGGCGCCCCACCGGCATGGTCCATGTCACGGTGACTGAGGACCAGTCGATCGATGCGGCGGATGCCGCGCGAGCGCAGGAATGGCACGAGCGAGACGCGCGCAGCGGCGCCACTGCCGCGCCAGCGCGGCCCGGCATCGAACACCAGTACATGTCCCCCGGTCTCCACCACGGCCGCGAGGCCCTGGCCGACGTCAATGACGGTCAGGGTCCAGCCGCCTCGCGGCACCGGCGTGGCCGAACCGCAGGTGATCGCGACCAGCAGGACTGCCGCCGCGCCGCGCAGGCCGCGTAACGGGATCAGCAGTGCGGCGAACGTCGCGAGCGCAGCGAATGCCACGAGCCACGCAGGCTGTGTCGCCGGTGCGAAACTCGCGAGCGGCCACGCGGCAAGCGCTGCGAGTGCCGGCCAGACCGGATCGAGTGCCAGAGCGGCACTCCGCCAGATGCCGGCGGCAGCCCCGGGCCAGGCAACTTCCAGCACGGTCGCGAACAGCACCACCGGCAACAACACGAAACTGAACAGCGGAATCGCAATGGCGTTCACCAGCGGTGCGACCAGCGACAGCCTGCCGAAGGCCACCGCAAGCACCGGCGCCAGCACGGCTGTGAGCGCGGCCTGGGCGCGCACGAACAAGGCCAGCTGTGCGCGCCAGCCGCGGCCGCTCGCAATCAGCACGAGCAGCGCCGCGGTCGCCACGAACGACAGCCAGAATCCCGCCGAGGTCAATGCCAGCGGATCGGCAAGCACCATCAGCCACGCGGCAATTGCGAGCGTCTCGTGGACCGGCAGCGTGCGGCGCAACACGCGCTGCAGCGCCACGATGGCGACCATCAGCAGCGTGCGAACGGCGGGCGCCGAGGCCCCGGCCAGCAGTGCATAGCCGGCGGTCGCCAGCACCACCAGCGCCATTTCCGCCGGCACGCGCCCCGGCAGCGCACGCAGACCCGGGAGCCGCCACGCGAAGCGCAGCAACAGCAGCACCGCGAGTGCGCAGCCCGTCACGTGCAGGCCGGAAATCGCCATCAGGTGTGCCACGCCGGTCGCCGCGAAACCGTCCCACAGCGCCTCGGGCAAGTTTGCGCGCACGCCGACCGACAGGCCCTGCAGCACCGCTGCCGAAGTCGCCGACGGGACAGCTTGCCGGATACCCGCTGCGAGCCGGGCCCGCAGCCGTTCAATCGCATGTCGCGCCGAGGCGTCGTCCAGCAGTTCGACCGGCGCGTGATTGACCACATAGCCAGTCGCGCCAATGCGCTGGCGCAGCAGATCGAGTTCGCGATCGGCGGCGCCGGGATTGGCGAGCCCGCGCGGACAGCGCAGCCGCACGGTCATGCGCCAGCGCTGTCCCGGCAGCGGCACGGCGGTCGCGTCGTACCATGACAGTCGCAACAATCGGGGAAACGGACCCGTCACACCCGGATCGATCACGCGCAGGTCAAAATCGGTGCGTCCGGGACGCACGGTCGCGGGCGCCGCAATGTGGCCGGTCAGCCGGCGTTCTTCGCGGTCACGCTCGCAGGGCCAGCGCTCCGCCAGGAGCCCGTTCGCGAACCAGGCCGAGCAGACGATGCCGGCACCGTATGCGGCGAGCGCCGGCATACGCCGCATGGCCAGTGCTGCGGCGACAGCAAGTGTCCACAGTGGTACGGCGGTCGGCAGCTCCAGCAACAGGAGCAGCGTCGCGGCGCCGGCACAGAATGCCAGTGCAGTCCTGAACATGGCGATCCGCCAGCGGGATGACGCCTGCGATGATGTCCCGGCGGCGCGGCCGCCATGGGCTGCTCAGCCGTTGCCTTCGCGCAGAATTCCGTCGTCCAGCACCAGTACTCGGTCCATGCGACCGGCGAGCGCATGATCGTGGGTCACGATGACGAGGCTCGTGCCCAGCTCCCGGTTGAGTTCCATCATCAGGTCGAACACCTGGCGCGCATGCCGGCCGTCGAGATTGCCGGTCGGTTCGTCGGCCAGCACGATGCGCGGCCGGGTTACCAGCGCGCGCGCAACGGCAGCACGCTGGCGCTCGCCACCCGACAATTGCGAGGGCCGATGCGTCAGGCGCTCGCCGAGCCCGACGCGGACCAGCAACTCGCGCGCCTGTTGCCAGGCGCTGTCCCGCGGCAGGCGCCGGATCAGGAGCGGCATCGCGACATTCTCGAGCGCGCTGAATTCCGGCAGCAGGTGATGGAACTGGTAGACGAATCCCATCGCCAGGTTGCGCAGGCGGCCGCGTTCCGCATCCGGCAGTGCCGACATCTCGCGGCCGTCAATCAACACCCGTCCGGAGGTCGGCAGGTCGAGCCCGCCCAGCAGCTGCAGCAGCGTGGTCTTGCCGGAGCCCGACACGCCGACCACCGCGAGCCGCTCGCCACGCCGGATCGACGTGTTGACGCCGCGCAGCACCTGCACCAGTGCCGGGCCCTGCCTGAATTCCTTGACCAGGTCTTCGCAGGCCAGCACGACGGAGCCGTTCATGCCGCTTCCCTCAGACTTCATGGCGCAGTGCCTCAGCCGGTTGGGTCGTCGCCGCGCGCCAGGCCGGATAGATCGTCGCGAGCACGCCGAGCAGCAGGGCCGTGCCGGCGATCAGCAGGACATCCGCCGATTGCACGTCGGCCGGCAGTTCGGAAATGAAATAGACACGCGGGTCGACCAGGGTGATCCCCATCAGCCGCTCGAGGCCGGTCACGATCGCCGTGATATTGGCGCACAGCAGCAGGCCGAGACCGACGCCGGCTGCCGTGCCCACGACGCCGATCACCGCCCCTTGTGCGACGAACACGGTCAGCATGTTGCGCGGCGACCCGCCAAGCGTGCGCAGGATCGCGATGTCCGCGCGCTTTTCCTTGACCACCATCACGAGCGTCGAGACGATGTTGAAGGCGGCCACCGCGACCACCAGCAGCAGCACGAAGAACATGATCGACTTGGTCACCTGGATCGAGCGGAAGAAATTGCCATGCCGGCGGCTCCAGTCACTGATGTAGTACTCCCCGATCAGGCGGCCGGCGAGCTGCCGGATGCGCGACCCGGCATCGCCGGCCTCATCGAAGGCATAGCGCAGCCCCGTCACCGCATCACCCATCCGGTACAGGCGCTGCGCGTCTTCGAGGTGCACCAGCGCAAGGCCCTGGTCGAATTCGTACATGCCGACGCCGATGAGTCCCGCAACCGTGAATCGCCGCATGCGCGGCGTGACGCCCGCCGGCGTCACGTTGCCCTGCGCGATGACAACCTGCACCGCATCGCCGATGGCG
The DNA here is from genome assembly GCA_040899645.1 of Steroidobacteraceae bacterium. Classification (GTDB taxonomy): domain Bacteria; phylum Pseudomonadota; class Gammaproteobacteria; order Steroidobacterales; family Steroidobacteraceae; genus SCUD01. The sequence goes on from JBBEAB010000083.1 coordinate 7,170, forward strand.
ACGCCGAGCTTCTCCGCAAGGCCGCGGCCCAGCAGGATGCGCCAAGCCCCGGCCTGCAGCTCATCGAGTCCCCGGCCGGTCAGGTAGCGTTCGATCGCCGAAACCGCGCGTTCCTCGACGGGGCGCACCGCGCGCAACTCCACCGCTGCGGATCGCTCGCCGGCAACCAGCATGCCGCGGCCTTCGACGAATGGCGCCACGGCGCGCACGCCAGGCTGCGTGCCGGTGAGTTCCCGGACCTCGATCCAGTTCGCCAGCCGGCCCTCCGGCCCTTCGATCGTCGCGTGCGACACCACATCGAGGATGCGCTGCTGCAGGTCGCGTTCGAAACCGTTCATCACCGACAGCACGGTGATCAGCGTCGCGACGCCGAGCGCAATGCCGGTCATCGCGATCCCGGAGATGAACCCGACGAAGCGGTTGTCGCGCCGTGCGCGCAGGTAGCGCATGCCGACCCACCACGGCCAGCGGGCGGGCCAGGCCGTAGTTCCCGTCCCCGGAAAAGGCGTGTCCGCAGCTCTGCCACCGCGCCGGGTATTACTCATACCTCAACGCCTCGGCAGGTTCCGTCGCCGCGGCACGCCGCGCGGGATAGATGGTCGCGAGCAGCGTCAGCACGAGCGCCGTCAGGGCGACCAGCAGCACGTCGGCGGCACGCAGCTCCGACGGGATGCGAACGAAGTAGTACACCGTCGGATCGAAGATCTCGAATCCGAACCAGCGTTCGAGCGCAGCGGCGACGTCCCCGGCATTGAGCGCGAGCAGGATGCCGAGGCCGACACCGGCGAGCGTGCCGATCCAGCCGATCACGGTGCCCTGGACGATGAAGGTGGCGACGACGCTGCCGCGCGACAGGCCCATGGTCCTGAGGATCGCGATGTCGTTGCGCTTCGCGGCGACGACCATCACCAGGCTCGCGATGATGTTGAATGCCGCGACCGACACGATCAGCAGCAGGATCACCGTCATCATCGTTTTCTCGAGGCGGATGGCCCGGAAATAGGCGGCATGCTCGACGGTCCAGTCGCTTGCCGGCCCGGCTGCCAGCATCGCGGCGACGGCCGATGCCCGTTGCGGCGCCTCGAACGGGTCGGCAAAGAACAGGCGTACGCCCGCCGGCGCCGTCGAACCGGCGAATGCGGCAACATCCTCGAGCGCAGCGAATGCCATCGCCGAGTCATGATCGGCGAGCCCGATCTCGAACAGCCCGCTCACCCGGAAAGCGCCGATCTGCGGCAGCAGCTCGCCATCGACGCCGGTCTTCAGCAACAGCACCGTCACCGCGTCGCCGAGGCCGACCTCGAGGCGGCCGGCCAGCACCCGCCCGAGCGCGACCTGCCCGCTGCCCGGCGCCAGCGACTGGATCGATCCTTCCTGCATGGCCTGAGCCAGCGGCGAACCGGGGCCGTGATCGGCGGGATCGATACCGCGGAGCGCCGCGCCTGCCAGCATCGCGCCGTTCGACAGCAGGCCCTGCACCTCGATGAACGGCTGGGCGCTGGTCACACCCGGCTCGCGGCGGGCGCGCGCCGACAGCTCGCGCAGTGTTGCCGGTTCCGCGATGCCGGGCAGGCTCGCATGGGCCGCAAGCGACAGCAGTCGGCTGCGCAATTCGCCCTCGAATCCGTTCATGACCGACAGGATCGCGATCAGGACAGCCACGCCCAGGCAGACCCCGCCGAGCGAGACCCAGCTGATGAACGAAACGAAATACTGGTGCTGGCGGGCCCGCACGTAGCGCAGTCCGAGCCCCAGTGGCAGGGGAGTCAGCATGGGCCGCTTTTCATCAAAATTCGGGATGCCTATCAAGGATTTATCGGGGCAACCTCGACGGGTTCCGACCCGATGCTACACTGCCTGACGGAGGAATCGCGATGCCTATCGTACGCACATTGCTGCTGTTTGCGCTGACGTTGGCGCAACCGGCCCTGGCGGAAACGCTCAGCACGACGACCGCAGACCCCGCCGCGGCTTCCGACCGCCCCGATCGGGGCAGTTCGATGGCTGCGGTCCAGAGTCGTTTCGGTGAACCGACCAACCGGCACTCGGCGGTCGGCAATCCCCCGATCACGCGCTGGGACTATCCGCAGTTCGCCGTGTACTTCGAGCACGACCGCGTGCTGCACGCCGTCCTCGTAAGGAACCCGTCCGCCGGCTGATCGTTGCGGTTGGCTGCGGCACGGGTATCCTGCGCTGCCTGACCTCGCCGGGTTCGCCCGGAACGGGGAATTTTGCCTTCAGGAAAGCGCCGCATGACCCGCGAGCAGTCGATAGCCTTCCGCTTGCCCGCGCCGGGTGAATCCCTGCGTTGGGGCGAGTTGTACGGCAGCAGCGCAGCCTGCCTGCTGGTCGAGGCGGCGGCCAAGTCTCCGGCGCCCGTGCTCGTCATCGCGGCAAGCGGCCGCGAAGCCGACCAGATGCTGGCCGAACTGGCCTTCTTTTCGTCCGGCCGGCAGGCGATCTGGTCATTTCCCGACCGCGAGACCCTGCCCTACGACCCCTTCTCTCCGCATCCCGACATCGTGTCGCAGCGCCTGCAGGCGCTTGCGGCCCTGCCGGAACTCGGCCATGGGCTGCTGGTGACCACCCAGGCGGCGTTGCAGGACCGCTTGCCGCCCCACGCCTTCATCCAGGCGCACGCGTTTTCGCTGCGCGCCGGGCTGCGCATCGATCTGCCGCGCCTGCGCCAGCGCCTCGGCGACGCGGGATATGCACTTGTAACCCAGGTGCTGAGTCCGGGCGAGTTCGCGGTGCGGGGTTCGGTCGTCGATCTGTATCCGGCCGGCGCCGCACAACCCTACCGGCTGGACCTGTTCGACGACCTGATCGAGAGCATTCGCGTGTTCGATCCCGCCAGCCAGCGCTCCGCCGGCCGGCAGGACGCAGTGCCCATGCTGCCTGCGCGCGAAATCCCGACATCGGCCGAGTCCATCGCGGGCTTTCGCAGCCGCTGGCGCGAACGCTTCGAGGGCGATCCGCAGCAATGTCCGGTGTACCGATCGGTGAGCGGCGGACAGATGCCAGCGGGCATCGAATCCTGGTTACCGCTCTTCTTCAGCGCAACGGCGACGCTCGCCGACTTCCTGCCCGCTGCAACCTTGATCGTGGATCTCGCCGACCTCGATCACGCGCTGCCGCTCGCCTGGCAGGAGATCGTCCTGCGTCACGAACAGCGACGCCATGACCGCGAACGGCCATTGCTGCCGCCTGAAGAGGCCTTCGTCCCTGCAAGCGACGTGCTGGCGGCACTCGCGCGTTTTCCGCGCATCAACATCTCGACGGTCAAGGTCGAACCGATCGCCACGATCGCGGCGTTGCAGAACTTCGGCGCCGAGCCGCCGCCTGAGTTGCGCGCCGAGCCGCGCGCGACGTCCCCGCTCGCCGGGCTCACGCAGTTTCTCAAACAATTCGGCGGCCGCGCGCTGCTGACCGCGGACTCGGCCGGCCGTCGCGAAGTGCTGCTCGAGATGCTGCATCGCGCGGACCTGCATCCCGTAACCGCCGACAGCTGGGCCGCGTTTGCGGACGGGCCGGAACCGCTCGCGATTGCGGTCGCCCCGGACGTGCGCGGCCTGTGGCTGCCCGGACGTGCCATCGCGCTGATTGCGGAAGACCAGCTGTTCGGGGAACGTGCCCGCCAGGAACGCCGGCGGCGCCGCGCGGAGCGCGACCCCGACCAGATACTGCGCGAACTGGCCTCGCTCAATCCCGGTTCGCCGGTCGTGCACGAGGAGTACGGTGTCGGCCGCTATCGCGGCCTGCGCGTGATGCAGGTCGCCGGACATCCAGCCGAGTTCCTCGTCATCGAGTACGCCGGCGGCGACCTGCTGTACGTGCCGGTGCATGCGCTCGAACGCGTTACCCGTTATACCGGCGGTTCGCCCGAGTCGGCGCCCTGGCACAAGCTCGGCACCGAGCAATGGGCAAAAGCGCGCAAGCGCGCGGCCGAACGGGTGCGCGACGTCGCCGCCGAGCTGCTCGACCTCTATTCGCGCCGCGCCGCACGCGAGGACCGCGCCATCGTCTTCGACGAGACCGCCTACCGTGCCTTCGAGGCCGCGTTTCCGTTCGAGGAAACCGTCGACCAGCACGATGCGATCGAGGCGGTGCTCGCCGACCTGCGCGCAGGCACGCCGATGGATCGCGTAATCTGCGGCGACGTCGGTTTCGGCAAGACGGAAGTTGCGCTGCGCGCCTGCTTCGCGGCGGTGTCCGGTGGCGGGCAGGTCGCGGTGCTGGTGCCGACGACCCTGCTGGCCCAGCAACACGCCCAGACCTTCGCCGACCGCTTCGCGAACTGGCCGGTGAGGGTCGAGAACCTGTCGCGCTTTCGCAGCGCCCCCGAGCAGCAGCTCGTGATCCAGGGACTCGCGAGCGGTGCGGTCGACATCGTGATCGGCACGCACCGGCTGCTGCAGCGCGACGTCGCATTCAAGGATCTTGGCCTCGTGATCGTCGACGAGGAGCACCGCTTTGGTGTCGGGCACAAGGAGCGGCTGAAACAGCTGCGCGCCGACGTCGACATGCTGACGCTGACGGCGACGCCGATTCCGCGCACGCTCAACATGGCGCTCGGCGGCCTGCGCGACCTGTCGCTGATCACGACGCCGCCGGCCGAGCGCGTCGCGATCGAGACCTTCGTCAGCGAATGGAGCGACAGCCTGGTGCGCGAGGCCTGCCTGCGCGAGATCCGCCGTGGCGGACAGGTCTACTTCGTACACAACGCCATCGAGGACATCGAGGCCTGCGCCGCGCGCCTGCGCGGGCTCGTGCCGGAAGCCAGCATCCGGGTCGGTCATGGGCAGATGCGCGAGCGCGATCTCGAGCAGCTGATGCTCGACTTCTACCACCGGCGCTTCCAGGTCCTGGTCTGCACGACCATCATCGAGTCCGGCATCGACGTGCCGACCGCCAATACGATCCTGATCGACGGCGCCCACCGCTTCGGGCTCGCACAACTGCACCAGCTGCGCGGCCGCGTCGGGCGCTCGCACCATCGCGCGTGGGCCTACCTGCTCGCGCCGCCGCCGGCCGCACTGCCCGCCGATGCGCAGAAGCGCCTCGAGGCGATCGAGTCGCTCGAAGACCTCGGCGCCGGCTTCACGCTCGCGACCCAGGACCTCGAGATTCGCGGCGCCGGTGAGCTGCTTGGCGAGGAGCAAAGCGGCCAGATCCAGGAGATCGGCATCGGGCTCTATCTCGAACTCCTCGAACGCGCGGTACAGGCGCTGCGGGACGGCCGTGAACCCGACCTGGAGCAGCCGCTGCATGCCGGCTGCGAGGTCGACCTGCAGCTCCCGGCCCTGCTGCCCGAGGACTACATCCCGGACGTTCATCTCCGGCTGCAGCTCTACAAGCGCCTCGCCGGTGCGCCGGTCGCCGGGCGCCTCGACGACCTGCAGGCCGAACTGATCGACCGTTTCGGACCCCTGCCCCCGCCGGCGCGCACGCTGTTGCAGGTTCATCGCCTGCGCCAGCGTGCACAGGCGATCGGCATCCGCCGGCTCGAATTGGGCGCCACCGCCGGGGTCGTCGAGTTCAGCCAGACCCACCAGGTGGACCCCGCACGCGTGATCCGGCTGGTGCAGCGCAAAGACAGCCGTTATCGGCTCGACGGACCGCAGCGCCTGCGCATCCGGCTCGAAGCGGGCGATGCGGTATCGCGCTTTGCAGCGGCCGACGGGCTACTGGATGAACTCGGCGCCTGAGGCCGGTGCGTTTCCCGGCAATCCGGGTTCAGGCAGGACGCTCGCTTTCCAGTTGCAGCGCCGGCCGTTCCACGCAGTCACGCGCGGCAGCGACGGCCGCCTGCCAGCGCGGATCCGACACAGGCGCAGGCCCAGCACCCTCGCGGCCGTGGAGGCGCGCGAGGCGCATGCTGCTGACCGGGTCCACTGCGACCCGCAGTGTATCCAGGAGCTTCAGGACCGACGCACGGTCATTGCAGACTGGCAGCACATCGCAGCCAGCCGCGAGCGCAAGCTCCGCGCGCGCCGTGATGTCACCGAACGCGGCAGCGCCCGCCATCGAGAGATCGTCGGCATGGATCGCGCCCTGGAACCCGAGCTGGCCGCGCAGGATGTCCCGCAGCCAGCGCAGCGACAGGCTTGCTGGCCGTTCATCGATCGCGGGAAACACCACGTGGGCTGCCATCACCGCCGACAGGCCATTCGCGATCAGGCGCCGGTAGGGCTGCAGGTCGGCCTCGATGTCCGGCCATTCGCGCCGATCGACCGGCAGCGCGATGTGTGAATCGGCGGCCACGGCACCGTGGCCCGGAAAGTGCTTGGCGGTTGCGGCCATGCCGGCCTCGCGCATGCCGAGCAGGTAGCTGACGCTGAGTTCGCCGACGGCGGTGGCGTCGGCATGCAGCGCGCGATCGCCGATCGCGCGGCTGACGCCATAGTCGATGTCCACGCAGGGCGCAAAGGACAGGTCAACGCCCACCGCGCGCAACTCCGCGGCCATCAGCCAGCCGAGCTGGCGCGCGAGCGCGAGGCCGTCGGCGCGGCTCACGCTGAATCGGCGGCCGATCTCGCGCATCGGCGGCAGGCGCGTAAATCCCTCCAGGAAGCGCTGCACGCGGCCGCCCTCCTGGTCGACCGCGACCAGCAACGCCGGCGTCCGTACCGCATGGATCTCGGTCACCAGCCGTCGCGTCTGCTCCGGGCTCTCATAGTTGCGGGTGAACAGGATCACGCTGCCGACCAGCGGGTGCCGCAGCAGCTCGCGCTCTTCCGGCTCGAGCGCGATGCCTTGCAGATCGACCATCACGGGTCCGAGCGTCATCGCCGGCCTCCATTCGCATCCTGTCCCTGCTGCACGGTGCGTTGCAGCGCCTCCGGCCAGCCGCGAAACGGCGCGTCCGCGAGCCGGAAGTTGTAATAACGCGCGTAGTCGGTGACTTCGTCGCCGAGCCAGGGCGGCCGCGGGAACTCTTCGTCCGGCCGATCGAGTTCGATCTCGGCGATCACCAGGCCCTCGTTGGCGCCCAGGAATTCATCCACTTCGAACTCGTGGCGGCCGATGGGCACGCGATGTCGGATCTTCTCGACCAGCGTGCCCCCGCCGAACGCCGCGAGCATGTGCTCGGCATCCTGGCCCGGGATCTCGTACTCGAACTCGTCACGCACGCGGCCCGGCTGCATGCCCTTGACCGAGAGCCACGCCAGGTGCCCGGCGACGCGTACGCGTACCGAACACGCCGGCGCATTGGCGAGGTAACCCTGGCGCAGGTGTCCGGACTCGGCGACCTGGCCGCGCCAGCGGTCGTCCCGTACCAGGAACTTGCGCTCGATCTCGAGGCTCACGCGGCTGGCTCGAATACGGCGATCGACTCGACATGCGAGGTATGCGGGAACATGTCCATGATGCCTGCGATGCTCAACCGGTAGCCATGCTGCTGCACGAGTATGCCCGCGTCACGGGCCAGCGTGCCCGCATGGCAGGAGACATAGACGATGCGGCGCGGCCTGCAGTGAACGCCGCCATGGTGTTGCGCTGTGCTGGCGTCATCGGCCCGAGCTTCACAAGC
>JBBEAB010000084.1:0-2084 GCA_040899645.1 Steroidobacteraceae bacterium
AGCGTGCCGCCGAGCATCAAGGTGCCGCGGACCAGGCCGACGCCGGACTGCACCAGGTTGATCGGCACCTCCTGGTTCGCGAGATCGACCCGCGACTGCGCAAAGGCGCGCCGTGCCGTGGCCGCTTCAAAGGTTTCGACGAAGACCTGGCCAAGCGGAATAAGGCCCACACTGTAGGCGCCGTCAGGTCCGGTGACGGCGAACGCGAGCGGGCCGGCCAGGTTGCTGACGATGACTTCCGCGTTCGGCACGGGCGTCAGGCCATCGGGCTTGAAGACCGTTCCGTAAACGGTGCCGGCTGCGTTGTACAGGTAGACCTTGACGGTGATCTGCTGACCATCACGAACGATCCGCGCCGGTGCACGGCCCGCAAACCCGCTGCCCGGATCGGTCGCCGTAATTAACAGCTCGCCTTCGAAGAACGCGTCACCGCCGCCAAAGACAATCTTGCCGTCGTCGCCGGCCGTCAGCGTGCGTTTGGTTCGCGGATACGCCAGCTGCTCGACCTCGACCTTGGCGCCGCGGATTGGCGTCGTGGCATCGCTGCCAAACACTTCCACGGCGACGTCGGCCATGCCTAGCAGACGCACGGAGAGATCGACCTCCTCGCCCGCTCTCACCGAGCCTTTGATTTGCGCGAGCCTGCCCGTCGCGACATCCTCCGCGGTCAAGGTGAAGTTGCCGGCATTCACGATCGGGAAGAAGAACTGGCCGTTGGCATCGGTGACGGCGTTCACCGACTGGATCCCTTGCGGAATGCTGATGCAGGTTTCCTCGCCGAACTTGTTCTCGGTGCAGAACACCTTGAACTCTTCGGACTTGTAGTTCAGGACCACGTTCTCGCCGACCGGCGTGACCCCATCGGGCAGCAACACGGTGCCGCGAATCCGGCTGGTCGCCTGCAACCGCAAATTGATCTCGACGGTCTCGTCGGGCGCGGGGATGTTGCCCTCGACGGTGATGGGATCGGGACTGAACTGTCCCAGCGCACGCAACGTGAAATCACCTACCCACAGACCGCTGAACGAATACTGGCCGGTCGTGAAATCGGTATCGACGATCTTGTAGTTCGAGACGTGGCGGAACGCGACGCCAACCTGGCCGCCGGCCACGACAAGTTGGTCACCAGAGAGGCCGACGCGTGCCTTGAGCGGCGTCTGTCCGTCATCGTCGAACACCGCGCCGCGAACGATGCCGCCGCCACCGCGGAACTTGAGGTCGCCTTTGAAGACCTGCTGGTGGTACTTGAGGACCACTTTGCCAACATTGCCGTCACTGAAGTCGGGGAGGAAGGCCGAGATGTCGAAGCTGCCCATCGGCAGCTTGTCGATGCGATAGCCGCCGTTCTGATCCGTGGTGGCGACGCCGACGACCTGAATCTTCGGGCCCTCCTGGGTCATGATGTGCTTGAAGACGTAGACCTTGATGCCCGCGGCCGGTGTCGTGCCGTTGGCGCGCGTCACGCGCCCGGCGACACTCGCCACCGATCGCAGCACGATCGTGGCGCCGACCGTTTCGCCGGCGCGGGCGATGTCCACCGTGAGGCTGCCGCTGGTGCCCAACACATCGCTCACCGCCACGATGTCGCGCGAGCCGACCGGCACGTCGGTCAGCGTGAACTCGCCAAGTTCGTTGGTCGTGACCAACGTGAACCCGCCGCCGACGCGCGCGCCCGGCACAGGATTCCCGCCTGGGTCGACCACCCTGCCGATGACCGTGCCCAGCCCGCCGGCGAGCAGAATATTCAGTTGCCGCGTTTCGTTCGCGGCTACCACCACGTGCGCGCCGCCCTGGGCGAGCGAGCCCTGATCGAACGCGTACAACCGCAGCGCGCCAGACGTCACCTTCTCGAAACCGAACGCCCCATCAGCGCCGGTGTTGATTATGGCGACCGCGCACTCGGGCGGTTCCTGGTCGCCGACCTTCGGACACGGTACCTGCGGCTGACTGCGGTTCTGGTAATACGCGATGACGGGGACGTCGCGCATCGGCGTCGTGCCGTCGGACCGATACACGAATCCCAGGATGTTGGCGGTCTTGATCGTGATCTCGCGCAGCTCGACGTCGAGCAGCGTGATGTCTCT
>JBBEAB010000085.1:0-33241 GCA_040899645.1 Steroidobacteraceae bacterium
CGGTAGCTGCCGAGACAGTATTCGTTGAACGCGCCACCTAACTATGCGTTGGAGCGGTCCGTGACGAGTCCGAGCGAGCGCGCCGCAGGCGCGTGGAGCGATTGTGCGCCTGCGGCGCGCTGGTTCGGCTTCGCGCGGCCCGCTCAACGCGAACGTTAGGCGATCCGCCGCACCGCTTGGCAGGCCGTTCCTGGGAGGCCCGAGTTGGCATGAGTACACAGGGCAGCACTATCCGCTCTTCGCAGTCATTTAACTCTCGCGGACCCGTTGTGCTCGTCCTGGCTTTGGTTCTGGTTGGTTGTGCGTCTTCGGATCTGCGCACGGTGTTGGTCGATGGTGCAGCGTCACCGGCGCGACAGCACTTTTTGGAGATGTGGGCCCGGGCGTATTTTCCCGGACGAACTGGCCAGCTCTTGCTCGTGCCACGTGAGGGAGACTTCATAACTCGGCCTGACCCGAACTACACCTTCATGCACGGTTCGCCCTGGTCGTACGACGTTTCGATTCCGCTGATTTTCGCAGGCCCTGCGGTAAAGAGCGGAGTTTATGCGGGGGCGGCCACGCAACAAGACGTCGCCCCAACGCTCGCGGCTGCACTCGGCTTGGTGATGCCCCCCACCGCGACCGGTCGAGTGCTGCCGGTCTTCCGGGATGATTTCGCCAGACCGCGAGTGGTCATGCTGCTCGTCGTGGACGGGATGCGCCGGGACTACTTCGACCGCTATGCCGCGCTGATGCCAACCTTCACCGCACTGCGCCAGTGCGGTGCTTGGTTCACCAACGCAGAGGTCAACGTCCTGCCGACGAATACTGCCGTCGGGCACTCGACAATCGCGACGGGAGCTGATCCTAGTGTGCACGGAATCACGGGCGTCAGCGTGTACGACTTCAGGAACCGCCGGCGCCAGGACTCTTTCGCGGGTGCGAAGCCGCAAGATCTGATGGCATTGACTCTGGCAGATGTCTGGCAGTTCGCCACGGAGGGCCGGGCAGTGATATTGGCGCAGGGTAGCATCGACCGAGCGGCCACCCCTCTCGGTGGGCACGGGGCGTGCCAGTTGAATGGCGCCATCGTCGTACTCGCCAGCTACGATCAAGACGACGGCCACTGGAGGGCAAACACCACCTGCTTTCGACTGCCGGAGTACCTGAAGGACCGAGATACCAAGACCTTGTGGGCAGCCAGCAGCGATTGGATGGGCCATCGAATCGACTCGCCCACGGCGGTGCGCTACTCCGCATTGTTTCCAGCATTTGAAGTTGATGCGATGTCGACGATGATCGACCGTGAAGGCGTGGGCAGGGACAACGTCCCGGATCTGATTCTGCTGAACTATAAAGGTGCCGATTTCGTGGGCCACAAGTACGGCCCTGATTCTGACGAGCTCCGCGTCACACTCGGCGAAATGGATCGTCAGTTGGCGCGGCTCCTGACCGCGCTGGAGGCACAGGTTGGAGACAGCTATCTCCTCGCCGTGACTGCCGATCATGGCATGCCTTCGGAACCACGATCATCGGATCACCGCCGCTTCGCGCCAGACATTGTCGATCTGTTGCATCAGAAGTTCGATCCACAGGCGAAGGGGCTCATCACGTCCTTCGAACCGGAGAATGGCCAGATATTCGTTGACGAGAATCGCCTGGCGGAACTTGGTCTGACGTTGCGCGATCTCGCAGTGTACCTGGAATCACAGTCGTTTATGTTTGCGGTATTCACAAATGCCGATGCATTGGCCGCCCAACAACGGCTTGCAGCAGACGGCGCTGCGCGCCGCCGCTGAAGCCGAGCGTTAGGCGAACGGCGCTAATTGGAAGGAGGTGCTCGGTGCCACTGACTTATGCGATTGAGCATGATGGAGCTGTCGCAACTCTTCCGCCGCCGATGCGGCTCTTCCTCCTCACCGAAGGAGTTACGATCCAGGCAGCCCTCACGCTCGCCACCAACCTGGGCATCGCGAATCTGCTGGCTGACGGCCCCCAGGCGATTGACACGCTGGCACGAGAGACTTCCACACATGCCCCGTCGCTCTACCGAGTTCTCCGGCTCTTGAGCAGCGTAGGCGTGTTCTCCGAAATTGACGGCGACCGCTTCGCCCAGACCGCGATCAGTGAATTGCTACGCACGGGCGGACCGGCTTCGTTGCGCTCGTGGGTCAGAATGACGGGCCTGCCAATATGGCCAATGACCTTCGCCGACGCTCTCCACAGCGTCCGGACGGGAGAGCCCGTTTTGAAGCAAGCTTTGGGTACCGAATTCTTTACATACCTGGCGGCGCACCCACACGAGGGCGACATATTCAATGCCGCCATGGGCGAATTTGGCCAGGAAGTCGCGAACGCGATCACCAAGGCATACGATTTTTCTGATGTATGGACACTTATCGACGTCGGCGGCGGGCATGGCACGCTGTTGCGTACGATCCTGCTGAGCAACACCCATCTGAAGGGCGTCCTCTTCGATCTGCCTCACGTGGCGGCGGGCGCACAGGAGTTGATGGCATCGGCGGGACTTGCCGATCGTTGCGAGGTTCGGAGCGGCGATTTTTTCGCCGAAGTTCCTGCCGGAGGCGATGCTTATATCCTAAGTTGGATTATTCATGACTGGAATCATGATCGCGCTGTGGCAATTCTCAAGAAGTGCCGCCAGGCCATGACAAAGGCGAGGCGGATCCTCCTCATAGAAGCCGTCATCCCGCCGGGAAATGAACCGCATGCTGGGAAGATTATGGACTTCGTGATGCTCGTGGCCCTTGGCGGACAGGAACGCACGACCTATCAATATGAGGAACTACTGCGGGAAGCCGGCTTTCGTCTCAGCGCCGTGGTGCCGACCGCTTCACCAATGAGCGTCATCGAAGGGCGGCCGACCTGATCTGTGCAACGTCGCCTAACAACGCGATGCAACGGTTGGTCCACTGCGCGGCCCGCCGCTGATCGCGGGCGTTAGACAACAACGTAATTCGTGGTGCCTCGGACGCGTTCATGATGAGAGCATCGGATCGCATCGGAATCGTGGCCCATGGTGTCCTGACGGTATTGTCTGGCGCATTGTGTTTTGCCTTACTGCTCGATGTCGGCGCACATGGCAGCCAACTCGCGATTTGCAGTGCTGCAGGTTGTAGCTACACCCTGTATTTGGTAGTCATGTTGGGCCTCCTGACGGCTTTTCTGCTTTTCATGTTCTTGGTCCTTTTGGCAACCCGTAAAAAAAGGCCGTGGTCAATGACACACCCGTTGTTGTCTAACTATGCGATGCAGCGTTCGTCGCGCGGCCCGCTCAACGCGGTTGTTCGGCCGACAGGTAAGCATCCGGCGCATACGGAGGAAACCAATGTCTAAGAATCTAAGCGTGAAGCGGTACACAGAAACGCCCCAATGTGAGTCGGGGCATCGATCGCCTCGCCGGAACCTACTCTTAGCTGTACTTGCCGTGATCAGCACGTCTTCTGTGGCCGTGGCTCAAGAGCTGCCCCCTGGCGGGACGACACAATGGGAAATGGAGGAGTTGGAAGTGATCGTTACGTTCCTGCTCTTCGATCCCAAAGACCCAGGAATCGCTCTGCCCAAGGGGCTTCGTTTCACATCTCTCAGCGAGATTGACGCGCCCGAGTTCCAGGATCACTTAAAGAAGAATCCCGAACAGGCCGACTGGGCATTCTCCTTCGTCGAGTTCGTCCGACCCAGGACGTGGCTCCTTGACGGCAAGGCGCCGACACTTCCAGAGAATGGCGGTATCGGTGTGTGGTTTGCGCCGGTGGACCATTCGCAACTTGCCGCCGAGGTCTCAAAGGACAGGTACGATTCGGTTATCGCCCCATCGCCCGACGCGGTGCTCGTCCTCGGTCTTTGGATTCCAGACCAAGAGTATGTGGATCACATGCGCGCCCGCGGGCATCACGCCGAGTACGGCATGGTGACGCTAGTCCAAGACGGCAAAGGCACATTTCACGGTGAGCTCCAGTTGGCCAATCTGAATGTCATAGCTTCGGCCGCATGTCAGGGTGAGGTAACAAGTGAGTCGGATCCCTTCACGCAGGTGTTCTTCGAGCCGGGGGAAAGAGTCGAGAGGGTGGTCGTCCTTGGCGGCAGGAATGCCCGCGAGCGCGACTGCACCGCAGAGTGGTCAAAGAAGGGCGATCATCCACTCTCCCGCGGCGCGTTCGTGGGGCCGACGCTCCTGAACGTCGAAGGGCCGCTCATGGGAAGTGCCTATCGCCTTGAAAATGAGAAAGATCAGTAAAACAAGCGGCCGAACAACCGGTTGCAGCGGACAGCGCTGCGCGCCGCCGCTGAACCGGAGCGTTAGACGGCTCTAGGGATTCTGTGTCCCACGTCCGGCACGCAATGGGCGTTCCCTGCGGGACCGGCTTCGAAAAAAGCGGCAACTCAGGCAAGCATTGGGCATCGGTCGTAAATATCCCGCTGGCAACCCGCCACCCACAGGCGCAAAGCGCCGCAATAGGAGATTCAAATGATTGGGTACGTCGTACTTGGCACCAATGACCTCAACCGATCCGCTGCGTTCTACGATGCCCTGCTGGCCGAAATGGATGTGAAACGAATGATGAGCTTTGGCGATCGTGGGTATGCGTGGGCTGCCGCGATGGATAGGCCGATGCTCTGCATCATGAAACCATTTAATGGTCAGCCTGCTACGGTAGGTAATGGAGTTATGGCCGGTATTTCAGCGGACTCGCGTGATCAGGTTGATCGAATTTACACGAAGGCGCTAGAGCTTGGAGGCGCCGACGAAGGGCCCCCAGGGTTGCGCTCCGAAGGTGGCGACGGTTTCTATGCCGCGTATTTCCGCGACTTGGACGGCAACAAACTTGACGTGTTTTGCTACGGCTAAGACCAAGCACTGCCGCATTCGGGCTTTACGCAGTGCCGCCTAATTACGCGTTGGAGCGGTCCGGGATCTTGACCCGATAAAGTTCGCACTCTGACCTAACAAGAGGGGTCAGATGGCGGCGAAGAAGGGACCAGCCGCGGAGCGTATAGGTCGCAGTCAGCAAGCGGCGCGCCGACTGCGCGCCGCCGCTGATCGCGAGCGTTAGATGCCAGTCTTGCCTCGGATTGACGTTGTGGCACACTGCCTCTTGGCCCGGAGGTAAAGGCGATGTCCAAAGCCAAGGAAGAGCTCGCCGAATTGATTCAACAGCAGCCTGCGGACAGCTCGGGCGAAGAGATCATCCGCGAGTTGGCGTTCCACGTTATGGTACAGCGCGGCCTTGCCGATGCCGACGCCGACGCCGACGCCGACCGTAGCATCTCTAATGAAGAGATGGGCCGGCGCATCCGCAAATGGCGCGGATAAGCTGGACTGACGAAGCCCAGGGCTGGCTCAGGGACATCTTCGATTACATTGCCACCGACGATCCGCGAGCTGCTGCGGAAACAGTCGATGGCATTTACGAACGTTCCCAAGAACTGACGGATTTTCCAGAGCTTGGAGCTCGCTACTGGGCCGTGTCCCGTCATGTGCGGGTACTGCTGTATGGCCACTACCGCATCGCATACTTGGTGCGCGACAACGGAAACATCGACATCCTCGGCGTGTTTCATGGCGCGCTGGACATCACACGGTATCAACTTTGACTGGCATCTAACTATGCGATGCAGCGGTCGTCGCTGATCGCGGACGTTAGGGGCCTCTCAGAGAGCCTTGTTGCCTCGCTAGCCCTTCCCCTCCCAGAGTTATCTTCATGGCACGATCGTTTTCCAATGTTCAGGAAGAAATCGGGACACTTGGCGCTTCCGACAAGGAGGCGTTGCTGCAGTTGCTATGGGAAGAGATGGATCGCCCCTCGGACCCGGATGTCGAGGCGGCCTGGCTCGACGAAGTGCGGCGCCGCGGCCAGCAGATCGACGCGGGCCGGGCTGAGCTGATTCCGGCCGACCAAGTGTTTCGAGAGCTTGAAGATACATTGAAGAAGTGACACAAGAATTTCACCCGGCGGCACCGGCACAGATGTTCTTGCACTGCGACAGCAAACCGCCCCCTTGACAGTCGCGTTTGCAGGAGTACCCTACGCGGCTCGATTTTCGGAGCGTCGCAATGGCGTGTACACCAGCTAGCGTTCGAATCGCACAGGAACTTTCAGGTAACTGACGTTTCGCCCGGGAACGCGCGTCGGCGCAGCCGACACATGGCCTCTGGGTGCGAAACCCGAGGCTTTTTTTGTCCCTATGAATCGTCCATCGCATCGACCTCGCCTGCGCCTCGCGGAAAGGCGCCTCGCGCTTAACCTGCAGCGCTTTACCCTGCAGGCAGACCTCGATTCGCTTGCCGACTCGATGCTGGGCATGCGGGCGATTCTGGCCCTGGACAGCGACCCGTCGCTGTTTCCGATCCATCGAGAGCTCAGGTTTGCGGTCCGCCGGCCGCTCGATGAAGTGTTCGACGATCTCTCCCTGCACGCCGCGCCCCGGGCGCAGCGCCTCGAAGCGGGTGCCGTGATTTTCGAGGGAGAAGGATTTTTTGCGTCCGCCACAGGTCGTCGCAAGACGAACTACTCGAGTGGCATGATCTGCATATGGGCGCGCGATCTCGACAGACTGCACGAGGTTGAAGCCAACATTCTGCGCGCGATCGGTGACCAGATGGTGCGCGAGGAGCAGTTCACGATCGACTGGTACTTCCACGGAGGCCACAGCGGTCTCACGAACGTTTCGTTCGAAGAGTTGGCAGATCCCGCCCTGGTCGACGAGGCCTATCCATCGATCGAGGGAGGTGTGGCCGCTTTCATCGAGCGGTACCTGGAGGCGCGCGACACGATCCTGGTCCTGCAGGGACCGCCCGGCACCGGCAAGACGCGGCTCGTGCGCGCGATACTTGCAGCGATGTCCAGACGCAAGCGGGACAATGCGAACGTGATGTACACGGCGGATCGCCGTGCGATCGAGAATGACGAAATCTTCGTCGAGTTTCTCACCGGAGCGCACGATGCACTCGTGGTTGAAGACGCCGATCACCTGCTCGGTGCCCGCGCGAACGGCAATCCGGACTTGCACCGGTTCCTGACAGTTGCAGACGGGGTCGTTCAGGCTTTGGGCAGAAAGATCGTCTTCACGACCAATCTGCACAATATTGGCGACATCGACGACGCCCTGATCCGCCCGGGCCGCTGTTTTGCGGTCGTGCGTACGCGAGGCCTGTCCCACGAAGAGGCGATTCGTTTTCTGGCTGCGCTCGGTGTCGATCGCCCGACCGGCATCGCGGTGATCATTGAACGCGCATTTTCGGGCGAAGCGAAGACGGTCACGCTGGCGGAGCTGTATCGTGCAATCGAGACTCACGACCAGGGAACGCCTTCAGAAGTTCGATCGGCAAGCAGCACGCCGGACGGAGGAAGAGCATGAGTCTTGATGCAGGCAGCGCCCTCGCGCTGCCCGGCTGAAAAGCCTCATGAGCCATGGCATATTCAGGCTCGGGCTCTATCTATCCGCAGTCGCCGCCAGCCGCCGGCCCTGGGCCGCGACATGAGCAACGGAGCGATCCATGACAGAACTCAGGAAAGGATCATGTCTCTGCGGTGCGATCAGTTTCGTCGTCAAGGGTCCAGTGAAGGCGCCTGATGCCTGTCACTGCGTCCAGTGCCGGAAGCATTCAGGCCACTACTTCGCCTCGACGGATGCACCGAAAGATTGCGTCGAGATCTCGGGCGAGCAGCAGCTGAGCTGGTATCAGTCGTCGGCGAAAGTCCGCCGTGGATTCTGTTCGGTATGCGGGTCATCGCTGTTCTTCGATCCGCCCGCGCGCGACTGGATCGGCATCGCGATGGGCGCGTTCGACCCGCCGACCGGGACCCGCCTGGCAATACACATTTTCGTGGGAGAAAAAGGCGACTACTATGAGATCGCCGATGGGCTCCCGCAGAACCCGCGTTGAGCTGCTGCGATACGATTCGCGATCCGACACACTCCGGAAATCCCCATGAAACGGGTCACAGGCATCGGCGGCATCTTCTTCAAGGCACGGGATCCGGCCGCGCTCTGTGCCTGGTCCCAGCAGCAGCTCGGCATCGACTGGGTCATGGACCCCGAGGGCAACCGGGTCGAGCTCTGGGAACCGCCGGCGGGACAATAGGCTGGTTGCTGGAGCCAAACCGTGCCTGAACATCCAAGCTCCGTCCGCCGCTATGTCGTGCTGCCGCTGGCAGCGCTCGTTGCGCCCGCCGCGATCTCGATCGCGACCGTCGTGTTGTTCTGGACCTATCCGATGAGCGTGCTGGCCGTCGTGCTGTTCGGCGTCGCGATCGGTGTCCTGCTGCAGGCCGAGTCGGCGCGAACGATCACGCTGTTCGCCGTGCCGACCATCGCATGGGCAGCCTGGCTGTTGTTCTTTCCGCTGAGCGAACGGGGTTACGGACCGGCCCTGACGCAGTTCGTGATGCTGAACCTCGCCGTGTTCCTGGCGGTCGTGGTCGCGATCCGCCTGAAGCAGCGCGCATTGCGGGCCTGACGGGCACTGCCGCCCAGACATGAGTACCGATGGCCGCCTGCTGCGCATTGCGCGCTACATCTGGGCCGCGCCCTGCTCCGCCGTCGGGCTGGTTCTCGGCATGCCCATGCTCATGGCCGGCGGCCGGGCCCGCCGCAACGCCGGCGTGATCGAAATCTGCGGATCGGGCTCTGCGCGCACGCGGCGTACGCGGTTCGGCGCCATCACCTTCGGCCACGTGGTCATCGGCCTCAATGAACCGGTGCTGGATCAACTGCGCGCGCATGAACTGGAGCACGTGAGGCAGTACGAGCGTTGGGGCCCGATCTTCTTCCTCGCCTACCCCGCCGCCAGCCTCTGGCAACTGTTGCGCGGCAGAAATCCCTACTGGTTTAATCACTTCGAAGTGCAATGCCGCAAGCGGTGTGCCCACGGCAACGGAAGGTGAATCTCATGCGCGACCTGTCACGGATCCTGATGGCCATCGCGGTCCTGCTGTTCACGGCCTGCGCCGAACGCGCCGTGGCACCGCCCGTCGCCGACACCTGGGCCACGGACGAAGCATCGATCCGCGACCAGCTCCAGGGCTCGGTGGACGCCTGGAACCGGGGCGACTTGCCCGGCCATCTCGCGCCCTATGACGAGAACGTCACGTTCATGACAAAAAACGGCCCACGGCCGGGCGTCGCTGCGATCGAGGCGGCATTCGCCGAGAAGTACTTCCAAGACGGCGCGCCGAAACAGACCCTGCGCTTCGAACAGCTGACGGTGCGCCGGCTCGACGGGGATGCCGCGCTCGCCATCGGGCGCTTCGTGCTGACGGGCGGCGCGGAAGCCGAGCAGTCGGGCTGGTTCTCCACCATCTGGGTGCGCGGGCCAGAAGGCTGGGTGACCGTACACGATCACTCGAGCTGAGAGCCTTGAAAAAGCTGCTGCTGATCGCCGCTGCGATCGCCGTCATCTACTTCGGCTTCTTCGAGCGCGAGCGCGCGGCGGAGTACCTGCCGGATGAGACAACGGCGTTCGCAGGTGGCGCGACCGAGTCCGTTGCCGATGCGATCGCCGTGGCTTATTCCAGCCAACGCAGCGACGTACAGGTCCGTGGTGACGGCACAGTGTCGCGGCTGCTCGACGACGACAACGACGGCAGCCGCCACCAGCGCTTCATCGTGCAGCTCGCATCCGGCCAGACGGTGCTGGTCTCGCACAACATCGACCTCGCGCCGCGCATCGATGCGCTGCGGGTCGGGGATCACGTGTCGTTCAACGGCGAGTACGAGTGGAACGACCGCGGTGGCGTCGTCCACTGGACGCATCACGATCCGCAGGGCCGGCACGAGGCCGGGTGGGTCCGGCACCAGGGACAAACGTACCAATAGAACTGGATTTGCTTCCGCACGAGTCCCGCATCTATCGTAGCCAACCATGCTCCGGCATATCGCCAAGCTGTTCGTCGTACTGGTCGCACTGAGCCACCTCGGCTTCCTGGTGCTCGAGATGTTTTTCTGGAACCACCCGGTGGGCCTGAAGATTTTCTCGATGACGCCGGAGGTCGCCGCATCCTCCGCGGTGCTTGCAATGAACCAGGGCCTGTACAACGGCTTCCTGGCCGCAGGCCTGTTCTGGGGCCTTTGGGCCGACCGCCGCGACATCCTGCTCTTCTTCCTCGGTTGCGTGATCGTCGCCGGCATTTTCGGCGGCTTTACGGCCAAGCCGACCATCTTCCTCACCCAGGCGCTGCCGGCCGCGATCGCCTTCACGCTGGTCGTCTGGTCCGCGCGCGGGAGCAATCGATGACCAAGAGCGACGCGCCGTAAGCACGCATGACATTTCAGCTATCCGTCATCGAGAAGCCCGGCTACCTGCAGGCGATCCAGCGCGAGTGCGAGACCCGGAACTGCTTCAGCGTGCTGATCCAGGAGGCCTGGCTGGCGGGCAGGCAAGGCTGATGGCCGGGTCGAGGACGACGGCTCCGGAATCGGTCGACGAATTTTTGCGCGTGCTCGAGCATCCGCTGAAGCCGGAAATCCGTGCGGTCCGCAAATTGATCCTCGCCACGGACAGCAAGATCGGGGAAGGCATCAAGTGGAAAGCGCCGAGTTTCCAGCGCGGCGAGTACTTTGCAACCTTCAACCTGCGTGCCACGGACTCGATCCAGCTCATCCTGCACCTCGGCGCGAAGGTCAAGGAACTGCCCGCGGAGGGCCTGCAGATCGCAGACCCGCAGGGTTTGTTGAAATGGCTTGCCAGGGATCGCGCTATTGCCACTCTCAAGGACCGGAAGGACATCGAGGCGCGCGGCGCCGCCTTGCAGAAGATCGTGAAGCAGTGGATCCGCCACCTGTGAGCGTCTCGGTGCGATGACGGTTCTCACTGCCACAACAGATGCGGAAATCGCGGACTGCCACGAGGTGATGGTGGAGCTGCGCCCGCACGTCGTACGCGAGCAGTGGGTCACTCAGGTGCGCGCACTCGAAAAGGACGGATTCCGCCTGGCCTACATCCGCGATGCGGGTCGCGTGGTCGCGGTCGCGGGCTACCGCGTCTCGACCAACCTGTTCTACGGCAAGCACCTGTATGTCGACGACCTGGTGACGGCCGATGCCGAACGCTCAAAGGGCCACGGCAAGGAACTGCTGGCGTGGCTGCGCGCGCTCGCAGTCGAGCTCGACTGCGACGCGTTTCACCTCGATTCCGGCGTGCAGAGAAAGCGCGCGCATTCCTTCTACCTGCGCGAGGGCATGGAGCTCAGCAGCTATCACTTCAGCGTCCGGCTGAAGCCGCGCTGAGCGCCGCTGCGCGCGCCGTGCCGAATTCTTCCGCGCCATCCCGCGCCCTGACCCACGCATCGCTCGCCGCCGGCGTGCGCGCACTCACGCGCCGCGACCGCGCGCTCGCGGGCCTGTACCGGCAGAATGGATTGCCGCCGATGTGGGCGCGACGTCCGGGCTTCGCAACGCTCGTCCACATCGTGCTCGAGCAGCAGGTGTCGATCGTCGCGGCGCGGAGCCTCTATCGCCGCGTGCGCGAGCGCATTGGCGGCATGACTCCGGAGACGATCCTGCGCACCGGTGCCCTGAAGCTGCACCGGCTTGGGCTGACGCGCCAGAAAGCCTCGTATTGCCATGGACTTGCAACCGCGGTCCGGGATGGCAGCCTCGACCTCAGCGACGTCGCGCGCGCACCGGATGCAGCGGGCCGGGACGCCCTGCTGGCGCTACGCGGCATTGGGCCCTGGAGCGCGGACATCTATTACCTGATGGCGCTGCGCCGGCCCGATGTCTGGCCGGTCGGCGATCTGGCGCTCGCGGTCGCGCTGCACGAGGTCATGGGCCTCCCCGCCCGGCCCGATGCCCGCGCGCAGGAAGATCTCTGCGCGCGCTGGGCGCCGTGGCGTTCGGTCGCGGCGCGCCTGCTGTGGCATTACTATCTGGGCACGAGACGACCCAAACGAACCGCGGAGTAGAACCATGCAACGCAAAGCTTCAGCCGCCTGGCAGGGCGGCATCAAGGACGGCAAGGGCACGATCTCGACGGAAAGCACCGTGCTCTCCGCCACGCCCTACTCGTTCAGCACGCGCTTCGAGGGCGCGCCCGGCACCAATCCGGAGGAACTGCTCGCCGCCTCGCATGCCGGCTGCTTCACGATGGCGCTGTCGCTGATGCTCGGGGAATCCGGCATCCGGCCCGACCGCATCGATACCACGGCGACGGTCACGCTCGAGAAGCTCGAGGGCGGATTCACGGTGACGAAGGTGCATCTCGACGTGACCGTCGCGGCGCCCGGCGCGGACCGCGCAAAGTTTGATGCGGCCGCGACCAAGGCCAAGATCAACTGCCCGATCAGCAAAGTGTTGCGCGCGGACATCTCGATGGACGCAAAGCTCGCGGCCTGACGCACCGATGCTGACGCCATTCCACCTGGCGATCCCGGTGCAGGAACTCGCTGCCAGCCGCGAGTTCTACGGCCGCGTACTCGGCTGTGCGGAAGGCCGCAGTGCCGAAGACTGGGTCGATTTCGATTTCTTCGGCCACCAGCTCGTGTGCCATGTGGTCGCGTCCAGCGGCGGGACCCCGCGCGCACACAAGCCGGTGGACGGCCACGACGTGCCGGTGCCGCATTTCGGCCTGGTGCTCGAGATGGCGGATTGGGAAGCGCTCGCGGCGCGCCTGAAGGTCGCCGGGCAGCGCTTCGTGATCGAACCGCACATCCGCTTTCGCGGGCAGCCCGGCGAGCAGGCGACGATGTTCCTGCTCGATCCCAGCGGCAATGCGCTGGAGTTCAAGGCGTTCCGCGATATCGCGGGACAGCTGTTCGCGAGCTGAGACCGCTACCGCCGGACGGCGGTTGCGATCTGCGCGACGAAGCGCGCGGCGATCCGCGCCGTGCGCTCATCGAGGTCGAAGCGCGGGTTCAGCTCCGCGACATCCGCGATCGCGACCTGGCCGCTGCCGATGACCACTTCGACAAGTCGCGCGACCAGCGCCGGATCCACGCCGAGCGCAGCCGGCGCGCTGACGCCGGGCGCGACCGAGGCCGGCAGCACATCGAGGCAGACCGTCAGGTGGATGCGCGGATAACGCGCCAGGAATGCCCGCAGCTCCCGTTCGATCTCGGCAAACCGGTCCGCGCGCAGCTCGAGGTCCTCGACCCAGCTGACGCCGAGCACCCGCGCGCGCTCGAACAGCGCCGCGGTATTCGAATAACGGCTGATGCCAAGGCAGTGATAGCCGACGTCGCGGCCGCGCGCGCGGCCATGTTCCAGGATCTGGCGAAACGGCGTGCCGGAGGTCGCGCGCTCATCCCCGCGCAGGTCGAAGTGCGCATCGAAATTGATCACGCCGACGGGATCGCGGCTCGCCGAGTACTCCAGCAGGTGACTGAGCGCGAGATAACTTGCATACGCGATCTCGTGACCGCCGCCGAGGCCGATAACCAGTGAGCCCGAGGAAAGCGCCGCGGCAGCGGACGCCGCGTAGTTCTCCTGCGCGGCCTCGAGCGCATCGCCCTCGCAGGCGACGTCGCCGAGGTCGTCCACCGGGCCGATGTCGTGCGCGGCGAGGTTGGCGAGCGCGCGGCGGATCGCGGCCGGACCCGCCGCCGCGCCAACGCGGCCGTGATTGCGCGCCACGCCCGCATCGCAGGCGAAGCCCTGCAGCGCGACCGCGGCCGCGTCGCTGCCGCGCAGGCGCACGACCTGGTGCCAGCGCCGCGCGGCGGCGCCGTCCGCGGCGTCCTCGCGGCCGTGCCAGGGCCAGTCCGCAGGTAATTCGTTCATGGCTTCGGCGCCTCATCCGGCGGCGGCATGGGCGGCGGCGGTGCGCCCGACCCGGCGCGCGGCCGGCCGCGCACGCGATTGACGACGTCGGTTGCAGTCGAACGCAGCTTGCGCAGCCAGTGCCGCGCCCAGGCGAACTCGAGTCCGAGGATACCGAGCCCGACCGGGATCACGACGATCGCCGGCCCTGGCAGCACGACCATGGCGACGCCAAGCAGCAGGATTGTGCCGCCGATCACCGCGACGACGATACGCCGCGCCCATCGATAGGTGATGGTGCGGCGCAGCCACGCGCGCATCCGGCCCCTCATGCGAAGCCCTGTTTCGCGAGCGCGCGATCGTGTGCGCGCGAGAGCAGGAACACCGCGAGCGTCGCGCCGATGGCGGCGAGGAACATGTCCCATTGCGTGTCCCAGACATCACCCTGGGTCGCCAGAAACTGCTCCGCTGCAACGCCTGCCGCGACGGCCACCCACCATTCGAGGAACTCGTAAATCGCGCTGATCGCCAGGCAGATCATCACGACGATGAATGCGAGCCAGCCGCCGGTCCTGACCGGCGACGAGCGGACCAGGATCTCGCGCACGGCGACCGCCGGCACGAAGCCCTGCAGGAAGTGGCCGAAGCGGTCGTAATGGTTGCGCGAGAAGTCGAACAGGTCCTGCACCCAGAAGCCGAGCGGGACGCGCGCGTAGGTGTAGTGCGCGCCGAGGATCAGCACGAGGCAATGAAGGCCGATCAGCCAGTACAGCAGCGGCGTCAGCGGATAGCGGCGCGCCGTGAGGTACAGCACTGGCAGCGCGATCGCGACCGGGAAGATCTCCAAATACCAGGTGAGCCGGTCGTAGGGACCGATGCCGGAAAGCGCAAGCGCGGGCAGGATCACGAGCGTGATCCAGAACAGCGTGCGTGGCCACGGCGCGGGCTGGGTCATCAGGCATCCCCGAGAAACGATTCGATGAGCCGCGCGAGCGCGCGCGGTTCTTCATGATGCAGCATGTGGCCCGCGCCGGCCAATTGCTCGATCTGCAGCTCGCGCAGCAGCGGCCGGAACATCTCCACGCCGCCTTCGCCGCCGAGCCGCGTCACGAGGTCCGATGCGGCGCCCACGACCAGCAGCACCGGCGCCTCGATGCGTTTCCAGCAGGCCTCCATCTCCTCGCGGCGATAGAGGTAGGGATTGACGAGCCGGTGCGCGGGATCGGCCAGCAGGCGCACGCCGCCGCCCTCTTTCGGCGCGCTCCAGCATCCGGCGACGAATGCCGCGCGTTCCGGCGTAAGCCGCGGATTCCGCTTCATGATGCGCGCGGCGAGTTCCGCGATTTCGGCGTAGTCCGCGAACTCGGCGGCCTCGCGCAATTGGTCGAGCCATTTCCCGATCCGGGCCGGGGCCTGCGAGGACTCCGTGCGCGGCAGGCCGAAGCCCTCGAGGTTCACCAGGCGGCGCACGCGCGCCGGGCGCACGCCCGCGTAGATCATCGCGATGTTGGCGCCCATGCTGTGGCCGACGAGCCGCGCGGGCAGCCGCGGGCACAGTTCGTCGATCAGGCATTCGAGGTCCGCGTAGTAGTCCGGAAACCAGTAGCCGCCGGGATTGCGCACGGAAAGGCCGAATCCGCGCCAGTCAATCGCAATGAGCGGCAGCGTGGGCGCGATCTCGTCGGCGACGAACTGGAAGCTCGCGGCACAGTCCGCGTAGCCGTGCAACAGCAGCACCGGGTCGTCGGAATCCGGACCCCAGCGGATCAGGTGGTGGTCGAGTCCGCGGATGCGGCGCGTCTCGTGGCGTCCCGGGCGTCGTGGCTGGTAGGGCGTCATCTCAGCCGGGCGCCAGGCGCTGGACCAGCAGCTTGTCGATGCGCCGTGCGTCCATGTCCACGATCTCGAAGCGCAGGCCGCGCCAGCGGAAACTCTCGCCGGTCGCCGGCAGGTGCCCGAGCTGGGCCAGCACGAAACCGGCGAGCGTCGTGTAGTCGTCGCCCGAGCGCATGTTGCCGGCGCCGAGCAGCCGTTCGACGTCGTCGATCGGCATGCGTCCGTCGATCAGCCAGGACGCATCGTCGCGCGCGACCGCTTCGGGCACTTCCTCGCTCGCGGCTTCCGGCAGCTCGCCCGTGATCGCGGTCAGGATATCCACCGGCGTGACGACGCCCTCGATCGAGCCGTGTTCGTCCACGATCACGGCGAAATGCATCTTGGATTCACGGAACAGTTCCAGCAGGCGCAGGATGCGCGTGGACTCATGCACGACGAGCGGCGCGCGCACGCGGGTACCGAGTTCGCCCGACGCCGGGTCGCCGAGCCACTCGGCCAGTTCGCCGGTCAGCACGATGCCGAGCAGCTCATCGAGCTGGCCGCGGCACACCGGATAACGCGAATGGCCGCTGCTGCGCACCGCGTTCCAGACCGTCTCGCGACTGTCGCCGGCGTCGAGCCAGACGACGTCGCCGCGCGGGATCATGATGCTGCGTACCGTGCGGTCCGGCAGCCGCAGCACACCCTCGATCATCTGGTGCTCGGCCACCTGGAACACGCCCGTGTGCGTCGCCTCGGCAATCATCGAACGGATCTCTTCCTCGCTGACGGCGCGGGTTGAGGTCTTGCCGAGGCCCAGCAGCTTTGCGACCAGCTCGGTCGCGCCCTGCAGCACCCAGACCAGCGGCGAGAACAGCAGTGCAACGAGCTGCATCGGGCGCGCCAGCGCCGCGGCGATCGCCTCGGCGTGGGCCAACGCGAAGCGCTTGGGCACCAGTTCGCCGATCACCAGCGACAGGAAAGTGACGCCGACGACAACGAGGCCGTAGGCGGCGGTATCGAGGTACTCCGCGCCCGGCGCCAGCAGCTCAAAGCGCGCGAGCCACGCCGCCAGCGGTTCGGCGAAATGCAGGCCGCTGTAAAGTCCCGCCAGTACGCCGATCAGCGTGATGCCGATCTGGACCGTGGACAGGAACCGGGTGGGGTCGTCGAGCAGGCGCAGCGCCGCGCGCGCGCCGCCGCTGCCGCCCTGCGCCAGCTGGCGCAGCCGGCTGGTGCGCGACGAGAACATCGCGAGCTCGGCCATCGCGAACAGGCCGTTCACGAGGATCAGCGCCAACAGGATGAGGAAGTACGCCAGCATCGTTCGCCGGGCGTGCCGGCCCGCACGATTCTAGCAGTTACCCGGACCGGGCATCCGGCGCCGGACTTCCCGCCTCGTACCAGCGTTTCGAATGGTTGACCGCGCGCACCACGACGAGCATCAGCGGCACTTCGATCAGCACGCCGACCACGGTCGCGAGCGCCGCGCCGGATTCGAGGCCGAACAGGCTGATCGCGACCGCAACCGCCAGCTCGAAGAAATTGGAGGCGCCGATCAGCGCGGACGGGCCCGCCACGCAATGCGCGACCCCGAGGCGGCGGTTCAGCAGGTAGGCGGCCGACGAGTTCAGCACGACCTGGATCAGGATCGGCACTGCGAGCAGCGCGATGACGAGCGGCTCAGCCAGGATGCGGTCGCCCTGGAAAGCGAACAGCAGCACGATCGTCGCCAGCAGCGCCACGATCGACCAGGGACCCATGCGCCGCACGGCAGACTGGTACGCGTCGGCGCCGCGCCGCAGCAACCGGCGCCGCCAGGCCTGCGCGATGGCAAGCGGCACGACGATGTACAGCAGCACCGACAGCAGCAGCGTTTCCCATGGCACCTGGATCGAAGCGACGCCGAGCAGCAGCGCGACGAGCGGCGCGAATGCGAACACCATGATGAAGTCGTTGAGCGCCACCTGCGTCAGCGTGAAATTCGGCTCGCCCTTCACCAGGTTGCTCCAGACGAAGACCATCGCCGTGCAGGGCGCGGCGGCGAGCAGGATCAAGCCCGCGATGTAGCTGTCGTGCTGTCCCTCCGGCAACCAGTCGGCGAACAGGTGGCGGATGAAGATCCACGCGAGCAAGGCCATCGAGAATGGCTTGATCGCCCAGTTGACGAGGAGCGTGACGCCGATGCCGCGGCCGTGGCGCCGCACCTCGTGCAGGCTGCCGAAGTCCACCTTCATCAGCATCGGGATGATCATGATCCAGATCAGCAGGCCGACCGCGAGGTTGACGCGCGCGATCTCGAAGCCGGCGATGGCCGCGTCCGCGCCGGGGACGAGCTGCCCGAGGGCGATGCCGGCGCCGATGCAGGCCAGCACCCAGAGCGTCAGCCAGCGCTCGAAGAAACCGAGCTCAGCCGGCGCGGTCTGCATCGCCCGCCGCCAGCCGCTCGGAGCCTATGCGATCGAGTTCCGACTTGATCCGCAGCCGGTCGAGCGACGCGAGCGGCAGGTTGACGAAAGCGCGGATGCGGTGCTCGAGCGCGCGGAAGGCGCCGCGGAAGGCGAGCATCTTCTGCGCATCACTACCGGTCGCCGCCGCAGGATCCTCCACTCCCCAGTGGGCAGTCACGGGCTTGCCGGGCCACACCGGGCAAACCTCACCCGCCGCGTTGTCGCAGACCGTGATGATGATATCGAACTCCACGGCACCCGGCGCCGCGAACTCATCCCAGCTCTTGCTGCGCGCATCGGGCGCGGGGATCTTCATGTGCGCGAGCAGCTCGAGCGCGAGCGGATTTACCCGCCCGCCCGGAAAGCTGCCCGCGCTGTACGCGCGGAACCGGCCCTGGCCCCAGTGGTTCAGCAGCGCCTCGGCGAGGATGCTCCGCGCCGAGTTGCCGGTGCACAGGAACAGGACGTTGAAGACACGCGGCTGCGGCATGCCGACGCCCCGTCAGCGCGCGCAGCAGCCGCCGGTGCCGCAGGCGCTCTCGGACTTCTGCGCGGCCGGGCCGTGGTCCTCGCCGTAGTGCGCAACGGCGCCCAGCGTGTGGAACGATTCCCACGGGATGCCCTGCGGGTCGACGGTCCAGTGCTTGTCGGAATTCGCATAGCAGCAGTTCGCGCCCGGCTCATCCTCGATCGCGGCATCCGCCACCACCAGGCGCGCGCGGATCTCGGCGAGTTCCTCGGCACTGTCGGCCTGCAGGCCAAGGTGCTCGATGCCGGCGCGCTCACGCCCGGTCGAGATCGCGAAATTGATGCGTGGATCCTCGATCATCCACTTGGCGTAGTCGTGTTTCACGACCGCCGGCTCTGCGCCCAGCAGGCGCGAGTAGAAGGCCTTGCTGCCCTCGAGATCCTGGACGGCGACGTGGACATGGAAGCGTTTCATGCGGTTCTCCGGGTGGTGGATCTGCGGGCGTGGGTCCGCACGGGTGTGCAGGCCGCGCCGCCGCAGCAATTTTCAGTGAGGAAGTCGACCAGCGACTGCATCGCGTCGTAGGCCGCCGAGTAGAAGATGAACCGGCCCTGCTGGCGGGGTTGAATGAGGCCCGCCTGCGCGAGGCCGCGCAGGTGGAACGACAGCGCGGGCGGCGAGATGCCGAGCCGCTCCGCCAGGTCGCCTGCCGCGAGCCCGGCAGGTCCCGCCTGCACCAGCTGGCGGAAGGCTTCCAGGCGGGTGGCCTGGGCGAGTGCGGCGAGCGAGATGACGGCACGGTCGCGATTCATGGTTCAATAATTAAACAAATGTTTAACCGATTGTCAAGCCCGACCGTGAACCCGTCGGTTGCGGGGCCCCCGGGGAGACCGCAAGATGCCGGCAACCATCGGAATACTGCTTGCCGCAACGCGACGCTTCCCGCCGGCTGATCGCCGGCTCCGCCATCATCGGCTCGATCGGCACCTTCGGGCTGCACGTGCTGCTGCCTGCCCTGCCAGCGATCGCGGAGGCGATGCGCGTGCCGGCCGCGGCCGCGCAACTGCTGATCAGCCTGTCGATCCTCGCGATCGCGCTCGGCAACCTGGCGATCGCGCCCTTGTCCGACCGCTTCGGGCGGCGCCCCATCGTGCTCTTCTCACTCGGCCTGTTCGTCGCCGCCAGCCTGGCGGCAATCGTCGCGCCGACACTCGAACTGCTGGTCCTCGCGCGCGTGGTGCAGGCTTTCGGCGGCGGTGCCGCGATGTCGGTGATGCGCGCGACGATTCTCGATCATTTCGGACCACAACGTGCAGCCTCCGCACTCGCCGCAACCGCGACCGCGATCCTGGTTGCGCCGATGCTGGCGCCCTCGCTCGGCGGGCTTGCGATCGAATGGCTGGACTGGCGCGCGCCGTTTGCGCTGTCGGGGCTGCTGGGCGCGATCGTGCTGCTGTTCGCGGTGCGCAACCTGCGCGAGACGCGCCCGGCCGATCCGTCGGCGGGGCCGTCGCTGCGGTTCTGGTCGAACTACCGCAGCCTGCTCGGCTCGCGCGCCTATCTCGCCTACCTCGTGTTCGGATCCTGCATGGTCAGCATGATCTACACCTTCGTCACCGGCGCGCCGTACGTCGCAATCGACGTGCTCGGCGTCTCGCCGGCGAGCTTCGGGGCGATGCTGTTCTTCCCGGCGGTGGCGTCGTTCGCCGGGTTCATCCTGGCGGCCCGCATCACGCACCGCATCGGCGGGCAGCGCATGATGCGAAGCGGCGCGATCATCGCGTTCATCGGCGCCGTCTCGATGGCGGCGTTTGCGCTCGCCGGCATCTGGCATCCGCTCACGCTGTTCGTGCCGGGCATGCTGCTCGGCTTCGCCAACGCGATCGCCGCGCCCTCCTCCACGATCGGCGCGATCGCGCAGATTCCGGCGATCGCCGGCGCGGCCTCGGGACTGCTCGGGTTCCTGCAGCTGCTGACCGCGGCGGTCGCGACGCAGGTCGTGGCCGCGTTCACCGCGCACACGCCAGTGCCGCTCTCGATCGTGCTGCTGGTGTTGTGCCTGATCGCGCTGGTGGCACAGCGTTCGATCGGGCGGATCGGGGCTCAGGCGGCGGCGTAGGTTCCGTCGCCGGTGCCGGTGCCGACGCGATAGCGGAAGCGCACGGTGCCGAACGTCAACATGTCGCCGTCCTCGAGCTTCGCGTAACGCACCTGGATGCCGTTCACGAACACGCCGTTCTTGCTGTTCGCGTCCACCACCATGGCCTCGCCGTTGCGTAGCGTCAGCATCGCGTGCAGGCGGCTGACGGTCGGGTCGACGATGCGCAGGTCGTTGTCGTGCGTGCGGCCGATGTTGACGCGGTACCGCGCCACCTCGTGCACGCAGCCGACCAGGTCGACGCCGATCAGGTAGCGGCGCACGCGTGTGGCGGCCTCGGGCGCGGGCGCGGCCTCGCGTGCGGACGGCAGTTCCAGGCGCGGCAGTTCGGCCGTGTTATCAGTCGGCTCCGGCGCCGGCGGCGTGGACTGCACTTCGATGCCCTGCAGCGAGTCCTCGCCCTCCGGCAGGCCGGCGTCGCGGCGCGCGTCGCGCAGTTCCGCCGCGATGCCCTCGCGCTCGAGCGTGCGCGTGGCGAGCCGCGCGGAGAGCTCCTCGATCCGGCGGTCGCGCTCCGCGATCATCAGGTCGCGCTCGGCGAGGTTCATCAGCAGGCGGTCGACGCGCTTCTGCCAGCGTGCGCGCTCGGCGGCCAGCGCAGAGGCGACGCCCGGCAGCGCCTGGCCATCCGGCAACTGCCGGCCCAGGTCAAACTGCGTTTCAGTGAAGAGTTCGAGGTCCTCGCCGGCGTCCACATTGTCGAGGCCGAGGACTTCGTCGCCGAGTTCGTCAATCATGATCGGCGCGTCGTCGAGATCGGCAGCCGGCGTCGCCAGCTCCCATTCGGGCGCATCCATCAGTCGCTGCGGCCCGGTCAGCTCGATGTGCTCGACGAGTTGCGTGATGTCTTCGGCGATGATGCCGTCGTCCGCTTCCACGTCGCTATCCCGTTTGTCCATCAGTCAGTCATCCCCTGTGCACCGCTATTATCGCCGACCGTGATCAAAGCGCCACAAGTGCTTGAATCCGGTCGATTATGTCGTGGGAAGCCCTGTCGCCAGTCCGCAGTATCCGGGACCGATCCCGGCCAAACTGTGAACTGCGTCACACCCGGGGACCCCCCGCTGGACCCTTGTGTAGGATGGCGCGCATGCAACAGGTCTGGAAGCTGTCGGCAACCCAGGCTCTCTGCATGTCCGGCAGTTTCCTGTTCGTGTTGCTCGGCGGCATCATCGGCTCCGAGCTCGCGCCCTCCCCGGCGCTCGCCACGCTACCCGTGTCCGTGCTG
This sequence comes from Steroidobacteraceae bacterium, assembly GCA_040899645.1. Lineage (GTDB taxonomy): Bacteria > Pseudomonadota > Gammaproteobacteria > Steroidobacterales > Steroidobacteraceae > SCUD01. Next base: position 21,822 of record JBBEAB010000085.1, read on the forward strand.
ATCCTGGGCCTCGCGGCCAGCGTGCTGCCGGCGGGCGCCCTGATCCGCCGCCACGGCCGGCGTGCCGTGTTCGTCGGCAGCGCCTTGCAGGCCGCGATCGGCTGTGTCGTCGCAGGGCTCGCCATCACGGCCGGCCAGTTCTGGTGGTTCTGCTGCGCGGCATTCCTGCTCGGCGCCAACAACGCCGTGGTGATGCAGTACCGCTTCGCCGCGGTCGAATATGTCGAACCGGTACGCGCGAGCCGCGCGATCGCCGTCGTGATGAGCGGCGCGCTCGCCGCCGCCTGGCTCGGCCCGGAGATCGCGGTGCGCGCGGCGGAGCTCGTCCCGGCGGCGCGCTACGCCGGATCGTTCTTCGCCGGCACCGGCCTGTACCTGCTCGCGGCGCTGCTGCTCGCGCGCATCGCCGACTCGGTGCCGGCAGACACCACCGACCCGCGGCCGCCGCGGCGGCTCGCGGAGATCGCCGCGCAGTCCGCATTCCGGGTCGCTGTCATCGCGGCCTTGGTCTCCTATGCGGTGATGAGTTTCATCATGACCGCAACGCCGATCAGCATGCACGTGATCGACGGGCACGACGAGGTCGCGACCGCGCGCGTGATCCAGCTGCACCTGCTGGCGATGTACCTGCCGTCGCTCGCGAGCGGCTGGGTCATCGCCCGTGTCGGTGACCGCCCGGTGATCGTCGCGGGCACGCTGCTCGTCATTGCCTGCGTCGCAGTCGCGGCTTTCGCCGGACATACGGTGCTGCATTACGGGTGGGCGCTCGCGCTGCTCGGTCTCGGCTGGAACGGGATGTTCATCGCGGCGACCACGATGCTGACCAAGACTTACCGGCCGCATGAACGCATCCAGGCGCAGACGCTGAACGATTTCCTCGTGTTCGGGGCCCAGGCGGTTGCCTCGTTGCTGGCCGGGCTCGCGCTCGCGACGATCGGCTGGCAGACACTCAACCTCGCGACGCTGCCTTTCCTCGCCGCGGTGCTGATCGCGATCGCATGGAACGCCCGCACGCGGGCGGCGGCTTAGTCGGCTCGGTCCGTGAAAGCGCGGATCTCGTCCACGATCGCCGCTGCCGGCGCCGTGAAAACCCGGTCGGGATCGTCGCCGAGCTGCAACAGCGGTTTCGAGGTGGCCGCGACCGGCTGCTGCGGTCCGGCGAGGATCAGGCGGCGCACGTCATGCGGCCGCGTCGCCGCGAGTTCGAAGGCGATCTGCGCGCCGCGCCCGCAACCGACGAGGTCCACCTGGCGCAGCCGCAACTGGTCGATCAGGTCGCCGATCGCGGCGGCGAGCCCGGCGACCGTCGCACGGTCCGGCGGCGCATCCGAGGCGCCGCTGCCCGGCAGGTCGGGCGCGTAAACCGAACGGTCCACGCCAAGCAGCGCCGCGCAAGCGTTGAAGTCCGCGCCGCGGCCGGATTCCTCGTGCAGGAACACGAGCGGCGTGGCCTCGTCGAAGCCGCCGCTCGAGGGATAGGCCGTTGTCAGGTGCATCTGACCGTAACGGCAGTCGATGTACATGCGCCGCAACTGCGCCGCATCCGCCACTGCCAGCCGCTTCTTCGTCGCCATGCCTGCACTGCTCCGGGGTCTGCCGCTATCATGGTGCATCAAGGAGTCGGTCATGCCCAAGTACCCGCGCACAATCCTGCCCACTGCGATCGCCCTGGCCGCCGGGTGGCTGGCCGCAGCGCCGGCGCAGGCCGAGGGCCCCGACCCCAGGGCGGCCTATGATCGCATCCTGTCGCTCGCCGGCACCTGGGCGGGCCAAATGGAAGACCCGCTGTCCGGCCCGCCGGTCACCGTGCGCTACGAAGTCGTGAGCGGCGGCAAAGCAGTCATCGAATACCAGAATCCGGGCCAGAGTTTCGAGATGGTGACGGTCTATTACCTGGCCGACGGCAAGTTCCACGCCACGCATTACTGCGGCGCCGGCAACCAGCCGGCCTACAAGCTCGGCAAGGAATCGACCGACCAGCTGCTGGTACTGGAATTCGACGGCGGCACCGGCTTCGACCCGGCCCACGACGGACACGTGCACCAGGGCGAGATCCGCATCGTGTCGCCGGAGCGGATCGAGCACCGCTGGTTCCACTTCGTCGGGCCGAAAGAAGCAGGCGCCACGCACTGGTTCCTCGAGCGCCAGCCGGCGAAGCCGGCCGCGCCCGAGGCGCCGCCCGCGCCAGCGCCCACGCCTGCACCTGCACCTGCACCTGCGACCTGATCAGTATTCGTCGTACTTGCGCGACTGGCCGCGCACGCGCTCGGCCGGGTATTTCTCCGCGTTCCGCGCCATCTTCGATTCCGCCGCCGCCAGCAGGTCGATGTCGAGCCGATCGGCGATGCGCACCAGGAACCACAGCACGTCGGCGAGCTCCTCCGCGGCGCGGCGGCGCAGCTTCTCGTCCGGCGCCGCGCTTTGTTCCTCGCTAAGCCACTGAAACAGCTCGACCAGTTCCGCGGCCTCGACCGACAAGGCCATCGCCAGGTTCTTCGGGCTGTGGAACTGCTCCCAGTCGCGCTCGGCGACGAATGCGCGCAGCCGCTGCTTCAATTCCTCCAGGTCCCGCATGGCGCCACTGTCGGTCAAACGCGATTGCGGCGCAACGTGCGGTTCCTGCGCTGAATGGGGTTTGCCAGCCGCGGGCTGCGACCGGCAGAATCACGCGCACACATCCATAAGCCGTGACCAGCGGCGCCTGGGAGAACTCGCATGCATCCTGCTGTCCGCCTGATCGCGGTCGCCGCCCTCTTCGCTCCCGCCGCACTCGCGCAGCCCGCCATGACCCCGCCGAGCGCGGAGTCGATCTGGCAGCTGAAGCGCATCGGCAACCCGGCGTTGTCGCCGGACGGGCGCCATGCGGTCTATGCGGTCACGCAGTTCGACGAGGAGAACGACAAGGGCGATGCAGACCTCTACATCGTGCCGACAGCGGGCGGCAAGCCCGAGCGGCTCACCAGCATGTCCGGCAACGAGTCGGATCCCGCCTGGAGCCCGGACGGCCGCTACATCGCGTTCGTCGCGAAGCGCGGCGAAGACAAGCAGGCGCAGCTCTACGTGATCGCCGCCGACGGCGGCGAGGCGACGCGCGTCGGCGACATGCCGACCGGCGTTTCGTCGCCGAAATGGTTCCCGGATTCCACGCGCCTCGCCTTCATCTCGCGCGTCTGGCCGGAGCTCAGCGACCCGAAGCAGGCGCGCGAGCGCCTCGAGGAGCGCGAGAAGTCGAAGATGAAGGCGCAGGCCTGGGACCGCGTGCCGGTCACTTACTGGGATCGCTTCGTGGACGACCGCCAGGCTCACTTGTTCTCGATATCGCGCGAGGGCGGCGCGCCTTCCGCGATCACGCTCGGCACGGGCTTCGAACTGTCGCGCCGCGAAACCGGCACATCCTCCTACGACATCTCGCCCGACGGCAATGAGATCGCCTTCGCCTCTGACATCGACCCGACCGGCACCGACGCGAACTTCGACGTGATCGTGGTGCCGGCGGCGGGCGGGACGGCGAAGAACCTGACTACCGACAATTCCGCCAACGACGGCGCGCCGCAGTACAGCCCCGACGGCCGCTACCTGCTCTACTCGCGCCAGATCATCAAGGGTTTCTACGCAGACGCGCGCCAGGCCTGGCTGATCGACCGTGGCAAGGACACGCGCCGCCGGCTCGCCGCCGACTGGGACCGTTCGCTCGACGACCTGACGTGGGCGCCGGATTCGAAGAGCCTGGTTGCCGCGATCGACGACGCCGGCACGCAGCGCGTCTATCGCATCGATATCGCAAGCGGGCGCCAGTCGGCGCTGACCGGCGCATCGAGTTTCTCAGGCCTCGCGATCGCGGGCCGGCCCGCGACGCTCATCGGCCTGCGCCAGTCGTTCAGCGAACCGCCGACGCTGGTGCGCATCGCGATGAAGGATGGCGCGGCGACGAAACTGTCGGACCACAACGACACGCAGCTCGCGGCGACCGCTTTCGGCCAGGTCGAGAGCGTCATCTACAAGGGCGCGGCCGGCGCCGACATCCAGATGTGGGTGATCTACCCGCCCGGATTCGATCCGTCGAAGAAGTACCCGCTGTACCTGCTGTTGCACGGCGGTCCGCACAACGGCATCACGGACTCGTGGACCTTCCGCTGGAACGCGCAGGTGTTCGCGTCCTGGGGCTATGTCACGGCCTGGCATAACTTCCACGGCTCGAGCGGCTTCGGCCAGGCCTTCACCGACTCGATCAACCCGGACCGGATCACGAAGCCGTACCAGGACACGATCCGCGCCGCCGAGTGGTTCGCCGAGAAGCCGTGGATCGACCGCGAGCGCATGGCCGCGGGGGGCGGCAGCTATGGCGGCTTCCTCGCCGCGACGCTGCTCGGCCGGCCGCATCCGTTCAAGACGCTGATCGCGCACGCGGCCGTCTACAGCGAGTTCGCGCAGTACGGCGCCGACTACGGCGCGGGCCAGCGCCGGCACTTCGAGCACTGGGAGCGGCCGGAGGAGTTCGCGCGCTACTCGCCGCATGCGGGCGCCGCGAATTTCGAGACGCCGACGCTGGTGCTGCACGGCCAGCTCGACCAGCGCGTGCCGTTCAACAACGGCATGGAACTGTTCCAGACGCTGCAGAACCGCGGCGTGCCGAGCCGCCTGGTCTACTTCCCGGACGAGAACCACTGGGTCCTCAAGCGCCAGAACTCGCTGTACTGGTATCGCGAAACGAAAGACTGGCTGGCGCGCTACGCGCCCGCCGGCGCACGCTGAGATCACGGAGCAACACATGAACCCGACTCGTCGCAATGTCCTCAAGGCCGGTGCCGGCAGCGCGCTCGCGCTCGCCACCCAGCGCCTCGCCGCGCAGGGCGGCCACGGCCGCAGGTTGCTGGTGCTCGGCGGCACCGGCTTCATCGGGCCGCACGTGACCGAACAGGCGCTCGCGCGCGGATGGAAAGTCACGCACTTCAACCGCGGCCGGCGCGACCCGGACGGCGTCGAAGGTGTCGAGACGCTGACCGGCGATCGCAAGGGCCAGCTCGATTCGCTGAAGGACCGCAAGTGGGATGCAGTCATCGACAACACCGGCTACATCCCGAAGTTCCAAAAGATGTCGGTCGAGCTGCTCGCGCCCAACACCGGCTATTGCCTGTTCGTCTCGAGCATCTCGGCCTACGCGAGCTTCGCGAAACCGAACGACGAGGGTTCCGCGACCGGCGTGCTCGAGAATATCGAGCAAGAAGAGATCACCAACGAGACCTATGGCCCGATGAAGGCGCTGTGCGAGCAGTACACGCGCGATGCCTACGGCGCGCGCTGCTCGATCGTGCGCCCGGGCTACATCGTCGGCCCGCTCGATCCGACCGACCGCTTCACCTGGTGGCCGGTGCGCGTCGCGCAAGGCGGCGAGATGGCGGTGCCGGGCACGCCGGACGACCCGGTGCAGGTGATCGACGTGCGCGACCTCGCGCGCTTCATGCTGGATCTGGTCGAGCGGCGCGTTGCCGGCAATTTCAATGCCGTGACGCCGCCCGGCCTGCTGACCACCGGCAAGATGGTGGAGAGCTGCAAGCGCGTCTCGGGCGCCGACACGAAGTTCACGTGGATCGACGAGGATTTCCTGCAGCAGCAGCTGAAGCCCGAGGAACTGCGCTTCGCGCCCTGGAACCCGGTGCGCGGCGAAGAAGCCGGCGCCTCGCTGACCGGCATTGCGCGCTCGGCCGCCGATGGACTGCGCTCGCGCCCGCTCGACGAAACCGTGCGCGACACGCTCGCCTGGCATGCTACGCGGCCCGACGAGCGCAAGGCCACCCTGCGCTCCGGGCTCACGGCCGAGCAGGAGAAGGCGCTGCTCGCGGCCTGGCACGCGCGCACGAGCAGTTGAGATCGGCCGGGTTGTACCCGGCGCCGGCGGGCGTAAGATGAGCTGCAAAGGCATTTCAGGGGGCTCGTCATGCGCACGGTCCGGCAGTTGCTTGATGGCAAGGCGCCCGCGGTTTACACCGTCAACGTGGAAGACCCGGTCCGCACTGCGATCCAGATGATGGCGGATCACTTCATTGGCGCGCTGCCCGTGCTGCAGGGCGGCCGGCTCGCCGGGATCATTTCGGAACGTGACTACGCGCGCAAGGTCGTGCTGCTGGGCCGCAAGTCCACCGAGACGACGGTCGGCACCATCATGAGCTCGCCGGTGATCCACGTCGGCCCGCAGAATACCGTCAACGACTGCATGCAGTTGATGACGGACAAGCGGATACGGCATCTGCCGGTCGTCGACGGCGGGCAGCTGATCGGCGTCATCTCGATTGGCGATTGCGTCAAGGCAGTGATTGACGAGCAGCGGCATGAGATCGAGGACCTGCGGCGGTATATCGCGGGTTGAGCCGCTGCCTGGATCGCTCTGGCTATTCCGGCCGGGGTGGTTCGCTCGCTCAGAAGAACGGACATTCGCTCGCTCACCACCCCGGCTGGAACGCCAGAGCGAAGAAGGCATTGCCTCGCCCGCGATACGGACCGCAGGTCACCACACGCCGGAGTTGGGCATCGAGGCCCAGGGTTCGGCGGGCGGGAGCGAGGCGCCTTTCTGCAGGAGTTCGATGGAGACGTTGTCGGGTGAGCGGACGAAGGCCATGTGGCCGTCGCGCGGCGGGCGGTTGATGGTGACGCCGGCGGCCTGCAGTTTCGCGCAGAGGCCGTAGAGGTCGTCCACCTCGTAGGCGAGATGGCCGAAGGCGCGGCCGATCGTGTAGGTCTCCGGGTCCCAGTTGTGCGTCAACTCGACCTGTGCGTCCGGATTACCGGGCGCGCCAAGGAACACGAGCGTGAAACGGCCGCGTTCGTTGTCGATGCGGCGCAGTTCCGTGAGGCCGAGCAGGTCGCGATAGAAATGCAACGAGCGTTCGAGCTCGGTCACGCGGACCATCGTGTGCAGGTATTTCATGCGCGCGACGCTAGCACGGGCACGGCGCCTCAGGCCATGCCGAGCGCGAGGCCGGCAGCGGCCCCACCTGCGATCACCCACAGCACGTCCACGCGGGTCCATTCGAGCAGCACGAGCGCCGCGGCAGCGATCGCGATCGCGCCCCATTCTGGCGCGGCGAAGCCCGCCGGAAACAGCACGCCCCGGCCGAAGACGAGCGCCAGGCTGCCGATCACGCCGACGACTGCCGCGGTGATGCCCGCGAGCGCGCCGGACAGGCGCGCGTTCGACGCGAGTCGCTCGACATAGGGCGCGCCGACGAGGATGAATATGAACGAGGGCAGGAAGGTCGCCCAGGACGTGAGCAGCGCAACCGTCGTCGCGGTCCCCGCCGCGTCCGCGCCGGCGGCGTCGTTCCATCCCGCCATGAAGCCGACGAACTGCAGCACGATGATCAGCGGTCCGGGCGTCGTCTCGGCGAGCGCGAGCCCCGCGACCGCCTCGGCCTGCGTCAGCCAGCCGTGCACTTCGACCGCCTGCTGCGTGACCCAGGCGAGCACGGCATACGCACCGCCGAAGGTGACCAGCGCCGCGGTCGTGAAGAAGCGGTAGATGTCCGCGTACAACGAGTCGGCGCCCGCCAGCGCCAGGATCGCGACGACCGGCAGCGCCCACAAGGCGAACCCGGCGGCGAGGCTTTGCCAGGGGAAGGCGGCCGGAGCAACCGGCGCGGCCGACGCACGCGCATTCCGTCCGCGGCTCATCAGCAGGCCGGCGAGCGCAGCGCCCGCGAGCAGCAGAGGAAACGGCAGCAGGCGTCCGACCATCAGCACCAGCGCCGCAATCGCGAGCAGCCAGTGCAGCGGCTCAGTCAGTGCGCGCCGCGCGAGCCGCAGCAGCGCCTGCGCGATCAACGCGATCACGGTCGCCTGCAGCCCCATGAGCGCCGCGGCGACCGCAGGCACTTCGCCGTGCAGCGCGTAGAGGAACGACAGGCCGAGCAGCAGCAGGATCGCCGGCACGATGAAGCAGAGCCCGGCGACGATGCCGCCGGCGACGCCGTGCAGCCGCCAGCCGAGCCAGATCGCGAGCTGCAGCGCTTCCGGTCCCGGCAGCAGCATGCAGAAGTTCAGCGCGTGCATGAAGGCGCGGTCGTCGAGCCAGCCGCGGCGCAGGACGACTTCGCGATGCATGATCGCGATCTGCCCGGCGGGGCCGCCGAAGGAGATGAACCCGAGCTTCAGCCAGAAACGGAACGCCTCGCGGCGCGAGGGTGCGGACGCATTCATCGCGGCTGCCGTCAGGGCTCCGTGATCGGCGCGTACCAGGGCAGCGCCTTGAAGTCGGCGATCCAGGCGCTGATCGCCGGGAAGTCCGCGAGGCGGTACCCGGCTTCATCCGCGACGTGCGTATAGGCGAAGAGCGCGATGTCCGCGAGCGTCGGACCGTCGCCGACCAGCCAGCGGCGGCCCGTGAGCCCGCGCTCGAGCACGGCGAGCGCATCGGCACCGCGCTGGAAACGCTCGGTGTACCGCTCACCGAGCTCTGCGGGCGACTTCTTCAGTGAATGCAGCCAGTAGCGCACGGTCGCGACGCCGGGCTCGAGCTGGTACTGCTCGAAATTCATCCACTGCCACATCAATGCGCGCTCGTAGGGATCGGCCGGCACGAGCTTCGAGCCTTCGGCCAGGAAATTGATGATCGCGTGGCTCTCGGCGATCGGGCCGCGGCCCGGCACCATCAGCACCGGGATCTTGCCGTTCGGGTTGAGGGCGAGGAACTCGGGCGTGCGGCTCGCGCCCGCGATGACGTTCAACTGGCGCAGTTCGTACGGCAGGTCGAGCGCCTTCAGCACGAGCCGGCACTTGTAGCCATTGCCCGAGGGCAAGTAGTCGTACAGCACGAAACTCATGCGCGGAACTCCGCGAGCAGGCGGCGCGCTTCGGCGGCCGCGCGCTGGCCCGAGAGATGCGCGCCATGCAGCGTGCCGTAGTGCGCCTGTTCCGTGTGCTCGCCCGCGAATACCAGCCGGCCGCCGACCGGGCGCGTCAGCACCGCGCGCGCGCCATAGCGGCCCGGCAGGCAGTGCGAGTAGGAGCCGCGCGCAAAGGGATCGGCGGCCCAGGCGGTCGCGACGCCGCGATCGAACTGGCGGCGCACCTCGCTGCCCAGCATGCTCGTGAGCTCGGCGAGCCCGTGCTCGATCGCCGCTGCTTCGCCCGCGGCTTCCATTTCATGCGCGAAGCGGCCGCCATAGATGCCGATGCAGGTATTGCTGTCCCAGTGGCGCGTCAGGAAATTCATCGCGCGGCCGTCGCTGCGGCGTTGCAGCAGCACCTCGCTGCGCTCCGACGGGAACACGTTGCGCTTGAATTTCAACGCCACTTTGTCGAGCAGGCCGAGCGGCAGGTCATGGTGCGCCTGCAGCACCTCGACCGGCAGGTATGGCGCGAAAACCACGGCGCCGTCCGCGATCACGGCGGACGGCAGCGCAACGATCGCGACCCGGGCCGTATACGCGCCAGCGGGGGTCTCGGCCGTCACGCCGCGCGCGGACCAGCGGATGCGCGAGACCGGCGTGCGCAGCCGTACGGCGACGTCCCGCGCGTAATGGGCGAGCAGCGCGCCGTAGCCGCGCGGGATCACATGGTCTTCGCCGTCCTCGACGTACTGGAAGGAATCGAGCGTCGAGAAGTTGGCGGGTTCGACGCCCTCCCAGCCGGTGAGGCCGGACTCCGCCAGCGGGTACCAGGGATCGGCGAGCGTCGCCTGCGTGAAGGATGCGGCGACCGGGATGTCGAGGCCGCGGCGCGCGGCATCCTGCATCTCGCGTTCCATGCGCTCCTGGATGGCGCGATAGCCCGCGGTCTCCGCGCCACCCATGCGGCGCGATCCGTCGTAGATGTGGCGCGGATAGCGATCGAGCTGCAACTCGAATCCATTCTGCCGCGCGTAGCCGACCCAGGGATTCACGTTCGGTGAATGCAGCCAGGAGCAGCCTCGGTCCCAGGGGATGCCGAGGCTCGTGTCGGTGTGCGCGCGCCCGCCGATGCGGTCGCGAGCTTCTAGCACGAGCGTCGAGACGCCCGCGGCCATCAGCTCCTTCGCGGCCGTCAGGCCCGCGCCGCCCGCGCCGATCACCAGCACGTCGGGGGTCGCGCCCGGCGCCGCGAGCCGGCCCGCGACGCCGCCGAAGAGCGCGCCCGCACCGATGGCCTGCAACAGCTGTCTGCGATTCAACACGCGAGGGCGCTCCGCCAGATTTTCAGCTTGCGACGATAACTCATCCCGGCGTACGCCGGGCTGGTCGAGGGCAGCAGGCGGTATTCGAACGGGCGCAGCGGCGGCAGATCCGGCAGCACATGCCGGCGCCAGGCGGATTCCGCCTTGCGGCCGTTGAAGCAGACGCGCGAGATGCGGCGGTGCGTCGCGAGGAATGCGGCGAAATCGTTGGCGAGGATCGTGGCGTCGTCAATCGCGGCATCGAGGCTGCCTGTCCTGACGCAGCGGCCGACCACGTCCCAGAGCGCAATGCCTGCGGCGGCCAGCGCCCGCGTGCGCGCGGCATACCTCGCCGTCGGGTCAAAGCCGAAGAGCTCGCCGGCGATCCGCCAGAACTGATTGCGCGGATGCGCGTAGTACTCGCCCGCCTGGAGCGACGCCACGCCTGGCATGCTGCCGAGGATCAGGAGCCGCGCCGATGGGCGCGCGATCGGCGGGAAACCGTGGATCATAAGAGGCAGTTTAAGAGGGGACAGTCCGCCTTTTTCGCGAAGCGAAAAAGGGGACAGTCCCCAAAGGAAAGGCCCGCCGAGGCGGGCCTTTCGTCGACAGTCGAAACGGAGCGAACGCTTACCAGCGACCGCCGCCGCCACCACCACCGCCACCGCCGCCACCCGAACGGAAGCCACCGCCGCCGCCCGGACGACCGCCGCCACCCGGACGACCGCCGCCGCCGCCGGCGCCGCGCGGACGATCCTGCGCTTCATTGACGCGCAGCTGACGTCCACCCATCGAGAAGCCGTTCAGCGCTTCGATGGCCTTGGCAGCCTCGGCCTGCGGCATCTCGACGAAACCAAAGCCGCGCGGGCGGCCGGTCTCGCGGTCAGCCGGAAGGGCCACGGACTCGACCGCACCATGCTGCGCGAACAGGTCGCGCACCTGGGCTTCGGTCGCGGAGAAAGGCAGGTTTCCAACATAGATCTTCATGACTCAAGCTCTCACTTTTGAATAGAACAAGGCCGTGCGCGGCCATCACGTCGATGGTCGTCTGCGGCCATTCATTACACGGCAGGAAACACGATCGGGATCGTCTGGCGGGCCAAAGCTCGGCTAGGGCGAATCATCGAACAGCGGGTCCTGTCACCTGGCCGGTGCTTTAACCGGCACCCAGGCGCCGACAAGCGCTTGATAATGCAGGAAAATGGGCAACGACCGGCGCGCAGGATAGCACGGAGAAGGTAAGAGGGGTAAGAGGGGACAGTCCGCCTTTGCCGGGGCGCCTTGCGCCCCGGCAAAG
>JBBEAB010000085.1:33251-54261 GCA_040899645.1 Steroidobacteraceae bacterium
CCCCCCCCCCCAAAAAGGGGACAGTCCCCGTCAATCGAGCCGCTTGCGGAAGCGCGCGACCGAGAGAGTCAGCATTACCGCCAGGAAGGCGGCGAGCTTCGCGATCTCCGGTCCCATGTCGGCGAGGCGCGCCCCGCGCAGCACGATGCCGCGGATGATCTCGTTGAAATGGGTCAGCGGCAGCAGCTGGGCGATGAGCTGGGCGATCTTCGGCATCCCCTCGAACGGGAACATGAAGCCGGACATCAGGATGGAGGGCAGCATCATCACCAGCGCCATCTGGATCGCCTGGAACTGGGTCTGCGCCAGCGTCGACAGGAAGAGCCCGAGCGACAGCGAGGCCGCGATGAACAGCAGCGCCCCGAGATAGAGGTCGAGCAGGCTGCCCGTTACCGGCACGTCGAACAGCCAGTAGCCGAGCACCAGGATCAGCGTGGTCTGGATCAGCCCGATCACCACATAGGGCAACAGCTTGCCGGCCATCAGCTGGCCGACCGACACCGGTGTCGTGATCAGGAGCTCGAGGTTGCCACGCTCGCGTTCGCGCACGATCGCGCTCGCGGTGAAGATCACCATGGTCATCGTCAGGATCACGCCGCACAGCGCCGGCACGATCTGCACCGCGGTGCGTTTGCCGGGGTTGTAGGCGACCAGGATTTCGACCGGACGCGGCGGCGCTCGCGCGCCCGCGCGTCGCAGCAACGGCACCGCGCCGAGTCCCTCGGCGACGTTCTCGAGCGCCGGCTGGCTGCCATCCACCAGGATCTGCAGCGCGGCGCGGTCGCCGTCCGCGATGCGCCGCTCCAGGTCCGGCGCGATCACGATGCCGACATTCGCGTCGCCACGCTGGATCAGCTCGCGCAACTCCTGCTCGCTGCGGACCTGGCGCACCTCGCCCAGCACCTGGGTCGCGCGCAGGTCACCGACGAGCCGGCGCGACAACGAGGTCTGCGACTGGTCGAGCACGGCCGTCGAGACGCCGCGCACGTCGAAGTTGATCGCATAGCCGAACAACAGCAGCTGGATGGCCGGGATGCCGACGATCAGCCCGACGGTGATGCGGTCGCGCGCGAGCTGGCGGACCTCCTTCGCGGCAATCGCGTAGAGCCGGTCGAGCCATTTCATGCGGCGCGCTCCGCGCCGTCGGCCACGCCATTGCGCAACCGCGTCGCCGCGACAAATACGTCCTCTAGCGAGGCACCGACGCGTTCGACGCCCGCATCCGGGCAGTGCGGCGCGAGCGCGGCGCGGAGTTCCGCCTCGGGCGCGTGCGCATCGCGGTGCACCAGCACGCGCAGCCGATGGCCGAGCTGGGCGATGCTGCGCACGGCGGGCAGCGTCGCGAGCGCGCGCCGCGCGGCGACCAGGTCGGCGCAGGAGATCTCGAGCACGGTGGCGTCGATGTCGCGCGCGAGCTGCTTCGGCTCGCCCTCCGCGGCGATGCGACCGTGATCGAGGATCGCGAGGCGGTGGCAGCGCTCGGCCTCGTCCATGTAGTGGGTCGAGACCAGGATCGTCGTGCCGCGTGCGACGAGTGCGAACAGGTTTTCCCAGAAATCGCGCCGACTCTGCGGATCAACGGCGCTGGTCGGCTCGTCGAGCAGCAGCAGCTCAGGATCGTGCAGCGTCGCCGCGGCCAGTGCGAGTCTCTGGCGCTCGCCGCCGGACAGCGTGCCGGCACGCTGGCCGACGAGCTGCGCGAGATCGTAACCCGCGATGCGGTCCGCGATGCGCGCGCGCCGCAGCGCGCGGTTGAGGCCATACACGCGGCACATGAAATCGAGGTTCTCATTGACCGTCAGGTCTTCCCACAAAGAGAAGCGCTGGGTCATGTAGCCGAGCTTGCGGCGCACGACTTCCGACTCGCGCGGCACCGAATGGCCAAGCACGTTCACCGTGCCGCGGGTCGGCACCAGGAGCCCGCACATCATGCGGATCGTGGTGGACTTGCCGGAGCCGTTCGGCCCGAGGAAGCCGTAGATCTGCGCACGCGGGATGTCGAGGTCGATGCCGTCAACGGCGATCACCTTGCCGAAATGCCGCGCGAGGCCGCGCGCGGTGATCGCGAAGCTCACGGGCCTGCCTGGGGTTCCGGCAGCAGGACCTCGACCGGCATGCCGGTCGGCAGCACCGCGGCGTCGGATTCCGTCAGCACGACCTCGGCGAGGAACGACAGCCGGCCGCGATCGCGCTCATTCAGCGAGTAGTACGGAGTGAAGGCCGCTTCCGACGAGATGTAGCGCACCTCGGCCCGCCAGTCGCGATCGACGCCGTCGATGCGCACCGTCGCCGCGGCACCGGCCGCGACCCCGGCGCGTCGCGTCTGTGGAATGTAGACGCGCGCATAAGGTTGCCCCGCCGCGAGCAGCACGACGACCGGCGCGCCGCGCGGCGGCCGTTCGCCGAGTTCGTAGGGCAAGGCGTCGATCCTGCCTGCGCGCGGGGCGTGAATCGCATGGCGCGCGCGCGTCAGCTCGAGTTCGGCGACCTGGGCACGCGCCGCGGCGAGCGCCGCGGCCGCCTGTTCAACGACTTCCGGCCGCGTGCCGTGCTCGAGTTCGGCGAGACGCTCGCCGGCTGCACGTTCATCGGCCGCCGCGCCGTCCCGCAATGCGCGCTGTCGATCGAGCAGGTTCGCCGGCAGCATGCCGTCGGCGACCAGCTGCTCGATGCGGGCGAACTCCCTCGCCTCGGCCGATGCGCGGGCCGCCGCGCCCGCGGCCAGCGCCCGCGCCTCGCGCACCTGTTCGCGCCGCGCGCCGGCCGCGAGTTCGGCATGGCGGCGCTCGGCCTGGGTCGCGTTCGAGCGCGCCTGCGCAAGCTGCGCCTCGATGGTGCGGGTGTCCTGCCGCAGCAGCAATTGTCCCTCGGCGACCGCGTCGCCCTCGCGCACCGCGACCTCGACGATGGCTTCCTGGGCCTCGGCGACGAGTTCCACGCGGTCGCGCTCGAGCGTGCCGAGCAGCACCTCGCCGTCCTGGCCGCAGGCGACGGTCAGCAGGGCAAAGGCCGCGATCGATGCTGGCCTCGGTATGGACATCCGGCGGATAATAGCGGAATGACGCGTTTTCCATTCTGTCTCGCACTGTGTACCTTGCTGGCGCTTGCGCCTGCCGCCCGCGCCGCCGCTGGAGATGAACCGATGATCTCGATTGCCATCCATGGCGGTGCCGGCGTGATCAGTCGCGCTTCGATGACCCCCAAGAGCGAACGCGCGTACGGCGCCGATCTCGGGCGCGCGCTCGATGCCGGGTATGCGGTGCTGGAGTCCGGCGGCTCGAGCCTCGACGCGGTCGTCGCCGCGGTGCGCATCCTCGAGGACTCGCCCTATTTCAATGCCGGCCACGGCTCGGTGTTCAGCCACGCCGGCATCAACGAACTCGACGCCGCGATCATGGATGGCGCGACGCAGAAGGCCGGCGCCGTCGCGGGCGTCAAGCACATCCGCAACCCGATCGACCTCGCGCGCATGGTGATGGACCGCACCACGCACGTGCTGCTCTCCGGGGAAGGCGCGGAAGAATTCGCGCTCGAGCAGGGCGTGACGCTGGTGCCCGGCAGTTACTTCCACACCGAGCGGCGCTGGAAGCAGCTCGAGGAGGCGCAGCAGAACGAGCGCGTCGCCTCGAACCAGGAGGACATCGGCTACTTTGGCACGGTCGGCGCGGTGGCGCGCGACCGGCACGGCAACCTCGCCGCCGCGACCTCGACCGGCGGCATGACCAACAAGCGCTGGGGCCGCATCGGCGATTCGCCGATCATCGGCGCCGGCACCTACGCCGACAACGCAACCTGCGCGGTGTCGGCGACCGGCAGCGGCGAATACTTCATCCGCGCGGTCGTCGCGCACGAGATCTGCGCGCGCGTGCGACTGTCGAAGGTGAGCGCGGCCGAGGCCGCGCGCGACGTGGTCCACGGCCGGCTCAAGGAGCTCGGCGGCGACGGCGGCGTGATCGTGGTGGACAGCGAGGGCGTGCTGTCGCTCGAGTTCAATACCGAAGGAATGTTCAGGGCAGCGCGCGATTCGCGCGGCCGGCGCGAGATCGCGATCTACTGACCGCTACCGGCGCCCGGCACCTGCCGGTGGAAGTAGCCGGTCTTCATGTGTTCGTACTCGGCCTCGAGCAGGTGCGAGCGGTTGCGCCCGCCGTCCTTGGCCGCGTAGAGCGCCTGGTCGGCGAGCTGCAGGAGGCCGGCGCAGCTGCGTTTCGCGACCGGCACCACGCAGGCGATGCCGATGCTGATCGTCAGCACCGGGGCCGCGCCTGAACCGGTGTGCGCGATGCCGAGCCCACGCACCTCTTCCATGATTTCCCCGGCGATGCGCAGCGCATGATCGCGCTTCGTATCGTACAGCACGATCGCGAACTCCTCGCCGCCGAAGCGCGCCGCCATGTCGAGCGGCCGCCGCGCATGCCGCGCCAGCACGCCGGCGACTGCCTTCAGCGCCTCGTCGCCGGCCTGGTGGCCATAGCGGTCGTTGTAGGCCTTGAAGTGATCGAGGTCGGCGAACAGCAGCGCCAGCGGCTTGTTCTCGCGCATCGCCTGCTGCCACACGCGCTGCAGATGTTCATCGAGCCGGCGCCGGTTGTGGATGCCGGTCAGGCCGTCCAGCAGCGCGAGTTCCGCGAGCAGCCGGCCCTCGAGCCAGGCCGTGCGGCGCGCGTGCTCGAGATTGTAGGCGCCGGCGGCGCAGATCACGCTCGCCATCGCCAGCATCGCCATGAACTGGCCCATCACGACCGCCGGCATGGACCAGACGCCCAGGGCGGTGACTGCGTAGAAAACGAGCGCGAGCAGGTTGGCCGCGACCGCGAGGCGCCACGGCAGGCCGATCACGAAGTACACGGCGATGATTGCAATCACGAGCCGGACGAACAGCCGGCTCTCGCCCTCGCTCCAGGCCCACAACCCGATCCACGCGATGCCGAGCAACGCCAGCGCCATCAGCGTGGCCATCACGCGCGGGTACCAGAAATCCGCGCGACGCAGGAAAGTCAGCGCGAAACCGATGATCAGGAGCGGCACCATCACGCCGATGCGGGCGATGTCCGGCACGCCGGCGCTGACCGCCGGCATCACGACATGGTCGATGCGGACGATCGCGAAGATGATCGCCGCCAGCATGATGAGGTTGATCCGCAGGCGCTTCTGGCCCTCGCGGAACTGGTCGCCGTGATAAGCGGATTCGAGCGCGGGCTCGAAACGCATCCACGGGAAGCCGCGCTGCAATTGTCCGGTCAGCGAAGTCGTGCGATCCACGCCCTCGATTATCCCAGACGCGGACCGGCCCGGCATCAGTCCGTCGAGTCCCGCCTTTCCCCGGGATTGCGTAGCCGCAGGCCGCGGACGCGGGTGCGCCAGACCTCGAACGGATCCCAGCCGGTGGCCGGACGCGGGTCGGCGATCACCGGATCGTTGGCCGCATCGAGCGATGCGCCCGCCAACAAATGGGATTCAATGCCGTCCGGCGCTTGTTCCATGAACTTGAGGTATCCCCGAGTAGTGGCCAGGAGGGGTGCCACGCAATCTGCCCAAATACTATTACGCGCGTGTGAAGACTTTAAGGGTTTTTCTCCGTCCTGCGCGTAAGTGACGGATTGGACTGGAATATGTCAAACCAGATCGCCGGCGAAATAGCGCTCGACAAACTCCGCGAATGGCAGCGTATCGGCCGCTTCAACCCGGGCCTGTTCGGCAAGGGAATCATCGGCTTCCGCGCGAAACTCGGCCATCCGGGCGGCGTTCGGCGGGTACAGCTCGCGGAAATAGTCGCCGTGCATCCGCGACATCCACAGGGCCTGTTCGAAGAACGAGGTCCCCTGCTGCTTCATCTCCGCGAGCAGCCGGGCGGACGGCAGTTCCGCGCGATCGGCGAGCTTGGCGCGCTGGAACGCGAGCGCCGCGCCGTAAGGCCGCGACGCATCGCCGCTGTCCAGCAGTTCGCAGATGCCCTCCATCTGGTCGAGCAGCTCCGCGGCCCAGTCGACGAGCGCGAGCGGGCGCCGGTCGGTCCACAAGCGAAGGCCGGGCTCCCGGCCCCGGCCCGCGACCAGCACGTGATTGGCCTCGAAGCGTTCCGACTGCTCTGCCGACAGCGGCGGGCTGTCGCGCAGCAGGCATAGCGCGGCAAACGCCTCGAGGAAGCAGAGCTTGCGCTGGCTCACGCCGACCGGGTCATAGGCGCCGACATCGAGCGAGCGCAGCTCGACGTACTGCACGCCCGCGCGCAGCAGCGCGCGCGTCGGCCGCTCGCCCGAGAACGCGACGCGCTTCGGGCGGATGAAGCTGTAGTACTCGTTCTCGATCTGCAGCAGGTTGGCATTGAGCTGGCGCCACTCGCCGTCCACGACGACGCCGTGGGCCTGATACTCCGGGTGCGGCGTCGAGATCAGGCGCGAGAGGTCGCGCACGTATTCCTGCAGCGAGTTCACCGACACGTGCACGCCGGCCTGGCTCTTGTTGCGATAGCCGAGGTCGCTCATGCGCAGCGAAGTCGCAAATGGCGCAACCAGCGTGCCCGTGCCCATCGGTTCGAGCCCGGCCGGGATCTCGCGGCCGGCGAAGAACGAGCGGCACACGGCCGGCGAAACGCCGAACAGATAGAGGATCAGCCAGCCGAAGCGGCGGTAGTTCCTGAGCAGCGCGAAATAAGCGTCGTCCATGAAGGGCTGGCCGACGAGCTTCGACTCGTCCACTGCTTCGAGCACCGGCCAGAACCGTTCCGGGAACGAGTAGTTGAAGTGCACGCCCGAGATCGCCTGCATCACGCGCCCGTAACGCAGCCCAAGCCCGACCCGGTAGACATGCTTCATACGGCCGATGTTCGAGCTGCCGTAGGTGGCGATCGGGATCTCGGCGTCGCCGCCGAGCACACAGGGCATGCTGGTGACCCACAGCAGTTCGTCGCCGAGGTGGCGATAGACGAACTGGTGGATGTCGCACAGGTATTGCTGCAGTTCCCAGGCCTGCTGGAACGGCGGCGTGACGAGTTCGATCAGCGCCTCCGAATAGTCGGTGGTGACGTGCGGATGGGTCAGCGCGCTGCCGAGCGCGCGCGGATGCGGCGACTGCGCGATGTGACCGTCCGGCCTCACCCGGAGCGCCTCGCGCTCGACGCCCTTCAGGCCGCCGGTCAGCACACCGTGTTCGCGGGCATTCACGAGCCCCGCGAGACGGCGTTCGAAGCGGCGATCCAGTCTGGGGGTGGCCATCGGTCGGGGCATTCTGCGGCCACGGCCAAACTCAAGTCGAGCCGATCGCAAAGATGTGCCTGGCCTGCTTGGTCCGCGGGCGCCGCCAGCGTAAATTGGTGCCAGCCGCTTTTCAGCCCCCATTCACCTGGCGCAAGGCATGCTAGAGCCATGAACCGGAAGTCTGCCGCGACGCTCGCCCTGGCTGCTGCGCTCCTGTGGAGCGGCGGCGCGCTGGCCGATTCGTTCCGCTGCGGCACGCGCCTGGTCAGCGACGGCGACAGCACCGACAAGGTCGCGGCGCTGTGCGGCGCCCCGACCAGCATTCAGCGCAGCGAAGTGCTGCAGCGCCCGATCCGCTGGTATCGCGGCCGCCCCTACTACACTTCCTACGAACCGGTGCCGATTCCGATCGAGTTCTGGACCTACAACCTTGGCCCCAACAAGTTGATGCGCCGCCTCAAGTTCGAAGACGGCTTGCTGGTCGATGTCGAGACGCTGGGCCACGGTTATCATTCGCCCGGTGAGTGAAGCGCTGATCCGGCCGATACGCGCCGCGGACGATGCCGCGGTCGCAATCATCATCCGCGAGGTCATGGCGACCTTCGGCGCAAGTGGGCCCGGCTATTCCAGCAGCGATCCCGAAGTGGACGCGATGTCCGCAGCCTATGACGGCGCGCGCGCCGCCTATTTCGTGCTCGAGGACGGGGGCCAGGTGCTCGGCTGCGGCGGCATCGCGCCGCTTGCCGGCGCGGACCCGGATGTCTGCGAGCTGCGCAAGATGTACCTGCTGCCGGCGGCGCGCGGACGCGGCCTCGGCAAGCGGATGCTGACGCGCTGCCTCGAGGCCGCGCGCGGACGTGGCTACCGGCGCTGCTATCTCGAAACGCTCGCCGGCATGGATGCGGCGCAGAAGCTCTACCTGCAGGCCGGATTCAGGAAGCTGTGCGGTCCGCTCGGGTCGTCCGGCCACAGCGGCTGCGACCGGCACTACCTGCTCGAGCTCTGATTAGCGCCGGCTTTCGATCCAGCGATCGATCTTCGCCTCCAGCACACCGAGCGGCAGCGCGCCGTCCATCAGCATGGCCGCATGGAAACCGCGCACGTCGAAGCGGCTGCCGAGCGCGGCCTCGGCCTTGCGGCGCATGGCCTGGATGCGCAGGTCCCCGATCTTGTAGCCGAGCGCCTGGCCCGGCCAGACGATGTAGCGCTCGACCTCGGCCTCGATCTCGGTGTCGGCGAGCGAGCTGTTGTCGCGAATGTAGCGGATCGCGCGCTCGCGGCTCCAGCCCTGTGCGTGCAGGCCGGTATCCACGACCAGGCGCATTGCGCGCAGCATCTCGTCCGACAGACGCCCATACCACTGCATCGGATCGGTGAAGAGGCCGAGTTCGCGACCCAGCGATTCCGCATACAGCGCCCAGCCCTCGCCATAGGCGACGTTGCCCTCGAAGCGGCGAAAGCGCGGCAGGCCGGTCAGTGCCTGCTGGATCGACACCTGGAAATGGTGCCCAGGCGCCGCCTCGTGCAGCGACAGGGTTTCCATCGCGTAGATCGGCTGCGCCCGCAGGTTGTACGTGTTGACGTAGAAGATGCCGGGCCGCGCGCCATCGGCCGACGGACCCTGGTAGGAACCGCCCGCCGCGGAGGCGGCACGGAAAGCCTCGACCTCGCGCACCTCGTAGTCGGCTGTCGGCAGCACGGAGAAGAGCCGTGGCAATTCGGCGTCGATCCGTTTCTTCAGGCGCAGATAGCCCGCCAGCAGCTCAGCGGGGCGGTCGAAATAGAACGCCGGCTCTTCCTGCACGTAGCGGAAGAACTCCGCGAGCGTGCCCTGGAAACCGACCTCGCGCATCACGCCCTCCATGCCGGCGCGGATGCGCGCCACTTCCGCGAGTCCGATCGCGTGGATCTCGGCGGGCGCGAGCCGGGTGGTCGTGTGCCGGCGCACTTCGCTCGCGTACCAGTCGGCGCCGCCCGGCAGGGCCGACCAGCCGACGCTGTCGCGGCAGGCCGGCAGGTACTCGTCGCGGATGAAATCGCGGAGCTTCGCGTACGCGGGATTGAGCGTCTCCTCGATCAGGATGCCGAAGGCGACCCTGAGCCGGACGCGGTCGGCGACCGGCCAGTGCTCCGGAATCAGCTCGACCGGACCGTGGAACACGCTCGCCTCCGCTTCGAATGCGACCAGCGAATCGAGTTGCGGCACGACTTTCGCCATCACCACGCGCGGATGCACGACGCCCTGCGCCATGCCCTCGCGCATCGCGGCGATCGCCGTGTCCACCCAGCGCGGGAACTGCGCGGCGCGCACGAGCCAGCGGTCGTAATCGGCGACGGTTTCGAACGGCTGCGAACCGGTGCCGGCACCCTGGAAGGCGAGTTGTGCCGGCATGCCGCCGTTGAACTGGTCGAGGGGCAGCAGGCGCCCCGGGAAGCGATGCCGGTCAATCGCGCTGTCGCGACCGTACAGGAACATCTCGCGGGTCAGTCGCGAGAACTCATCCAGCGCCTGCGGATCGATCGCAGCGACCGCGGCGCGATAGCGACGCTCGAGGGCGAGCGAGGCAGCGGCGTACTCCGGCGACGCCGTCAGCTCGAGCCGGTCGTCAAAGCGGTGATCGCCGAGGTCGGTCGCGGTGGTCGGATTGAGCGCGAGGTCCTCGTCGAAGTAGCTCTCGACCAGGCGCTCGAGTTCGACGCCGGGCGCGCCGGGTGTCGCGCATCCTGCGAGCAGCAGCACGCCCGCGACCAGCAGCAGCCTCACCGCGTTTCGCACAGGCGTCCTTCTATTGCGCCACCGGCGCGGCTCGTGACAGCGCCGCCACGCGCGCGCCCGACACGCGGTGATAGCGCCAGATCAGGAAAATCGCGCAGGTGACAAGGCCCACGATCAGTCCCGCCCATATGCCCGATGGACCCGCGCCCTCATGGATGCCGAACCACCAGGCTGCCGGGAATCCGATCAGCCAGTAGGCGGTGAAGTTCAACGCCATCGGCACGTTCGCGTCCTTGAAGCCGCGCAGCGCCCCCGCGGCACCGACCTGCAGGCCGTCCGGGATCTGGAACAACGCGACGAACAGCAGGAGCCACGCCGCCAGCTCGCGCACGTCCAGGTCCGAGGTATAGGCAGCCGCGATGCCGTCGCGCGCCACGAGGATCACGAGCGAGGACAGCGCCATGATCAGGCCGCACATCAAGATGCCGCTCCAGCCGGCGTTGCGGCCAGCGAGGTCGTTGCCGCGACCCAGCTGGTGGCCGACATGGATGGTCGTCGCCGAGTGCAGCGACAGCGGGATCATGAACATCAGCGATGCGTAGCTGAGCGCGACCTGGTGGGCCGCGACGATCTCGGTGCCGAGCGTGCTCATCAGGAGCGCCGCCACCACGAACAGCGCGCCTTCCGAGACCACCGAACCCGCGATCGGCAGGCCAAGCGCGAGGATCTCGCCGAGCGCCGCCGGATCCGGGCGGTCGAAACGCTCGAACAGGCCGAAGCGCCGGTAAATGGCGTGACGGCGCTGGTAGAGATGCATCGTGCCGAGCATCACCCAGCAGGCGAGCGCGGTCGCGATGCCGCAGCCCATCGCCCCCAACGACGGCATGCCAAGGTTGCCGAGCGTGAATACCCAGTTGGCGGCGATGTTGGTCGCCAGACCGACGAGCGCCGTGTACATGACGGGCCGGGTCCAGCCGATGCCTTCGCTGGTGTAGCGGTGCGCCAGGAACACGAGCATCGCCGGCATGCCGAAGCACATCGCGTAGACGTAACCCGCCGCGTGCGGGATCGCACGCGCATCGGTGCCGAACCAGGTGAGCAGCGGTTCGACGCAGGCGAGCAGCCCGACCAGCGGCACGGCCAGCATCAGCGCCAGCCAGATGCCCTGGCGAAAGCGCTGCCCTACCTCGGCGTCGCGCCCGCCGCCGTAGGCATGCGCGGCCAGCGGCGAGATGGACATCAGCACGCCGAGCCCGAACATCCAGAACAACTGGTAATAGCTGCCGCCGACGGCCACCCCCGCGAGCGGTTCGGAGCCGAGTCGTCCGGCCACGATCGTGTTGGTCAGCATCATGCCGGCCAGCACCAGGTTGTTGACGACGAGCGGCCCGGCGAGCCGCAGGATCGAGCGGGAATCGGCTGAAAAAGCGCTGCGGAAGCTGCCGGGTTCGCTCATATGGCACCGGATGGCGCGCCGTGGCGGGCCCGTGTGGATGCTGGCATTCTACCGGAACGAATCGCAGCGCCGCTGCCATCGGAGAGCCCCCATGCTGGTCGGATCAAGCCCCCGCCGCGTCGCCGTCATCGGCGGCGTACGCATCCCGTTCGCGCGCGCCCACGGCGCCTATGCGAGCGTCGGCAATCAGCAGATGCTGACCGCAGCACTCAAGGCGGTGGTCGATCGCTTCGGATTGAAGGGCGTGCGCCTCGGCGACGTGGTCGCGGGCGCCGTGATGAAGCACTCGAGCCAGTGGAACCTGGCGCGCGAGGCGCTGCTCGATTCGGGCCTGTCCCCGGAGACGCCGGGTCTCGACGTGCAGCGCGCCTGCGGCACCAGCATCGAGGCGGCGATCGCGATCGCCAACAAGATCGCACTCGGCCAGATCGATGCCGGCATTGCCGCGGGCGTCGACACGGTCAGCGACCCGCCGATCGTGTTCGGGCGCGAGTACCAGCAGCTGATGCTGCGCGTGTTCCGCGCGCGCAGCTTCGGCCAACGCATCAAGCCGTTCCTCGGCCTGCGGCCGCGGCACTTCAAGCCCAGCTACCCGGGCACCGGCGAACCGCGCACCGGACTCTCGATGGGCCAGCACACCGAGATGATGGCGCGCGAATGGGAAATCACCCGGCGTGCGCAGGACGAACTCGCGCTCGCCAGTCACCACCACGCGGCGCGCGCCTGGGCGGAAGGATTCATGACGGATCTTGTCGTGCCCTACCTCGACCTCAAGGTCGACAACAACGTCCGCGCCGATACCAGCCTCGACAAGCTCGCCAAGCTCAATCCCTCGTTCGCCGCCGACGGCACGCTGACCGCGGGCAATTCGACGCCGATGACCGACGGTGCAGCCGGCGTGCTGCTCGCGAGCGAGGACTGGGCGAAGAGCCGCGGCCTGCCGGTGCAGGCGTACCTGAGTTACGGCAAGGTGGCGGCGGTCGATTTCGTCGGCGGCGAGGGGCTCCTGATGGCGCCTGCCTACGCCGTGCCGCGCATGCTGGCCGACGCCGGCCTGACACTGCAGGACTTCGACTACTACGAGATCCACGAGGCGTTCGCGGCGCAGGTGCTGTGCACGCTGAAGGCCTGGGAATCGGGGAAATTCTGCCGCGAGAAGCTCGGGCTCGCCGCGCCACTCGGCTCGATCGACCGCGCCAAACTCAACGTCAAGGGCAGCAGCGTCGCGGTCGGCCACCCGTTCGCGGCGACCGGCGCGCGCATTGTCGCAACGCTCGCAAAACTCCTCGCGGAGCGCGGCTCGGGGCGCGGCCTGATTTCGGTCTGCACCGCAGGCGGCATGGGCGTGACGGCGATCATGGAAAGGTAGGGAACCACGACTTCAAGAGGGGACAGTCCGCCGTTTCCGCTGCGCGGAAAAGGGGACAGTCCCCCTACTTGCCAATAGTTGCATGTGAAACTAGATTGACGAGATGAAACGCTATATCGGCCACCCCCGGGTTGAGGGCACGGCATCGCGCCAGGCGCACGCCGACCTGCCGCCCGGCACCTACGAGCGCGAGATGAGCAAGGAGGGCTTCTTCGGCCCCGCCGCCTTCTTCCATCACCGCCATCCGCCGACTGGCTGGTCGGCATTCGAGGGGCCGCTCTCGCCCCATGCCTACGACCTGACGAAGCTCGACGCGGTCAGCGCGCATCCGTGGTCCGCCGCCGATGTGCTGCACAACGCGCACTGCCGGATCCGGTTCTGGCGCGTCGCCGGGAAGATGGACGCCCTCGCCCGCAATGCCGACGGCGACGAACTGCTGTTCGTGCACCAGGGCCGCGGCGAACTGTTCTGCGACTTCGGCCACCTGTCGTTCGAGGCCGGCGATTACCTCGTGCTGCCACGTGGCACGATGTGGCGGCTCGAATGCGCGGAGCCCGCCGCGATCCTGATGATCGAGGCGACCAACGCCTCCTACATGCTGCCGGACAAGGGCCTGCTGGGCGGGCATGCGATCTTCGACCCGGCGATGCTCGACGCACCGCGCGTGGATGCGGCCTTCCTCGAGCAGCAGGACGAGAAGACCTGGCGCGTCGCCGTCAAGCGCCGCAACGCCGTCTCGACCGTGACCTTCCCCTACAACCCGCTCGACGCCATCGGCTGGCACGGCGATCTCGCGGCCTGCCGCATCAACGTGCGCGACATCCGCCCGCTGATGAGTCACCGCTATCACCTGCCGCCGTCGGCGCACACTACCTTCCTCGGCAACCGCTTCGTGGTCTGCACCTTCGTGCCGCGGCCGTTCGAGACCGATCCGGGCGCGATCAAGATCCCATTCTTCCACAACAACGACGACTACGACGAAGTCATCTTCTACCACGCGGGTGACTTCTTCAGCCGCGACAACATCCACCCGGGCATGGTCACGCTGCACCCGGGCGGTTTCACGCACGGCCCGCATCCGAAGGCGCTGTCGCGCATGCTGGTGCAGTCGAAGCCGGCGACCGACGAGTACGCGGTGATGGTGGACACGCGCGATGCGCTTGACATCGGCGTCGACGCCGCGCGCGTCGAGTGGGCAGGTTACGTCGACAGCTGGAAGCCCGCAAAATGAAGCTCGCGACGCTCGCGGACGGCAGCCGCGACGGGCGGCTGGTGCTCGTCAGCCGCGATCTGCAGCGCGCTGTTTCCGCCTCCGCGATCGCGCCGACCCTGCAGGCGGCGCTCGACGACTGGGCCCGCGCGGCGCCCGCGCTCGCAGCGCTCGCAGAGGAGCTGGCAGCCGGGCGCGCCGATGACTTCGCCTTCGATCCGGCGCAAGCGCTTGCGCCTTTGCCGCGCGCGTATCACTGGGTCGACGGCAGCGCCTACGTCAATCATGTCGAGCTCGTGCGCAAGGCGCGCGGCACGACCATGCCCGAATCCTTCTGGACCGACCCGCTGGTCTACCAGGGCGGCTCCGACGACCTGCTGCCGCCGATGGCCGACGCGCCGTTCGGCAGCGAGGACTGGGGCATCGACCTCGAGGGCGAGATCGCGGCCGTCACCGACGACGTGCCGCTGGGCACGGATGCGGCGAGCGCGCGCGGCCATATTCGCCTGCTGATGCTGGTGAACGACTGGTCGCTGCGTAACCTGATCCCGAACGAACTCGCCAAGGGTTTCGGCTTCTACCAGTCGAAACCCGCGACCGCGTTCTCGCCGGTCGCGGTGACGCCTGACGAACTCGGCGCCGCGTGGACGGATGGCAAGGTGCACCTGCCGCTCACCGTGCACCTCAATGGCGAGTTGTTCGGCCGCCCGAACGCAGGCGTGGACATGACTTTCGATTTCGGCCAGCTGATCGCACATGCGGCGAAGACACGGCGGCTCGGTACGGGCGCCATCGTCGGTTCGGGCACGGTCTCGAACCGTGACCGTTCCGCGGGCTCGACCTGCCTTGCGGAGCGGCGCATGCTGGAAACGCTTGAGCAGGGCCGGCCGGTCACGCCCTTCCTGTCGTTCGGCGACCGCGTGCGCATCGAGATGTTCGATGCCGCGGGCGCTTCCATCTTCGGCGCGATCGACCAGCGCGTCGTGAAGGCGGCCTGATGAAACTGAAGGATGCCTCGCTGCTGCGCCAGCAGTGCTACGTGAATGGCAGCTGGGTGAATGCCACCGGCGGCGCGACGATTGCCGTGACGAATCCCGCGACCTCTGCAAAGCTCGGCACCGTGCCTGCGATCGATTCCGCCGGCGCCGAGGCCGCGGTCGCGGCCGCGCACGGGGCGTTCCCCGCCTGGGCCGCAAAGACCGCGAAAGAACGGGCCGTGCTGCTGCGCCGCTGGTTCGACCTGATCATGGCGAACCAGGAAGACCTCGCCGTGCTGATGACCGCGGAGCAGGGCAAGCCGCTCGCCGAATCGCGCGGCGAGATCGCGTATGCGGCCGCCTTCGTCGAGTGGTTCGGTGAGGAAGCGAAGCGCGTCTACGGCGACATGATCCCGGGCCACCAGGCCGACAAGCGCATCCTCGTGCTGCGCCAGCCGGTCGGCGTGGTCGCGGCGATCACGCCGTGGAATTTCCCGGCGGCGATGATCACGCGGAAAGTCGCGCCTGCACTCGCGGCCGGCTGCACCGTGATCTGCAAGCCGGCGACGCAGACTCCCTACTCCGCGCTCGCGCTCGCGGAACTCGCCCATCGCGCCGGCATTCCGGCGGGCGTGCTGAACGTGATCACGGGCCCGGCGCGCGAGATCGGCGCCGTGCTCACGGGCGATCCGCGCGTGCGCAAGCTCTCGTTTACGGGCTCGACCGAGATCGGCAAGCTGCTGATGGCGCAGTGCGCAAAGACGATGAAGAAAGTGTCGCTGGAGCTTGGCGGCAATGCGCCGTTCATCGTGTTCGACGATGCCGATCTCGACGCCGCGGTCGCGGGCGCGATTGCCTCCAAGTACCGCAACACCGGCCAGACCTGCGTCTGCGCGAACCGCCTGCTGGTGCAGGACGGCGTGTACGAGACATTCACCCGGAAGCTCATCGCTGCGGTGTCAGAGCTCCGCGTCGGCGACGGGCTCGCCGGCGAAACCGAGCAGGGCCCGCTGATCGACGCCGCCGCCCTGCAGAAAGTCGAAGAGCATGTCGCGGATGCGACCTCGAAGGGCGCGAAGGTCGTGGCCGGCGGGCAGCGCCATGCGCTCGGCGGCACGTTCTACCAACCGACCGTGTTGACCGGCGTGACGACCGCGATGCTGGTGGCGCGCGAGGAAACCTTCGGGCCCGTCGCTCCCCTGTTCCGTTTCCATACGGAACAGGAGGCGATCCAGATGGCCAATGACACGGAATTCGGCCTCGCGAGCTATCTCTACACGCGCGACCTCGCGCGCTCCTGGCGCGTGTCGGAGGCGCTCGAGTACGGCATCGTCGGCCTCAACACCGGGATCATCTCGACCGAGGTCGCGCCGTTCGGTGGCGTCAAGGAATCGGGCACCGGCCGCGAGGGCTCGAAGTACGGCCTGCTCGACTACACCGAGATCAAGTACGTCTGCGTGGGTGGGGTCGCGTAGCACGCGCCGCTGGCATCGCCTGGGTGTCTGTTTTGCGTTGCAAGAAAACAACAATGATGCGCTGCAATGGAACCGCGGGTTTCCGGGTCTCTTGCTCCCACTAACTATCTGATTTTACTTGATTTATTGTAACTCTATTCCCTTTCTAACAGGGTCGGAACTCGGCGATAATGTGGCGGTCTGAAAACGGCGCACTGGACTCGTAGACCCCTCTCTACGGGTCAGCGACTACCTTCCCCCAGGGTGGCCGTGTGCGCAGTTGGATCCCTCAACCCTTAAAGGAAAAATGATCATGAAGATCGTAAATGCCATGGTTGGCAGCCTGCTGCTGGCGGCCGTGCCGCTTGCGGCCCAGGCAGAAGACATGAGCTACTCGTACATCGACCTCGGCTATGCCGAGACTGACGTCGATGGCGGACCGACTGGCGATGGCTTCGGTGTCCGCGGTTCGGTCGGCTTCGCCGAGAACTTCTTTGTCTTCGCCGATTACCTCAGCCAGGACTTCGGCTTCGTCGATGTGGACGTGTACTCGGTGGGCCTTGGCGCGCATCTGGGCATCGCCGAAAACGTGGACCTCGTCGGTCGCGTCGGCTACCTGGAAGCCGATGCATCGGCGAGCGGCCTGTCCGGCAACGTAGACGGTTACCTGGTCGCAGCTGGACTGCGCACCCGTCTGGCCGACTCGTTTGAGCTGGAAGGCAACGTGATCTATCGCGACCTCGGCAGCGGTGCAGATGACACCGCAATCGCGATCGGTGGCCGTTACTTCTTCACCGACGGCGTGGCGGTGGGAGCCGAGTACGAGCACGGCGACGATGGCTCGACCATCTTCGCGGGCGTACGCTTCTCCTTCTGAAGTCCTGCTGACGTCTGATGAGCATGACGGCGGCCGGGGGCATCCTCCGGCCGCCGTTTCTTTTTGGGAACGGCGAGGCATGGGGTATCGTCGCGCCATGAACACACGTACGGGAGTGCTGGTCGCAAACCTCGGCACGCCGGATGCGCCGACTCCCGATGCCGTGCGCCGGTTCCTGGCTGAGTTCCTGTCGGATCCCCGCGTGGTCGACCTGCCGCGCATCCTGTGGCTGCCGATCCTCTACGGCGTGATCCTGCGGATCCGCCCGCAGCGGAGCGCGCGTGCCTATCGGGAGGTCTGGACCGCCGCCGGCTCGCCGCTCCTCGTCAATACACTGGCGCTCGCCGCCGCCGTCGAGCAACGCCTCACGGCGAAGCTCGCCATGCCGATCGCGGTCGCCACCGGCATGACCTACGGCACGCCATCGATCGCCACGGCCTTGCAGCAGCTGCAAGAGGCCGGCGTCGAGCGCCTCATCGTGCTGCCGCTCTATCCGCAGTACTCCGCGACCACCACGGCCTCGGTCTACGACCGCGTCGAAGCGGCGCTGCTGGCCTCGGGCTGGCAGCCGGAACTGCGCAAGATCGACGATTACCACGACGACGTGAACTACATTGCAGCGGTCGCCGACTCGCTCGCGCCACGGCTGCACGACGAGCGTGCGCACCTGCTGTTCTCGTTTCACGGGCTGCCGCAGCGTTACGTCGATGCCGGCGATCCCTATGAAAAGCAGTGCCGCGCAAGCGCGGCGCGCGTGATCGAACGGCTCGCGCTGCCGGCATCGCGCTGGTCGCTCGCCTTCCAGTCGCGCGTCGGGCGCGCGCGCTGGCTCGAGCCCTACACCGAAGAGCGCCTCGCGGAACTCGCGGCAGGGGGCGTGCGCCATCTGGTCGTCGCCTGCCCGGGATTCTCCGTGGATTGCCTCGAGACGCTGGAAGAGATCGCGATGCGGGGCCGCGACACGTTCCTCGCCGCCGGCGGCGAGCGCTTCGAGTACGTGCCCGCGCTGAACGACAGCGCGGCACACTCCGATTGCCTGGCGGCGCTCATCGTCGGGCGCACGACGGCGGCGACCGCGCGATGATCGGGCGCTTCCACGAGATCAGCGTGCACGCGCCGGACGTGCTGGCATCGCTCGCGTTCTACGAGCGCCTCGGGTTCACGCAGGTCACGACCGGCGAGGCCTGGCCCTATCCCTATGCGGTCGTCACCGACGGCCGGCTTGCGATCGGCCTGCACCAGCGCGAACTGATGCAGTCCCCGCTGCCCGCGTTCGTGCTGCCCGACCTGTTCGCGCACCTAGGCACGCTCGAGCGGCTCGGCATCGACATCCTCGAGCGCCGCCTCGGCAGCGACGTGTTCAACGAGGCCTGCTTCGAGTCTCCCGGCGGCCAGTTGATCCGCCTGCTTGAGGCGCGCACGTACTCGCCCTCGCAGCGCGCGCCCGGCAAGAGCTCGCGGCTCGGATGGTTCGAGGAATTTGCGCTGCCGGTCGCCGACGTCCAGCAGGCCGGGCAGTTCTGGGAACAGCTCGGGTTCGTGCCTGCCGAGGAAGGCGACGAGCCCTACCCGCATGTCGGCCTGACCAGCGATTCCTTCAATATCGCGCTGCTGCAAGCGGGCGTACTGCAGCGCCCGGCGCTGATGTTCACCGATGCCGCGATGCCCGGGCGAATCGCGGCGCTCACGGAGGCTGGCTTCGAATTCGCGCGCCGCGCGCCCGGCCAGCTCGATCCTGAACGGCACCGGCTGCTGGTCGCACCCGAAGGCACGCAGCTGCTGCTCACCACGGGCGCATGAGCCGGATTGCAGAGGCCGTCGTGCCCGCGCGCAGCGCCGCGGGCCGGGGTCCGCTGCAGATCCGATGCCCGCTGCCGCCCGCGATGCGACACGATGAACAGCCCGCCCGCCGCGCCGACCGGTGGGCCGCACTGTCCCGGGACGCCGCGCAACCGGTACCATGAGCGCTTCGCCGCCGCATGGCGGTCCAGCGGATGCACGGGAGTTCCCGATGAAGCGTGTCTCGATCGCGGTCATGGCCGCACTGGCGTCCTTTTCGGCTGCGGCTGACGAGGGGATGTGGACCTTCGACAACCCGCCGCGCGCGGCCATCGCCGAAAAGTACGGCGTCACGCTCGATACGCCGTGGCTCGACCGCGTACGGCAGGCGACGCTCCGGCTCGAGAGCGGCTGCACCGGCTCCTTCATCTCCGGCGACGGACTGATCCTGACCAATCACCATTGCGCCGAGGAATGCGTCGCGCAGAACTCCACGCCCGAGAACGACCTGGTCGGCAGCGGTTTCCTGGCCGGCACGCGCGAAAAGGAAGTGCGCTGCCAGGAGGAATCCGTCTCCGTGCTGGTCGGCACCGAGGACGTCACCGCCAGGGTCGCCGCCGCGACCGCCGGGCTCGCCGCCGATGCGGTGGTCGAGGCGCGGCGCCGCGAGCAGACGCGGCTCGAGCAGGCCTGCGAGGAGGCCTCGGCGAAGTCGAAGGGCGGCGCGCTGAAGTGCGAGCGCGTGTCACTTTACCAGGGCGGCCAGTACTGGATCTACAAGTACAAGCGCTACGAGGATGTGCGCCTGGTGTTCGCGCCGGAGCGCGACATCGCGGCCTTCGGCGGCGACCCGGACAACTTCCAGTTCCCGCGCTGGTGCCTCGACATGTCGATCCTGCGCGCCTACGAGAACGGCAAGCCGGCAAAGACGCCGAATCGCCTGCGCTTCGACTGGGATGGCGCGAATCCGGGCGACGCCGTGTTCGTTTCCGGCCACCCGGGCAATACGGATCGCCTGCTGACGGTCGCGCAACTCGAGCTGCAACGCGAGACCTTCATGCCGTTCTGGCTGATGCGCTTCTCCGAACTGCGCGGCCGCATGCTGCAGTATTCAAAGACCGGCGAGGAGCCACGCCGCACGGCCGAGGGCTACCTGAACCAGGTCGAGAACGCGATCAAGGTGCGGCGCAAGCAGTTCGACGCGCTGCTCGACCCGGCGCTGCTCGCCGCAGCGGGCAAGAAGGAAGCCGCGTTGCGCGCGGCCGTCGCGGCCAACCCGGCGCTCGGCGGTACAGCCGGGGCCTGGCAGGATATCGCCAACGCGCAGAAGGTCTGGCGCGATGTCCTGGTCGCCTACACCTTCATCGAAGGCGGCGCAGCCTTCAACAGCACGCTGTTCGGCCACGCGCGCGCGCTGGTGCGCGCGGCGGCGGAACGCGGCAAGGCGAACGAGACGCGCCTGCCCGAATACACCGAGGCGCGCCTGCCGGCGGTGGTGCAGAACCTGCAGGCGGCCGCGCCGGTCTACGCGGACTTCGAAATCCTGCGCCTGTCATTCGGCCTCGAGCGCATGCGCGAGTGGCTCGGGCCGGACGATCCGCTGGTGCGTCGGATCTTCGGCAACGACTCGCCGGACAAGCTGGCGACACGGCTGATCCGCGACAGCTCGCTCGGCGATCCGGCCGCGCGCGTCGCGCTCTACGAGGGCGGCCAGGCTTCGATCGACGCGAGCAAGGACCCGATGATCCGCCTCGCCGCGCTGGTCGACCCGACCGCGCGCGAATTGCGCAAGATGTTCGAGGAGCAGGTCGAGGGACCCGTGCAGCAGGGCCAGGAAGCGATCGCCAAGGCGCGCTTTGCCACCTATGGCACCAGCATCTATCCGGATGCGACTTTCACGCTCCGGCTCTCCTACGGCGGCATGATGGGCTGGAACGAGAAGGGCCAGGACGTGCGGCCGTGGACCGAGCTGTGGG
>JBBEAB010000085.1:54271-75366 GCA_040899645.1 Steroidobacteraceae bacterium
GTCGCGCGCCTTCGAGCGCGCGACCGGCGAGCCGCCGTTCAAGATCCCGGAGCGCTGGCAGGCCGCGAAGGATCGCCTCGACATGACGACGCGGGCGAACTTCACGACCAACAACGACATCGTCGGCGGCAACTCCGGCAGCCCGATGCTGGGCGCCGACGGGCGCATCGTCGGGCTCGCGTTCGACGGCAACATCCACTCGATCTCGGGCAGCTACTGGTTCGACGACCGCATCAACCGCTCGATCGGCGTGCACCCGGCCTACATGCGCGCGGCGCTCGAGCAAGTGTACGGCGCGAAGGCGCTGCTCGCGGAGATCGACGCTAAGTGAACCAGCCGCGGATGATGTCGAGCACCTGCTCGTGGTGCATGCCGGCGTAGAACACGAGCAGCAGCAGGCCGCCGACGTAGGCAGCCGAGATCAGCGTCGTCAGGTAGCCGAGCGCGATGACCACCCCGTCGCGCTCGGCCATGCCGAAGCACAGCAAGATGACCGCGAGCGCCGGCAAGGTATTGACGAACGGCACCAGCGGCAGCGGCGCCATCAGGAGCAGCACGGACACGATGATCAGCCCGCCATTGACGACATTGATCGTCGGGCTGCCTGACAGCAGCAGCAGCCGCGGCCGCACCAGGTGCTCGAAGCGCAGCGCCC
Source organism: Steroidobacteraceae bacterium (assembly GCA_040899645.1). GTDB lineage: Bacteria > Pseudomonadota > Gammaproteobacteria > Steroidobacterales > Steroidobacteraceae > SCUD01. The sequence goes on from JBBEAB010000085.1 coordinate 54,927, forward strand.
AGCCGCGGACCCTAACGAGCACTTGACGCACGGTCGGCGTCGACAGCCGGTGATCGAGCAGCCGCGCGGGCAGCCAGGGCACGCGGCTCATCATCACGGCGAAGCCGATCAGGATCATCGGAATCCCGAATGCGGCGCTCATCATCGGCACCGTCACCGGCAGCAGGAACGGCGCGGCGAGCACGCCGCAGAACACCAGCAGGCCCTGCTCGCCGAGCAGCGCAAACAGTTCGCGCAGCGTCACCTCCGGATCGCGCAGCGCTGCCTGCGCCGCCGCGAGCGCCGCGGAGATGCGGACTTCCGGGTCGTGAAAACGGATCGCGGTCAAGAGCGGCGCCTCGCCTCGAGCCTGCAGTCGATCTCGAACTCGTCGCGGACCGAGAGCGCGCCGAGCGCGACCGTGAACGGCACGAGGCCGAGGTCGGCATGGTGCAGGCGCAGCTTCGCGTGGATGCGCATCCGGTCGCCGGCAAACTCGACGGTCAGCGGCACGTTGAGCAGGCGTTCCTCGCCGCGCAGGCCGATGCGCACGAGCGCGTCGTACCGCGCGGGGCCACCCGCGAGACCATCGAGCCGCAGGCTGAGCACCGCCTGGCGCGATGCATCGAGCACGGCGGCGCCCAGCATGTTGCGTTTCGTGCCCTCGCGGTCCTTCACCGGCACCGGGGCGGCGAAATCGGCGCCCGCGCGGACGCGGGCCGCGGGGTCGTCGACGACCAGCGAATCGAGCGGCAGCTCCAGCGTGAAGCCGCTTTGCGTGCGCGGCTCGCGCAACTCGACGACGCCGGCGAGCGCATCCGTCGAAATCAGGTGGTTGTGTCCGAGCTTCATCATCGGTCCGTCGCGGTAGACGCGCACCTCGAGCAGGGAGTCCACGACCTGCCAGGCCTCGAAGGGCAGTTCGGCCCCTGTCTTTGCCGCCGGCGGTACGGCAGGCGGCGGCACCTGGGACGGCGCGGCGCAGCCGGTGGCCAGCAGGGCGAGGGACAGCAGGAACTTGCGCATTGGCATATTCTCCAAGACATCATGCCAGCGCGAAACACCGCAGTGCGTTACGGCTTTGTGGCGCAGGGCCTGCACTGGCTCATCGTCGTGCTCCTGATGGTCCAGGTCACGCTCGGCAAGATTGCGGACGAGCTCCCGCTCGGGCTCGAGCGACTCGTCATGATGGCCCGGCACAAGTCGGTCGGCATCACGATACTCGGGCTCGCCGTGATCCGCCTCGGCTGGCGGCTTTTCAACCGCCCGCCGCCGCCGCCGCCGATGCCCGCCTGGCAGCTGACCGCCGCGCGCCTGACCCATGGCGCGTTCTACGTGCTGCTGTTCGCGCTGCCCGTCACCGGCTGGTTGATGTCCTCCGCCGCCAATTACCCGGCCAGCTGGTTCGGACTCGTGCAACTGCCCGACTTCGTCGCGCCCGACGAGGGGCTCGAGCACCTGCTGGAGGAGATTCACGAGACGCTCGTGAAAGTGCTGATCGTGCTCGCAATCGTGCACGTGCTCGCGGCGCTCAAGCACCAGTTCATCGACCGTGACGGGCTGCTGCTGCGGATGCTGCCGTGGCGTACCCGCTGATCGCGCGCATCCTGCTCGCGGGCCTCGCCTGCGCGGCCGCCGGCGCCCCCCGCGCCCCCCCCGCGGGGGGGGGGGAGGGCGATCAGCGCGTGGGCTCGCTGCGGTTCACGGCGATCCAGGCCGGCGCGAAGTTCACCGGCGCCTTCCGGCGCTTCGAAGTCCGTTTCGAGTTCGACGTCAAGAATCCCGGCCAGGGCCGGCTGCACGTGATTGTACCGACCGCGAGCGTCGACACCGCCGACCCGGAGCGCGACCAGATCATCCGCAGCGCCGATTTCTTCTGGACGGAGAAATACGCCGATGCAGTGTTTCACGCGGAGGGATTCGAACCGGACGGCCGCGGCTTCCTTGCGCGCGGCGAACTGACTTTGCGCGGCATCACCCGGCCCGCGACCGCGCGCTTCGAGCTGAAGCAATCGGGCAAGCGGCTCGCGATGAAAGGCACGGCACAGCTGCGCCGGCTGCCGTTCGGCATCGGCCAGGGCGAATGGGAGTCCACGGAGTGGATCGGCGACGAGGTCGGCGTGCTGTTCGACCTCAAGCTACGGCCGGCGCCTGCCGCAGCCAGCCCGTGATGCTGTAGCGCGGCGCGGCCGCAAAACTGGAAAGCTGCGTTACCGCGTGCAGCATCGGCACGCGAAACAGGTTGAGCGCATTGAACGCCGGCGCATAGGCTTCGGACAGGTGGCCGAAGCGGTCCGGGAACGCGAGCAGCCCGCCCCAGTCCGGATTCCATTGCGGCGTGAAACCGAGCACATAGGCGGCGCGACGATCCTTGCCGTCGACCCGGTCATCGTGACGCGTCAGGAAATCCCCGGCGCGGTACAGCGTCGCCTGCGCATCGGCATAGGCGATCGCCGCGTCGCCGGTGATGCGGCGCATCAGCTCGAGGCAGGCCGGCGTGTTCAGGAACTCCAGCACGCGCATCAGGTACGAATCGCGTTGCAGGCCACGCTGCCAGTTTTCGTAGAGGCGGAAGCTCGCATATCGATACGCGAAGCCGCGCGCCGCGGCGGCATCGATGCGCGCCTTGAGCTCCGTGCGCTCCGCGTCCGGGAGTTCCGCGAGCGAGGCGACGGGGAGTTCGCGATGCGCGCTGCCGTCGAACAGCACGCACTGCCAGGGCGTCTGCTCCACGAGGGCGCGATGAATGCGTGCCGCCGATTGCGCGTCGAGGAAGTCCGGGATGTGCACGCGGCCGGCGCTCCGGAACACGCGCGCAATCAGCTCCGGGTCGAGCCGCGGATTGAGGCCGATGGCCGCCCCGGCGGCCGGCGCCGCGCTCATGCAGGCCGGCCGGCCCTTTCCGGCGCCGCGATTGAAACGACCCAGATCGCAAGCCACGAGAGCACGAAGCCCGGCACCAGCTCATAGAGCGCGAACAGCTCGCCCTCGAGCTGCGGCCAGATGATCACCGTCAGGCCGCCGACCACGATGCCGGCCAATGCGCCGTTACGCGTCATGCGCTCCCAGTAGAGCGACAGGATGATCGCGGGTCCGAAGGCCGCGCCGAATCCGGCCCAGGCCCAGGCGACCAGCGACAGCACCTTGCTGTCGGGATCGAGACCGAGCCAGAACGCGACCGCGGCGATCGCGAGCACCGCCGCGCGCCCGACCCACAGCAGCTCGCCGCGCCCCGCCTCCGGGCGGATCAGGCCGCGATAGAAGTCCACGGCAAACGCCGAGGACGACACCAGCAGCTGCGCGGAGGCCGTGCTCATCACCGCGGCCAGGATGCCGGCCAGGCAGATGCCGGCGATCGCCGGGTGGAAGAACTGCGTGGACATCAGGATGAACACTTTCTCGCTGTCGGCGCCCGCGAGCGGCCGGTCGAGCACCAGCAGCCCGGTCAGGCCGACAATCACGGCCGCCACCAGCACCGTGATGACCCAGGCCATCGCGACGCGGCGCGCGGTCGTCAGTTCCTCGACGCGCCGGATCGCCATGAAGCGCGCGAGGATGTGCGGCTGGCCGGCGTAACCGAGGCCCCAGCCGACCAGCGACAGGATGCCGATCCAGCCGAGCGCCTCGCCGCCGCTGCCGATCCATGGATCGAGCAGCGCCGGATCGCGCGCCGCGATCTCATCAAGCGCGGGCGTGATGCCACCCGCGAGGCTGAGCCCCATCCACGCGACCAGCACCAGCGCGAAGAACATCAGCGTGCCCTGCAGCACGTCCGACCAGCTGACCGCGAGGAAGCCGCCAAAGAACGTGTAAGCGAGCATCACGATCGAGCCCCAGAACATCGCCTCGACATAGGGCAGGTCGAACAGCGTCGCGAACAGCTTGCCGGAGGCGACGAAGCCGGAACTCGTGTAGAACGCGAAGAACACCAGGATGAACGCGGCCGAGATCGTGCGCAGCAGGCGCGAGCGATCGCCGAAGCGCCGCTCGAAATAATCGGGCAGAGTCAGCGAATCGGACAGCTGCTCGGTGCGGGCCCGCAGTTTTGCCGCAATGAAGCGCCAGTTGGCCCAGGTGCCGGCGACCAGGCCGACTACCAGCCAGATCGCGTCGAATCCCGACAGGTAGGCGAGCCCGGGCAGGCCCATCAGCAGCCAGCCGCTCATGTCGGAAGCCTGGGCGGAAAGCGCCGTAACCCAGCTGCCGAGCTTGCGGCCACCCAGGATGAAGTCGCCGAGCGTGGAGGTGCGGCGGTACGCGATGAATCCGAGCAGCAGGCACACGGCCATGTAGGCCACCAGGCTCGCAACGATCGCGGTGTTGTTCTCGATCATGATTCCCCCGGGGTCGTCCCGCCTTAAAAAGGGGACGCATCCCTTTCTCCCCTGTCGAACGCATTCGAGGAAAAGGAGAGAAAGGGATGCGTCCCCTTTTTAAGGCGGGGTTGCGCGACTATACGCTAGAGTCCCGACGATGGACGAAGGTACACCGCGGGTCTTTGCCGGCGTCGCGGACTGCGTCGAACAGACTCTGTCGCGCGTCGGTCCGCGCGTCGTGCTGTGCGCCCCGATCGGCGCCGGCAAGCCGGTCGCACTGCTCAACGAATTCTACCGGCGCGCTGCGGCCGACCCGTCCATCGATCTCTCGATACTGACGGGGCTCACGCTCGCCCGCCCGCGCGGCAGGAGCGAGCTCGAGCGGCGCCTGGTCGAGCCGATGGCGCGGCGCATCTTCGGCGAGGGACCGGAGCCCGCGTGGCTCGGACCGCTGCACGCGAGCGCGCTCCCCGCCAACATCCGCGTGCACGAGTTCTTCATGGAGCCCGGCGCCTGGCTCGGCTCGCCGCTCGCTCAGCAGTCCTACGCCAGCATCAACTACACGCATGTCGCGCGCACCGTCGCCGCCGCGGGCGCCAACGTGATCGCCCAGCAGATTGCGTTGCGCCCCGGTCCCGGCGGCGGGCGCGCGAGCCTCGGCTCGAATCCCGACGTCACGGTGGACCTGCTGCCGATGCTCGCCGAACGTCGCCGCGCGGGTGCGCCGGTCGCGATCATCGGCCAGGCGAACGACTACATGCCGTTCATGTTCGGCGCGGCCGACCTGCCTGCGTCCGCGTTCGATTTCATCGTCAACGATCCGCGCGATCACCACGAGCTGTTCAGCCCGCCGAACCTGCCGATCTCGACCGCCGACCACGCGATCGCATTGACCGCCAGCATGCTGATCCGGGACGGCGGCACGATCCAGATCGGCATCGGGGAACTGGGCGATGCGATCGTCTATGCGATGACGCTGCGGCATCGCCAGAACGCGCTGTGGCGGCGCGTGCTCGCGGATCTCCGGCTCGGGCCGCGCGATGCCACGCTGCAGGCCGCGATCGGCGGCGACGGGCCGTTCGAGCAGGGGCTGTATGCCGTCACCGAGATGTTCGTCGACGGATTCCTCGACCTCTATCGCGAGGGCATCCTGAAGCGCCGCGTGGAGCCGGACGGCGCGCTGCTGCACGGCGCGTTCATGCTGGGGCCACGGAAGTTCTACCAGGAACTGCGCGCGATGCCCGACGATGAGCGCGCGCTGTTCCGGATGATGCCGGTCAGCTTCACGAACGAACTGCTCGGCCCGGACTGGGAACGCAAGATTGCGCAGCGACGCGACGCGCGCTTCATCAACACGGCGATGATGGCAACACTCGGCGGCGCGCTGGTCTCCGACGGGCTCGCAGACGGGCGCGTGGTCAGCGGCGTCGGCGGCCAGTACAACTTCGTCGCGCAGGCGCATCAACTGCCGGGCGGGCGCTCGCTGATCGCGGTGCGCGCGACGCGCGACAACCGCGGCCGGCTCGAATCCAACATCCGCTTCGGCTATGGCCACGTAACGATCCCGCGGCACCTGCGCGACATCGTGCTGACCGAGTACGGCGCCGCGGACCTGCGCGGGCGAAACGACGCGGAAGTGGCGGGGGCGATGCTCGCGATCGCCGACTCGCGTTTCCAGCCTGCGCTGCTCGCCGAGGCGCAGCGCGCCGGCAAGCTGCCGGCGTCGTATCGCATCGCCGAGGCGGATCGCCGGAATTTTCCGGAAGCGCTCGAGCAGGCGCTCGCACCGCATCGCGCGGCAGGACTGTTTGGCCGCCTGCCCTACGGCACGGACCTGACAGCGGAGGAGATCACGCTCGGCGGCGCGCTCCGGCGCCTCAAGGCACGCTCGGAAACCTGGCAGGGGAAGCTCGCGATCGCCGCGCGCCTTGCGCGGCCGCTGCCACGGGATCCGGCGCTTGCGCCGTTGTTCGCGCGCATGGGGCTTGCGGCCCCGCACGGACTGCGCGAGCGGCTGCTGCGGCGCGTCGTCGCCGTGGCTCTGACGAGCTAGACGAAGGTCGCGATTTCCGCTAGCGGTTTGCGTGCGATGTCCGGCACTTTCGCGTCCGCCGCCGGGAAACCTACGACCAGCAGCAGAAAAGGCCGTTCGAGGTCCTTTGGGCGACCGAGAATCTCGTTCAGGAACTTCATCGGACTTGGCGTATGGGTCAGCGAGACGAGGCCCGCGTGGTGAATCGCGGCGAGCAACAGCCCGGTGGCGAGACCGACCGATTCGTCCGTGTAGTAATGCTTGCGTTTGCGGCCGTCCGGCAGCCGCTCGAAGCGGCGGATGAAGACCGCGATCAGCCAGGGCGCGATCTCGAGAAACGGCTTGTTCGCGTCGGTGCCGAGCGGTTGCAGCACCTCGAGCCATTCCGCCGGCGCGCGATGTTCATAGAACTCACGCTCTTCGGCCTCGGCTGCGACGCGGATCCGCCGCTTGACGCCGGCGTCGGACACGACAACGAAATGCCAGGGCTGCTGGTTGGCGCCGGACGGGGCAGAACCCGCGGCACGCAGGCATTCCTCGATCAGGGCGCGCGGCACGGGCCGGCCGGAGAAGTCGCGCACGGTCCGTCGCCGATGCATCTCGTCGGCAAAGCCACGCGCCCGGGCCAGCATTTCCCCGGGCGGGTGCTCCACGTAGCCCGGCAAGGGCCTCATCCTGATTGCCATCGAATTTCCCCCGGATTCCCGGACGGCGCCCCGTAAAAGGGATGCGTCCCCCTTTTATTTCCTCGCGATCCTTTCGGCCTGCTTGCGCAGTGCCTGGCCGAAACGCGCCTGGTCGTAGAACGCGCCGAGCGCGCCGAGATCGGGCGCGCGCCGCGCGATGCTCGCGGCGCTCACCTCGAGTGGCATGTCGCAGGCGATGGTCGTCAGCCGGCGCGCGAAGAATGCGGCGTCGCGATGCGCGCGGAGCCTTTCCGGCAGCTTGCCCGCGCCGCGGATCGGGAGCCCGGGCACCTTCTCGAGGCCCTCGTAGATCTCCTCGAGTGACGCGAACTCGCGCAATAACGCGGCCGCGGTCTTTGGCCCCACGCCCGGGATGCCCGGGATGTTGTCCACCGTATCGCCGGTCAGCGCGAGGTAGTCGGCCATGCGTTCGGGCCGCACGCCGAACTGGCCCTCGATGTCGTCGTAGCCGTAGCGGCGTTCGCCGGCGTAATCCCAGTACGCATCGCCGTCGCGGATCAGCTGCGCGAGATCCTTGTCGCGCGTCACCAGCACCGAGCAGTGGCCCGCTGCACGAAAACGCTTGGCGATCGTGCCGATGATGTCGTCGGCCTCGTGCGTCGGACTGCTGAACTCGGCGATCCCGAGCAGCCGGCAGAGCTCGCGGCACAGCGCGAACTGGCGCTTCAGCTCGGGCGGCGCCGGCTCGCGGTTCGCCTTGTAGGCCGGAAAGATTTCGTTGCGGAACGAGCTCGACAGGCTCTCGTCGAAGGCGACCGCGATGTGCGCCGGCTTCGCCTCTTCGAGCAGGTCGCCGAGGAAGCGCCCGAAGCCGTACAGCGCATTGACCGGCTGGCCATCGCCATCGGTCATCTCGAGCCCGACCGAGTAGTAGGCCCGGAACACGAAATAACTGGCGTCGACCAGGTGGACCGGCTCGCTTCGCGCAGGCTTCACTGCCTGAATCGCTGGATGCGCGCGTGCAGCGGACTGGTGCGCGGGAAGTGCGCGAGCAGGTATTCCATCTGGTCGGCCAGCACGCGCCGGCCCTTCAAATAGATGTACTCGGCGTAAGTCGGCGTGAACGGCACCGCGAGCAGCTGCATGTGCGCCTGCTCGGGCGTGCGTGAGGCCTTCTGGTTGTTGCAGCGCCGGCAGGCGGCAACCACGTTGTTCCAGACGTCGCGCCCGCCCTGGCAGAACGGCCGCACGTGATCGCGGGACAGTTGGTGCGCGGTGAAGCGGCCGCCGCAATACATGCAAAGGTTGGCGTCGCGACGGAACAGCGTCTCGTTGTTGAGCGGCGGCACGTAGTCGCCGCGCAGGCTGCCCGGATTGCCGGAGGAGCCCTGCGTCGCCATCATCGAATTGACCGCGATCACCGTCTGGCGGCCGGTGCGCGCATTGGTGCCGCCGTGCAGCTCATACAGGCGGCTGCCGAAAGCGTACGCGACCTGGCCCAGGCAGTGCAGGCGCACCGCCTCCTTGTAGTCGATCCATTCGAGCGGCATGCCGGAGGCGTCCGTGCGCAGCACCTGCTGCGACAGCTGGAATTCCAGGCTGCCCGCCTTGACCGTCGTCTTTGCCGTACCCGGACCCATGCTCACAACCCCGTTCCCCCTGGCCGAATCCCTGAAACAATAAGCCACGATTATGATATTTTCCAACGCCCCGCCGCCCGGCGGGCCGTTCCGGGGAGGATCTGGATGCCAGTCACGATCGGCGTGCTGAAAGAGACCGTGCGGGGCGAGAACCGCGTCGCGGTCGTCCCGGAGGTCGCCACCCGGCTGGCCGCCCTTGGAGCGAAGCTCCTGATCGAGCGCGGCGCGGGCCAGGCCGCCCGGTTTCCGGACGCCCTGTACCAGGATGCCGGCTTCGCCGATTCCGCCGCCGCGGTGCTCGCGGGCGCCGACCTGCTGCTCGCCGTGCAGCCGCTCTCAGCCGCGGTCGCCGAGGGCCTGAAGCCGGGCTCCACGCTGGTCGGATTCATCGCGCCGCATGCGCAGGCCGCGCTGGTGCGGGTGCTGAAGGACCGCCGCATCACGAGTTTCGCGATGGAACTGGTGCCGCGCATCTCGCGCGCGCAGTCCATGGACGCGCTGTCCTCGCAGGCCGCGGTCGCGGGCTACAAGGCCGTGCTGCTGGCCGCCGTCGAACTCGACAAGTTCTTCCCGATGCTGACGACCGCAGCGGGCACGATCCGTCCGGCCACCGTACTCGTGATCGGCGCGGGCGTCGCCGGCCTGCAGGCCATTGCAACCGCCCGCAGGCTCGGCGCCGTGGTCGAGGCCTACGACGTGCGTTCCGCGACGCGCGAGCAGATCAAGTCGCTCGGTGCGAAGTTCGTCGAAACCGGCGTCGTCGCCGAAGGTGCGGGCGGATACGCGCGCGAACTGACGGCGGAAGAGAAGGCGAAGCAGCAGGAAGTGCTGGACTCACGCATCGCCGCCGTCGACTGCGTGATTTCGACCGCCGGCGTCCCCGGCCGCCCGGCGCCGCGCATCATCTCCCGCGCGGCGGTCGAACGCATGAAGCAGGGCGCGGTGATCATCGACCTGCTCGCCGAGAACGGCGGCAACTGCGAACTGACGAAGGCCGGCGAGACGGTCGAGCACAACGGCGTGCGCATCGTCGGCCCGGTCAACCTGCCGGCCTCGGTCGCCTACCACGCGAGCGACATGTATGCGCGCAACCTGCTGAACTTCATCAAGCCGGCGTTCAAGGACGGCGCGTTCGTGATCGACTGGGAAGACGAGGTGTTCGCGGCGTCCTGCGTCACGCACGAGGGCGCCATCCGCCACGAACCCACCCGCAAGACCGTGGAGGCCGCGTAATGGAAGGCGTGATCGCGCTCTATATCGTGATGCTGGCGGCATTCGCCGGCTATGAAGTCATCGCCAAGGTGCCGGTGATCCTGCATACACCGCTGATGTCGGGCAGCAACTTCGTGCACGGCATCGTGCTGGTCGGCGCGATGGTCGCGCTCGGGCGCGCCGATACGACGCTCGAGCAGGTGATCGGCTTCATCGGTGTCGCGCTCGGCGCCGGCAATGCGGTCGGTGGCTATGTCGTCACCGAACGCATGCTGCAGATGTTCAAGTCGAGCGGCCAGCGGAAACCGAAGGCCGGGGAGTCCACCTGATGCAGGGCCTGTTGCCGGACAACATCGCGACGCTCGCAATCGACGGCAGCTATCTGCTGGTCGCGTTCCTGTTCATCATGGGCCTGAAGGCGATGAGTTCGCCGGTCACGGCGCGGCGCGGCATCGTGGTCGCCGGCGTCGGCATGCTGATCGGCACGGTGATGAGCTTCCTGTACCCCGGCATGGGTAATTTCCCGCTGATGCTCGCGGCGATCGCGATCGGCGGCGGACTCGCCTGGTGGTCGGGACGCATCGTCGCGATGACCGACATGCCGCAGATGATCGCGCTCTACAACGGCATGGGCGGCGGCGCGGCGGCGGCGATCGCGGCAGTCGAACTCTTCCGGATGGCTTCGGCGGCGCCCGGTGCCGACGCCGTGCATGGCCCCGTGGTGACCGCGCTGGCCGCGGCCGGCGCGTTCATCGGCTCGGTCAGCTTCTCGGGCTCGCTGATCGCCTTCGGCAAGCTGCAGGGCCTGATCAAGCGCAGCTTCCGCTTCAAGGGACAGCAGTTTTTCAACCTGCTGATCACGGCGATGACGGTTGCGCTCGGTGTCTCGCTGGTGGTCACCGATCACCCGTCGATGCAGGCGGTGATCCTGTTCTTCGGGCTTGCGCTCCTGCTCGGCGTCACGATGACGCTGCCGATCGGCGGCGCCGACATGCCGGTCGTGATCTCGCTCTACAACGCCTTCACCGGCCTTGCGGTCGCATTCGAGGGCTTCGTGCTCGAGAACGCGGCGATGATCATCGCCGGCATCGTGGTCGGCTCGGCCGGTACGCTGCTGACGCAGTTGATGGCGAAGGCGATGAATCGCTCGCTCGGCAACGTGCTGTTCTCGGGCTTCGGCGAGGGCGCGGTGGCCGCGGCCGAAGGCGTGACCGGCGCGCTGAAGCCGATCGAGGCTTCCGATGCCGGCGTCATGATGGCCTTCGCGCAAAAGGTGATCGTGATCCCGGGTTACGGCATGGCGGTCGCGCAGGCCCAGCACAAGGTCTGGGAGCTGTGCCAACTGCTGATCGACAAGGGCGTGATGGTGCGCTTCGCGATCCACCCGGTCGCCGGGCGCATGCCCGGCCATATGAATGTGCTGCTGGCGGAAGCCGGCGTGCCCTACGACCTGATCTCCGACCTCGACGAGATCAACGCGGAGTTCGACACGGCCGACGTCGCGCTCGTGATTGGCGCAAACGACGTCGTCAACCCGGTCGCGCGCACCGACAAGGGCAGCCCGATCTACGGCATGCCGATCCTCAATGCCGACAAGGCGAAGAACGTGCTGGTGATCAAGCGCGGCCAGGGCGCGGGATTCTCGGGCATCGAGAATCACCTGTTCTATCTCGACAACACCCGCATGGTCTATGGCGATGCCCAGAAGGTGGCAGCCGAGCTCATTCACGCGGTCAAGGCCGCTGGCTGACACCGACACTCTCGCGCCCGCACCCGCTGGCCAGACGGGGCATCCCTCGCTCGCTCGGGACCCCGCCCGGCCAGCGCGCGGGCGTGGGCGGGCCAGGTGGCGAGCGAGCGAATGTCCGTTCTGCTGAGCGAGCGAGCCAGCCTGGCCCGACCGCAGGCCGCGCGATGGCCGGATTAGCTTCCGAGTTCGCGCCTGAAAAATTCGACAGTGCGGGTCCAGGCAAGCGTCGCCGCCTCGGCGTTGTAGCGGGCTGCGTTGGTGTCGTTGTGGAAGGCGTGGTCCACGTCGGGGTAGGTGTGGAGTTCGTAGCGCGCCTTCGCGGCCTTGAGCGCCTCTTCGAAGGCCGGCACCGCCGCGTTGATGCGCGCGTCGCGGCCGGCGTAGTGGAGCAGCATCGGCACGCGCACTTTCGCGGCTTCCTCCGCGGCGGGCGGCATGCCGTAGAAGACGACCGAGGCATTCAGTTCCTTCGAGTTTGCGGCCAGGCGGCCAGCCATCAAGCCGCCCCAGCAGAAGCCGACGCAGCCGACCTTGCCGTGGCCGTGCGGATGCGCCGCGGCGTGGCGCACGGCGGCGAGATAGATGCCGAGCGCGGTTTCGCGGTCGAGCTCGCCGATCCGCTTGCGCGCCTCGTCCTCGTCGGCCGGCGTGCCGCCGGTGCCCGACAGCGCGTCCGGCGCGACGGCCGCAAACCCGGCCTGTGCGAGGCGGCGCGCGACGTCCTCGATGTGCGCGTTGAGCCCGCGGTTCTCATGGATCACGATCACAGCGGCGCGGCGCGCGGGTGACTTCACCGGCCACGCGACGTAGGCATTCACAGGCCCGGCCGGCCCGTCGAAACGCTCGCGGCCGGCCATGATCGACGGGTCGTCGGGGGCAACGAGCGCGGCGTTCGCATAGCGATTCTCGAGCAGCGGCAGCAACAGGGAGGCAGCGGCCGCGCTGCCGGCCACGCGGGCGAGCCGCGAGAGGAACTCGCGGCGGTCCATGCCGCCATGCGTGTACTCGTCGTAGAGCTGGATGTATTCGCGGTTCATGGGCACCTAAGAGGGGACAGTCCCCATCATTCGCTGGCGTCCGGCATCAGCAGCCACAGCAGCAGGTAGATCAGGATCCCGGGGAAGGCCGCGCTCAGGACCGAGAGGATGACGTAGGCGATGCGCACGTGGTCCGCCTTCCAGCCGAGCCATTCGGCGAGGCCACCGCAGACGCCGGCGATCATCCGGTTACTGGAACGTTTCAGCCTGGCATTCGGCATCGCGACTCCCGGAGCGGGAAGGATGACACCGCATCATCCTCCCACGGCGTCGCGCCGGATGCGAGTGGCGCGCGCTCAGCCCGGCGTGCGGCGCGCCGGCGGCGGGGCGGTCGGGGCCGGGCGCGTGGGCGCGCGCTGCTGGCGGCGCTGGATCGCGCGTTGCCGCTCGGCTGGCGTCATCTGCTGCCAGCGCTCGCGCAATGCCCGACGCTGCTCTTCCGACAGCGACTGGTAGCGGCGGAAGCTGTCGCGCAGCGCATCCTTCTGCTCGGGCGGCAGCTGCTGGAAGCGCCGCCACCGCTCACGCAAGCGCTTGCGCTGCTCCGGCGAGAGCTTGCGCCACTTCTTCCAGCGTTCCTGTGCATTCGCGCGCTGCGCGGAATCCATCGTGAGCCAGCGCTCGGCACCCTCCGCCATCGCCTGCTGGCGCCCGGGCGGCAGCGTGTTCCATGCATCCTTCTGCCCGGCCAGGATTTCCTGCTGCGATTCGTCGAGCTCCTCCCAGGCGACGCCCGGCTTTGGCGCCGTGTCTGCGCCAAGGGCCGGCGCCGCGCCGAGCGCGAACCATGCCACCAGGATCCATGCGAGCTTATTCATCGTCGTCTTCCTTCGAAGCCTTTTTTTCCTCGGCACGCTTCAGTTCGCGTTCGCCGTTGCGTGATTCCATGTAATCGACGAACTCCGCTTCCTCTTCCGCCATCTCCGCCAGGAACTCGAGGAATTCCGGGTCCAGCGGCGCGGCAGTCCGGTCCGCGGCCGCAGCGGGCCACGCGAGCAGGCAGACCACCATGAAGCCGCTGCGGCGCATGCCTCAGCCCACGCCTTCCGACGCTTCGTCGGCGGCCCAGGCATAGAACTCCTCGTCCTCATCGAACATCTCGAGATCCTCGAGGCCCGCGACGATGTCGAGGTCCTCGAGCGCGATCTGCGCCGGCCCGGCGCGAGGCGCGGCGGGTTCGTCGCCCTGCCACACCATCACGGCGACCAGCGCCGCCGCCGCGGCTGCGCCCGCCGGTAGCCAGGTCGAAGACCAGGCGGGGCGCTGGTGCCGCAGTTTTTCGAGCGCCGCCGCGCGCGCGCGGGTGAGACGCGAGCGCGTCGCGGCATCCAGCGAATCGACGCTCTGGTCGAATGCCGCCCGGCTTTTCCGTTCCAGCTCCCGCATGCGTTCCTCGGTCATTTCAGTTCCCCCAGTACCCGCTGCAGCGCCTGCAGCGCGCGAAAATAATGCGTCTTCACGCTGCCTTCCGAACAGCCCATCGCGAGCGCCGTCTGCGCGACATCGAGGCCCTCGAAGTTCCGGAACAGGAAAGCCTCGCGTTGCCGGCTGCTCAATCCGGCGAGTGCCTCCTCGATCCGCGCCAGCAGCTCCGCACCCTCGAGTTCCTGGTCGGGCCGGTTGCCCGGATCGGCGGCGGACTCGACCGGGTCCAGTGCCGCCTCGTCCGAATCGTGACCCGGCCACCAGGCCATTACGGCGCTCCGCACTTTCTGGCGCCGCTGCTGGTCGGTGATCCGGTTCCTCAGGATCCGGTAGAACAGTGGACGCCACTCCTCTTCCGGATGCCCGCCGTAACTGCGCACCAGGCGGATCATCGCGTCCTGCACCGCGTCCTCTGCTTCCGCACGATCGCGCAGCGCGATGCGCGCGATGCGAAACGCACGTCGCTCAATCCCTGCCAGGAATCGCTCGAGCGCCCGCCCCTGGTCCACGATGGTCTCCCGCGCCGTGTCGCCACTGCCGCCGTGCGGCAGCGCCGCGGAAAGCGTAGCAGAGCGGGTCAACGGCTCCTCCTGTGTCAGTGCGCGACTGAAAGCCCGGCCACGGTGATATAACGTGGAGCGCCGGAGCGCCGTTGACGCGGCCCGGGCAACTTATATAACCCGTTGATAAAGAAGAAGATTTGCGTAGAGAATCGCCCATTCTCCAGGTCGTTTTCGACACGCCGCTCAGGCGTTCCTTCGATTACCTGCCGCCGGCCGCGGGCGCCCTGCCACGCCCAGGCGAACGCGTGCAGGCGCCGCTCGGACGGCGGCGCGCGATCGGCATCGTCGCGGCGCATGCGGGGTCGAGCGCCCTGCCGCGCACCCAGCTGAAACGTGTCTTCGCGGCGATCGACACCGAGCCGCTGTGGGATGAAACGAGCTTCGCGCTCCTCCTGTGGGCGGCCGATTATTACCACCACCCGCTCGGCGAGGTGTTGTTCGCGGCGCTGCCGAAAATGCTGCGCGGCGGTGCCGCGGCCACGCAGAACGAAGTCGTCTGGCGGATTTCCGAGGCCGGGCGCGCGGCGCTCGCAGCCTCGCCGCGGCTCGGACCACGGCAGCAGGAACTGGTTGCGCTCCTCGGTACCAACGGCGCGGGCAGCGCGGCGATCTCGGCGGCCGGGCACACCGACACGCTGCGCTCCCTCGTACGTCGCGGCTGGCTCGATTCATCCGAGCGACCGGAAGCGACGCCGGCGGCTGGAACCGGAGGCACCGGTCCCGTGCTGACGGTGGATCAGGCGAGCGCGGTCGATCGCATCGGCGGCGCGCTCGAGTCGTTCGGTGCCTGGCTGCTGCACGGCATCACCGGCAGCGGCAAGACCGAGGTCTACCTGCGCCTGATCGAGCGCGTGCTCGCCGCGGGTCGCGGCGCGCTGGTGCTGGTGCCCGAGATCGCGCTGACACCGCAGTTGATCGCGCGCTTTCGCGAGCGCCTGCCCGTGCCGATCGTCGCACTGCATTCTTCGCTCGCCGACGGCGCACGCGCACTCGCCTGGCGCGCCGCATCCGCGGGCCGCGCACCGGTCGTGATCGGCACACGTTCGGCGATCTTCACGCCGATGCCGGCGCTCGGGCTCTTGGTCGTCGACGAGGAGCACGACGCCTCGTACAAGCAGCAGGACGGGTTCCGCTATTCGGCCCGCGACCTCGCAGTCGCGCGCGCGCAGCGGCTCGGCATCCCGGTGGTGCTCGGTTCCGCAACGCCCTCGCTCGAATCGCTCGCCAACGCCACCGCCGGCCGTTACACGCGACTCACGCTGCCCGAGCGCACCGGCCGCGCCGGCAAGCCGCGCGTCGCGGTCGTGGACCTGCGCGTCAACGCGGCGCGCGACGGCCTGTCGCCGCAGGCGGCCGCAGCGATCGAAAGGCATCTCGCGGCAGCCGGCCAGGTGCTGGTGTTCCTGAACCGGCGCGGCTACGCGCCGACGATGTTCTGCCCGGGTTGTGGCTGGATCGCGCCCTGCCATTCCTGCGATGCGCGCCTCACCGTGCACCTGCGGCGCGCGCGTCTGCTGTGCCATCACTGCGGCGCGGACGAGCCGATGCCCTACGGCTGCCCGCGCTGCGGCAACGAACTCGCGCCGGTCGGCGAAGGCACCGAGCGCATCGAGACGACACTCGCCCAGATGTTCCCGAAGGCCACGCTGGTGCGCGTGGATCGTGACGTGATCCGCCGGCGCGGCGACATGGAAGAAGCGCTTGCTTCGGTCGCCGACGGCCGCGCGCGCATCCTGCTCGGCACGCAGATGCTGACCAAGGGCCACGACTTCCCGGATGTCACGCTGGTGGTCGTGCTGGCGGCGGACCAGGGACTGTTCGGCGCGGACTTCCGCGCGAGCGAACGGCTCGCGCAGCAGATCGTGCAGGTGGCGGGCCGCGCGGGGCGCGGCGACCGGCCCGGCGAGGTGCTGATCCAGACCGCGCATCCCGAGCACCCGCTGCTGCAGCGGCTGATCAACGAAGGCTACGAGGGTTTCGCGTCCAAGGCCCTGGAGGAACGCCGCGCGGCGGGCTGGCCGCCGTACTCGCACCTGGCGCTGCTGCGCGCCGACGGCCCGGCCCGCGCCGAAGTGCATGCGTTCCTGCGCGAGGCGCTCGCTGTCGCACCCGCCGGGCGCGGCCCGGGCCTGCGCGTGCTCGGCCCCGCGCCCGCCTCGATGGAGAAGCGCGCCGGACGCTATCGCGCGCAACTGCTGCTCGAGTCGCCGGGCCGCGCGGCGCTGCAGAAATTCCTCGATGCATGGCTGCCGGCGGTTGTCGCATTGCGCGCACCGCGTGCGCTGCGCTGGTCGGTGGACGTCGATCCGATCGAAGTGGACTGATAGTATTGCGCGCTTGAAAAACCTCATTGAACAGCTCGTGACGCAGGCGCTCAAGGCGCTGCCGCCCGGCGCGCTCGGCGATGCCGCGCTGCCGGTGCCGGAGGTCGAACGCAGCCGCGACCTCGCGCACGGCGACTTCGCCACCAGCATTGCGCTGCGGCTCGCGAAGCCGGCCCGCAAGAACCCGCGCGCGCTCGCCGAACTCATCGTGCAGGCGCTGCCGGCGAACGAGCTGATCGCGAAGACCGAGATCGCGGGGCCCGGGTTCATCAACTTCTTCATGACGCCGGCGGCCTGGCAGGCGGAAATCGCGCGCGTGCACGCAGCAGGCGCGGGATACGGGCAAGGCGACGCCGGCGCGGGCCGCAAGGCGATCGTCGAGTTCGTGTCCGCGAATCCGACGGGCCCGCTGCACGTCGGCCACGGCAAGCAGGCGGCATTCGGCGCGACCGTCGCCAACCTGCTCGAGGCCGACGGCTGGCGCGTGCACCGCGAGTACTACGTCAACGACGCCGGCCGGCAGATGGACATCCTCGCCGCCAGCGTGTGGCTGCGCTATCTCGAGGCCTGCGGCGAGACGCTCGCGTTCCCGTCCAATGGCTATCGCGGCGATTACGTGCGCCCGATCGCCCTGCGCCTGCAACGCGAGCGCGGCGACGCGTTCCGCAAGCCCGCGGCGGCCGTGTTCGCGGGACTGCCGCCCGACGAACCGCAGGGCGGCGACAAGGACCTCTACATCGATGCCGTGATCGCGCGCGCGAAGGAACTGCTGGGCGACGCGGGCTTCAGCGTCGTGTTCGACGCGGGCCTCGGCGACATCCTGGCGGACATCCAGGACGATCTGGACGGCTTCGGCGTGCACTTCGACCGCTGGTATTCGGAGCGCGACCTCGGCGATGGCAGCGACGGCGGCCCGATCGATCGCGCGCTCGAGCGCCTGCGCGCGCACGGCCATGTCTTCGAGCAGGACGGCGCCGTGTGGTTCCGCGCCTCCGCCTTCGGCGACGAGAAGGACCGCGTGGTGGTGCGCGCGAACGGACAGAAGACCTACTTCGCCTCCGACATCGCCTATCACCTCGACAAGCGCGAGCGCGGCTTTGACCTGCTGGTGACGATCCTCGGTGCCGACCACCACGGCTATATCGCGCGCGTGCGCGCGGGGCTTGCGGCGATGGGCGAGCCGCCCGATTCGCTCGAGGTGCCGCTGGTCCAGTTTGTCACGCTGTTCAAGGGCGGCGAGAAGGTGGCGATGGGCAAGCGCGAGGCACAGTTCGTCACGCTGCGCGAACTGCGCACGGAAGTCGGCAACGACGCGGCGCGCTTCATCTATGTGATGCGCTCGAACGAACAGCCGCTCGATTTCGACCTCGAGCTTGCCAAGAAGCAGAGCAACGACAACCCGGTGTTCTACGTCCAGTACGCCCACGCGCGCATCGCGAGCGTGCTGAAGCAGGCCGCCGAGCGCGGACTGCCCTACGACCGCGCGGCGGGGCTCGCCGGCCTTGCGCTCCTGTCCGGCGAGCCGGAGCAGGCCCTGATGCGCGAGATCTCGCGCTGGCCCGAGGTCGTGCACAGTGCCGCGGAGCTGCGCGCGCCGCACGCGATCGTGCATTACCTGCGCGAACTCGCGCAGTCCTTCCATGCCTGCTATTCGTCGCTGCCCTTCATCGTCGATGATGCGGGGCTGCGCAACGCGCGCCTCGCGCTGATCGCCGCGGCGCGGCAGGTGCTGCAGAATGCGCTCGGGCTGCTCGGCGTCTCGGCGCCGGAGGCGATGTAATGGTATCGCGCGACTACAAGCGAAGCCGTGCACGGCGCGAGCCCTTCTCGGGCTGGACCGGCCTGCTGATCGGCCTGGTCGCGGGCCTCGGCGTCGGCCTCGCGCTTTATTTCTTCGATCCGCGCACGCCGCCGGACGGCGCGGGAGGCGGCGCCGAGGCGGAGCCTGCCTCGGCGCGCGATGCCACCGGCGAGGAACCGGCGAGCCAGTACGATTTCTACGAGATGCTGCCGAACTTCGAGGTGGTCGTGCCGGAACGCGAGGCCGCGGTGCGGCGCGATGCGGCAACGGCACCCACCGCGCCGGTCGAGCGCACCGGATCCTACGCGCTACAGGTCGGGTCGTACCGCAAGTTCGAGGAAGCCGACCGGGTGCGCGCGCAGCTTGCGTTGCAGGGCATCGAGTCGAAGGTGCAGAAGGTATCAGTCGACAACGACACCTGGCATCGCGTGCGGGTCGGACCGATCAACGACCTGGCCGAAGTCAATCGCGTCCGTGACCGCCTGCGCGAAGCCGAAATGGACGTCCTCGTCATCCGCATCGGCGACTAAAAAAGGGGACGCATCCCTTTCTCAACGCTCGCAGGCGGGCGGGCTGGTTCGCTCGCTCAGAAGAACGGACATTCGCTCGCTCACCACCCGCCCGCCTGCGAGCGCTGGGAGGAATAAGGGATGCGTCCCCTTTCTAAGAAGGGACAGTTCCTAGTCTTCCGTTATTTGCCGGAAGTCGACGCCGAGCGAGCGGAGTTTGCGGTAGAGGTGGGTGCGTTCCATGCCGACGCGCTTGGCGAGCAGTCCGACTTTGCCATTGCAGAGCATCAACTGCTGTAGCAGGTAGGCGCGTTCGAACTGTTCGCGCGCTTCGCGCAGCGGCAGCGCCAGCAGGTCCTGCTTGACCAGCGGTTCGTCCGGCGCCTGCTGCGTCACGAGTTGCTGCTCGATCTCCTCGAGGCCGATTTCCTCGGAGCCGCCGATGATCAGTGCGCGCTGCACCAGGTTGCGCAGCTCCCGCACGTTGCCCGGCCACGGGTAGTTCCGCAGGCGGTTCTGCGCCGCGACGGAGAACTTGCGGAACGGCATCCCCTCTTCATCAACGAGCCGGTCCACGTAGTGCCGCAGCAGATCCGGCACGTCCTCCGTGTATTCGCGCAGCGGCGGAATCCGGATCGAGATGACCTCGAAATGCGCGAGCAGGTCGCGACGCAGGCCGGCTGCCGGACTGTCGTGTCCGGATATCGCGCCCGCGATGATGCGCGCGTCAAACGACCGGCGCGGCCCGCCGCCCTCCGCCTGCCAGCCGCCCTGCTCGAGGTCGGCAAGCAGCAGGCGCTGCACGGCGGCGGTGAGATCCTCGATCCCGCCCAGGAACAAGGTGCCGCCGACGGACTGTTCGTAGTAGCCGGGCTCGCCCTGGCCGGCGCTGACGCTGCCACGCAGCTTCGCTGCCGCGGTCGCGTCGTCGAGGCTCGCGCAGGTGACCGCGACGAAAGGGCCGGCGGCGCGCGGGCTCATCGAATGCATGTAGCGCGCGAAAGCCTCGCGGCCGGTGCCCGGCTCGCCGATCAGCAGGACCGGGGCATCGTGCCCGGCGACCTGTTGCACTTGCTCGCGCAACTTCTGCATCAGCCGGCTCTTGCCGACCGGCGCGACCAGTGGCGGGATCAGCGAGCGTTGCGCCTGGCGGCGCCGGCGGCCGGCCTCGAGCGCGCGCTCGACGGTGCGCAGCAGCTTGGCGA
>JBBEAB010000086.1:0-14322 GCA_040899645.1 Steroidobacteraceae bacterium
ACGTGCACGAGACATTGGGTCATCATGGCGCCCATCAGCGCTTCGCTGCCGCTGGCTGGCTGGCTTTTTTCAGCGATGATGCCTTCCACCGCCGCTTGTGCTTGCGGGCAATCCGATAGATCGACGGTCAGAACGTCCCGCAGCTGGTCGAATACGCCAAGGAACCTGCCGTAGCGCACGCGGACCAGGCCGCAGGCTACGACCAGGTCGGGATGCGCAGACGAGCCGGCAATCACCTCTGAAGGCACCTTGGCTCCAGCAGGCAACGCATCGACTCGCCGGTAGCGTTTGGGCTGGCCGGCCGATTCGAGCACGTGTGCGGCTCCCTTGGGCACGATCGCGAGCGATCGCGGCACGAGGGGCCAGGCGCGACCCCCTGAAACCCGCACCGCGCCGCGACCGTGAAGCACGAAGTGCAACATTACGTCCGGCGGCCCTGGCAAACGGAGACCCCAGCCGGCCGTCAGGATGCACAAAGAAAAATAGTCGACCTGAACATCGATGCAGGTCAGCAGCTTGTCGAACATCATTATGAAAAATCCGTCGTACGCCCTGACCATCCCGGTCCATCCAGATCTGGACGCTCGGGCACGCTTTCGGGACTCTCCGGCACCGGTATCGGTGCGCGCCATGATCTAGTCTGGCATGAAAATCCCAAGGGCCGCATCAAGGGAGACAAGTTGCTCCATCGCAACGGAGATTGTTTTTGCGCCCTGAACCGCAAGTTCCTGACCAAGAAGCCCTGGGGGGGCGGCCAACGAGAGGCCTTATTTCCACCATGGAAAGTTCACGACGCTTCGTGAAGCGACGCTCGCTCACGACGGCGAGGCGCGCGCCCCACGGCAAGCCTTTGAGGCCCTGACGGGAATTCAGCAGGATCGTGTGATCGAGTTCCTGAAGTCCTTGCAGGTGCTTGCGCCATGAGTTCATCAGCAATCGCTATTCAACTTAACAAACGTAGAGCAACCGCGGAGAAAAGCATGTCGTTCAAAACGCAAAAACGTGTTCATTCGCTTGTGGGCGCCGTGTCGGCAGGCGTCCTGTTCGCAGCGGTGCCGGGGAGCGCCTTGGCCAGCGGGGCGGGACACGCTGCCGAGGCGGTGGAGAGGATTCTTGCCGCTTTGCCGCAGACATTCCAATTCACTAACCTTCTTGATATCACCACCGACCCAAATCCACCCGGCCCAGCCGAAGGGGCCGCGTATCTGATCCGCTCGAGGAACGGCTTGACCGCGCAGATCATGGCCGCGGGTTTGGAGCCCGGCCATCCATACACGGTCTGGTGGATCATCTTCAATAATCCAGGCGCTTGCGCAACGAGTCCCTGTTCGGCGGCGGATTTGGTGACGGCCAACGGGGCTATCCATTATGCGACCGGTGGGGTCGCGGGCGCTGGCGGCGAGCTCAACCTCTATTTCAGGACGACGTCGGGCGGCCCGCCAGAAGGCGCAGCGTTCAATCCCACGCTGCCGAGAACCAGTCTGGCGACGAATGCCGGCTTCAGGGCCGAGATCCACTTGGTCATGGTCGACCACCACGACCCGGCAGCGTTGACCGAAGGTCTTGATCAGGGCAGCTGGGCTTGGGAGCTGACACATCCGCTGCCGAGAAACACAATGAACTGGGTTCGCGCTGCGATATTTCTGACGCCTTGACGGTTCGTGAGCCTGCGGGGCCGCTTTGGCCCCGCAGCTCCGATTCTCTCGTATCGCTCGCAGCCGGGGCCGCGCTGCGGTCGTCTATCCCGACGGCGTCTGGTACAAGCGCGCGACGCCCCAGAACATCGAGCGCATCATCCAGGAGCACCTGATCGGCGGCAGGCCGGTAGGGGAACTTCAGTTCTCAGCCCACCCACTGGCCGCCGTCACCGACGATATCGCGGCCGTCACTGGCGACGGCCGGCGAATACTGTTGTTGCAATCCGACGTGGAGGATTTCCGCGAGGGTCTGCGCGGGCAGTTGCTGCTGCCTGGCGCGCCCGGATTCGACGCCGTGCGCAAGATCTTCAACGGCCGGCGCTCGAGGCGCTCGATCATCCCGGGCGCGCATGCCATCTACGAGCGCTTCGTCGGCCGGGCGACCGAGATCACCCTGCAGGCGAGCGCAAACGCGAGCACGATCGACGTATCCAGTCGTGACGTCTCGTCGCTGTCCCGACCCGAGTACCAGTTCACTGTCGGGCTGCGCCGGTATGCGCGTGGAGCCGTCTATGCCCTTGCGCTCACCGAAAACGTGTCGAACTTCGACAACTCGTCGGATCTCGGGCTGCACTTCTCAGTGGCGTTACGCTAGCCTGCCGGATCATCCGTTCAGCGAATCCGGGTTTCGGGGTTGAACGCAAGCCAGGCAAAGGCGAAGTGGACGCCGCCATCCACCGGCCGGAGCTGCTGTCCCGCGAGCGGGCCAGTGACCGCACGGCCGAACAGGTCCCACTTGCTACCGGTCTGCTCGTCGACGAGAACGCCGTCGCGAACGACAAAGTCGTGCGACTGGCCGTTGATGTCGCGACTGAAGGCTGCGGCTGCCGGGATGGTCCGCGAATCGGCGATGCGGCTGCGATCGAGCGGGGAACGCATCTGCTCCGTGGCGAGCACCACGATGGGCTTGCCGCCGACGGTGTCGTTCTTCACCGGCTCGTCACGCAACTTCGACAGCGGATAGACGACCGTGTCCGTGCCGATGCGCACTCCGAGCACGCGCTCCATCGGCCGCAGTCGCGGGTCGGTTCGGTCGCGGAACGCGAACGGGCTCGAGTTCACGGAGTCGTATCCCTGATAGGGATTGCGGCCATAGGGCCGGCCGCCGCCGCGCGGTCGAGACAGGACCTCGGCATGCGGAAATCCGTCGGCGAACAGGCCGAAGGGTACGATCTGCGAGTGGATCGGCGTAAGCATCGTGCCGGCATGGACGCCGACGATGCCCTCGCCGGTGAACTGCTGCCACCAGCTCCCGGTCTGCCGGTCGTACATGACGAGATCGCTCATGCGCAGCATCCCGGTCGTGCCGAAACTCAGCACCTGCCCGTCGACCCTGCGGTCGAACACCAGTGAAGCATTGCACAGCGGACAGAACGTGACTGCGATCGGGTGTCCGTCCAGCTCGTCGTTGACGATCTCGTGCCAGATGAGGATCTGGATCGGGTAGGCGCGTGAAGCCTCGCCCAGCGTGACCGCAATGACCGGTTCCTGCGGATCCAGCCATCGCTGCGCGCTCGTGATCGACTCGAAGGCCGGAGCGTCGATGGCGGGAATCCCGTCCTTGGGCACGCCGCCGGACTCGATCTCGTCGAGCGCAACCGTCCGCCGCGAGAAATCCGTGTGGGGCCAGGACTTCTCGAGCTGGCGCAGCGGCGCCGCGCCGGCTGCAACCACGCAGCAGGCGAGGGCAACCGCGAGCAGGGCGCGGCGAGCGGCGGTCACCTGCGCTCGAGCAGTCGGTCGAGCGACAGCCGGCCCGGACCCCAGGTCATGAGGGCCAGCGCCATGGCGGCCCAGGGCAGGTGGAAGTTCGCCCAGGCATGCGGCACCGTGAGCTGGATGACCAGCGTCATCGCGAGGATGCCGAGGGCGGCGAACCGCGTTAGGAGACCGAGTACGAGCAGGATCGGCAGCACGATCTCGGCGATGCCCGACAGCCAGGCGACGGCGGTCGGCGCCGGGTAGGCGATCGTCTGGCCGAACAGGTGCAGCCTGAACTCCTCCTCAAACAAATAGACGGCGGTGTCGGAGATGTTGCCGAAGCCTTCCCACTTGGTGAGTCCCGAGCGCCAGAACGGCACGGCGAGGGCGAAACGCAATGCAAGTTGCGTGACAGAGGCCGGGATTCGCCCGAACAGGAGATTGGCGCGCTCGATACAGCCGCGCAGGCCGGCTGCTGCAGTTTCGACATTCATGAAGTTTTCTCCCGCAGTTTCGCCGGCTCCGCAGCCGGCTCGAGTGAAACAATCGCGCCGAGTCCGGCGAGGCCGACCAGGTGGTGGCCGACATCGAACTCCGCGTCGTGCGCCAGCGCAGCCTCCGCCGCGTCCTGCACGGGATTTCCGGCCGCCAGCGCGAGGACGAATTCGCAGCCGCTGTGCGGCAGCAGGTGCAGGCGAACTTCGGCGTGCGGCCGCACGACGAGCACGTCTTCAGCCTCCCAGGCCGCGGGCGGCGTCACTTCGCCGGCCGACTGGTGCGACGACCATATGGTCGCAATCGGGTGCGGAGAACGGACGAGGCGCAGCGAGGGATGCAAGCGCAACCGGCACTGCGCCAGGTCCAGGCTGCTCCGGAGAGCCAGCGTTTCGACCGTGAGCGGGATCGCCTCGGCGGCATGGAAGGACTGGCTCCAGGCGCGCTCGAGGCGTGCCAGGTCCGCGAGGTAGGGCACCTCGCGCGCCGGGGCGAAGTCTGCGATGAAGCGCGGAAACTCGTCCCCATAGTTCATGAGCAGCGGCGTACGCGGGAGCTGGAAGCCGACGAAGGCGCGTGCCATCGCGCGGAAGAATTGCGTGCCGACCAGGCGGCTCGTGACCGGAAACCGCGCCTCCAGGGCATTGACCAGGCCGTGCACGACATTGTTCCGATAGACGGCGAAGCGGCGGGCGTCGGGGCGGCGATCAGGACCGAGGACGTCCGGTGGCGCGGGCCGGCCGGGATCCCGCAGTGCCGCGACAAATTCGTCCTGGATTTCAGCGAGCGACGGCGACATCGGCAACGTCCTCGGTGCGCGGGCTGGCGGCCCGCCATCGGGCGAGGTCGGCACGGCCGGCCTCGGCGTGCAGTGTCTGCCAGTCAGGCAGCTCGTTGTCCCACTCGATCAGCGTCGGCGCCGGTCCGAGCCGCGCAATCGCGAAATCGTAGAGTTTCCAGACGACCTGGCGCACGGCGGAGCCGTGATCGTCGATCAGGAGACGGCGGCCCGCGTCATCGTGGCTCTCGGCATGACCGGCCAGGTGGACTTCGCCGACCGCGTGGACCGGAAACTTCACGAGGTAGGCCAGCGGATCGAAGCCCTGGTTGACCGCCGACACGTAGACGTTGTTCACGTCGAGCAGCAGGCCGCAGCCGGTCCGCGCCGCAATGGCGGCGAGAAACTCCGTTTCCGGGATATCGCTCTGCAGGAAGGAGACGTAGGTCGCGGGATTCTCGAGCAGCATCCGCCGGCCGAGCGACTCCTGCACCTGCTCGACGTGCTCGCAGACGCGATCGAGAGTCTGCTCGTTGTAAGGGACCGGCAGCAGGTCGTTCAGGTAGCCCGCCTCGTGACTCGACCAGGCCAGGTGCTCCGAAAACAGCAACGGTTCGTAACGTGTGCAGAGCGTGCGTAGCCGCTCGAGATGATGCGTATCGAGCGCACGATCAGCCCCGATCGACAGGCCGACGCCATGCAGAGAAACCGGGTAGCGGGAGCGGATCGCCTCGAGATAGCGATGCGGCGGCCCGCCCGCACCCATGTAGTTTTCCGCATGCACCTCGAAGAAGCCGACTGCCGGCTCAGACTCGAGGATCTCGCGGTAGTGCTCCGTCTTCAGCCCGACACCGGCGCGCAGCGGACCTGGGGTAGCCATCATGCGCACCGGCATCGGACGGGCCGACGAGATCAGGCCTTGTCGCGCGCGAGCGGCTCGAGCGACCCGGTCCGGCCGTCGGGGAGCTTGATCGACTTGCAAGTGCCTGCAGGGACGTACTTCCAGGCATTGCCCTGGTAGTCGACCGTGGACGATCCGGCACAGCTCGTGCCGGGACCCGCGGCGCAGTCATTCTGTCCCGCGAGCGCGACGCCGTAGCATTTTTCCTTGGACTTCGCGCCATCCTCGGCATTGGCCGGGACGTTGACCACGGTCAATGCGCTTGCGGCGATGACGGACGCGAGCGCGGCGCTGATCGAAAGCTTGAGATCCTTGGCTGGCATTCTCGACTCCTGGCTGATTGATACTGAACTAGGGAGTTGAAGCGACCGGGGCATTCCCATCGGTCCTGCTCAACTAGACCGGAGCACCGGGCGAGATGTTTCAGGCGGGCTCACCGTGGGCCGGAGAATAAAACGCCGCCCGGGCGGGTCTCCTGTATTGGGAGTGCCATGACATGCAACAGGACGAAAGATCCCCGCGCTGGGTTCCCGAGGGCGCCGAGCTGTCCGATCTCTTCCGGGCCTACCCGGTCGGCGTGCGTGAGCTGCTCGTTTACCACGATCGCGTCCTGCGGCACCCAGCGCCGCTGACCGTCGCCGAGCGGGAACTCATCGCCGCCGTCGTCTCGGGCATCAACGCCTGCGGTTACTGCTACGGCGCGCATCGCGTCATTGCCGAATCATTCGGGGTCGAGGAGAGCGTTATCCTTTCCGTCCTCGAAGATCCCCGCATGGCGCTCGCGCCGGCCAGGCTGCAACCCATCCTGCGCCTGGTCGACAAGCTCACGCGCGATCCGTCATCGATCCGGCAGTCGGACCGCGACGCGATCTTTGCCGCCGGCTGGAGCGAGGAGGCTCTTTTCTATGCGGTTCTCACCTGCGCGCTGTTCAACCTCATGAATCGCATCGTCGAGGGCATGGGCATCACGAGCAGCCCCGAGATCCTGACGCGGCAGCGGGCGCGGCACGAGCGCAGTCCACACGATCCCGTCAAGCTCGACGCCTACGAAGACTACGGGCGAAAGCTCGGACTGTTCGGCTCGACATGCTGAACTGCGAGCGTTTCCGGTTTCACGTCGGCGCCGACCCGGAGCGCCTCAATTGCGCGCAGCGGCTGCACTGGCTGACGTGCATTGCCTGTGCGCGCTACCTGCGGTCGATGCGGACGTTCAACCGCAGGATTCGAGAAGCCCTGGAACTGGGCGATCTCGGCCGGCGGGGACCGCGCTGACCGGATCCGGACTGTCCGCGGAGGTGGAACCGCTCTCGAGCTGGCGCCTGAGGAGTCGGCGCGCGCGGAACAGGCGCGTCAGTATGGTCTGCCGTGGCACACCGAAGTGGCGGGCGATGTCTGCCGTCGACCAGCCGTCGATCACCTGCAGGACAAGCGGAACGCGGTACATTTCGTCCAGATCATGAATCGCCTGCCGGACTTCGGCATACGCGACCGCATCGCCGTCCTCGACGACCGGCTGCTGCTCGGGCTGCAAGCTGTCGAGATCGACAGTGGGTAGCCGCTTGCGCTCATACAGTCGCGCGTGCTCACGGCGGCAGATCTGAAGCAGCCAGCCGCGCATGGCGCGCGGCTCGCGCAACTTTCCTCGGTAACGCCAGGCGCGCAGCAGCGTCGATTGCACCAGGCATTCCGCTGTCGCGTGATCCCGGCTCAGTCGGCTGGCCAGCCGCTTGATTGCCGGACGCGACGCCTCGAGTTCGGCGCCGAAAGCCTCGTCCAAGTCGCTGCGGGACTTCACCGGTCAGGCGCCCACGGACGACCAGACTTCGGACGCGAATGCCGGATCGACGGGCGTCCTCAGGAGGTGGTTGGCATAGTTCGAGAGCGTCTTGTGGCTCACGCCCACGATGACGTCGAGCACCTGGGCGCGGGTGAATCCTGCGGACAGGAACTCCTCGACCGCAGCGTCCGGCACCCAGCCGCGATCGGTGACGACGCGGCGCGTAAACTGGGCGAGCTCGTGGAGCCTCGAATCCGGCAGGCGGCCCTTCGCGCGCAGTGCGTCCACGACGGGAGAGGGTACTTTCACGAGGTTGCGGGCGATGAACGAATGCGCTGCGACGCAGAACTCGCAGCCATTCGCGACGCTGACCGCCAGCAGGACGACCTGCTGTTCCACGGGTGTCAGCGACGAGGCCCCGAAAGCCCTCGACGTGTCCAGATAGATCCTGAGTGCGGTCGGCGACTCGGCCAGACCCGCGTACAGCGCAGGCACGAAACCGAGCTCTTTGGCGACGCCTTCGAGGATCGGCTTCGAGGCCGGTGGAGCGGTCGTCAGGTCGTGAAAGTCAAACTTTGCCATGGAACGTTCTCCGTAAAGCCGGGATGCTCGACCGGATAGCCTTCCTCCGCCATGGTCCGGCGTCTGAATGTTCTGTGCGAACGTCCGGTGAACCCGCGGGCAGATCACCCGGCGTCCCGCACATGGCGGGTTGCGGCGACGAGGCATGAAATGGCTGCCGTTCGCGCCGCAGCGCGGCGCAGCAGTGAGGATCCGTCCATGAACCATTCCCTTCCGGCGCTCGATGACCACGGACTCGAGGCAGCGCTCGAGTTCGGCACGAAGCCCCTCGTCGTGGACTTCTGGGCGCCGTGGTGCGGGCCTTGCCGGACCGCGATGCCGACTTTCGCGCAGATCGCCGGCGAGATGGCTGATCAGGCGGAGTTCGCCACCGTCAACGTAGACGAGAATCCGGCGCTGGCCGGGCGATACGACGTGCGGTCCATTCCCACGGTGCTGGTGTTCTCGCGCGGCGCCCTGGTCGGCCGGTCGATCGGCGCCCAGAGCGCCGATCAGTTGCGGCAACTCGTGGGCGCCGGCCTCCGTTGACGCTTACCCCGCCGGCTTGATGACGTCGAGGTCGTACCAGGGCGTCGGGTTGATGGGGCAGCGGTAGCGCACGCCGTCGGCGGTTACTTCCACCAGGGTCGACTGCGTTTCGCCCGGCTGCAGCGGAAACAACGCGAGCGTCTCGTGCGTACGAATGTTCTGTACCTGGAAGCCGACCAGCTTGCCGGCCCGGTTCGTGACGACGAACTCGTAGGTGCCCGGCTGCAGGCCACTCAGCGTTTCCTCGGCCGAGAAGTAACCGTTGTACTGGTCGAGGTGTATCTTGCGCACCGGCGCGTCACCGGCAAGCGCCTGCCCGGCAAACCCGAGCGCGGCCAACAGCAGTGCGGCCGCATGGAACTGGAATCTCTTCATCTGTCTGTGCTCCTTGTCAGATCCGGCCCGTGGCCGGCGGGGCGGCACCATGCCGCCGTGGTGTGTACGCTATGCGGGAAGACGGCGCTCGCCCATGCGGCCGAGTCCGTATTTGCTGCCCGATCGTCCGGGCCTGCGGCGATCCCGTGACGGAGAGAAACGAGTGATGGAGATTGAACTGCTGGATCGAGTGCTGGCCTCGACCGCGATCACGAGCGACGTCTTCTTCGCGGGCGCGCCCTGTGGCGAGTGGCGCATGTCCAATGCCGACTCGCCGGGCATCGGTGCCGCGTTTCACCTCGTGCTCGAGGGCTCGGCATGGATGCATCTCCAGGGCGGCTCGAGCGGGCCGCGCCGGCTGGACCGCGGCGACTTCGCATTCCTCCCGCGCAATGCACTGCATTCCCTGACTTACTCGAATGCCGCGCCGCCGGCGCTGGACACGCACATCGAATCGCCGCAGGACGCCGACGAGTCCCGCGAACGGACCGTGGTGGTCTGCGGAAAGTTGCAGCTCGAGGCCGATGCGCAGCGATTCCTGCTCGCTCCGCTGCCCGAACTGGTGGTGCTGCCGGCCGGTGATGCGGCGGCGGCGCCTATTGCGCCGGTCATCGTGACCACGATGTGGCGTGAAGTACGCGGGCCGGCGCCGGCGCTGTCGGTCACGTTGAACAAGCTGGCCGACGTGCTCGTGGTGGAGGTCCTGCGTTTCGCCGTACGCGGTAACCTGGCGACTTCGGGACTGTTCGCCGGGCTTGCCGATGCGCATCTGCGGCGCGCGCTCGCGGATATCGTCGAGCAGCCCGGCGGACACTGGACGGTCGAGACCCTGGCGCAGCGGGCGGCCATGTCGCGTTCCAATTTCGCCACCCGGTTCCAGCAGGTGGTCGGCACGAGTCCGCTGAACTTCATCCGCGAGTGGCGCATGCGGCGTGCGCAGATGCTGCTGCGCGAGGGCCGCAGCGTGGCGTCGGTCGCCGCGCTCGTCGGCTACGACTCGGAGGTGGCGTTCGCCAAGGCTTTCAAGCGCGTCATCGGTGTCGGACCTGGCGCGGTCCGCCGGCGCTGAGCGCGGGATCAGGGCGCGCCGATCCGCGCGGCAAAGAATGCGACTGCGGCCGCGAGCGGCAGCGTGCCGACCCAGGACAGCAGAATGACGCTCGTCGTCCTCCAGTCGATGCGGCCTTCACCGAGTCCGACGCCGATGATCGATCCGACCGATACGTGCGTCGTCGAAACCGGCAGGCCGAATCGGCTGGCCAAAAACACGAGCCCGGCGGTCACGAGGTTGGCCGCCAGGCCGCTCGAGTGATCGAGCGGCGCGATGCGCTGGCTCATGGTCTGCGCCACCCGTCGCGCAAACAGGAGCCCGCCCGCGAGCATGGCCGCGGCGATAACCAGGCTGGCGCCGCGTACGCCGAAAGCCTGGGTGGTCAGCAGCAGCGCCGCGAGCTTGGGCGTATCGTTCACACCGCGGGCGAAACAGATGCAGGCGGCGGAGGCGATGTGCGCTGCATCCTTCAGCGGCGCGAGCCGGAACCGGGCTACGCTGCCCGCCAGCCGATCGCAGTCCGCGACCGGTGCGATCAGGAGCCGGGCAGGCGCGGCGGACGACATTGCTGCTGCGCCGGAACCTGCAGCTTCGATTTCCTCGCCGATCGCCACGCAGGCGCAGTCTCGGTCGCCGTCGCGAGCGGCAAATGAACGGCCGGCCACAAAGGCCAGTAGGGCGGCCACCAGCGGACTCAGCAGCAGCGGCAACAGGAAGGTCGCCGCCAGTCTGTCCGCCTGAATGCCGCTGCCGTCCTGGGCGAGTCCGGCGCCAGCCAGGCCGCCGATCAGCGCGTGAGTCGTCGAGATCGGCAGGCCGAGCCGCGTCGCGAGCATCACGGTCGCCGCGGCGCCGGCGGCCGCGCTCAGCGCGAATCCCGGGTCCGCGGCGACTGCGTCCGGCACGATCCCTTTGCCGGTGAACTGCAGCACCAGCGCATGGCTTAGGGCGAGCGAGGCGAGGCTTCCGAGCGCGGTCGCCACGGCGGCGAGTGCCAGCGCGCGGCCGTAACTCAGGGTCGCGGAACCCCACACGGTCGCGAAACCCTTGAAGTTGTCGTTCGCGCCGTTGCTGAAACCCAGGAACGAGGCGACTGCCAGCAGCATGAACTCCACGAAAGGAAGTCCTGGGTCTCGCCGCCGTTCAGCAGCAGGCGGCGCCCGGGTCGCTCCTGGACGCGCGCGCGAACGGCGCCTCGCCCGCGCACCCCTCGAACAGGCCGTAGTGCCGGCTGAAATCGCCGATGAAGTCGAAGTGGGAGCGGAATCGCGTGTTGTGCAGCATGCGCCAGGTGTTGCCGCAGACCGGAAAGACGCGTCCGCGCCCGATGTCGTGGTGCTGGTCCAGCGTGAATCCGTCCTGGTGGCCGGGAATTCCGCCGCGATAGACGACCGCCTGCCCGTAGTCCTCGCAGGCGCTTTCCAGCCCCTCGATGCGAAACAGGCGCCAGGTCGCGGACTGGTAGCGCACTGCGCCCGCACGCGCCTGCAGGTCCGGGTCGGTCAGCAGCAGGGGCCGGTCGCTGACCCGCCGCGGATCCGCGAAGCCATTGCGCCGCGCCAGGCGCAGGAAATCGTTCCAGTACAACGCGCCGCCCAGGCATTCGCCGTACAGCACCGGGTCGCGGCGCAACTCATCAGGCACGCGCCGGTCGGCATAGACGTCCGAGAAATAGAATTCCCCGCCCTGCTTCAGCAGCGCATGCGCGCCGCGCATCACGGCGTCCTTGTCCGGGCACAGGTTCACGACGCAGTTGGAGACGATGACGTCAAAGCTGGCTGGCTCCAGCCCCAGCTCACCGAGGCGCTCGATGTCGCCCTCGAGAAAGCGGACGTTGTCGTAGCCGAAGCGGTCGCGGTGGTACTCGCGGTGGCGATTCGCGACGGCCAGCTGTTCCGGCGTCATGTCGATACCGACGACCCCGCCACGCTCGCCGACGAGCTGCGCCAGGACGTACGCGTCGCGCCCGGCGCCGCAACCGAGGTCCAGCACCCGGCAGCCTTCCAGCAGCGGCGGACACACCAGCCCGCATCCGTAATAACGCGATTGCACCTCGGGATGCACCTGCTTGACGAGCGGGCGCAGCCAGACCGGCAGGCTGTCCGCGTCGCAGCAGGCGCTGGTCTTCAGGTCGCCCGATGATTGCAGTACGCGCCCGTAATAGTCCTTGACCAGTTCGTTCATCGTGATTCGCTCCGTGCAGCCTTGCCGTTGTCTGTCCTGATCTTCGTGATCCAGCCGTCAGGCAGGTGCACGAGGTCCCGCGGTACGTCGATGTCGTGCAGCGTGCGGCCGACGTGCAGCGGCCAGCCGAGATGCCTGAACCGGCGCAGCGTCGCGGAGGCGACCTCGGGCCCGCCCCACTGGACGCCGCGAAACAGCAGTTCGTCGTAGCGGGAGATGCCGAGCAACGCGTAGCCGCCGTCCGCCGTGCAGTGGATAACGGCGCCGGTTTCCGCGAGTGCGGAGGCCGCGTTGCGCAGCAGCGTCGCCGACAGGGACGGGCAATCGGTTCCGAGTAGCATGACGCGCTCGCCGCGTGCAATGCTGCGCTCGGCGGCGCGCGCGAGCCGCGCGCCGAGATGACCGGCGCCCTGCGCGCTGCGTTCCACGGCCGGTGGCAGCGTAACGTCCCGCCACCCGTCGGCGCCGGGATCCGGCGACATGCTGAGCTCGACCGGTCCCACCCGGGCGCCGAGGGCGCAGGCGAGCGTCGAGTCGAGCATGCGCCGCGCGAGGGCCGCCGCACCGCGGGCGCCGAGCGCCGGGATGAGGCGCGTCTTGACCGTGCCTGGCAATGGCGCCTTGGCGAAGGCCACGATGCGGATATTCCTCACCGGTACTCCCGCACCAGCTCGTCCGCGGGGCGGCCGCGCCAGTAAAGCCAGCGCAGCCGCCACATCAGCAGGATGGTCCGCAGCGTGCCGCGGTCCTGCCAGCGGCGGGCCGAGGTCACGACGCGTTCGCGCAGGCAGGCCGGGCGCGATCGCGAGAGCAGACGCCGCGACAGCTCCACGTCCTCCATCAGCGGCTGGTCCGGGAAGCCGCCGAGCGCGCGAAACGCGCGGCGCGTGACGAACATCGCCTGGTCGCCGGTCGCGATACCGGTCAGCCGCGAGCGCAGGTTGATCAGCCACGCGACCAGGGCGAGCACGACCCCGTCGCCTTCGAGCGCCACGTCGAATCGCCCCCAGGCGCGTGCGCCCTCGCGAAGCGCTTCTTGCACCCGGTCGAGGGCGTCGGCTGGCAGGGTCGTGTCCGCGTGCAGGAAAAGATAGACGTCGCCGTGTGCCGCTGCCGCGCCCGCATTCATCTGGCGCGCACGCCCGCGCTGCGTCCGCAGCACCCGCAGGCCAGCCTGCCCGGCGATTTGCGCCGAGCCGTCGGAGCTGCCGCCGTCGACGACGA
The DNA here is from genome assembly GCA_040899645.1 of Steroidobacteraceae bacterium. GTDB lineage: Bacteria > Pseudomonadota > Gammaproteobacteria > Steroidobacterales > Steroidobacteraceae > SCUD01. Next base: position 13,294 of record JBBEAB010000086.1, read on the forward strand.
TGATCTCGGCGCCGCGCACCGCGAACGGCCCGAGGCGCCGCAGCGCCTCCGGCAGCAGGACCGCCTCGTTCAGCACCGGGATGATGATCGAGATCTGCATTCGTCAGCTCCGCTGCCAGGCGTGATAGCGCTCTGCGAGGCCGAGCAGCCAGGCCGGTGCATGGTCCCGCTTCCAGGCGCCGGCCACGTGGCGATTGGCCTCAGCCAGCGTCGGATAACTGTGCACGGTCCCGAGAATCCGGCTCAGCCCCAACCCGTGCCGCATGGCGAGCGCGAGCTCCGCCAGCAGCTCGCCAGCCTGACTCCCGACGATGGTCGCGCCGAGCAGGCGGTCGCTGCCGGGCGGGGTCAGGACTTTCACGAACCCCCGCGGTGCGCGATCCACGATCGCGCGGTCGAGATCGGACAGCTCGTAGCGCGTCACTTCGCAGGCGATATCGCGGGCAGCGGCCTCCTGCTCGTTCAGCCCGACGCGCGCGATCTCCGGATCCGTGAAGGTTGTCCAGGGCAGCACTCGGTAGTCAGCCTTGATTCTGCGAAGTCCGCCGAACAGCGCGTTCACCGTCGCGTACCACGCCTGGTGGGCGGCCGCATGCGTGAACTGGTATGGCCCGGCGACGTCACCGGCCGCAAGAATATTGGGAACTCGCGTCTGCAGGAATTCGTTGACCGGCAGCGATCTGCCGACCGGGATTCCGAGGTCCTCGAGGCCGAAGCCTTCCAGGCGGGGCGTGCGCCCGACTGCGCACAGGAACTGGTCGTACTCGAGGCGCTGCTCGTGCGAGCCATCGTCGATGACGAGCGACCGGACCTCTCCCACGCCCTCGCAGCGCAAGGCCCGGGCGCCCGTGAGTACGGTGACGCCGTCCTGCTCGAGTGCCCCCTGCAGTACCGCGGAGACCTCCGGATCCTCGCGCGACAGCAGCCGCGGCGCCATCTCCACCAGGGTCACCGCCGAACCCAGCTGCGCGAAGCACTGCGCCAGTTCGCAACCGATCGGCCCGCCGCCCAGTACCAGCATCCGGCGCG
>JBBEAB010000087.1:0-14141 GCA_040899645.1 Steroidobacteraceae bacterium
CATCTTGCCGGCGCCGAACAGGTCGCCGACCACGTTCATGCCGTCCATCAGCGGCCCTTCGATGACGTCGAGCGGGCGCGCGGCCTGCTGCCGCGCCTCCTCGACGTCGTCCATGATGAACTCGTCGATCCCCTTGATCAGCGAGTGCTCGAGCCGCTTGCCGACCGGCCATTCGCGCCAGGCGAGGTCCTCGGCGCGCCGCGCTGCGCCGTCGCCGCGAAAGCGCTGGGCGACCTCGAGCAGGCGCTCGGTGGCGTCCGCTCGGCGGTTCAGGATCACGTCTTCACAGCAGTCGCGGAGCTCAGGCGCGATCTCCTCGTAGATTCCGAGCTGGCCGGCATTGACGATGCCCATATCGAGTCCGGCCCTGATGGCGTGATAGAGGAAGACGGCGTGCATCGCCTCGCGCACCGTGTCATTGCCGCGAAACGCGAACGAGACGTTGCTGACGCCGCCGCTGGTCCTGGCGCCAGGGCAACGCTGCTTGATAAGCCGCACCGCTTCGATGAACGCGATGCCGTAGCCGGCGTGCTCTTCGATGCCGGTCCCGACCGCAAAGATGTTGGCGTCGAAGATGATGTCCTCGGCATCGAAACCCGCGCGCTCGATCAGCAGTCGGTAGGCGCGCTCGCAGATCGCCACCTTGCGCCCGACGGTATCCGCCTGGCCCTGTTCGTCGAAGGCCATCACGACGACCGCGGCGCCGTAGCGCCGGATGCGCCGTGCCTGCTCGAGGAACGGGCCCTCTCCCTCCTTCATCGAGATCGAGTTGACGACGCCCTTGCCCTGCAGGCAGCGCAGTCCCGCTTCGATCACCGACCATTTGGACGAGTCGATCATCACCGGCACGCGCGCGATGTCCGGCTCCGACGCGACCAGGTGCAGGAACCGCACCATCGCGGCCTGCGAGTCGAGCATGCCTTCGTCCATGTTGACGTCGATCAGCTGCGCGCCGTTCGCCACCTGGTCGCGCGCGATCGCGAGCGCCGCCACGTAGTCTCCGGCCTCGATCAGCTTGCGGAACTTCGCCGAGCCCGTGACATTGGTGCGCTCGCCGACGTTGACGAACAGCATCTCCGGCTCGAGGTTGAGCGCCTCGAGACCCGACAGCCGGCAGCGCCGCGGCGGATTTGCGGCCGCGCGCGGCGGCAGCCCGGCCACCGCGCGGGCGATATGCGCGATGTGCTCGGGCGTCGTGCCGCAGCAGCCGCCGACGATGTTGACCAGGCCCGAACGCGCCCATTCGCCCAGATGCTCAGCGGTCTCGCAGGCCTGCTCGTCGTAGTCGCCGAATGCATTCGGCAGACCGGCATTCGGGTAGGCGCTGACGAAACAGTCGGCGATGCGCGCCAGTTCCTCGACGTGCGGGCGCAGCTGCTTCGCACCGAGCGCGCAGTTGAGCCCGACCGCAATCGGGCGCACATGGCGGACCGAATTCCAGAATGCCTCGACCGTCTGGCCCGACAAAGTGCGGCCCGACGCATCGGTGATCGTGCCGGACACGATCACCGGCAGCTCGATGCCGAGTTCCTCGAACACCTCGCTGATCGCGTACAGCGCCGCCTTGGCGTTCAACGTGTCGAAGATGGTCTCGACGATCAGCAGGTCGGAGCCGCCCTCGATCAGCGCGCGCGCGGCGTCACCATAGGTCGCGCGCAGCGCATCGAAGTTCGTATTGCGGTAGCCCGGGTCATTGACGTCGGGCGACAGCGAGGCGGTGCGGCTCGTGGGCCCGAGCGCGCCCGCCACGAAGCGCGGCTTGCGGTCCGCCGCCGTCATCTCATCGGCCACCCGCCGCGCGATGCGCGCCGATTCCAGGTTGATCTCCGCGACGAACTCCTCGAGCCCGTAGTCGGCGAGCGACGGCGCGCTGGCATTGAAGGTGTTGGTCTCGATGATGTCGGCGCCGGACGCGAAGTATTCGCGGTGGATTGCCGCGATCAGGTCCGGGCGGGTCAGTGACAGCAGGTCGTTCGCGCCCTTCAGCTCGCGCGGCCACGCGGCGAATCGATCACCCCGATAGTCGCCGTCCGCAAGCCGCGCGCGCTGGATCATCGTGCCCATCGCGCCGTCCAGCACGAGGATGCGCTCAGCCAGCGCGCGGCGCAGTGCCCCGATCCGTGCATGCCTTGCGTCGCTCATGCAGGCCGCAGTCCCAGTGCGTGGCAGATCGCGTAAGTCAGTTCGGCGCGATTCAGCGTATAGAAATGGAACTCCTCGACGCCCTCGCGACGCAGGCGCGCAACCTGGTCGATGGCGACCGATGCGGCGATCATCCGGCGCGTCTCGGGATCGTCATCGAGTCCTTCGAAGCGCTCCGCGAGCCAGGCGGGAACCGACGCACCGCACCTCGCTGCAAACCTCAGCAACTGCGGAAACCGCGTGATCGGCAGGATGCCTGGCACGATGTGAGCCCGGATGCCGTGCTCCTCGCATTCATCCCGGAAGCGCAGGTAGCGGTCCACGTCGAAAAAAAACTGGGTGATCGCGCGCGCCGCGCCGGCATCCAGCTTGCGCTTCAGGTTGTCGAGGTCCTGCCGCGGACTCAGCGCTTCGGGGTGGGTCTCGGGGTAGGCGGCGACCGAGATTTCGAAATCGGCGACGCCCTTCAGGCCCGCGACCAGGTCGGCCGCGTAGCCGAAGCCGTCGCTCCGCGGCACGTAGCCCGTGCTGCCGGCGGGCGGATCGCCGCGCAGCGCGACGATGTGCCGGACGCCCTCGTCCCAGTAGCGCCGCGCGACGTCCAGGATCTCGCCGCGGCTCGCGCCGATGCAGGTCAGGTGCGGCGCGCCGGTGAGGCGGGTCTCGCGCAGCACCCGCGAGATCACGCGGTGGGTGCGGTCGCGCGTCGAACCGTCGGCGCCGTAGGTCACCGAAACGAAACGCGGGGCGAGCGGCGCCAGCCGCTCGATCGAAGCCCAGAGAGTGCGCTCCATCGCTTCGTCATTCGGCGGGAAGAACTCGAACGAAACCTGCACTGGCGGGCGGGCGGACATCCGCTCGAGTATACGGAGTGCGTCAGGACTAGTGCAGTCCCGGTGGGGCCGGCCGGTTCCCGCCCTCAGTGAACAGGCCGCCGATGTCGACCGCGTCGAATTTCCAGGCGCGATTGCAGAATTCGCAGCGCACCTCGACCTCGCCGCGCTCGCGCAGCAGCGCCAGCACTTCCTCGGCGCCGAGCGCCTGCAGGATGCCGGTGACGCGTTTGCGCGAACAGCTGCACTGGAAGTAGACCGGCGCGCCCTCGAACAGGCGGATGTCATCCGCGCTGAACAGTCGCCGCAACAGCTCCTCGCACGGGATGGCGAGGAGTTCCTGATGGCTCAGGGTCGCCGCCAGCAGTCCGATCCGGCGCCAGGCGTCATCGGCCTCGGCCTGTCCGCCGGCGGCGCCCGCCGGCGTCACGGCGATACGCTGCAACAGGAGCCCGGCGGCGCGCTCCGGCGTCGCCGCAAGCAGCAATCTCGATGGCAGCTGTTCGGAGCGCTCGAAGTACTGTTCCAGGCAGGCCGCGAGCCGCGCATCATCCAGCGGCACGACGCCCTGGTAGCGGTCACCGCCCGCATCCTGCTCGATCGTCACGGCCAGCTGGCCGCCACCGAACAGGCCGCTTTCGAGCGGCGCATCGGCCGGCCATTCATCGTGACGCGCGACGCCACGGATCGCATGGCGATGGCTGCACTGGGCCAGCACCAGGCGCACCGGTCCCGGACCCTCGAACTGCAGCGACAGGCGGCCCTCGAATTTCAGCGACCCGGCCATCAGCACGCTGGCGGCCATGGCCTCGCCCAGCGCATCGCTGACCAGGCGCGGATATCGATGGTGTTCGATCACGGCGCGCCAGCTGGCATCCAGTCGCACCAGGTGGCCGCGGACCGGCAGGCGCTCGAACAGGAACCGGTGCAGCAGGTCGCCGCCGGACATTATTGTCCTGACAGGAGGCGCCGCAGAAGTTCGTTGACCTGCGCCGGGTTGGCCTTGCCGCCGGTCGCCTTCATTACCTGGCCGACGAAGTACCCGAACAGCTTGTCCTTGCCGGCGCGGTAGTCGGCGAGCTGGGCCGGGCTCGCCGCCATCACGTCGGCGATCACTTTCCCGATGGCGCCCGTGTCCGTGATCTGCCGCAGGCCCTGCGCCTCGATGATCGCGTCGGCGTCCTTCCCTTCGCTCCACATCGCCTCGAAGACGTCCTTCGCGAGCTTGCCGGACACCGTGCCGTCGACGATGCGGCGGAGCAGGCCCGCCAGCGCCTCCGCGCTGACCGGCGACGCGCCGATCTCGAGGCCATCGCGATTGAGGAAAGCGGACAGTTCTCCCATGACCCAGTTGGCCGCGAGTTTCCATTCCGCGCCGGTGCCGGCCGCGACCCGTTCGTAATAGGCAGCGAGCTCGCGGCTCGCGGTCAATACGCCCGCGTCGTAATCCGACAGGCCGTGGTCGCGCGCCAGTCGGGCCGCTTTCGCGTCGGGCAGCTCAGGCAGCGTGTCGCGCACCGCTTCGATGAATGCCTCATCGAGCGCGAGCGGCAGCAGGTCCGGGTCCGGGAAATACCGGTAGTCGTTGGCCTCTTCCTTCGAGCGCATCGGGCGCGTTTCGTGCCGGTCCGGATCGTACAGCCGCGTTTCCTGCACGACGCTGCCGCCGCCCTCGATCAGCTCGATCTGCCGCGCCACCTCGAACTGGATCGCGCGCTCGATGTAACGGAACGAGTTCAGGTTCTTGATCTCGCAACGCGTGCCGAAATCGTGACGGCCCATGTGACGCACCGAGACGTTGGCGTCGCAGCGGAACGAACCCTCCTGCATGTTGCCGTCGCAGATCTCGAGGTAGCGCACCAGCGTGTGGATCTTTTTCATGTAGGCGACAGCCTCGCGCGCTGAACGCAGGTCGGGCTCCGAGACGATCTCGAGCAGCGGCGTGCCGGCGCGGTTGAGGTCGATGCCTGACGAGCTGCCGAGGCCCTCGTGCAGTGACTTGCCGGCGTCTTCCTCCAGATGCGCGCGCGTGACGCCGATCGTCTTGCGCGCGCCGTCTTCGAGCACGATGTCGACCCGGCCGTCCTGCACGATCGGCTGCTCGTACTGGCTGATCTGGTAGCCCTTCGGCAGGTCCGGATAGAAATAATTCTTGCGCGCGAAAATCGAGCGGCGCGCGACGGTCGCGCCGATCGCGATGCCGAAACGCACGGCCATGCGCACGGCCTCGCGGTTCAGTACTGGCAGCACGCCCGGGTAGCCGAGGTCGACGAGGTTCGCCTGCACGTTCGGCATCGCACCATAGGCGGTGGACGAGCCCGAGAAGATCTTCGAGCGCGTCGCGAGCTGCGCGTGGATCTCGAGGCCGATGACGGTTTCCCACTCGATGCTCATGGCGGGCTCACGCGAACAGCGGCGGCAGCTTGCGGTGCCACTCCGTCGCCAGCTGGAAGGCATGGGCCGCCGCCAGCAGGCGCTCCTCCGCAAAATGCGGCCCGATGATCTGCAGCCCGACCGGCAGGCCGTCGACCAGGCCGCAGGGTGCGGAGATCGCGGGCAATCCAGCCAGATTGGCGCCGATCGTGTAGATGTCGTTCAGGTACATCGTGATCGGATCGTCGGTCTTGGCGCCGATCGCAAACGCCGGCGTCGGCGTGGTCGGCCCCATCAGCACGTCCACCTGCTCGAAGGCACGCCGGAAATCGGCATTGATCAGGCTGCGCACCTTCTGCGCCTTCAGGTAATACGCGTCGTAATAGCCGGCGGACAGCACATAGGTGCCGGTCATGATGCGGCGCTTGACCTCGGCGCCGAACCCCTCGCCGCGCGTGCGCCGGTAGAGATCCACCAGGTCGCGCGGCAGGGCGCAGCGGTGGCCGAAACGCACGCCGTCAAAGCGCGAGAGATTGGACGAGCATTCCGCCGGCGCGACCACGTAATAGGTCGGCACCGACAACGGCAGGTTTGGCAGGCTCACGTCGACGAGCGTCGCGCCCTGCGCCTGGAAGGCGTCGAGCGCAGCGCGCACGGCGGCGCCGGTGCCTGCCTCGAGGCCCGCGCCGAAGAACTCCCGGATGATGCCGATGCGCAAGCCCTTCACCGGACGGGCCAGACCCGCGGCGTAGTCCGGCACCGGCGCATCCACGCTGGTCGAATCGCGCTCGTCGTGTCCAGCCATCGCTCTGAGCACGAGCGCGGCGTCCTCGGCCGATTGCGCGAGCACGCCCGCCTGGTCTAGGCTCGAGGCGAACGCGATCATGCCGTAGCGCGAGACGCGGCCGTAGGTCGGCTTGATCCCGGTCAGCCCGGTCAGGGCGGCGGGCTGGCGGATGGAACCACCCGTGTCCGTGCCGGTCGCGACCGGCGCGATGCGCGCGGCAACCGCGGCCGCGGAGCCGCCGGATGAACCGCCCGGGACTTTCGTGCCATCCCAGGGATTGCGCACGGCGCCGTACCAGCTGGTCTCGTTCGACGAGCCCATCGCGAACTCGTCCATGTTGGTCTTGCCGAGCAGCACCATGCCGGCCGCATGCAGCCGTTCGACCACCGTGGCGTCGTATGGCGCAATGAAATTCGACAGCATCCTCGATCCGCAGGATGTCAGGACGCCGTCGGTGCAGAAGATGTCCTTGTGCGCGAGCGGCACGCCGGTGAGCGGCCCGCCTGCACCGCGCGCGATCTGCTGATCGGCCCGCCTGGCGTCCAGCATGGCACGCTCGGGTGTGACCGTGATGAACGTGTTGAGTGCCTGGTTGGCGCGGTCGATCCGTTCGAGGAAGTGGCGCGCGACCTCCACGCTCGAGAACTTCTTCGCGCGCAGCCCACGGCCGATCGCGGCGGCCGTTTCGTGGTGCAGGCTCACTCGATCACCTTGGGCACCAGGTAGAGGCCCGCCTCGACTGCGGCGGCATTGGCCTGGTAGCGGTCGCGCTGGTCGGATTCCGTGACGCAGTCCTCACGCATGGGCTGCACCTGCCCCTCGAGCGGGTGCGCCATCGGCACGACGCCCTCGGTCGCGGCAGCCGACAGTTGCTCGACGAATGCGAGGATCGAGGACAGGCTCCCCACATAGACCGGGAGCTCGGCCTCGGTGATCTCGAGTCGGGCGAGAAACGCGATGTTCTCGACGTCGCGGCGGGTCAGCGTCACGAGCGCTCCAGGAGCGGAAAATAAGGGAAAAACTTGACGGAAATCATACACGTCGCCTTGTGGAATGTCGCGCCCGCAGGCTACACTCCCGGCCCTCGTTCCCTCGTCATTACCGGTACTTAGCCGCACATGTTCAAGAGCCTCCGGGGTTACTTCTCCAGCGACATATCGATCGATCTCGGTACCGCCAACACACTGATCTATGTCCGCGGCCAGGGCATCGTGCTGAACGAACCCTCGGTGGTCGCGATCCAGGACGAGCCCGGCCGCGGCGGCAAGACGATCGTCGCGGTCGGCGGCGAGGCCAAGAACATGATCGGCCGCACGCCGGGCCACATCACCGCCGTGCGCCCGATGAAGGACGGCGTGATCGCCGACTTCACCTACACCGAGCGCATGCTCCAGTACTTCATCAGCAAGGTCCACGGCAACCGCTGGCTGCGTCCCTCGCCGCGCGTGCTGATCTGCGTTCCGTTCGGCTCGACCCAGGTCGAGCGCCGCGCAATCCAGGAATCGGCCGAGGGCGCCGGCGCGCGCCGCGTGGACGTCATTCCGGAACCGATGGCGGCCGCGGTCGGCGCGGGCCTGCCGGTCAACGAGGCGCGCGGCTCGATGGTGCTCGATATCGGCGGCGGCACTTCCGAGGTCGCTGTGATCTCGCTGAACGGCATCGTCTACGCCGAGTCGGTGCGCGTCGGTGGCGACCGCTTCGACGAGGCGATCACCAATTACGTGCGCCGCAACTACGGCATTTTGATCGGCGAGGCGACCGCCGAGCGCATAAAGATCGAGATTGGCTCGGCTTACCCCGGCCAGCAGGTGCGCGAGATGTCGGTCAAGGGACGCAATCTTTCGGAAGGCGTGCCGCGGAGTTTCACGCTGAACTCGAACGAAATCCTCGAAGCGCTGCAGGAACCGTTGCAGGGCATCGTGCAGGCGGTCAAGAAGGCGCTCGAGCAGACACCGCCCGAGCTCGGTTCCGACGTCGCCGAGCGCGGCATCGTGCTGACTGGCGGCGGCGCGCTGCTGAAGGACATCGACAAGCTCCTGATGGAAGAGACCGGCTTGCCCGTGATCATCGCCGATGACCCGATGACCTGCGTCGCGCGCGGCGGCGGTCGTATCCTCGAGTTGTCCGAGGAGCATCCGGGGCTGTTCGGCCTCCGGTAGAGGCCGCGTGAGCCTGCACGAGCCGGATTCGCGTCCATTGCTGCTGGGCGGTCCTGCGCTCGGGCTCCGACTCATCGTCCTCGCGCTGATCTCCGCCGGCCTGATGGTCGCCGACCATCGCCATCACCAGCTCGCGGTGATCCGCGACTGGCTTTCCGCCGCCGTCTATCCTTTCCAGTGGGCCGTCCAGGCGCCGCTCGCCGCCTGGACCGCAACGCGCGAATCCCTCTCGAGCCGTTCGCGCATCGAGGCGGACAACGTGCGGCTCGCCGCCGACAACTTCGTGCTCAGGCTGAAGCTGATGCGCTTCGAATCGCTCGAACAGGAAAACCAGCGCCTGCGCGCCGCGCGCGAAAGCACTGCGCGCGTCGTCGAGCGCACGCTGGTCGCCGAAATCGTACGCGTCGACCTCGATCCGTTCCGCCAGCGCGTGCTGGTCAACAAGGGAACCGGCGACGGCGTGTTCCGCGGCCAGGCGGCGCTCGACGCCAACGGCATCTTTGGCCAGGTCACGCGTGCGGGCCCGATCTCGGCCGAGCTGATCCTGATTTCCGACCCGGAGCATGCGATCCCGGTGCAGGTCAATCGTACCGGCGCGCGCAGCATCGCGCTCGGCACCGGCCGTTCGGGCCTGCTGTCATTGCCCTACCTGCCGCAGAACGCGGACGTCGTGGTCGGCGACCTGCTGGTCAGTTCAGGCCTCGGCGGCGTCTACCCGCCCGGATATCCGGTCGGCCGGATCACGACCGTCAAGCGTGACACGGGCCAGCCGTTGCTGTCCGTCGAGGCGGAGCCGCTCGCCGCCCTCGACCGCGACCCTGAGGTCCTGCTGGTCTGGTTCGACAGCGGCGTCGTCGAACCTGAACCTGAACCCGAGGCGCCGGCGTCGCCGGCGCAGGCCGAATGATCGGGACCCGTCGCACCCGCACCAACATCGGCTGGCCCCGCATCGCCGGGATCACGCTGCTCGCGCTGGTCGCGTCCGTCGCGCCGCTGCCCGACTGGCTCGACCTGATGCGCCCCGATTTTGTCGCGCTGATCGTGCTGTGGTTCAGCCTGCTGTCGCCACGGTTGACCGGCCTCGGCCATGCCTGGGGTGCGGGGCTCGCGCTCGACGCGTTCCGCGGCGTGCTGCTCGGCCAGCATGCGCTCTCGCTCATCGTGATCGCCTACGTGGCGGCCAAACTGCGCCTGCAGATCCGCGCCTTCCCGCCGCTGCAACAGTCGGCAGTCATCCTGGCGCTGCTGTTCCTCAACGAGTTCCTGCAGTTCTGGATCGACGGCGTCGCCGGCCACCCGGTCACCGACTGGCGGCGCTGGCTCGCGGTCCCGGTCGGCGCTGCCTGCTGGCCGCTGGTCGTCGGCTTCTGCACGCGCTTTGCGGCGCGCCGCTAGCCGGGGCGCCGGGCAATGCGCCGGGTCCGCATCAAGGACGAGGCAGTCGAACAGCGCATGTTCCTGCAGCGCGCGCTGCTCGCCGCAGCGATCGTCGCGCTGCTCGTGGTCGTGCTCGCGGGCCGCGCATTCTGGCTGCAGGTGCTGCAGCACACGCAGTACCTGGATCTGTCGCAGGGCAATCGCGCGCGCATCGAACCCCTGCCACCCAACCGCGGCATCATCTACGACCGCGTGGGGCGGGTGATCGCCGAGAACACGCCGTCCTACCAGCTCGAGCTGGTGCGCGAGCAGGCGGGCGACCTCGACGTGACGCTCGCGCGCCTCTCCCGCTTCGGCCTGCTGGAGGCGGACGATGTCGGCCGCGTGCGCCAGCTGGTTCTCTCGCGGCGCTCGTTCGAGGCCGTGCCGATCCTGCTCCAGCTCGATGACGAGGAGATCGCACGCTACGCCGTGCACCGTCACGAGCTTCCCGGCGTGCTGCTGGAGACGCGCATGGCGCGTCATTACCCGTACGGGCCGGTCGGCGCGCATGCGCTCGGCTACGTCGGCACGATCAGCGAGGAGGACCTCACTCGCGTCGATCGCGAGCGCTACTTCGGAACGGGCGTGATCGGCAAGACCGGTATCGAGCGCGCGTACGAGGACGAGTTGCTGGGTGTCGGCGGCTACCGCGAGGTACTGGTCAATGCCGAGGGCCGCCCCGCCAAGCTGCCGGTAGGCCGCGACCCGAAGCTGCAGCGCCGCGAGCCGCTCGCCGGCCGCGAGCTGCGCCTGACAATCGACATCGAATTGCAGCGCATCGCGGAACAGGCGATGGCCGGCCGTCGCGGCGCGGTCGTCGCGATCGATCCGTGGAGCGGCGACGTGCTGGTGTTCGCGAGCCTGCCCAGCTACGATCCGAACGGCTTCGCGCGCGGCATCTCGCGCCGCGATTACGTCGCGCTGACCGAGGATCCCGATCAGCCGCTGTTCAACCGCGTGATGCGCGGCACCTACCCGCCCGGCTCGACGGTCAAGCCGGTCATGGCGCTGGCCGGCCTCGAGTACGACGTCGTGAAGCCCGCGGACACGGTCTACTGCCCCGGCCATTTCTCACTGCCGAATTCGCGCCACCGGTTTCGCGACTGGAAGCGCGAGGGACACGGTACCGTCGACATGGAAGGCGCCGTGATGCAGTCCTGTGACGTCTATTTCTATCGCCTGGCCAACACGCTTGGTATCGAGCGCATCCACGACGCGATGGCCCGCATCGGTTTTGGTGCACCGACCGGAATCGACATCGACGGCGAGCGCGGCGGCATCATGCCCTCGCCGCAGTGGAAGAAGGGAGCATTTTCCGGCCGCGAGAACCAGGTCTGGTTTCCCGGTGAAACCGTCATCGTCGGCATCGGCCAGGGCTACTGGACCGCGACCATCCTGCAGCTCGCGAAGTCGACCGCGCTGCTCGCCACGCGCGGCCAGCACTTCCGCCCGCGGCTGGTGCGGGCGTTTGTGGATCCGGTGACCGGTGTGGTCGAGGAAAAGCCGCCACAGGCACTGCCCGCGATCGAGCTGAGGGACCGCGCCAACTGGGAGACGATCATCAATGCGATGGTGGCGGTCACCACGGGGCCGCGTGGCACGGCGCTGCGCGCCTCGCGCGGCGCCCTGTACTCGATCGCCGGCAAGACCGGAACGGCGCAGGTCTATTCGGTCGGCCAGACTGAACGCTACGACGCAAAGACGGTAGCTGAACGGTTGCGGGATCACGCTCTCTTCATCGCATTCGCGCCAGCCGATGCGCCGCGCCTGGCGATCGCCGTGCTGGTTGAAAACGGCGGGGCCGGCAGCGCGGTCGCCGCGCCGATCGCGCGCGCGGTCTTCGACGCCTACCTGACGCAGGCCACGCCATGATGTACGGCGAACTCGGCGCTTCGCGCACGCGCCGCACGGTCACGGCGACTGCGCGGCTGCTGCGCGCGCTGCACCTGGACGGGATGCTGCTGTCGGCCCTCGTCGCGGTCAGCGTGTTCGGCATGTTCGTGCTCTACAGCGCGGCCGGCGACAACACCGCATTGTGGTTCAACCAGTTGATCCGGCTCGGCATCGGTTTCGGCGTGATGATCGCGCTCGCGCAGGTGCCGGATCACTTCCTGCGCATGCTGGCGCCGGCCGGTTACGCGCTCGGACTCGTGCTGCTGCTGCTGGTCGCGGTTGCCGGCGACGTCGGCAAGGGCGCCCAGCGCTGGCTCGATCTCGGCCTCATACGCTTCCAGCCGTCCGAGATCATGAAGCTCGCCGTGCCGATGATGTGTGCCTGGTACCTGCACCAGCGTCCGTTGCCGCCATCGCTGCGCGACGTGATCGTCGTGGTGCTGGCGATCCTGGTTCCGGTGCTGCTGATCGCCGAGCAACCCGACCTCGGCACGGCATTGCTGGTCGCCGCCGCCGGCCTGATCGTGCTGGTGCTGGGCGGCCTGCCCTGGACCTACCTGCTGGGCGGCGCGGCGGTACTCGGCGCAGCGGTGCCGCTGGTCTGGCGCTTCCTGCTGCACGACTACCAGCGCCAGCGCGTGCTGACGCTGCTCGACCCGCAGAGCGACGCGCTTGGCGCCGGTTACCACATCATCCAGTCGCAGATCGCGATCGGCTCCGGCGGCATCTTCGGCAAGGGCTGGACCAATGGCAGCCAGGCACAGCTCGAATTCCTGCCGGAGCGCTCGACCGATTTCATCTACGCGGTGATCGGCGAGGAACTCGGCCTGCTCGGCCTCGTGGCGCTGCTGATCGCCTACCTGTTCATCGTCGCGCGCGGACTGTACATGGCCACGCAGTGCCGCGACGCCTTCGCGCGCCTGGTGTCGGGCAGCATCGCACTGACCTTCTTCGTCTATGCGTTCGTCAATGCGGGCATGGTGACCGGGCTCTTGCCGGTCGTCGGCGTGCCGCTGCCGCTCGTCAGCTATGGCGGCACGTCGTTCGTGACGCTGATGGCCGGCTTCGGTATCCTGATGTCGCTGTACTCCAGCAGAAAGCTCGTGGGATGAAGATGAGGAACGCGACAGGGATGCTGCGAATGCTTTGTTCTGTCCTCGCGCTGGCGGCATTCGCGGGGCCGGTGGCCGCGCTCGATGGCGCGCGCGAAGACGTGCGCGCATTCGCAGTGGAAATGAAGCGCAAACACGGCTTCGACGCGGCCTGGCTCGATACGGTGCTCGCCGGTGCGACGAGCCAGCCGCGCATCCTCGAACTGATTAGCAAGCCCGCCGAAAAGACCATGCCCTGGCACCAGTACCGCAAGCACTTCCTGACCGACGAGCGCGTCGCGGCCGGCGTCGAGTTCTGGATCGCGCATCGCGAGCGCCTCGCCGCGATCGAGCAGCAGACCGGCGTCGCGCAGCACGTGATCGTCGGCATCCTCGGCGCCGAGACTTTCTTCGGGCGCATCACCGGTCGCTTTCGCGTGCTCGACGCGCTGGCGACGCTCGCATTCGACTATCCGCCCCGCAGCAGCTTCTTCCGCGCCGAACTGGAGCAGTTCCTGCTGCTGGTGCGCGAGGAGCAGATCGACGTCTCGACCGTGCTCGGGTCCTACGCCGGCGCGATGGGTTCCGCGCAGTTCATGCCGCGCAGCTACCGGGCCTATGCGGTCGACGGCGATGGCGACCGGAAGCGCGACCTCTGGGGCAGCTGGGATGACGTGATCGCGAGTGTCGCGAACTACCTGGCCGAGCACGGCTGGCGCGCGGGCGAACCGGTCGCCGCCCCCGCCGGCCTGTGGTTTCCGCGTGCGGATGGCCTCGTGCCGGGGCCGATCGCGCCGGATACGACCGTCAAGACCCTGCGCGACCGTGGCCTGCGCTTCGAGACCACGCTCCCCGACAAGGCGCCGGCGCTCTTCATCCGCGTGGACGGCGAAACCGGTCCGGAACTGCGCGCCGGGTTCCACAACTTCGGCGTGATCACCAAGTACAACCGCAGCATCCTCTACGGACTTGCGGTGCAAGACCTCGGCCGGCGCATCGAGACGCTCGTGCCCCCGGCGCCGTGATCCGCGCAGAGCCGCTCGCGCTGTCATTGCTGATGCTCGCGCTGGCGGGCTGCGCCGGGCAGCCCGGGCGGCCGGCGCCCCAGCCGCTGCCGTCCGGGGACGTGCCGCGTGACGAGCCGCGCGCAAAGAGCGGCAATCCGCCGTTCTACGAGGTCTACGGCCGGCGCTATGTCGTGCTCGAAACCGCCGCCGGCTATCTTGAACAGGGCGTCGCTTCCTGGTACGGGCCCGACTTTCACGGCAAGCGCACCGCGACCGGCGAGACCTACGACATGCACGCGATGACCGGCGCCCACCCGACGCTGCCGCTGCCGGCCTGGGTCCGCGTGACCAACCTGCAGAATGGCAGGAGCGTCGTGGTCCGGCTCAACGATCGCGGGCCGTTCAGCAAGAACCGCATCATCGACCTGTCGCGCGCC
>JBBEAB010000088.1:0-20119 GCA_040899645.1 Steroidobacteraceae bacterium
GGTGGCCGAAGGTGGTCGCGGGTGAGGGATCGGTCAGGTCGTCCGCCGGCACGTACACCGCCTGGATCGAGGTGATCGAGCCGGTCTTGGTCGACGTGATGCGCTCCTGCAGCACGCCCATTTCCTCGGCCAGCGTCGGCTGGTAGCCGACCGCCGAAGGCATGCGGCCGAGCAGCGCGGAAACTTCGGTGCCGGCCAGCGTGTAGCGGTAGATGTTATCGATGAACAGCAGCACGTCGCGGCCTTTGCCCCCGGCCTGCTTCTCGTCGCGGAAGTACTCGGCCATCGTCAGGCCGGTGAGGCCGACGCGCAGGCGATTGCCCGGCGGCTCGTTCATCTGGCCGTAGACCATCGCGACCTTGTCGATGACGCCCGAATCCTTCATCTCGTGGTAGAAGTCGTTGCCTTCGCGGGTGCGCTCGCCGACGCCGGCGAATACGGAAAGTCCCGAGTGCGCCTTCGCGATGTTGTTGATTAGTTCCATCATGGCGACGGTCTTGCCGACGCCGGCGCCGCCGAACAGCCCGATCTTGCCGCCCTTCGCGAACGGCACCAGCAGGTCGATGACCTTGATGCCGGTCTCCAGCAGGTCCTGGCCGCCGGTCTGCTCGTCGTAGGACGGCGCCGGGCGGTGGATCGGCAGAAACGAGTCGCACTTGATCGGGCCGGCCTCGTCTTGCGGGTTGCCGAGCACGTCCATGATGCGGCCGAGTGTCCCGGCGCCGACGGGCACGGAAATCGGTGCGCCAGTCCCTTTGACCGCGAGGCCGCGCTTTAAACCCTCGGAGGAGCCCATCGCGATCGCGCGTACGATGCCGTCGCCGAGCTGCTGCTGCACCTCGAGCGTCAGCTCCTGGTCCACGAGCTTGAGCGCCTCATAGACCTGCGGGATGTGTTCGCGTGGGAACTTGACGTCGATCACGGCGCCGATGATTTGCACGATCTTGCCATTGGCCATCATTCAGTCCTCAGTCTCAAACCGCCGCCGCGCCGCCGACGATCTCCGAAATTTCCTTCGTGATCGCGGCCTGGCGGGCCTTGTTGTAGATGAGCTGCAGCTCGTCGATGATCTTGCCGGCGTTGTCGGTCGCGCTCTTCATCGCGACCATGCGCGCCGCCATTTCGCAGGCGAGGTTCTCGACCACCGCCCGGTAAACCTGCGATTCGATGTAGCGCATCATGTATTGCGAGATCAGCTGGTCCGCCGCGGGCTCGTAGATGTAGTCCCAGCGCTCCTGCAGGTCCGCCGCGTCCACGGTCTCCGCCGGCAGCATCTGCCTGAGCTCCGGCTTCTGGGTCATGGTGTTGACGAAGCGGTTGCTGGCCACGTACAGCCGGTCGAGCTTGCCTTCCTCATAGAGGTCGAGCATCGCCTTGACCGTCCCCAGCAGGTCCGCGATGTGCGGCTTGTCGCCGAGATGCGTGACCGAGGCCGTGATCGAGACCTTCAGGCGGCGGAAGAACTGCATCGCCTTGCTGCCGATCAGGCACAGGTGCAGCTCGACGCCCTGGCCCTGGTACTCGCGCGCGGCGGAGAGCACCTGCTTGAAGACGTTCACGTTGAGCGCGCCGCACAGGCCGCGGTCGGAGCTCACCACGATGATGCCGACCGACTTCACGTCGCGCTCGACCAGGAACGGGTGCCGGTGGTTCGGGTTCGCGACGCGGAGATGCCCGATCACGCTCCGGATCTTGTCGGCGTAGGGGCGCGCGGCGCGCATGCGCTCCTGCGCGCGCCGCATCTTGCTCGCAGCGACCATTTCCATGGCCTTGGTGATCTTCTGCGTGCTCTTGATGCTCGCGATCTTGACCCGGATTTCTTTCGTGCCGGCCATCGTGGCTTACCAGGCTCCCGTCGCCGCGAAGTCGTCGCAGATCTTCTGGTAGCCGGCTTCCACTTCCTTGCTCAGTTCCGGCTTGTCGTTCACCGACTTCAGGAAGTCCGCGTGGGCCGTCTTCGCGAAAGACTGCAATGCTTCCTCGAAGGCGACGATCTTCTTGCGGTCCACCTTGTCCATGTAGCCGTTGTTCACCGCGTAGATCGAGAGCGCCTGCTCCGCGACCGACATCGGCGCGTACTGCTTCTGCTTCATCAGCTCCGTCACGCGCTGGCCGCGCTCGAGTGCGCGGCGGGTCACTTCGTCGAGGTCGGAGGCGAACTGCGAGAAGGCCGCAAGTTCGCGGTACTGCGCGAGTGCCAGGCGGATGCCGCCGCCCAGCTTCTTGATGACGCCGGTCTGGGCGGCACCACCCACGCGCGACACCGAGATGCCTGCGTTCATGGCCGGCCGGATGCCGGCGTTGAACAGATCCGTCTCGAGGAAGATCTGGCCGTCGGTGATCGAGATCACGTTGGTCGGCACGAAGGCCGTCACGTCGCCCGCCTGGGTCTCGATGATCGGCAGCCCCGTCAGCGAGCCGGTCTTGCCCTTGATCTTGCCGTTGCTGATCTTCTCGACGTACTCGGCAGAAACCCGCGCCGAGCGCTCGAGCAGGCGCGAGTGCAGGTAGAACACGTCGCCCGGGTACGCTTCGCGGCCCGGCGGACGGCGCAGCAGCAGCGAAATCTGCCGATACGCCCAGGCCTGCTTGGTCAAATCGTCATAGACGATCAGCGCGTCTTCGCCGTTGTCCATGAAGTATTCGCCCATCGCGCAGCCGGAATAGGGGGCGATGTACTGCATTGAGGCCGGCGTCGAGGCGGAAGCCGACACGATGATCGTGTGCGCCATCGCCCCGTGTTCTTCGAGCTTCCTCACCACGTTCGCGATCGAGCTCTGCTTCTGGCCGATCGCGACGTAGATGCACTTAACGCCGGTGCCCTTCTGGTTGATGATCGTGTCGATCGCGACCGCGGTCTTGCCGGTCTGGCGGCCGGTCGTCTTGACCGTCGCGCCCTCGCCGATGTGGCGGTATTCGCCGAGTACCACGCAACCGACGGAATCCTGTTCCAGGTTCAGCGCGAGGCCGAAGGTGTTGTCCGGAAACTCGACCATTTCGCCGTAGGCGACATCGGCGAGGCCGTGCACGCGGCAAATGCCGTCGGTCACGGAGACCACGGTGCCGACATTGCGCGCTTCGGTCGCGGCGTCGAAGTTCTTGATGCGCGCCTGGATCAGGTCGCTGATTTCTGAAGCCTTGATAGACATGTCTTCTTTCCTTGGCTAATTCGTGAGCGCCGAGCCGAGCCGCGCCAGGCGGCCATTCAGCGATCCGTCGATGACCAGGTCGCCCGCGCGAACGATCGCGCCGCCGATCAGGGATTCGTCAATCCGGGTGTGCAGTCGGACGTCGCGGCCGAGCCGCTTCTTCAGGGCCTCGGTCAGCCGCTTTTCCTGCGGGGCGGCAATTTCGCGCGCCGCGATCACTTCGACATCCACGACGTTCTCGATCTCGGCGCGGAGCGTCTCGAACTGCGCCGCGATCTCGGGCAGGAGCGCGAGGCGGCGGTTCTCCGCGACCGTCCGCAGGAAGTTGCCGCCGCCCTCGCCTGCGGCATCCTTCGACACGCTGCCGAGCAGTTCGACCAGCTGCTCGCTCGTGACATGCGGATTGCCGATCAAGCGTGACACCCGGGCGTCAGCCGCCGCAACCGCCGCCGCGCCGAGGAGCTTCGACCAGGCAGGAAGCTTCTTGTCGGCGTGCGCATGCGCGAATGCAGCTCTCGCGTAAGGCCTCGCGATGGTAGCGCGATCAGCCATTCGCCGGCGCCTGCCTGTCGAGTTCGGCCGCCAGCTCATCGAGGAGCGCCGCGTGCGCTTTCGCATCCACTTCGCGGCCGAGCACCTTCGCCGCGCCGGTCACGGCGAGCGCCGCAACCTCGCGTCGCAGGCCGTCGCGCGCCTTGGTCTCAGAGGTCGTGAGTTCGGTGCGGGCCGCGGCGATCAGCCGCTCGCCCTCCGAGATCGCGACCTGCTTGGCCTCCGTGATCAACTCGCTGGAACGCTTGTGCGCGATGTCGGCGACCTGCGTCGCCTTCTGGCGGGCCTCCTGCAGGATGCCCTCGGCGCCGTGGCGTGCATCGGCCAATTCCTTCTGGCCACGCTCGCCCGCGGCGATGCCGTCCGCAATGTCCTTGCGGCGCTCGTCTATCTTGGCGATCAGCATCGGCCAGAACTTCATCGCGATCGCGACGAACACGATCATCGAAATCGTCTGCCCGAGCAGTGTCAGGTTGAAATTCATCGCAGCCTCTCCCGGGCGATCAGCCCGTGACCGGCGCCGTCGCGTCCCGCAACTGACCGATGAACGGATTGGCGAAGGCGAAGAAGAGCGCCACGCCGACGCCGATCATCGCGACCGCGTCGAGCAACGCGACGACGATGAACATCTTCACCTGCAGCATCGGAGCGAGCTCCGGCTGGCGCGCGGCGCCTTCCAGAAAGCGGCCGCCCAGCAGGCCCATGCCGATGCCGACGCCGAGCGCGCCGAGCCCGATGAGCAGCGCGACAGCAATCGCGGTCATACCAATTACAGTTTCCATCTCTAGTCTCCTGGTCGAAAAACGTCAGTGATGCTCGTGCGCCTGCGCCAGGTACACGATCGTCAACATCATGAAAATGAATGCCTGCAGCACGATGATCAGCACGTGGAAGATGGCCCAGGCGAGGTGAAAGGGCAGCTGCCAGAGGCCAATCAGCGCGATCAGCATGAAAATGAGCTCGCCCGCGTAGAGGTTGCCGAACAACCGCAGCGACAGTGAGAGCGGCTTGGCAAGCAGCGACACGCCCTCGAGCACGAGGTTGAACGGGATCGCGGCCCAGTGGTTGAAAGGCGTCAGCGTGAGTTCCTTGGTGAAGCCGCCGACGCCCTTGATCTTGATGCTGTAGTAGAGCGTCAGGATGAACACCGAGATGCCCATCGCGAAGGTGATGTTGACGTCGGCGGTCGGCACGACGCGCAGGTACGGAATCCCGGCCTGCTGTGCCGCAAACGGCAGCCAGTCCACCGGGATCAGGTCCATCAGGTTCATCAGGAAGATCCAGCAGAAGAGCGTGAGCGCGAGCGGCGCGATCAGGCTGTTCTTGCCGTGGAAGGTCTCGCGGACGCTCTGGTCCACGAACTCGATGATGATTTCAATGACGACCTGGAAGCGGCCCGGGACGCCCGCGGTCGCGCGCCGCGCCATGCGGCCGAAGACGGTCAGGAACACGAGGCCAAGCAGCACCGCGAAGAACATCGAGTCGACGTTGAGGGCGAAGAAGTTGCCGTCGCAATGGTTCCAGACCCACGAATCCTCCGCCTTGCAGACGGTCAGGTTCTGGAGATGGTGGCCGATGTACTCGCCAGCTGTTTGCCCGCTTCCCGCCATGATCTCCTAACGTCCCCTGTCGAACAGCACTGCGACCGGCAAGGCCAGCAGCGTCACGATGAACCCGGCGAACAGAAACTCCGGGTGCGCTGGCTTCCATTTCGCGAACACGACGGCAAACAGCGCCACCGTGATCGCGAGCTTGCCCAACTCGCCGATCCAGCCGGCCGCCAGCAGGCTTTTCGCGCTGCTGCCGGCCCGCGGCGAGAGCACTCTCGCCGCCAGAAATGCGTTCGGCACGACGCCGATCAACCCACCTACCAGAGTGGGGGTGGCCCGGTCGTAACCAAGCCAGATCCAGATGACGAGCGCGAGCCCGAGGCCAGCCGCGAGCTGCGCGAGCAGGATGTTGCGGACGGTATGCATGCACCGGACTCCGGCAACAAAAACGCCACGTGGCCCCAGAGCGGTCCGTGGCGTTTTCACGCGTCGCAGACAAGCCGCGCGGGCGGCCAAAAACCGGGCGGAATTATAGAGGGCGGCACCCCCGGATACAACCGCCGGAAGGCGAAAAAACCGTAGTTTTTCCGGGAAGTTAGGTGTTCGCGGCGGGTGGCGTGGGACGCCTCAGCCGATAGACGAAACAGGTGTCGTCGCCGAAGCTCCGGCGTGCGACATATTCGAATCCCAGGCGCTCGTAGAAGCGGTGGGCACGGGTGTTGTCGTCGAGCGGATCGACCAGGATGGTGGCGACGCTCGGGTCCGCAAAGCAGCGCTCGATCGCCTGCTTCATCATCTCGGTGCCGTAGCCGCGGCCGAGGTCCGCCGCCTCGCCGATCCAGATGTCGATGGCCCGCTGGCCCGGCTTGCAGCAGCTCCAGTAATTGGATTCTTCCCGGGCCGGGTCGATGATCTGGATGAAACCGATCGGGCGGCCATCGGCCTCGGCGATCAGTTGTTCACGCCAGTCGGGCGAGCGCGCGAGCTCGGTTGCCCAGTTCCAGTCGTCATTGGGATCGGAGGCAATGACGTGGGGCTGCTGGTCCCAGTGGTTCAGCAGCACCAGGTCATCCGGGGTCGCGGGTCGCAGTTTCACTCGGTTCGGAAGCATCGCCGGAATCACCGTCGCCGTCATCCCGGCCTTGCGGCCAAGACCCGGGCGGCCAGACCTCGCACGACGTCTCGTCGAAGGCGTACTGCTCGTGGTCAAGCCAGCGGATGAGGAGGTCGTAGACGGGGTGGTCATGCGCCTCACGCATGGTTCACCGTCAGCGCAGCCCACGTGACGATGGCGATCGCGATGATCGTGCTGACGACTGCGTGAATCCGGGGGGTGCTCATGGTGCCTGTCCTTGCGCTTGCTGGAGTGGGATGCCGTGGGCGCAACGATGCGTCGCGCGGGCGCGCGGAACCAACCGGCTATCTGAAGGCCGGTTAAGCGCAGCTAAAGTGCAGAAACCCCCGTATTTACCGGGGGTTACGACGGCCTGGAGTCCGGATGCCCGTCAGAAGTAAGTACAGGCGCCGGCGCTGCAGCGGGGTTTTTCCCGGCGCTCCGCGAACAGGCGCTGGGCGGCTTCCAGGTACTTGATCGCGGCTTCCTCAGCAGACGTGGCTCGCCACGACGCCGAAGGCGTGCCCATGATCGCGTAGGTCTGCGCATTCTGTGAGCCCAGGTTATCCGCGTATGGAACCCATTCCTGCGTGAGCCAGGTCCGGTAGGTCTTCAGCCAGGCATGAATCGGCGCCGTGGCGCCCCACCATTGCGGACAGAGCGCGGCATAAGCCTGGTCCAGCTCGCCCATGATGACGTCCTCCTCCGCCATGGCCCAGCCAGGCGTGCCCGGATCCTTCACGGAGGGATACTCGACCGGCGTGCCGATCTTCGTCTTGAGCGCATTGTGGCGCGCCTGAGCTGGCGCGTAGGCCGCCTTGAGCGCCGCCTGGTAGCGCTTGATCAGGTCTTTCTCCTCGGCACTGAAGCGCATCGTCGCCGTGTTGATTGCCGGCGATTTGGCGTGAAAGTCCTCACCGACGGCCTGGACACCCTGCATGTACTTCATCGCTGCCTGCGGATTGCTCATCATCCATTGCTGCATCCGCGAGGCCATTTCCATCGGCTCGATGCGCTGGTACTCGTCCTCGATCGTCTGGTTGGCCGCCTGCTGCCGGGTGCGCGCCGCGTTGACAGCCGTGAGCGCCGCATCGAGCCGTGCCACGAACGGGTCGGTGCCTTGATAACAGGCAGTCGAGAGCGGCGGTACCTTGGCCCAGGGCCCGGTGGCCGCGGGCGTTTGCGCCAGGGCAGGCATGCACAGCAGCGCGCCGACGGCAGCCGCCATCACGCGTCCCATCGATGGATTGAACATTACTGCGGGTTCGCGCAGGTGCCGATTTTTTTGCCCGACAGATTGATCGTCATGCTCATGCCCTCGGCAGTGGCGCTGATCGCGCCCGTGTACTTGTCCGTGCCCTGGAACACGATTTCGCCGGTGCCGGTCATCGGCATCCGGCCGCCGCACTGCATCGTCCAGGTCACCTTGCTGCCGACCACCGTGAAATTCGAAGTGACGCAGGTCGGATCACCGCCCGGCGGCGGCTGGGTCCAGGTCGCGTGGCTGCATACCTGCAGGGTCGTCGGCGGCGGCGAGAACGGCATGCCCGGCATGACCATCTGCGAGGTCGTCTCCCAGAGGATGCCGGCCGGAGCCTCGGCGCGGGCGGGAGCGAGGGCGAGCAGAACCAACGAAGCGGCTGCCACAAGGCGGCCCGTTAACGACATGTTCATGCGTTGTCCCATTTCTGATTGGTGGTTAGGTACCGGGGTGGGCGTGGTATGCGCCTGCGGGGGCTCGGCTGTCAAGGCGGACTCAGGGATAGGTGCGGAAATTGCGGATCTGCGGACCGCGCTTCACCGTCGTGGGCTTCGGCATCAGGCCGAAATCCATGGTTTCCTTCGTCCCGTCCACGCGATTGAGTTTCACGCGTCCGCCGGTGTCGGTGAGGCCGTTGGCATCCCCCGAAACAAACACGCCGGCGCGTGCATTCCCGGAATGACCGAGGATCTTCGCGTCGGCGCCGACGCCCGCGTAAAGGTCGAATCCCTCGCCCTTCTTGAACGACATCGCGGTGCGCGCGCCCATCTCGAACGAGGCGAGCCCGCCCGGCGCGCTCACGTTCACCAGGTTGAACTTGCCGTCCACCTTGATCTCCTTGCAGCCGATCGAGACGTCGAACTTCGGGCCGGGCACGCCATTCGGCATGCCGACCGTGTGATTCAGCGTCTGGTTGCCGAGGAACGTCGTGCAAGCATCCGCGGGCGGGGCCGGCGGCACCTGCTGCGCGAACATCTCGACGAATTCCTCGGGGCACTCGACCACGACGTCGGCGGGAAAGGCGTACCAGAGCATGGTTTCCGCGATCAGGCCGAGGTTCATGCCTTCGATGCCGGCGCGAAGTCCGACGTCCACGCTCTCGAACCATTCGGGGTCGCCGATGTTGGAAAGAAGCCCGGTCGCCATCTTGTACCAGATGCGCGCGTATTCGCGGGACTCCGCCGCCACGCGCTCGGCGTGCGGCCGCACGCCCTGGATGCCCTGCGAGATCAGGCTGCGATAGGTCGGACAATGGTTGCCGGGTGTCACCGCGAGCGCGATGATCCGCTGCAGGACGTCCCTCTGGTTCTGGCCGGCGACCCTGCTGGCCATCGCGATCGCCGCGTCGAGCCTTTCCTGCGCCTGCAGCACGTAGGGCTCGTTCTCGTCGAGGTCCTCGATGAGCTGCGACATCTTGTTGGCCCAGGCGTCGTAGGGATCATCGGTGCGGCCGGCAAAGCGCGAGTTGTAGCTCAACGCGATCATGCGCTCCTTCAGCGGTTCGAGGATGGCAATCCGGGATTCCGAGATCGCGCCCATCTGCTCGAAGAACGGCCCGAGCTCGGTCGCGATTTCCGGATGCCAAAACTCGACTAGCTTGACGTCCTTGCCCATCGAGGTGTCGAACATGTCGTCCACCGGCGGGCGAACGTCCTCGCTGTCGCGACCACCGCAGAGGACGAGGTACTTCGGTTTGAAGCGCCACATGCCGTTGCGATAGGTGATCGGCGCCGCGGCACTTCCCTCCTGCGCCTGGATCAGCGCGAGGTTGTGCGACGCGGCGTTGAGGAACGGCTCCCGGCCGATCGTGGACTGGAACTTCGCCTTCGCGACGGCGAGATTGCCGCGCAGCATTTCGGCGTAGCCTTCCTGGTAATCCATCGCGGCGGACGCATTCACGTCGAGCGTCGGGGCCGGCAGCTTGCCGAGTTCACGGATGCGCGCGAGCACGGCGAGCGCCTCGTTCGGCATGCCGTCGCGGCTGAGCGCTCCGGCGAAGTTGAAGAGCCGCGTGGGATGGTCGGGCGCTTTTTCGACCGCGGCGAAGAGTTGCGCGAGCGACACGTCTGGATCGGAGAGCACGAGCGGAATCTCGCTCTTGTCGTCGGCATTTCTTGCCGCGTCGTAAGCCGCTCGCACGAGCGGCTCGTCGAGGCGTGCGCGCATCGAGGCCAGCGCCTGGTCCCAGCTCACGCTCTGCGGCTGGACCGATCCGATCAGCCCCTGGTTGAGGTTGACCAGGCGCCGGAACTCGTCGGCGTAGTTCATGCAGCCGTGGTCGTAGATGCCGAAATCCATGCGGCCCGGGCCGCTCCAGTTGAAGCCAATCGCAGAGCCGCCTGCGCCGCTGCCGCCCGAACCGATGATGTTGATCAGGGAAACGCAGTCAGGGTCGTCCGGATCGTCGGGGTCGCAGGCCGCCTCTTCAGGCGGTTCGTCCGAGGGAGGCGGATCCTGCTGAAATGCCGGGTCGGCATGGACCGGTAGCGCAAAGACCGCCAGTGCCGCCAGCACGAGCGGCATCCAGGGTCGCGCCATCAGCTCATTCTTCGTGGTCGTCCTCGTCGCGGTTGTCGTCGCAATCCGCGTCGCCACCGACGCCTTCGAGCTGTTGCAGCGCGGCTTCGTGCTTCTGGTAGAAATCCACGTTCGCCTTGGACACGCCCGCGGGCAGCTTGCCGCCGGGCTGGCTGAGGGCCCACGCGGCGAGGCCGTTCTGCATCAGCGACCACGAGAATACGACGTACTCGCGGGTCGTCATGCCGGCGGACGCGATCGCTGCCTTCGCGCCGGGCCGGGCGTTGAGCTTTGCCGTCATCTGGTCGAGCGACTGTGAGTCGCCGCCATCGTCTTCGCAGTCGTCCGGGCCGCCGGACAGCACCGCCAGTTTTTTCGTTGCCTGCGAGTACTTGGCGAGGCCGGCGTCGGTCAGCACGTAGGCCTGGACTTCCTGCGTGTCGCGGTCCTGGGCTGCGGCGATGCCCGGCATCAGCAGGGCAGTAACCGCGAGGACCCGAAGCGATGCGCCAAAGCGATTCGTCATCAACATGACAGTCTCACTTCACCAGCCGGATGGACACCGGATAGCGGTAACGCACGCCCTCGTTCGCCTTGATGGCCGCCATGATGACGAAGATCAATGAGCCGATGCCAATCACCATGAACAGCGGGATCGTCAGCAGCGCGCCGATGCCGAGCGTCATGATGGTCATGATCATGAGCGCGACGCAGGCGATCGAGACTGTGATCGCGAAATTCAGCGCTTCCTTGCCCTGGTCGTCCACGAACGGCATCGTGTCCTTCTTCATCAGCCAGATGACCAGCGGCCCAATGAAGAAGCCGACGCTGCCGGCCCAGCCCGAGGTCAGCAGGCCGCCGAGCAGCGCCGACAGGTGCGCAAACATCGCCCACTGCCTTTCGTCTGCGCTCGGTGTCGATGTCGTGGTGGCCGGAATGGTGGCGGTGTTCGGATCGGATTCGCTCATGAAATGCTCCTACCGGATGTGGGCGAGGATGCCGTCGAGTTCGTCGAGGCTGTGGTAACTGATCACGAGCTTGCCCTTGCCGGAGGGCCCGTGCTTCAGCTCGACGGTCGCGCCGAGCTTGTCGGCGAGATCGTTCTCGAGACGGGTGATGTCCGGGTCGCGTGAGCGTCCCTTGCTGGCGGCTTTGTCGCCCGCGTTGGCGCGCGCGATGATGCGACGCACGAGCGCCTCGGTCTCGCGCACGGACAGCCCTTTCTTCGCGACCAGCGACCCGACCTCCGCCTGCTGACGCGCGGTCGAGAGCGCGAGCAGCGCGCGCGCATGGCCCATGTCGAGCTCACGCTTCTCGATCAGCGGGCGGATCGCCTGCGGCAGCTCGAGCAGGCGCAGCAGGTTCGTGACGGCGGCGCGCGAGCGGCCGACGGCCTCGGCGACTTTCTGGTGGGTCAACTCGAATTCGGTGACCAGGCGCGAGAGCGCGAGCGCCTCTTCGAGCGGGTTGAGGTTCTCGCGCTGGATGTTCTCGATGAGGGACATCGCGACCGCGGCCTCGTCGCCCACGCGGCGCACGACCGCCGGCACTTCGGCGAGGCCCGCGATCTGCGCGGCGCGCCAGCGGCGTTCGCCGGCGATGATCTCGTAGCGCTGCGGCTCGCCCGCGGGTGACGTGCCGAGCGGGCGCACGACGATCGGCTGCACGACGCCCTGGGCCTTGATCGAGTCGGCGAGTTCGGCGAGGGACTCCTCGCGCATGTCCTGCCGGGGCTGGTACTTGCCCTTCTGCAGCAGGTCGACCGGGATGTGGGCGAGCGCATCGCGCGCCGGCGGAATGCCCGGCATCGGGCGCGGCGTCGCCTGGCCGAGCAGCGCTTCGAGTCCGCGCCCCAAACCCCGCTTCTTGTCAGTCATCACGGCCATCCCAGTACCCCCCGTCCGCGGAGTTTACGCTTAGCCAGTGCCCGGCACGACCAGGCGGGCGATGCAGCCGCTCTGGCCTTTGCGATTCGCCAGCGACAGCGTACCACCGTGCGCTTCGGCGACCTGGCGCGCGAGCACCAGGCCGATGCCGCTGCCGCCCGGCTTGGTGGTGAAGAACGGCACGAACAGGTTGTCGAGATTGGCGACCCCCGGGCCGCTGTCCTCGACCTCGAACACGATGTCCTGATCCTTGCCGAGCAGCGCCCGCAACTCGACCGGCGGCGCCCCCGCGGGCGTCGCCTCGACGGCGTTCCGGACCAGGTTGATCAGCGCCTGCTGGAGCTGGTCGGGGTCGGCGCGCAGCTGCAGGCCGTCGGCCGCCGCGTATTGCACGCTGCCCGGCGCCTGCACCGCGGCCACCTGCCGGAGCAGGACGGCGACATTGCAGTCCACGATCGAGGGCTCCGGCAGCCGCGCGAGTTCGCTGTAGCGCGACAGGAAGCGACGCAGCGACTCCGCGCGCTCGGCGACGAGCGCCAGATTGTGCGCAAGCTCCTCGCGCTCCGCCTTGTCCGGCGCGCCGGCCGCGAGCGCATCGCGGCTCGTTTCGATGACCGACTTGATCGGCGCGAGCGAATTGTTGAGTTCGTGCCAGATCACGCGGATCAGCCGGCGCCACGCGCGGCGCTCCTCCTCGCGCAAGGCCTGGCTCAGATCCGTCACGACCAGCAGCCGGAACTGCACGCCGGATTCACGGAAGGTCTCGCGCATGATCTGCCAGCGGCCGCTCCGCCCCGGGAACACGTGCGATTCGCTGCTGACGCGCGGGCCGTCCACCAGTCCTCCCATGCCCGCCTCCGTCGCGGTCAAACCGTTCAGCACGTCGGGATGGCGGCGCAGCAGCTCGCCCGCCGCGCGGTTCGCGAGGCGGATACGCTCGTCCGCATCGAAGGCAAGCACCGCGACGTCGATTTCGGTCAGGACCTTATTGAGAAGCGCCGACGCCTCCAGGGCTTCAAACCGCTGCGCGCGCAGCGTCGCGCCGAGTCGGTTCGCCTCGAGCACGACATCGCCGAGCGCGTCGCCCTTCTTCGCATAACGCCCGCGCACGGCGTAGTCGCCGCCGCGCAGCGCCTCGAGCAGGTTCGCGATCGAGCGCAGGGGCTCGATCGTCATGCGATGCACGGCGATCGCGAAGCCGAACCAGAACGCCACCAGCACGATCACGATCAGCCGGTGCACGGAGTCCGGCACTGGCAGGTCGCGTACCAGGAAGAGCGCAAGAATCAGCGCCGGCAGGCCGCCGGCGAGCGCCATCAGCACGATGCGGACCTGGAACGGCGGCCCCACGCGGCGCATCACCGGCTGGGTGCGCAGCGGCTTTCTCGGCTCTTCTTTTTCCGGCGTCACGGCGCGGAAGTTTGCGCGTTCGAGGCGGACGGCGCCAGTTGTGCGACGGTGCGGACTAGAGTTCGTCCGGCTTGAGGCCGAGTTTCTCGAGGCGCCGGTACATCGCGCTCCGCGACAGCCCGAGGGCCTCGGCCGCCGCCGGCACGCTGCCGCCATTGCGCTTGATCGCGCTGCGGATCAGTGCGCGCTCGGCGTCCTCGAGGCTCATCTCTTCGAGCGACGGCGGCCCGGCGCGGCCGGGCGCGAGCCGCAGGTCCGCGACGCCGACCTCGGAACCCGCGGTCAGCAGCAGGCTGCGCTCGACCACGCTGTTGAGCTCGCGCACATTGCCCGGCCAGTTGTACTGCTGCAGCGCCGCGAGCGCCGCGGTGTCGAAGCCGGTCACCACGCGTCCGTACTGCGTCGCCTTGCGCTCAAGCGCCGCGGTCGCGAGTTCGACGATCTCTTCCCGCCGTTCGCGCAGCGGCGGCAGGCGGATCTCGACGGTATTGATGCGAAACAGCAGGTCCTCGCGGAAGCGTCCGTCCCGGATCATCGCCGCGAGATCGGCGTTGGTCGCCGACACGACGCGCACGTTGGCGCGTTGCGTGCGCGAGGAGCCGACACGCTCGAACTCGCCGGTCTCGAGCGCACGCAGCAGGCGCGCCTGCTGCGCCGGCGGCACGTTGCCGATCTCATCAAGAAACAGCGTGCCGCCGTCGGCGAGCTCGAAGCGGCCGGAGCGGTCGGACTTGGCGTCGGTGAAGGCGCCCTTCACGTGGCCAAACATCTCGCTCTCGAACACGCTTTCGGGCAGGCCGCCGGCATTGACCGAGATGAAGGACTTCTCGGCGCGCGGCGACCAGTCGTGGACCAGGCGCGCGAGCAGGCTCTTGCCAGTGCCCGGCTCGCCGGTGATCAGCACGCTCGCGTCCGAGGGCGCGACCTGGCGCGCGAGGCGCACCACGTCCTGCATCGGCTTCGAACTCGCGACCAGGTTCGCCCCGTCGCTGGCACGCAGGATCGCGTTCTCGTCCGCGAGCCGGCGGCCGCGCTGGCGCGCTTCCGCGAGCCTGACCTGGTTGCCGAGCACGGACAGCAGCCGCTGGTTGTTCCAGGGCTTCTCGACAAAATCGTTGGCGCCGCGGCGCATGGCCTGCACCGCGACCTCGACGGTCGCCCACGCGGTCATCACGACGACCGGGAGTTCCGGGTGGAGCTTGCGCAGCTGGTCGACCAGCTCGAGGCCCTCTTCGCCCGAGGTCGTATCGCGGGTGTAGTTGAGGTCCACGAGCGCAACGTCCACGTGCTCGCGCGCGGCGACGTCGAGCACGCCCGCCGGGGAGGTCGCCGTCGCGATCTCGAATCCTTCGCGCTTCAGCAGGAGCTTCAGCGCAGAGAGGATATCGGCCTGGTCGTCGGCGATGAGGATGCGGGCTTGCACAGTCAGGATCGTGCCCTGCCCCTCGCCTGCGTGGCAAGGATCAGCCGAGCTTCTTCAGCGCCGCCTTCGTTCGGTCACTCATAACGCAGCGCAGCCGCCGGATCCACCTTCAGCGCGCGCCGGGTCGGCGTCAGGGTCGCCGCAATCGCGACGACCAGCATCAGGCCGACGACCATCGTGTAGATGGCCGGATCATACGGGCTCACGTCGCCCAGGATGTCGCCGAGACCGCTGCCCATAACCGGCAGCAGCGTCATGCCGATGCCGATGCCGATCAGGATCTGCACGCCGCTCGCGCGCAGGATCATTCTGAGGATGCGGTGGTTGTCCGCGCCGAGCGCACGGCGCACGCCGATCTCGCGCGTGCGCTGGCCGACGTGGAACGCGAGCACGCCGAACAGCCCCGCGGCAGCGAGCACGACGGCGACGCCCGCGAATACCGCGAACATCGTGCCGACGATGCGGAAGCCCGCGTTCTGGATCGCGCGCGCCTCGTCGAGCGTGCGCAGCCAGTAGAGCGCCATGTCCGGATCGGTCTGCGCGAGCGCCGTGCGCACCGCGCCGATCAGCGAGCGCAGCTCGCCATCGCCACGCACCGCGATGCTCATGAAGCGCTGGTCCTGCTGCGCGATCGGCAGGTACATGGTCGGTTCGGCGGTGCCGCTGTTGTCATGGATCACGTCCGGCACGACGCCGACGACCGTCATCCAGCCGCCGTCCTCGTCGAGGTCATAGCGTACGCGCGCGCCGAGCGGCGATTCGTCGCCGAACAGGTCCCGCACCATGCGCTCGTTGATCACGACGGTTTCCATCGAGTCGGCGTTGTCGCGGCTGTCGAACAGGCGGCCCTGCCGCGGTGCGATGCGGAAGGTCTCGAAGAACGACAGGCTCGATACGACTTGCTGAACGAAGGGCCGGGTGCTCGTGTCGCCGTAGTCGCGGCCCTCGATCGATACCGGTCCGTCGCTGGAGAAGCCGCCCGGCAGCGAGGTCGTGACCGTTGCTGCGGTGATGCCGGGCTGCGACTGGATGCGCTCGACAAAGGTCTCCCAGAAGCGGATCTGGTCTGCTGGTTCCATGTAGGTGCCGGCCGTCATGCCGACGCGCGCCGTCATGATGTCGGCGGTCTCGACGCCGACCTCGCTCGAGGTCGCCCGCAGCACGCTCTTGGTCATCAGCGCCGAGGTGCCGAGCAGCAGGCAGGCGAGCGCGACTTCGAACACCACCAGCGCCCAGGCGATCTTGCCGATCGCGAGACCGGTGCCGGTGCGACCGCCGTCGCGCAGCAGCGAATCGAGCGAGGGCCGCGAGGCGCGGATCGCCGCGGGCAGGCCCGCGACCAGCGTGGAACCGAGCGCGGCCGCGACCGCGAACGCCGCGACGCGGTAGTCGATCTCGAATGCCCACCAGGTCGGGCTGTCGTCCATCAGGCGGAAAATCGCGAGCCGGAAGCCGTCGAGTGCGATGGATGCGAGCAGCAGGCCGAACAGCGTCGCAAGCGTGCTGATCACGAGCCCCTCGGCCAGCATGTGCGCGACCAACCGGCCGCGCGAGGCGCCGAGCGCCGAGCGCACGGTCGTTTCCCGCACCCGGTAAGCCGAGCGCGCGAGCAGCAGGTTGGAAACATTGGCGCAGGCGATCAGCAGCACGAAGCCGACTGCGACCAGCAGCGTCCAGATGAGTTGCTCGCCCTCATCGCCGATGAAACCGGAGGCGAAGGTCTTGACCTCGAAGCGGCCGTTGAAGAACTCCTTGCCGACAGTCGAGGTGATGTGGGCGGCAACTGGCGCCAGCTCCTGCTGGGCGAGATCGAGGTCGCCGTCGGCACGCAGGCGGCCATAGACGCCGACATCGGCGGTATCCTGACGCGAGAGGCGCGCCGGGTCCTGCTGGATCGCGACCCAGAGCGCGGCGGTCGACGGGAACGTGAAGCGTTCCGGCATCACGCCGATAACTTCCGACGAGCGGCCATTAACGCGCACGACGCGGCCGATCACGCCGGGATCGGAGTCGAAGCGCTCGGTCCACAGGCGGTGGCTCAGGACGACAACCGGCGCCGCGCCCTCGATCGTGTCGCGGGGGAGGATGGTACGACCGAGCAAGGGCGCGGTGCCGGCCACGTCGAAAAGATAGCCGTCTGCGAAGCCGCCATCGTAGCGTTCGGCCTGGCCGTCGCCGGTCAGGTAGGCGGTACCGACGTACATGCCGCCCATCGCCTCGAATTGCGTCTGCGCCTCGCGGACCAGCAGGTAATCCTGCAGCTTCATCGAATCGTCGTAATCGTCCGGCGCCTGACCGCCGTGCGTGACGATCGTGTAGAGGCGCTCGCCGTTCGGGTATGGCGCGGGCTTCAGCATCAGCGTGTCGGCCACGCCATACATGAAGATGACCGCGCCGAGTCCGAGGCCCAGCACGCCGACCGCGAGCGCCGTGAATGCCGGGGCCCGCGTCAGGCCGGAGATGGCCGACTTGATCTCATCGATGAATCCGCGCATGGAATTCCCCTCAGGCCTTGGCCGCACGACGCGACGACAGGTCGATCAGCGTGTCCTCGTCGACCACGCGACCGTCGAACAGCTGGATCTTGCGATCCGCGTAATCCGCGTAGCGCGGATCGTGCGTCACCATGCAGATGGTCGAGCCCTCGCGATGCAGCTCGCGCAGCAGGTTCATCACCGCCTCGCCATTGCGTGAGTCGAGGTTGCCGGTCGGCTCGTCGGCGAGCAGGATTGCGGGCCGCCCCGCGAGCGCGCGGGCGACCGCGACGCGCTGCTGCTGGCCACCGGAAAGCTGCGCCGGGTGGTGATTGACGCGGTGCGCCATACCGACGCGCTCGAGCGCATGCAGCGCCGCCTTGCGGCGCTCGTCGGCGCCCATGTTCTGCCGGTAAGTCAGCGGCAACTCGACGTTCTGCAGCACCGTGAGGTCGCCGATCAGGTTGAAGGCCTGGAAGATGAATCCGATGCGCTCGTTGCGCACTTTCGCGCGCCCGGCGGGCGTCAGCGAAGTCACGTCGTCGCCGGCAAGCTTGTAGCTGCCTTCGGTCGGCGTATCGAGCAGCCCGAGCAGTGCAAGCAACGTCGATTTGCCGCAGCCCGAGGGACCGGAAATCGACAGGAACTCGCCCTTGCCAACGTCCAGGTGGATGCCGTCGAGCGCGTGGGTCTCGAGGTCGTCGGTGTAGAACACCTTGGTGATGCCCTCGAGGCTGATCATGGCTTGCTGCTGCATGTTATCAGTACTCCGTTGTTGTCAGTCGATGACCAGGCGGTCCTTGCCGGACCACTGCGTCGTGTCCGCGAGCGCCACGATGTCGCCGGGCTCGAGGCCTTCGAGCACGACGATCTGGTTCACGGATGCCTTCCCGAACTTCACCGTCACGCGCTCGGCGACGCGCTCGCCGGGCTTCGCGCGGAACACCGTCGTGGTGGAATCGGACTGGGCACCGACCGGCCGGCCGATGTAGCGCACGTTCGCGAGCGTCTCGATCGCAATCGTCCCGTCCACCGAGAGGTCGGCGCGCGCCTGCGACGGCAGCGCCTCGTCGAAATCGATCTCGACGCGCACCGCGCCGGCGACGACGGTTGGGTCGACGCGCACCACGCGGCCGCGCACCAGGCGATCGCGCATGTCGATGGTGGCCGACAGCCCCGCCGCCAGGTCCCGCGCGTCGAGTTCCGGGATGCGCAGTTCCGCGTACAGCGTGTCCGGCTTGGCCACGCGCGCGACATTGGCGCCAGGCGCGAGCTGCTGGCCCTCCTGCACCGGCACGCTCTGCACGACGCCCGCGATGCCGGCGCGGACTTTCAGCGAATCGGCCGCGAGGCGGCGTTCTTCGAGCGCGCGTTCCTGCTGGCGCAGGCGCGCCATGCGCGCCTCGAGCTGGGCGCCGACCGCGGAATCGAGCGCCGCGAGGCGCTGTTGCTCGATCTCGGCGCGTTCGCCGAGCTGGGTCGAGAGGATCTTCGAACGCTGCGACTGCAGTTCGGAGACGGCACCCGTCTTGAAGGCGCGCTCCTCGGCAACGGCCTGCAGCCGCGCGGACTCCGCCGTCGCGCGGGCTTCGGCAAGCGAGGAGCGCCGGTCGAGGCGCTGGCTTTCGAGTTCGAGCCGGGCGGCGGCGTACTCGGCGCGCGCGGCGGCGACTTCGAGCGCGGCGGCGTCGGCCGCGCGTTCCACTTCGGGGTTCGAGAGCTGGACGATGATCGTGTCCGCTTCGACGGTCTCGCCTGCGCGCACCAGCACGCGATCGACGTGCGCTTCGACGCGCGTAGACAGCCAGCGTGCTTCGCGCGGCTGCAGCGCGCCGGGACCGCGTACCTTGCGCTCCAGCGTGCCTTCCTTCACTTCATCGAGGTAGAGCTGTTCGCGCGCGACCGAGGGCGCGCCGGGTTCGAGCCGGGCGATCGCGAAGGCGACGCCCGACAACGCGATGAAGCCGCCGATCACCCAGGCGATCTTTTTCTGGTGCTTGGAAGCGTTGTGGATGCGCGGGCGATCCATCAGAAATCTCCGTAGAAAAACTTGATCACGAGGCAGGGGATGCCGGCGACGGCGTGCAATTCCGGGAGCAGCGTGCGGACGTTCGGGGCGTCGCCCGCGGGGCGCAGCATGATCATCGCGAGCACCAGGCCGGCGCCGACCGCGATGAACGCGCGCGTGAGCTGCACGTCGGCAGGCGCTTCGTCACGGCCCACGGCCGCGACCGCCTCAACCCTGCGCGTCGGCATCGAGCGCATCGACGTCGGCGAGCTGCACGCTGCGGCTGCCGATCACTTCGACGGCCGGCAGGGAGGCGATGTTCAGGTCGCCGACCATCACGGTCTCAAGTTCGCCGATTTCGATCACGCCCGCCGGCAGCGCGCCCGCATGGCCGCGATCCAGCGTCAGGCCGGTGAGGCCGACGATCACGACCGCCGCGAAGGCCGAGGCGAGCGTCCGGTAGTTGCGATTGAACTGGGTGGTCATGACTCTTCTCCTCATCTGGTTTCGCTGCGGCAGCGCCGCTTCCTGATGTAGATAGAGCAAGGACCGTGCCAAGTCGTTTGAATCAGATTTAAGTCATTGATTCAGCGCTATTTATAATTTTTCCGGGCGCGCGGGCCTGGCTCCCGGCCGGGGCTGCTCATCCCGCTCGTGGGACGCCTCGTCCGGCGCCAATCCCAAAACCGGGACGCAATTGGGGACGCATCCCTTTCTCCCTTGAAAAGGGGACGCATCCCTTTCTGCCAGCGCACCGGCGGGATCGCCATCCTCA
>JBBEAB010000088.1:20129-27169 GCA_040899645.1 Steroidobacteraceae bacterium
CAGAAAGGGATGCGTCCCCTTTTCAAGGGAGAAAGGGATGCGTCCCCTTTTCAAGGGAGAAAGGGATGCGTCCCCTTTTCAGGTTCTTCGGAGCGGCGGATCATTTCGCCGGCCAGGGCGAGGTAGGCGAGCGCGCCGCGCGAGTCCTTGTCGTGCAGCATCGCGGGCACGCCAAAGGACGGCGCTTCGGCCAGGCGGACGTTGCGCGGGATGATGGTGCGGAACACGCGTTCGCCGAAATGCTCGATCAGCTGCGCGGCGACGTCGTTCGACAGGTTGTTCCGCGGATCGAACATCGTGCGCAGGATGCCCTCGATCTGCAGTTTCTGATTCACCGAATCGCGGATCTGCTCGATCGTGCTGACGAGCCCGGACAGTCCTTCCAGCGCGTAGTACTCGCACTGCATCGGGATCAGCACGGAATCCGCGGCAGTCAGCGCATTGACCGTCAGGATGTTGAGCGCGGGCGGACAGTCGATGATCACGAGGTCGTAACGGTCGCGCACCGATTCGAGCGCGCGCTCGAGCCGGTGCTCGCGGCCGGCGAGCATCGTCAGGAGCCTCACCTCGGCGGCGGTCAAATCCTGGTTCGACGGCAGCAGGTCGAAGCCGGCCACCTCGATCGTGAGGATCGCGTCCGCCACGTTGCAATCGCCCATCAGCACGTCGGTCACCGAGCGCTCAAGCTGGCGCTTGTCGATGCCACAGCCCATCGTCGCATTGCCCTGCGGATCGAGGTCCACCAGCAGCACACGTCGCTTCGTCACGGCGAGCGACGCTGCGAGATTGACCGCGGTCGTCGTCTTGCCGACACCGCCTTTCTGGTTCGCGACAGCGATGACGCGGCGCATCAGCTCAGGCCCGCACCAGCTCGACCACGCAGCGCGCCGCCGCGAGCCCGGGCACCGTCAGGTCGTGCAGCGCACTCACGCGCCAGCCGCGCGGCAGCTCTTCCATCTCGACGGTCGGGTGACGCCCTTTCATCGCCAGCATCCTGCCATCGCGCGCGCACAAATGCCCGGCCACGCGCACGAAGTCCGCGAGCTTGCCGAGCGCGCGGGCGATCACGCAGTCGAACGCCGTGCGCGGGCGCCAGCTCTCGGCGCGCGCCTGCACCACCTCGACGTTCACGAGGCGCAGCGCCTCGATCACGTGCCGCACGAACTGCAGCTTCTTGCCGGTCGCCTCGATCAGCGTGAAGTCCCGGCGCGGATTGACCACCGCGAGCGGCAGGCCCGGAAAGCCAGCGCCAGTACCGATGTCCGCGATGCGGCGGCCATGCAGATGCGGCTGGATGGACAGCGAATCGAGCAGGTGCTTGTCCACCATGTCGGCGGGCGCGGTGATCGCTGTCAGGTTCATGCGCGTGTTCCAGTCGCGCAGCTCCGCGATCAGGTGCATCAGCGCCGTGGCCTGCACCGCGTCGAGCGCGATGCCCAGCTGCTGCGCGCCGGCCACGAGCCGCGCTTTCAGGGCGTCGCCCGCCATGTCAGCCGATCTTCACGACGGTGCGCCCGAGCACGCGTCCCTTGATGTAGTCGTCGAATGCCGCCGGCAGTTCGTCGAAGGCGATCGTGCGCGTCACGAAGCGGTCGAAGTGCCGCGGGCGCAGGTCGCTCGCGAGCCGCTTCCAGACTTCGAGTCGCACGTCGCGCGGCGTGTTGGAGGAGGTGATGCCGAGCAGACTCACGCCGCGCAGGATGAACGGCAGCACGGTGGTTTCGAGCTTCGGGCTCGCGGCCAGGCCGATGCTCGCGATGTTGCCCCAGAAATCCACGGTGCGCGTCAGCCAGGTCAGCAGTTCGCCGCCGACATTGTCGATCGCGCCCGCGAACTGCACGGCTTCCATCGGCCGCTTGCCGAGGTCGATCTCCTGCCGGCGCAGCACACGCGCCGCGCCCAGGGCCTTGAGGTACTCGTCGCCCTCCGGCTTGCCGGTCACCGCGACCACGTCGTAGCCGCGGCCCGCCAGCAGGTCCACCGCAATCGAGCCGACGCCGCCGGTCGCACCGGTCACGACGATCGGGCCCTTCGCGGGCGTCTGGCCGTTGTGCTCCATGCGATGGATCGCGAGCGCCGCGGTGAAGCCCGCGGTGCCAAGGGCCATCGCCTGCTGCTGGTCGATGCCGCGCGGAAGC
Source organism: Steroidobacteraceae bacterium (assembly GCA_040899645.1). Taxonomy (GTDB): domain Bacteria; phylum Pseudomonadota; class Gammaproteobacteria; order Steroidobacterales; family Steroidobacteraceae; genus SCUD01. The sequence goes on from JBBEAB010000088.1 coordinate 22,268, forward strand.
GGCACGACCGAATCGCCGACCACGCGCGCGAATTCAGCATAGCCGCCGTCCACGCTCTCGGAAAGGCCGCTGCCGGTCACCAGCACCGCCTGGCCGACCTGGTAGCGCGCATCGGTCGAGCTTGCGACCTCGCCCGCGAGGTCGATGCCGCCGTTCAGCGGGTACTTGCGCAGGATCTTGCCCGCGCCGGTCGCCGCCAACGCGTCCTTGTAGTTGATGCTCGAATAGCGCACGCGGATCACGACGTCGCCCGGCGTCAGCGCGTCGGTCGTCATCTGTTCGAAGCCCGCGACGATCTTGCCGTCGCGCTCGTGAATCCGGAATGCCCTGAATGAGTTCATGTCATTTCCTGTCCAGCCAGACTTCGATGCCCTGGCAGTTGAGTTCAACGTCATCGTCCAGCAGCCGGTGCCGCTCCGCATCGTCGCGCGGAAAGTCGTGCGCGTCGAGCCAGCGACCGAGCAGCGCGAACATGCCATGCCGGAGCTGGTCCGCGCGATCCGGGGCTGACGCATATCGGCGACCGAGGTCGGCGAACGCGCGCACCCGTTCCTTCATTTCGGCGGCGAGACGCGGAAGATCCCGCACCTCGGCGTAATGCGTCAGGTAGATCGCCTGCGGATGATAGGACATCAGCCGGTCCACCGAATCGCACAGCGCCTCCGGGTCGAAATGCACGGGCGTCGTGGTCGGCATGATGAACTCGCGGCCCGCCACGTCGAAGTCGCGGTACGAAATGCCGAAGGTGTCGCCCGAGAAGATCAGCTGGTGGCCCCGATCCACCACGCAATAATGATGCAGTGCGTGGCCCGGCGTGTGGATCAGCTCGAATTCGCGCGCGCCCAGTTTCACGCGCGTGCCGTCCTCCGGCACGAACAGCCGCGCTTCGGGAATCGGCACGATGTCGCCGTACAGGCTCCGGTATCGCTCTTCCCCGTAAACCGCGATCGAGCCTGCGATCAGCTTCGAGGGCTCGGCGAGGTGGCGCGCGCCACGCGGATGCACGGCGCAGCGCGCATTCGGGAGGTGCTGCATCAGCGCGCCCGCGCCGCCCGCGTGATCGAGGTGTACGTGCGTCGCCAGCACCCAGTCGACGTCCGCCGGATCGATGTCCTTCTCCGCCAGCGCGCCGAGCAGGTTCGGCACCGACAGCGAGGTGCCGGTATCCACGAAGGCCGCGCGCGGGCCCTCCACAACCAGGTGCGAGGCCGCGAGTCGCGGGCGCACGTAATCCGCATCGATGGCAGTGATGCCGGCGGCGAAATCGGTCAGCTTGGAGGCGATGCCCTGCATGGCGCTCATGATCGCAGAAAAGGGGACGCATCCCTCTTCGACGGGGCAAATGTGCTGCGTCTCCGTTGTACTATGTCTGAAGAAAGGGATGCGTCCCCATTTTCCATGCATTTCGACGGAGAAGCCGATGATTCGCCTGTTCATTGCCGCCACGACCCTGATCGCGGTCCACGCCGCCGCCGCGGATGTCGAACGCGTCACCCGTGGAAATCTCGCGATCGAGGGCATTCCCGAGATCCCGGCCGCACTGATCGAGCGCATGCGCCGTTACCAGCACTCGCGCAGCGCCAGCCTGGTCGGCTGGACGCCCGACGGGCGCATCACGATCAGCACGCGCTTCGGCAATACCGCGCAGCTGCACGTCGTGGACCGGCCGATGGGCGACCGTCGGCAGATTACGTTCTTCGACGAGCCGATCGGCGGCGGCGCCTGGTCGCCGACCGGCGCGCGCAAGGGCATCGCCTACGCGCGCGATACCGGTGGCAATGAGAACTTCCAGATCGAGTACCTCGATCCGGCCAATCCGGTGCCGGTGCGCCTGACCGACGGCCGCGGCCGCGCGGGCAACATCGAATGGTCCCCGGACGGCACCAGGATCGCATTCACCTGGACCGCGAAGAACGGCACCGATTCGGACGTCTACATCGACGACCCGCTCGACAAACGCCAGCCGGAACTCGTGTTCGAGACCGGCAGTCCCGGCTGGGGCATCGGCGAATGGTCGCCCGACGGCAAGTCGCTGCTGGTCGTGCGCTTCATCTCGGTCAACGAGACCTACCTGCACGTCTATGACCTTGAAAGCCGCACCCTGAAGGAGACCGAGCCCTCGAAAGAGAAAGCTGCACGGTTCAACGCCGTGTTCTCAGGCGACGGCAAGGGCATTTACTACACGTCCGACCTCGGCAGCGAGTTCCGGACGCTGCGCCATGTCAATCTTGCAAGCGGAAAGGTCACGCCGCTGACCGCCGGCATTCACTGGGATGTCCAGGACATCACGCTGTCGGATGACGGGCGCTATCTTGCCTACGTACTCAACGAGGACGGCGCCGATCGCATCCTGATCCGCGACATCACGACCGGCATCGACGTGCCCGTGCCGCAGCTCCCCTTCGGCGTACTCGGCAGCATCCAGTTCGAACCGAACGGCCACCGGCTCGCGTACAGCCTGCAGACGCCGGCCGCGCCCTATGACGTCTGGACGATCAAGCCCGGCGAAGCGGCGCCGGTGCGCTGGACCGAGAGCGAACTTGGCCCGCTCGACACGTCGCGCCTGGTGGCGCCGACGCTGGTGCGCTATCCGACTTTCGATCGCGTCGGCAACAAGCCACGCGAGATCCCGGCCTGGGTCTACCGGCCTGCGGGCGCCGGCCCGCACCCGGTGCTGATCAACATCCACGGCGGCCCGGAAGCGCAGTCGCAGCCGATCTTCAGCATCGCGACCCAGCAATGGGCGGTGGAGCTCGGCTATGCGGTGATCGCGCCGAATGTGCGCGGCTCGACCGGCTACGGCAAGACCTACGTCGCGCTCGACAACGGCATGAAGCGCGAGGACTCGGTGCGTGACATCGGCGCGCTGCTCGACTGGATCGCGACGCAGCCGGACCTCGACGCGTCGCGCGTCGTGCTGATCGGCGGATCCTATGGCGGTTACATGGTGCTGGCGTCCATGACGCACTACAACGACCGCCTGCGCGGCGCGATCGACATCGTCGGCATCAGCAACTTCGTCACCTTCCTCGAGAGCACGGCGGAATACCGCCGCGACCTGCGGCGCCCGGAGTACGGCGACGAGCGCGACCCGAAGATGCGCGGGTACCTCGAGAAGATCTCGCCGCTCAACAACGCCGGCAAGATCAACAAGCCGATGCTGATCGTGCAGGGCCAGAACGACCCGCGCGTGCCGTACACCGAATCAGAGCAGATGGTCGCGAAAATCCGCGCGAATGGCGGCGAGGTCTGGTACCTGGTCGGGCTCAACGAGGGCCACGGCTTCGCGAAGCGCGACAACGTCGACTACTACCAGTGGGCAGTCGCGCTCTTCCTGGAAAAGCTGAAGTAGGGGACTGTCCCCATTTTCCGGCTCTGAGGAAAATGGGGACTGTCCCCTCTTAAGGTGAGCTGTCCCCTCTTAAGAAGGGACGGTCCGCCTTTTTCGCTGCGCGAAAAAGGAGTCAGTCCCTAGAGCTTCGGCGTCTGCAGCCCCGACTGTTTCGCGAAATAGGCCGCAAGCGCCTGGATATCTTCGCGCGTCAGCGTCTGCGCGAAAGTGCTCATGATCGGATTCTTGCGTGTGCCTAGGCGATAATCGTTGAGCGCCTGCGCGAGGTAGTCCGCGTGCTGCCCGGCGAGGTTCGGGTATTCATCGAGTGTGCCGATGCCGTCCGACCCGTGACAGGCGCCGCAGGCTGCGGCCGCCGGCGGCGGTGCGCCGACCGGCTTTCCGCCTGACTTGATCGGCGCGGTTGAAGTGAACCAGGCGGCCAGGTCCGCGCGGTCCTGCGCAGACAGGCTTGCCGCATACCCTTTCATGGTCGGATGCCAGCGCGCGCCGGCCTGGTATTCCTCGAGCGCCGCCTGGATGTAGGCCGTGTTCTGGCCACCCAGCTTCGGGACTGAGTACTTCGGATAGGCGTTCTTGTAGTTCTCGATGCCGTGGCAGCCCATGCAGCTGTAGGCCAGCGTGCGGCCGCGCTCGACGTCGCCGTCGACCGCCACGGCAGACTGCGTGAAGAGCAGTAGCGCCCCGGCCGCGATCAGCCTCAGGCCAGCCTCGTGAATTACCATCCGTTCGGTCTCCGAAATGTGCCCGGCAGGCGCCGCAAGTCGACCGCGATGTTACGGGCAACCGCCCCGTATTTCCACCGATCAGCGCGCCCGCAACGCCCGCGGCAAGAGCGGCGCCGTGACGACGAAAATCACGAGCGCCAGCAGGGACGAGTGGACCGCGATGGCCCACGGCAGGAAGCCGGAATTCACGATCGCCAGGTAGGTCATCGCCGCGCCCGCGAACCAAAGCAGCAGCACGAGCTTGATCGACATCGCGATGGTCTTGTCGCTCCCCTGCGCAAACAGCCACACGAAGGCGAACGCGTAGACAAAGTCCGAGACAAACGTAATCAGTTCGTGCGCGAGCGCGGGCCAGGGCGGCGCGAAGTCTGGCGCGAGCCCGGCGCCCACCGCAGCCCAGGCTCCGCCCAGCAGGAACACGTTGCCGGCCCAGCCGAGCGCATTCCAGAGCAAACCGAAGACGAGGGTCCAGGCGACGATCGAGCGCGTGTTCATGTCAGTCTCCCGATCATCGTGGATGCCATTATCACGCGGCTGGGCGGCGGGCGTGAACCAGTCGTCATGGCGGGTTGTCAACGCGCGTATGAAGGCGTTTACTAGCTGGGAGGGGGTGAGCAATTGATTGACCGGAGGAAACGCAGATGGCAACAAGAACGACGCATCGGAGCAGTTCAGGCAAGAAGCTCTACGCGGTCCGCGACAAGAAAGGAAAGTTCAAGGACATCCAGTCCTACAAGCGCGCGCACGGCCAGGACGTCAAGCGCTCGAGCAAGAAAGAGAGGGCCAAAGCCAAGTAGTCCGGGACGCCGGCGCGCTCCTCCG
>JBBEAB010000088.1:27179-35537 GCA_040899645.1 Steroidobacteraceae bacterium
TTCTCGAGCGGCGGCGTCTGATTCGCCGCGTCGCGATCCGCGCGATCAGGTTCCGCGCTCAGAGCTCGTCGGCGATGTCCTGCATCAGGCCGTTGTCACGCGGCTTGACGGTCGGCGCATAGCGCTTCAGCAACCGGCCATCGCGGCCGATGAGGAATTTCTCGAAGTTCCACTGGATGTCGCCGGGGAAGCCGTTCTCCGGATCGGTCAACCACGCATACAGCGGGTGCCGATTCGCGCCATTGACCTCGAGCTTGGCACTCATCGGAAAAGTTACGCCGTAGTTCGCGGCGCAGAACATCGCGATCTCTTTCTCGCTTCCGGGTTCCTGGCCGCCGAACTGGTTGCACGGAAAGCCGACTACGGCAAAATTCTCGCCGGCCAGCTCTTCGTGCAGTTCTTCCAGTCCCGTATATTGCGGCGTCAGCCCGCACTTGCTCGCGACATTGACCGCAAGCACGACTCTCCCCTTCTGGCGGCCCAACAGGTTCGCGCCGCCGTCTATGGCATTCACGTCAAACCCAAAGAATGTTTTCATCATCCGCTCCATTGGTGGTGTCCGGGCGCGCTGGGCCCGCCGGGGGCCCGCAGCTCGCTCAGCCGGAACTTTATTCGCTCGCTTGCGGGCCCCCGGCGGGCCCAGCGCGCCCGGACGTCATTGCTGCTGCGGTTGAGGCAGCCAGACCGTGACGGTCGCGCCGCCACCGTCGCGGTTGGCGATGCTGAGCCGGCCGCCGTGGGCGTCGACGATTTCGCGGCACAGCGTAAGCCCGAGGCCCGTGCCTTTCGGTTTCGTCGAATAGAATGGCAACAGCGCGTCGCGCAGGACCTCTTCGGAGAGCCCGCCGCCGCGGTCGCTGATCTCGAGCGCCACGCCACCGTGGCGTTCCTGCACGCTGAGTGTCACATCGTCCTCGGGCGAGCCGGACTCGATCGCATTCTTGACCAGGTTGATCAGCACCTGCTCGATCTGCGGCGCGTCGAACCAGCCCTCCTCCGCGGGCAGCGGCTCGATGACCTGGAACGACAGGCTGTCCTTGAGCCCCATCACGAGCGGCTTCCACGCGACCGGCGCGGGGCGCGGCCGCGGCAGCTTCGCAAAGCGCGCGTAGCCGTCGATGAAGGTCGCCAGGTGCGAAGCACGCTCCTCGATCGTCGAGAACACGCGCGCGAGCCGCTCGCCGTCGGGCCCGTCGGCGAGCACCCTCCCGGAATGCGCGAGCGAGCTGATCGGCGCCAGCGAATTGTTGAGCTCGTGCGCGATCACGCGGATCACCTTCTTCCAGATCGCGACTTCCTGCGCCGCCATCTCGCGCGTCAGCTGCTTGAAAAGCAGCAAACGGTGCGGCTGGCTGTTGAGCGAGAAGGGCCGGTTGCTGAGGTGGAACACCTCCGTCTCAGCCCCTACCTGCACCGTGAACAGGGTGTCCACGCCGCCGCCGACGGCATCACGCAACGGCCGCGGCGCGGTCTCGATCAGTTCCGCGAAGGTCATGCCCTCGATCTTGCGGCCGGCGCGGAACAGCTGCCGCGCGGCGATGTTGCCGAACACGATCTTGTCGCTCGCGTTGGTCAGCACGAGTGCAAGCGGAGTCGTCTGCACGACGGTATCGAGCAGGAGCTCGCGCTGGTAGAGGTCGAGGCGCTCGCGGCGCAGGCTGTCGCCGAGCGCGTTGTACTCCTCGGTCAGGTCGCCGATCTCGTCCGGGCCGGTCGCCGTGACGCTGACGCTGAAGTCACGATCGCGCAGGCTCGCGATGCCATCGGCGACTGCGCGGATGCTGCGGCTCCAGCCCTCGATCAGCCAGTGGGTGAACCAGATGGCGGGTGGCAAGGTCACGAGCAGCGCCAGCACGCCCGCGAGCCACGGCGAATCCAGGTGCTGGTCCAGCCACAACGTGACCGACGCCGCCACGATCGCCACGGTGCACAGCACCACGGCGACGCGGCCGGCGAGCGACCGGCTGGCGCGCGGCTGGGTGGACATCAGCCGTTGGTGGCTGTGGTCCGGCCGGGATCGACGGGTGTCTTGAGGCCGAGTTTTTCCATGCGGCGATAGAGTGCCTGACGCGACAGGCCGAGGTCACGCGCCGCGTGAGCCACCACCCCGTCCGCCAGCAGCAGGGCCTGCTCGATGGTCGCCCGGTCGATGTTGGAGCCATCGGCCGTGTCCGGCGCGATCGGCAGCGCCAGCGCCCTGGCCGTCACGATCGTTTCGACCGACAGCAGGCAGGCCCGGTGGATCGCGTTGCGCAGTTCGCGGACATTGCCGGGCCAGTTGTAGCGCGCGAGTGCGCGCAGCGCATCCGGCGCGAGCGTGAATCCCGGTTCGAGGAAATGCCGCGCGAGCGGCAGGATGTCGTCCTGGCGCGCGGCGAGCGCCGGCACTTCCAGCTCGATCACGTTCAGCCGGTAGAACAGGTCCTCGCGGAAGCGGTTGTCGCGGATCAGCTGCGGCAGGTTGGCGTTGGTTGCGGCGATCACGCGCGCCTGCGTGCGCCGCGTCGTGTTGGAGCCGAGGCGCTCATACTCGCCGGTCTGCAGCACGCGCAAGAGCTTCGCCTGCCCGAGCGCGGACAGGTTGCCGAGCTCGTCGAGGAAGATCGTGCCCCCGTCCGCCGCCTCGAAACGTCCGGTGCGCGCCTTGGCGCCGGTGAAGGCGCCGGCTTCGGTGCCGAACAGTTCCGCTTCCATCAGCGTGTCCGGCAGCGCACCCAGATTGACCTTCACGTACGGCCCGTCGCGCACCGTGGAATTCGCCTGCACGATGTCGGCGATGATCTCCTTGCCCGCGCCATTCGGCCCGCTGATCAGCACCGGCACGCCGGCGTGCGCGATGCGCACCGCAGTCGACACGAGCGCATGCATCGCGTCGCTCTCGTAGACCAGGCCTTTCAGCTTGAAACGGCCGGCCAGCTCCGCGCGCGCGGCGGCGCGCTGGCGGCGGATCGCGCGGTTCTCGGCGCGGGCCGCGTGCAGGTCGAGGAGGTTGCGCACCGTGGTCAGCAGGCGCGCGTTGTCCCAGGGCTTCGCGACGTAGTCGGAGGCGCCTGCCTTGACCAGCTCGACCGCGGTCTCGAGATGGGTCCAGGCGGTCAGCAGGATCACCGCCAGTTCCGGGTACTGCGTGCGGATCTGGCGGAAAAGCGTGACACCCTCTTCGCCGGAGGTCGCCTCGCGGCGGAAGTTCATGTCCTGCACGACGAGATCCACCGGTTCGCGCGAGAGCGCGTCGATGCCGGCAGCGGCGGTGTCGGCCCCGATCACCCGCGCGCCGTGCATCGACAAAAGCACATCGAGGGCCGTCCGCACGGCCTCGCTGTCGTCGATCACGAGTACCGTACGGTCGCCCAAGCTGTCCTGAAGTCCCTGGTCTTGCTTGTCCTTCATGGGCTTGGATGCGCGAGCTGCCGTAACGGTTGCAATGACTGCCACAGTCTAAGGGTCTCCGCCTCAGACCGTACGGCTGGCGACGGCCGGCGAGATTGCGGAGGCCTTGCGCGCCGGCTGCAGGGCCGCGGCCAGGCCGATCACCCAGATCGCGAGGACTCCACCCACCAGGTAGTAGAGGTCGAGCCGCGGCAGCTCGTATTCGACCGAGATCCAGTAGCCGATCGCGAGCGCAAAGCCGCAACCGGCGACGATGCCGGCCGAGGTGACCATCCAGTTCTCGACCAGGAAGTGGCGCACGATGTCGAGCCTGCGGGCCCCGACCGCGCGGCGCGTGCCGATCTGGCGGATGCGCGTGCTGACATTGAAGGTCGCGAGGCCGAAGATGCCGAGCGCGGTGATCGCGAGCAGCGCGCTCGTCACGCTCACCAGGAAAATCGCCATGTTGCGGTCATCCAGGTAGGACTGGGTGATGAAGCGGTCCATCGGCCGGACCCAGCGCAGCAGGCGCCCGGGGTTCGAGCTGCCGAGTTTCTCCTCGATTTCGCGCATCACGGCGTCGCGGCGACCCGGCTCGGTGCGGACCAGGTAGATTGCCGTCGGTCCGTTCTTGATGCGCGGGAACAGGATGACGTTGTCGAGCTTGTCCCAGCCAACCCAGGCCCCGTGCATATGCTCGATAACGCCGACGATCGTGATCGGCTTGCTGAGGCCGTCGTAGAAGGTCTTGCCAAGCGGATTTGGATCGTCCGGGAACAATCCCTTCGCGAACGCCCTGGTCACGATCGCCTGCGGCGAAGAGTCGTAAGTCTCGATCGCCGGCTGGATTTCACTCGCCTCGAAGGCGCGGCCCGAGGACAGCGTGATTCCGAGCGCGGCGATCGCCTGCTCGTCCACGTTGTAGGTGTTGCCGGGCACCGTTTCGGCCGGCGTTACCTTGCCGGGCTTCGCCTGGTAGCCGCTCGAGCTGCCGCTACCGGAGAGCGGGATGTTGCTCATGAGGCTCGCTGCTTTCACGCCCGGGAGCGCGCGCAGCGTTGCCAGGTCTTCGCGCCAGCTCGCGTCGTAGTCGAAGCTGCTCGAGAAACCCGCGCTCGCGACCCAGATCATGTTGGCCGTATCCATGCCGGTCGGTCGGCCGATCTTGTCGACGCGCTGCTTGACCACGTAGACCGCGTTCACGAGCACCGCGAGCCCGATCGCGATCTGGAACGCGACCAGGATCGCGCCGGTGCGGTTGCGCCAGAGCGCGGAAGCGATGGGGCGGATGTTCCAGGCTGTCATGTCACTGCGCCTTCAGGTAAGAGGCCGGGGGTATGCGGCCGATACGCCAGGCGGGGTACAGACCCGCGGCGATCGTGGCGAAGAACGCAAGCAACAGCGCCGTCGCGACGCTCGTCATGTCGACATGCGCGAGCGCCTGCGTGCCGGCGACGTCGGCCGGGTCCACGGTGTAGAGCGCCCGCAGGCCCATCAGCAGCAGGCCGCCGAGCGCGAGGCCAAGCGCCGCGCCGATCGAGGAGATCACGCCGACCTCAACGAGATGCTGCATGAAGATCTGCCGGCGGCTCGCCCCAAGCGCGCGGCGCACACCGGTGATCGACGCGTTGTTCAGGAACTTGGCAAGCAGCAGCCCCACGGTGTTCAGCAGGCAGACCGCGAGGAAAGCGAAGGCGAGGCCAACCAGCACGCGGTCGTCGTTGCCGACCACGTCGTTGTCCTTCAGCCACTGGTCAACCTTCGTCAGCCGGTTGTTGAGTGGCCGCTGGTAGCGCCCGCCGCGCTTCTGCTCCTGCGAGTAGTTGTCGATGAACGCCTGGAAACGGTCGCGCGCGGTGGCGTCAGGCAGCTCGACCCACATCTGGATCCAGGTGCTCTCGGAGTTCAGGAAATCCTCGTAGGTCTGGATATCCTCGGGCTTCCAGCCGTTGGTGTTGCCGGCACTGAAGATCTCGAGCGCGGCGTTCCAGCCGAACGGGATGTAAACGTCTTCCGATTCCTGGAGCGGGCCATTGTTGACGTCGTAAAAGGTCGGCAGCGGCATCCAGTGGTCGCGCACGCCGATGATGCGGAACTCGTTGTCGTTCCAGCGCACGCGCTTGCCGACGCTGTTCGTGCCCGCGAAGAGCTGGTCGTTCAGCTTGCGCGAGATCACCATCACGGGTTCGGGACCGCTGTCGGCTGCGTCGGTCCAGGTGCCGCCGTACTGGAACGGCACGTCGAACATCGCGAAGAAGTCCCTGGTCGTCACGCGCGTGGCGGTGCGTTCGGGCTTCACCTGCAAGCCGTCCACGGAGACGATGCCGACGGCCTTGTGCATGATCAGCTTGCGCTTCGGGATGTCCGAGCCGTAAACCGCCATCGCGTCCCGGTAGGTGAGCTGCTCGGGCGGCAAGTTCTGCTTGTTGTCGAAGTAGGCCTGGTCGGGATCCCAGAAATCCATCGTGACGGCGTAGAGCACTTCGTTCTTCCACCAGATCGGATTGCCCGACATTGCGCGATACATCGTGAGCGTCATCACGCAGACCGCGATGCCGAGCGCCACCGCCCCGATCATCAGCGCGGTCAGCCCGGGATTGCGGCGCAGGTTGCGGAAGGCGAGCTGGAAGTAATAGCCGAGCATGTGTCTTCTCCGCGGCTCAGGCTGGCGACATCGTGGCGGCGACCGGAGCGACGCCGACCCCGGCCAACGGTTCGTCGTCGCGCGGCTCGTACGGACGGAAATCCGAGATCTGGCCGTCGACGATGTGCACGTTGCGGTGTGCGCGGCGCGCGAGCTCGGGATCGTGCGTCACCATGATGATGGTCGTGCCCATCTCGTTGATCTGCTCGAGCAGGTCCATGACCTGCCGCGCCATCAGCGAGTCCACGTTACCGGTCGGTTCGTCCGCGAGCAGGAAACGGGGGTCGCCGGCGAGCGCGCGGGCGATGGCGGCACGCTGCTGCTGGCCGCCCGAGAGCTGCGAGGGCATGTGATGCATACGCGATGAGAGCCCGACGACCTCGAGCGCGCTCTTGATGCGCTGTTCGCGGTCCTTGCGTGACAGGCGGCGGTAGCGCAGCGGCACATCGACGTTGTCGAAGATGTCGAGATCCGGGATCAGGTTGAAGCTCTGGAAGATGAAGCCAATCTTCTCATTGCGCAGGCGCGACCGTGCCTCGTCCGACAGGCGGTTCACGTCCTCACCGTCGAGCTTGTAGGTGCCGTTCTCGAATACCTCGAGCAGCCCCGCGACGTTCATGAACGTGGTCTTGCCGGAGCCCGAGGGGCCGGTGACCGCGACGAACTCGCCGTCGCCGACCGTCAGCGAGAAGTCGCGCAGCGCGTGCGTCTCGATCAGGTCCGTGCGGTAGATCTTGCTGATGCTTGTCATTTCGAGCATGTGGGACTCCGGTTCATCCGCCAATCGTGAATTCAGGTACGTCGCCAAGGTCGCCGAAGCCCGAGATGACCACCTGGTCGCCGGGCTTCAGGCCCTTCAGCACTTCGATCTCGCCGACCGACGCAGCGCCGAGCTGCACGTCGGTGCGCACCGCGCGGTCGCCGTCCACCACGTAGACCGCGCGCGTGCCCGAGGCGATGTCGGAGCTGCGCTCGAACTGCAGCGCGCGGTCGCGCTGCTCGATGACGATGCGCACCGAGCCGCGCTGGCTCTGGCGCAGGTCCGTCGGCTGGGAGCCTGCAAACTTGACGCGGCCAGTCACCTGCCCCGAACGCACTTCGGGTGAGATCGCGGTGACGATGCCCGCATGCTGCGCGCCGTCGAGCGAGATCTCGGCGCCCATGCCGGCCTTGATGTCGCGGGCGTAGACGTCGGCGACCTGGAACTCGACCTCGAAAGCCGTCAGGTCCACGACCGTCAGCAGCGGCGCGTTCTCGGCGACGTTTGCCTTCTCGGCCACAGCCAGGTTCGCGACCATGCCGTCCACCGGCGAGCGCACCGTGAGTTCATCCACGCGGCGCTTGAGGTTCGCGACCACGAAGCCCTGGCGGTCACGCTCGAGCCGGCGCGAGCGCAGGTCGAGGTCGAGGCTCTCGCGCTCGAGGCCCGTCGTCTGTTTCGCGTGCTCATAGGCGAGGCGCGCGGACTCGCGTTCGTCCTGCGCGCGGCGCAGGTCGCGTTCCGAGATCGCTCCGCTGTCCCAGGCCGCCTGCGCTCGCTGCAGCTCGCGCTCGGCCGCGCGGATCTGCACGTTGGCGAGATCCGCCTGTTCCTGGCCACGCAGGTTCTGGCGGCGGATCTCGATACCCTGGCGCTGCAACGCGGTGCTGAGGCTCTCGAGTGTTGCGAGCTCGCGCTGGTATTCGTTCTCGAGCGTCGGGCTCTGGAGCGTCGCCAGCACCTGGCCCGCCTTGACCGTGTCGCCGGCGCGCACCTGGTAGCTGATGTTGCCGGCTGCCACCGCAAAAAGCGTCGGACTCACCGCCGCGACGACGGTGCCCTGCGCGGAGACGTCGCGCACGAACGGACCTTCGGTCACCGTCACGATGCGCAGGCGATCGCGCGACACCATGTGCTCGGAAGACAGCCAGCCGCGGATCAGGATCGCGAACAGCAGGACCACCAGCGCGGCGCCGGCCGCGAGGCCGATCCGGATCATCTGCTTGCGGCGATCGGCGACGGCCTCGACCGAGATGTCCTGGGCCTCGGTGCCGCGGATCGACGCGTCGGAGGCGGGCGCATCACTGCGCGCGGTGCCCGTGATCAGGGGTCTGAGGTTCGTGATCTTCATGGCGTGGGGTAGCTCACGGGTTATTCATTGCACGTGTCGTGCCAACTCACGGCCGGCGCGATAACTCGTTGAACTTGCAGTCATATCGGGTGGCGGTGGTATCCGCCGGGGCGCGACCGATGTGTCCGCGGACACGGCGGCGGACACTCGCCCGGACGCTGGGGCGGCGCGCGAAGTGGCCGGGGACCCTCGCCGCTCGCTCAGAAGATCGGACATTCGCTCGCCGGCGAGGAT
>JBBEAB010000088.1:35547-65111 GCA_040899645.1 Steroidobacteraceae bacterium
CCCCCCCCCCCACGCCAGCGCCGTCACCGTGTCCCGCCATCTGGCAGCCGCGCGAATCGAGGACCGTTCGATCGGCCCACGGCAAATCGCGGCGCCATGCGACGGCCGGCCCGCCGGCGAGCGAATGTCCGATCTTCTGAGCGAGCGGTGGGCCGGCCGTCGGTGAGCGAAGCGATCTGCCGTCGCGAGCGCGAACCGCTACTGGGAGACCGAGAGACCCTTGCTGTACGTGACGTTCATGACGTTGTTGTACCACCCGCCCACGCGTGGCGCGACGAGGTGCTTGGAGACATAGAAGTAGAGCGGAATCAGCGGAACGTCTGCGAGCAACTGCCGTTCCGCCGCGGCGAGGTGCTCGGCGCGTAGTGTATCCGTCGTTGCCGCCGCTCCGCGGAGCGCAGCATCGTATGAATCGCTCGCGTAACGCGGCAGGTTGATGCCGAATCCGCCCTTCAGCACCTGCAGGAAAGAGTAGGCATCGTTGTAGTCGCCGATCCAGCTGCCGCGAAAGAGCGCGGCCTCGCGCGCGTCGATCGCCGCTTTCAGCACGCGGAAGTCCTCGGATCGCAGGCTGGCCTCGACGCCGAGCGTTTCCTTCCACATGGCCGTCACCGCGAGCGCAATGCGGTCGTGGATCGGGCTCTTGCTGGTGCGCAGTTCAACCTTGAGCGGCTGCGCCGCGGAATAGCCCGCCTCGGCGTAGAGACGCCGCGCTTCGACGATGCGTGCTGCCTGATCGAGGGACGCCCACTCGAAGCGCTGCGGCGTGTAGCCCGCGACGCCCTCGGGTACCCAGCCGTAGGCCGGCCGCTCGCCATCGCCCAGCACCCGGGTCGTGAGCATCTCACGGTCGATCGTCATCGCGAGCGCCCGGCGCAGCTTCGCTGCATCGCGGAACGGCGGCAGGTCGAGCGCAAGCCCGTAGTAGTACACGCCGACGTGCGGCGCGATGTGCAACTGTCCGGGCAGTTCCCGTTCGAGTCGCGCGACCTCTCCGGGCGGCACGGTGTAGGTGATGTCGAGATCGCCGGCGCGGAATCGCGTCAGCTCGGTCGTCGGATCGGCCACGTGCACGTAGCGCACGGCGTCCAGGCGATTCGCGGCATCGTTCCAGTAATGCGGGTTGCGTACCGCCCGGATGTGCGAGCCGATCTCCCACTCGGCGGGCACAAAGGCGCCGTTCGTCACCGCCGTGCCGGGTCGCGCGAACTCCTGTGGATGGACAGCAAGCGTCGCGCGGTGCACCGGGAAGGTGCTCGGGTGCGACAGCATCGCGATGAAGTAGGAACTCGGCTCGGTGAGATCGACGACGAGCGTCCGCTCATCCGGCGCTGAAACGCCGAGCGAATCCGGCGGCTTGCGGCCCGCGACGATGTCGGTCGCGTTCACGACCGGCTCCAGCATCAGCGCGTACTGGGAGGCGGTCTTCGGGTCCACCAGCCGACGGAAGGCCGCTGCAAAGTCCTCGGCGACGAGCGCATCGCCATTCGACCAGCGCGCCTGCGCGCGCAATCTGAATGTATAGCGCCGGCCGTCCTCCGAAACGGTCCAGGACTCGGCTGCGCCCGGGATCGCGCTGCCATCCGGCGCCATTGCGACCAGGCCTTCGTAGACGTCGCGCAGGATGGTCATCGCCGCTTCCATGCGCGCGAGCTGCGGGTCGATCGAATCGGGTTCGCTGCCGTTGCCGCGGCGCAGTTCCAGCGCCTCGCCGACCTGGTCGCGTCCACCGCAAGCGCCGAGCAGGACCCCCGCTGCAAGCAGCATGGCGAGCCCGGCGTGCAAGCGGCGTTTCATGCGGCCCGCGCGCGCTTTTTCAGGTGTACCAGCAGGATGGAGATCGTCGCCGCCGTGATGCCGGGCAGCCGCGAGGCCTGGCCGATGGTGCCGGGTCGTGTTTCGCGCAGGCGCTGCCGCGCTTCGTTGGATAGCCCGGCGATCGTCGCGTAATCGATACCGTCCGGCAGGCGGGTCTCTTCATTGCGCAGGTGCCGCTCGACTTCGGCGCGCTGACGCTCGATATAACCCGCGTACTTGGCGCGCACCTCGATCGCGAGTCTCACTTGCGTGGCCAGGCCTTCGTCTTCCATCGGCTGCGGCGTGCCCGCGGCGACCGCGTCGCGCTTGCGGCACCAGAATGCCCAGCGTGCATCGTCCACGAGACCCATGTCACGCGCGACGGGCGTCAAGCGCTCGTCCGCGTTGTCTTCGCGCAGCAGCAACCGGTGCTCGGCGCGGCTGGTGAACATGCGATAGGGCTCGATCGCGCCCTGCGTGATCAAATCGTCTACCAGCACGCCGAGATACGCTTCATCGCGCCGCGGCGACCAGGCGTCCTGTCCTGCGACCGCGCGCGCAGCATTGATGCCGGCGAGCAGGCCCTGGGCCGCCGCTTCTTCGTAGCCGGTCGTGCCATTGATCTGGCCGGCGAAGTAGAGCCCCGCGAGCGGCTTGGTCTCAAGGCATGCGCGCAGCCCCCGCGGATCGAAGTAGTCGTACTCGATCGCATAGCCGGGGCGCGTGACCTCGGCCCGCTCGAATCCGGCGATCGTGCGCACGAACTCGAGCTGCACATCAGCCGGCAGGCTGGTCGAGATGCCGTTCGGGTAGACGATCGGCGTGTCGAGGCCCTCGGGCTCCACGAAAATCTGGTGCGAGGTCTTCGCCGCGAAGCGCACGACCTTGTCCTCGACCGATGGGCAATAGCGCGGGCCGACGCCCTCGATCAGGCCGGTAAACATCGGCGAGCGGTCGGAGGCCGCGCGGATGATGGCGTGCGTGCGCTCGTTGGTCGTCGTGATGTGACAGTCCACCTGTGGTGGATGCTCTTCGCGCCGGCCGAGGAAGGAGAACACCGGCCGTGGCTCGTCGCCGGGCTGGCGCGTCATTACGGAATAATCGAGCGTGCGTCCGTCGATGCGCGGTGGTGTGCCGGTCTTGAGCCGTCCGACCGCGAATGGCAATTCGCGCAGGCGCGCGGCGAGCCGGTTCGACGCGGGATCGCCGACGCGGCCGCCCGCGTGGCTCTCGAGGCCGATATGCATGCGCCCGCCGAGGAAAGTGCCGACGGTCAGCACGACTGCGCGCGCCTCGATCCGGGAACCGTCCATCGTCACGACGCCCGCGACGCGATCGCCCTGCACGATGAGATCCGCAACCTCCGCTTCCATCAGCTCGAGGCCCGGCGTTGCCTTGAGCAGGCCCTGAATCGCTTCCTTATATAGAGTGCGGTCGGCCTGCGCGCGGGTCGCACGCACGGCCGGGCCCTTGCTCGCGTTCAGCGTGCGGAACTGGATGCCGGCGCGATCCGCTGCGCGCGCCATCGCCCCGCCCATCGCGTCGATCTCGCGCACCAGGTGGCCCTTGCCGATGCCGCCGATCGCCGGGTTGCAGCTCATCTGGCCGATGGTCGCGAGGCTCTGGGTCACGAGCAGCGCGCGCGCGCCCATGCGGGCGGCCGCCAGGGCCGCCTCGGTGCCGGCGTGTCCGCCGCCAATGACGATGACATCGAAAGTGCGCATGCAAGGTCCGTTTTCGGGGCGCCATGGTACCAAAGGGGTGCGTCCCTGTTTGCGTCCCCTTTATCCTATCCTGCGGTGGTGGGGCGAAAGGCGGTGGACGCGAATGCGGAGAAAAGCCATGAGTAGTCGATTGCACTCGCGCTTCGGGTTGCTCGCGGCTTTCGCGCTCGGTGCGCTGCTCTCGCCCGGCTCGCTCGCGGCCGACACCGCCCGCGCCGCCGGCCTCGCGCTCACGCCCTGTCGCATCAGCGACGCCGACGGCCTGGTGTCAATCGAGGCGCGCTGCGGGCGCTTCGCCGTACCGGAAAATCCGGACGAGCCGCAGGGCGCCACGATCGAGCTTGCCGTTGCCGTGGTGCCCGCGGTCGCGACCCAGGCGAAGCCCGATCCGCTCTTCCTGCTCGCCGGCGGCCCGGGCCAGGGCGCGATCGAGGGCTATGCGCCGATTCTCGGCGCTTTCGCCGGCATCCGTCGCGAGCGCGACCTGGTGCTGGTGGACCAGCGCGGCACCGGGGCATCGAACCGACTCGACTGCGACATTCCGGACGAGATGCTCGCAACCGGCGAGGCTTCGCCCGCGGAACTGCGCGAACTCGCGCGCGGCTGCCTCGAGAAGCTCGATGCAAGGCCGCAGTTCTACACGACCAGTCTCGCAGTGCGTGACCTCGACGCGGTGCGCGCAGCGCTCGGCTACGAGCAGATCAACGTGTTCGGCGGCTCCTACGGCACGCGGGTCGCGCAGCACTATGCGCGCCGCCACCCGGAACGCACGCGTTCGGTCGTGCTGGATGCGGTCGTGCCACCGACGCTCGCGCTCGTGCCACACATCGCCATCGAATCACAGCGCGCGCTCGAGCGCGTATTCGCGCGCTGCGCGGAGGATGCCGCGTGCAACGAGCGCTTTCCCGCGCTCGCCGAACAGTTCTCCCGGATCGAAGCGCGGCTTCGCAGTGGAGCCGTCACCACCTGGTTCATGGACCCGGTGGACGGCACGGCGAGCGACATCCAGGTGACGCGCGCGCATCTGGTGACGATGGCGCGGATGCTCACCTATTCTGCGCGCACCGCCTCGTTGCTGCCGCTCGTGATCCACGAGGCGGCGACCAACGGCAACTACGCCCCGCTCGCCGCGCAGGCCGAGATGATCGGGGAGGACCTCGAACGCATGATCGCGATGGGCATGCACCATTCGGTGGTCTGCGCCGAGGACGCGACACGCTTTACCGGCGCGGTTGAGCGCAGCGAGCTCGAACGCAGCTACATCGGCCCGATCATGCTGGACGGCATGGCCGCGATCTGCGATGTCTGGCCGCGCGGACCGGTGGATGAGGATTTCCACGAGCCGATGGATTCCGCCGTTCCGGCGCTGCTGCTGTCGGGCGAGTTCGACCCGGCGACGCCGGCCGATTACGGCGCCATCGCGGCCAGGGGATTCCGGCACTCGCTGCATGTCGTCGTGCCGGGCCAGGGCCACGGCCAGACGCGCAGCCACTGCGTGCAGCGGCTGCTGCGTCGCTTCATCGAGCAGGCCTCGGTCGAGGACCTCGACGCCAGCTGCGTGGAGGCGATCCGCCCCGCACCCTTCTTCCTGAGCTTCAGCGGGAGCGCGCCATGATCCAGGTCGAAGGCTTGAGCCGCAGTTTCGGCGCCATCCGCGCGATCGATGACGTCGCCTTCGAGGCCCGCGACGGGCGCATCACCGGCCTGCTCGGGCCGAACGGCGCGGGCAAGTCGACCACGCTTCGCATCCTGTACACCGTGCTGCGGCCGGATGCCGGCACGGCCCGGGTCGACGGCATCGACGTCGCGCAGGATTCGCTCGCGACGCGGCGCGCCATCGGGGTGTTGCCCCACTCCGCAGGCATTTATCCGCAGCTCACGGCGCGCGAGAACATCGCCTACTTCGGCGAGCTGCATGGCCTGCAGGGCGGAACGCTGCAGAAACGGGTCGACGAGCTGCTCGTCGAACTCGGGATCGGCGCCTTCGCCGACCGCCGCGCCAAGGGCTTCTCGCAGGGCGAGCGTGTCAAGGTTGCGCTCGCGCGCGCACTGGTCCACTCGCCGAAAAACCTGCTGCTCGACGAACCGACCAACGGTCTCGACGTGATGGCGACCCGCGCGCTGCGCGCCTTGATCCTGCGGCTGCGCGCCTCCGGGCACTGCGTGCTGTTCTCGAGCCACGTGATGCAGGAAGTCGCCGCGCTGTGCGACGACATCGTCATCATCGACCACGGCCGCGTCGTCGCGGCCGGCACGCCGGACAGCCTGCGCGCGCAATTCGGGGCGACGACCCTCGAGGATGCTTTCGTCTCCGCGATCGGCGACGCCCGGGGGCTTGAATGAACGCCATCCTCCGCATCGTGATGCTGAAGGAGCTGCGCGAGAGCCTGCGCGACCGCCGCACGCTGCTCACCAGCCTGGTGCTCGGCCCGATCTTCGCGCCGCTGTTCTTCATCCTGATCCTGAAGCTGGCCCTCGCCCGTTCGGTCGCCACGCAGGACGAGGTGGCGCCGGTCACAATCGCAAACGCCGCCGCCGCGCCGAACTTCGTCCAGCAGCTGCGTGAAAGCGGGCTCGAGGTGACGCTGAAGGACGGCACCGATGCCGAGATCCGCGCCTGGATCGCGGACACGGACGGCCTGGTCGTGCTGCGCATCCCCGACAACTTCGCCGAACGCTTCCTGCGCGGCGCGCCCGCGGCCGTCATGGTGTACGCGGACGGATCGAACTCGAAGGCCGAACGCCGCGCGCATCGCGTTTACGACGCCATCGCGCGCTACTCGTCGACCATCGGCAGCCTGCGCCTGCAGGCGCGCGGCGTGTCGCCCTCGATCGCGCAGGCCGTGGTCGTCGACAATATCGATGTTTCCACCCCATCGGCGCGCGCGACGCTGCTGCTCGGCATGCTGAGTTACGTGATCCTGCTGGTCACGCTGCTCGGCGGACTGTATCTCGCGATCGACGCCACGGCCGGCGAGCGCGAGCGCGGTTCGCTGGAGGCATTGCTGACGGTCCCGGCGACGCGTGCGCGCCTGATCTACGGAAAGATCGCCGCCGCCGCCACCATGATGACGCTCGCGCTCGCGCTCGTGACCGCCTCGATCGTCGCGGCGCTCGGCTACGTGCCGCTCGAGACTTTCGGCATGTCGGCCAACTTCGGGCCGGGGGTCGCCTGGCGCGTGTTCCTTACCGTGCTGCCGTTCACCCTGCTGGGGGCGGCGCTGCTGACCGTCGTTGCCTCGTTCACCAAGAGCTACAAGGAGGCGCAATCCTGGCTCGGTGTCGTGATGCTGGTGCCGACGGTGCCGATCGCGATCGCAGGCGTGCTCGCCGTGCAGCCATCCATTTCGCTGATGCTGGTGCCGTCGCTGTCGCAGCACCTGGTGATCCAGTCGTTGATGCGCGGCGATGTCCTGCCGCTGTCCTGGGTGCTGCTATCGGCGGCGAGCACCCTGCTGCTCGGCCTCGGGCTCGCCTGGCTGGCCGGGCGGCTCTATCGACGCGAAGCGATCCTCGGCTGATAATCCGGAACCTGCGGAGTCCGCGAGCGTCCATAGCGACATGAACAGTTTTCCCCGCACGGTACTGCTTGCCGGACTGGCCTTCGCCGCCCCCGCGCTCGCGCAGCTGACAACCGTGCCAATGAAGGGCCTCGGCAACGAGTGGGTCAAGCAGCTCGACCTCAAGGGCCGCATGGACTGGGAATGGCTCGAGACTTATCCAGAACAGGTCTACTTCGCGACGCGGCACGACTCGGGGCGCAAGGGCGAGATCGTCACGATGTGGCTGCGCGTCGAGTACAAGCACCCGCAGCATCCGCTCGAGCACAAGAGCTCGGTCAGCCGCGACGACTGGGACTGCAAGGAACGCAGGCGCATGACGCTCGGGCTCGTCTTCTACCAGTGGAACAACCTGCAGGACGAATCGCCCGAGCGCTCGACCAACCTGCTGCGCTACTGGGAGCAGGTCGAGCCCGGCACGATCGGCGAGACGCTGCTGCAGTTCGCGTGCAGCATCCAGCCGACGCAGCAGGAAGTCATCGTGCCTGCGAGCAAGCCGAGGCCCTGAGCCACCCGACCCCGCCGCCGAGTGTGACGGGCGTCACGCCTGTCGCGGGCGCGCGACGTTGCCAGTTACCCGGAACTCGCTGCGACCGGTAACAGTCAGATGGTCGTCGCACACCGCCATCACAAGGAGCGTTACATGTTGCGCGGGACCCTGCTGGTTCTTGGATGCTGCTTTTCCGCAATCGCCGCGGCCGCCGACAACGGCATCTATCTCGGCGCCGGCGTTTCACGGAGCGAGTACGGGCTGGAGAATCCGGCCGACGCGCAGCCGTTCGACGACAAGGACGACGGCTTCAAGGTGCTCGTCGGCTTCCGGCCACTCGACAGTTTCGGCATCGAGGCGAATTACATCGACCACGGCGATGCGACCGTGCCGAGCGGCATCGTCTGCATCCAGTTGGTCGGCGTGCCCTGCCCGGATACGACGCAGCTGAATGCCAAGACCGTGTCGGCCTTTGCCGTCGGCTACCTCGACTTTCCGCTGATCGACCTGTTCGCAAAGGTCGGCGCCACGGCCTGGCAGTTCGAGGGCGGCTCGACGGCGGCCTTCCCGGCCTTCTCGATCGACGAAGACGACGTGGAGTTTGCCTGGGGCACCGGGATCCAGGCGCGCTTCGGCAGCTTCGGCGCGCGGCTCGAGTACGAGCGCTTCAGCATCATCGAAGACGAGGAACTGGGGACGATCTCGCTGTCGCTGACCTACACGTTCCTTTGAAGGAGCGTCAGGCCCATTCGGTGAGACCCTCGCGCTCGTACAGCACCTTGAACGAGGGTCGCGTCTTCATGCGCGCGACGTAGTTCGCGAGCTTCGGCCATTCGGTCGCGGGCTTCGGCATGTTGCGCGACCAGCGCATCAGCATCGTGCCGAGGAAGTCCACCGCGCCGACGCGCTCGCCCAGGATATACGGCCCCTGGCCCGCGACCTGCGCCTCGATGCGATCGAAGGCGGCCTCGATACGCAGGCGCGCCGCGGCTTTGACGGTCTCCGCGATGCCCGGCCCTTGTTGCTCGGGATAGAACCAGTCGCGGAACGCCGCCTGCAGCGTGTTCGACAGGTGGAACATCCAGGTCATGTAGGCGCCGCGCTGCGGGTTGCCGGGCGGCGGAGCAAACCCGGCCTGCGGGTGGCGCTCGGCGAGCAGCATCAGGAGCGCCGCCGCTTCGTACAAGGGCGCGCCGTCCACGATCAGCGTCGGCACATAGCCGTTCGGGTTCAGCTTCAGGTATTCGGGTTTGCGGTTGTCGCCGGCCTCGATGCTGAGCTTGACGAGCTCATGCGGCTCGCCAAGCTCGATCAGCATCCAGTGCACGCAAAGGCTCGCCGCACCGGGCGACATATAGAGTGTGTACATGGACTCGCCTCTCCATTGATGCAAACTAGCGGGTCACCGGCTTTCAGGGTGCCATTATGACCAAGGGCAGCTGTCTTTGCGGAGCGCTCCAGTTCGAGGTCGCGGGACCTTTCGACATGATGGCGCACTGTCATTGTTCCATGTGCCGCAAGCACCACGGCGCGATGTTTGCGACTTTCGCGAGCGCCCCGCTCGCCGGATTCAGCTGGATAGCGGGCGAGGACCAGCTCGCCGTCTTCCAGTCCTCGGAACATGGCCGCCGCTCATTCTGCCGGACCTGCGGTTCCGTGGCGCCGACGATCATGAAAGAAATGGGCCTGGTCATTGTGCCGACCGGCAACCTCGAGGATGACCCGGGCATCCGGCCGCAGATGCACATGTTCGCCGGCTCCCGCGCGCCCTGGTTCCCGATCACCGATGCCTTGCCACAGCACCAGGGCTACCCCCGGGAATTCGGCGGCGGCGAGGGCGTCGCCCGCCCGGCGCCCGCCATCCGGCTCGGCGTCACGCAGGGCAGCTGCCTGTGCGGCGAAACCGCCTGGGAGTTTTCGGCGGCGCCGGAACGCGTGCAGAATTGTCATTGCACGCGCTGCCGCCGTGCGCGCAGCGCAGCCCATGCGACCAACGCGTTCTACAAGGTGGAGCAGTTCGCCTGGGTCCGCGGCAAGGATAGAGTGCAGAGCTTTGCGCTGAAAAGTGCCAAGTACTTCGGCCAGGATTTCTGCCGGCATTGCGGCAGCCCGGTGCCGCGCGTGGTCGAGGCGACCGGCCGGGTCGTCGTGCCCTGCGGCAGTTTCGACAGCGCGCTCGGCGCCGACCCGATCGGCAACATCTTCGCGACCAGCAAGGCGCCGTGGTTCGAGATCACGGACGGCCTGCCGCAGTGGGATGCCTATCCGCCACGCCAGTAACATCGCGCTTGTCGCGCTCCTGCTGCTCGCGGGCTGCGGCCCCTCCGGCACGCCCGAGGAAGAGATCCGCGCACTGGTCGATGCCGCGGAGCTCGCGGCCGAGGCGCGCGACGCGGCGGACCTGCGCGAACTGATCGCCGACGATTACAGCGACGGCAGCGGACGCGGCGCCGCCGACATCCGCGGCGTGCTGCATGGCTATCTCATCGCGCACCAGTCCATCCGCCTCATCACGCGCATCGATTCGATCGAATTCGAGGGAACGGAGCTGGCACGCGTGAAAGTCACGGTCGGCATGCTGGGACGCGATGCGGAGTCCGATTCGAGCTGGGATCTCGCGGGCGATATCTACCGCATCGACCTGCGGCTCGCGCGCGGGGACGGCGGCGACTGGCGCGTGATCCGCGCAGGCTGGCAGTCGGAGTTCTAGTCGCAACCCCGTTCGGATTCCTCGAGCGCGTTCCAGCGCTTCCGGAATGCAAGGATCGCCTCGTCACGGATCGCCGCATGCCGGCGCGACAGCAGCAATGAAGACGGCGCACAGACGCGCGCGCGGATCACGCCGAGGTCGGCGGCGGCATCGAACAGGCTCGGATACCAGCGTTCCCATTCCGGAAAGATCGCCTCGACGTGGTCACGCAGGTTCATCGGATCCCACGGGCGGCGCTGGTGCGTTCGCGCTCCACATGTCGCGGTGGATCAGCCACTGGCCGTCCACCTTCTTCCACAACTCGAGGATCTTGCCGCTCGCAACGGCGCTGCCGTCCGGTCCTCTCAGCCGGAAGCTGCCCTGGCGATGCGCGTAGTCGCCGAACACGAGGGTCTCGAGCGTGATGATCTCGAGCGCCGGGCCGCCCGGCTGGTTGGTGCGCGCGATGAATTCCTGGATCGCGGCGCGGCCCGAGACGATTTCCTGGTCCGGCGGCAGGAGCTGCGCGTCCTCGGTGTAGAGCGCGGCAACGCCTGCCGCGTCGTTCGCCGCGTAGCGCTCCATCCAGGTGTCGAGCACCTGCTGCGGGAACGGCTCCGGGACCGGGGCCTCGGCGCAGCCGGCGATCGACAGCAGGAGCCACGGCAGGATGATCGGGGCCCGCTTCTTCACGGTGGTTCCACTCATCCGGCCGGCGCAACCGACGGCATCTCGGCCGGCGGCGGCGAATTGGGGCTCCACATGTGGCGGTAGAGCAGCCAGGCGCTGCCCTCCCGAACCCACAACTCCATGAACTTGCCGATGCGCGGCATGCCCTCGTCCTGGATCAGCGCGGTGTAGTTGCCCTCGCGATACCAGTAATCACCGAGCTTCGCGACGTCGACGTCGGAAATCTCGAGGCGCACCTGGCCCGGATTGTAGTCGGTCCAGAACTGCTCGATGGCAGCGGTGCCGCTCACGATCGGCTCGTCGGGCGGCAGGACCTCCGACTGCTGGCTGTACATCAGCGCGAGCCCCTCGGCATCGCCGCTGTTGAACGCGGCGATCCAGCCGTCGGCCGCGGCCTGTGGAAACTGCTCCGGTAAGGCGGCAGGCTTGCAGCCGGCCGCGCCCAGGAGCGCGGCGCCGATGACCCAAGAGGCGAGAAGATTTCGGTTCATGTCCCGTCCCCCTCTGCTTTGCCTGCCCCGATCATACTCGCGCTGCAGCGCGATGGATCAACCGTCTCCGGGGCGCCGCCGGGCCAGCGTCAGGCCGTCGCCGAGCGGCAGCAGTGACAGCTCGATGCGCGGGTCCGCCAGCAACCGGTCGTTGAACTCGCGGATCGCGACGGTATCCGGGTTGCGGTTCGCCGGATTCGCGACGTCGCCGCTCCACAGCGTGTTGTCCACGACGATCAGGCCGCCCGGGCGCACGAGCTGCATCAGCCGCTCGTAGTAGCCGAGGTACCCGGACTTGTCGGCATCGATGAACGCGAAGTCATAGCGGCCGGCCTCGCCCGCGGCGAGACGGGCGTCGAGCGTCTGCAGCGCCGGGGCGAGCACGAGCTCGATCTTGTGCAAGACGCCCGCGCGTTCCCAGTGGCGGCGCGCGATAGCCGTGTACTCCTCGCTGACATCGCAGGCGAGCAGGCGGCCATCCTCCGGCATCGCGAGTGCGATCGCCAGGCTCGAGTAGCCGGTGAACACGCCGACCTCGATCGCGCGGCGCGCATCCAGCATGCGCACCAGCATCTGCATGAACTGTCCCTGCTCCGGCGCAATCTGCATGTTCACCTGCGGGTGCGCGGCCGTCTCCGCGCGGAGCGCCGCAAGCGTGGGCGGCTCGCGCAGCGAATGACGCAGCAGGTAATCGTACAGGCGGTCGTCGAGCGACAGCGTGCGGTTCGACATCAGTAACCGCGCCCGACGTCGACCTCGGACAGGAGCTTGCCGCCGACGGCGTAGCGGCGCAGGTTCTCGCGCGCGATCAGCCAGCGCGGCTCCTCACCAAGGTCGGTCGTCGCCGAGATGTGCGGGGTGATCAGCACGTTCGGCGCGCGCCACAGCGGGTGATCGGCCGGCAGCGGCTCCGGGTCGGTGACGTCGAGGCCGGCGCCGCCGAGGCGCCCGTCCTCGAGTGCGGCGACCAGGTCCGTCGTCACGACACTGGCGCCGCGGCCGACGTTGATGAACAGCGCGCCGCGTTTCGCGGCATCGAAGAATGCCTTGTCGAACAGGCGCGTGGTCTGCGCGGTCAGCGGCAGCGTGTTGACGATCACGTCCGCGCGCGCGGCGAAGGCGTGCAGATCCGCGCCGAGGCCGACTTCCGTGACGGTTGCTGGGCCCGTGCGTCCGGAATTACGGATTGCGATGACCTGCATGCCGAGCGCATGTGCGCGCTTCGCGGTCTCGGTGCCGATGCCACCGAGGCCGACGACCAGCAGCGTCTTGCCTTCGAGCGACCACATGCGCGCATCCGGCACGGCGTCGTCCTTCCACTCGCCGCGTGCCTGCAGCGGCACGTAGGTCGCGAGCCCGCGTGCGAGGCCGAACATGAACGCGAGCACGTGCTCGGACATCACGGGCCCGGCGATCTTTTGCATGTTGGTGAGCGCGATTGCGCGTTCCGCGAATCCCGGGATGCCGATGCAGCGCTCGACGCCCGCGGAGAGCACCTGGATCCAGCGGATGCCGCGGCCAGCCGCGAGCACCTCGGGCGTGCAGAAACCGATGACGGCATCGGCACCGGCCGCGAGCCGCGCGGCCTCCGCCCGGTCCTTTGCCGGCAGCAGCTCGACGCCCGGCGCGGCCGCCTGCATCCAGGCAAGGCGCCCGGCATCCGCGGCCGGAATCACGACCCGCCGCGGTGCGACCCAGCCCGGCCGGTCGACGAGCGCAACCGGGGATTCCTTCAGGCCGAGCTCCGCGATCAGCCGGGCGGTCCGGGCGTCATCGTCGGCGGCAATGGCCGGAATGGCGGTTGCCAGCAGCCAGGCGGCGCCGAATAACGCGGCGATCGGGGGGTGTTTCGTTTTCATCTGCCAACGATACCGCAGGCGGTTCGCCTCGTCGCTACAATGCACGGCCGAGAACGGATCCCGAGGGAGAACCCGGATGCGCCTGCTGTCCGTATTGATGCCGCGCGAGCGGCAGTTCTTCATCCTGTTCAACAACCATGCCGGGCTCGTGGTCAAGGGCGCGAAGACGCTCGTCGAGATGCTCGCCGGCTACGCCGATGGCGGGCGGCGCGACGAGTACGTCGCCAGCATCCACGCAATCGAGCATGCTGCCGACGACATCACGCACGAGACGGTCGCGCTGATGCACAACACCTTCGTCACGCCCTTCGATCGCGACCAGATCAACAAGCTGATCCAGCGCATGGACGACATCCTGGACCTGATCCAGGATACGGCCGAGTCGCTGATGCTCTATGACGTGCATACCCTGACGCCCGAGGTGCTGCACCTCGCCGACCTGGTGCAGGTCTGCTGTAACCGCGTCAACGACGCCGTCACGCTGCTGTCCTCGATGGACAACGGCCCGGCCATACTGAAGATCTGCCAGGAGATCGATTCGCTCGAGACCGATGCGGACCGCGTGATGCGCTCGGCGATCTCGAAGCTGTTCCGCGAGGAACAGGACGTGCGGCAGCTGGTGAAGCTGAAGGCCGTTTACGAGCTGCTGGAGCTGACCACTGACAAGTGCCAGGACGTCGCGCTCGTGATCGAGGGCGTCGTGCTCGAGAACGGCTGACGATGGACCTCGGCACCGTCACGCTGACGCTCGCGATGCTGGTCGTGATCGCGCTCGTGTTCGATTTCATGAACGGCTTCCACGACGCGGCGAATTCGATTGCCACCGTCGTATCGACCGGCGTTCTGAAGCCCTATCAGGCCGTCATCTGGGCCGCTTTCTTCAATTTCGTCGCGATCGCGCTGTTCGAGCTGAAAGTCGCCGCAACCGTCGGCAAGGGCATCGTGACGCCGGATGTAGTGGACAACTACGTGATCTTCGGCGCGCTGATCGGGGCGATCGCCTGGAACGTGATCACCTGGTATTACGGCATCCCGTCGTCCTCGTCGCATGCGTTGATCGGCGGCATGCTGGGCGCGACGATTGCGAAGGCCGGAACCGATCCTTTGATCGCGTCCGGAATCACCAAGACGTCGGTCTTCATCGTCGTGTCGCCGCTGCTCGGCATGCTGCTGGCGGGCCTGTTGTATGTCGCGGTCGCCTGGATCTGCCGGCGCAAGACCCAGCGTGTGACGGACCGATGGTTCCGGCGGCTCCAGCTCGTGTCGTCCGCGCTCTACAGCATCGGCCACGGCAGCAACGACGCACAGAAAACCATGGGAATCATCTGGCTGCTGCTGATTTCCGCGGGCATCACCGGCGCTGATCACCTGCCGTACTGGGTCGTCGTCTCCTGCTACATGGCGATCGCGCTCGGCACGCTGTTCGGCGGCTGGCGCATCGTCAAGACCATGGGCCAGCGCATCACCAAGCTGAAGCCGGTAGGCGGATTTGCCGCCGAGACCGGAGGCGCGATCTCGTTGTTCGTCGCCTCGAGCTTCGGCATCCCGGTCTCGACCACGCACACGATCACCGGCGCGATCGTCGGCGTCGGCTCGACGCGGCGTACCCGCGCGGTGCGCTGGGGCATCGCCGGCAACGTTGTGATCGCCTGGATCCTGACCATACCCGCGTCGGCGCTGATGGCCGCCGGTGCCTGGTGGCTGGGGCGGCACCTGTTCTGAGCGCTCAGCCGCCGGCCGGCGGCGCTTCGTGGATTACGCGTCCCGCGCGGATCGTGCAGCGGACCGCCGCGAAGTTCCCGGCGTCGGCGGTGGGATCCGCATCGAGCACGACGAGATCCGCGTCCTGGCCCGCCGCGACGCGACCGCGCGCCGTATCTTCTTTCCAGCGCTGCGCCGGCGCGGTGGTGAGCGACGCGAGAATCTGCATCGGCGTCAGCACGCGTGCCATCAGGCGGTATTCCTCGGCTGGATCGTAATCGCTCATGTAGCCGACGTCGGTCCCGAACAGCACCTGCCCGCCGGCCGCGGCGAAGGCGCGCAGTTGTTCGATCGCATCACCGAGCGCGAGCTCGACGATGTGCGGCGGCACATCCGCGCGTTCGAGTTCATAACGCCACAGCTTGAGCGTCGGCACGACACCGATGCCCTGCTCGACCAGCTGCGCGACGAGCACGTCGTCCCAGACCGTCTTGCCACCGCCGATCGTCGTGTGCACGAGGATGTCCACGCCGGCCTCGATGGCGAGCTCGATGCCCTCGACGTCGGTCGGGTGCGCGACCACCGGCAGTCCGCGCCGGTGGGTCTCGTCCGCTGCTGCCAGCGCGATCTCCGGATTCATGAACGCCACGCGACCGCCAGCCACCGGCGTCATCACGAACAGCTTGGTCGCGTCGGCGCCACGGTCGAGATTGGATTGCACCGCGGCGAGCGCGGCCTCGACACTGCCCGGCTGCTGCAGCCCGGCAAGAAAATCCGCCGGCATGTCGAGCAGGTACACCGGGATGCCGTTCTGCGGATAGAGCGCGGCGCCTGCCGTCAGGATGCGCGGGCCCGCCACCTCGCCGCGCCGGATGCGTTCGCGGAGCGCCACCGTGTTCTCGAGGCGCGAGGCCGTGTCGAGGACGGTCGTGAATCCGTGGCGCGTCAGCATGTCGCGCAGCTGACCGGTGAGTTCCGCGGCCGGCTTCGCCGCCGCGCCTTGCCATTTTGTCTCGGTGAAATGCACGTGACTGTTCTGGAACCCGGCCGTGACGATGCCGCCGTCGCAGCGTGGGAGGCGCGCCGCCCCGCGGCTCGCGACCGCATCTTCCGGGCCGACCGCGACGATGCGCCCATCCACGATGAGCAAGGCACCGCCGTCGATCGGCGGCTGATCCGGCGCGACATAGATGCGCGACGCCGCGATGCGAACGGCTCCTTCGGGTGCGCGTTCGCCGCAGGCCGCGGTGAGCAGCGCGGCTGCGATCAGCACCCCGACGTTGCATCGCCTCATGGCTGATTTCGTTCCATGCCGGAGTATAGCCGCGGTCAATCCCGCAGCCGCAGCGCATTGCCGACCACCGATACCGACGACAGGCTCATCGCGAGCGCCGCGATCATCGGGGAAAGCAGCAGGCCGAACCACGGATACAGCACCCCGGCCGCGATCGGCACGCCGAGCGCGTTGTAGAGAAATGCGAAGCCGAGGTTCTGCCGCATGTTGCGGACCGTTGCCGCGGAGATCTCGCGCGCCCGCGCGATGCCGCGCAAATCGCCCTTGACGAGCGTCACCTGCGCGCTCGAGATCGCGACATCGGTGCCAGTCCCCATTGCAATTCCGACATCGGCTGCGGCTAATGCCGGCGCGTCGTTGATGCCGTCGCCGGCCATCGCGATGCGCCTTCCTTCCGCACGCAATCGGGCGATCAAATCCGCCTTGCCGGCCGGGCGCATCTCGCCATGCACTTCCTCGATGCCGGTCGCCGAGGCGATCGCCTGCGCGGTTGCCGCTGCATCGCCGGTCGCCATGATGATCCGGACGCCCGTCGCGCGAAGCGCATCGAGCGCCTCTGCGGTCGTCGCCTTCACCGGATCCGCGACCGCGATCAGCCCTGCGAGCGCCCAATCCACCGCCAGGAACATGACGCTCGCACCTGCGCCGCGCAGTTCCCCGGCGCGCGTCGCGAGAGGCGTCACGTCGATGCCAAGATCCCGCATCAGCACGGTGCTACCGAGCGCAAGATCCTTTCCCCCGACGCGCCCGCGTACGCCGAGACCTGTGCCTGAATCAAAAGTCTCCGCCTTCTCGAGGGTCAGCTCGCGGCGACGCGCCTCGGAGACGATCGCCGCCGCGAGCGGGTGTTCACTGCCCTGATCCAGGCTGGCTGCAAGTCGCAGCAGTTCCGGTTCGTCGAACCCGGGCGCGGGAGCCGCAACACGGAATGCCGGGTGTCCCTCGGTCAGCGTGCCGGTCTTGTCGACGATCAGCGTGTCCACGGCCCGCAACGACTCGAGCGCCTGCGCGTCACGGAACAGGATTCCGGAGCGCGCGCCACGGCCCATCGCAACCATCACGGACATCGGTGTTGCGAGTCCCAACGCACAGGGACAGGCGATGATCAGCACGGCGACGGCATTCAGCACCGCATAGGTCCAGGAAGGTTCGGGCCCGAACCAGCCCCAGGACAGGAAGGTCAGTGCCGCTATTGCGAGCACGACCAGCACGAACCAGTACGACACGCGATCCGCGAGGCGTTGCATCGGCGCGCGCGAACGCTGTGCCTGCGCCACGAGTTGCACGATCTGCGCCAGCATGGATTCCGCGCCGACACGATCCGCGCGCATGACCAGGCTGCCATTCGCATTCTGCGTACCGCCAATCAGGCGATCTCCGGTCGATTTCGAGACCGGCAGCGATTCGCCGGTCAGCAGCGACTCGTCCACGCTCGAGTGCCCTTCGAGCACGACGCCGTCCACCGGCACTTTGTCGCCCGGGCGGACGCGCAGGCGGTCGCCGGCTACAACGGCATCGAGCGGCACTTCTTCGTCGCCGCCTTGCGCACGCAGGCGCCACGCGGTCGGCGGCGCGAGCCGCAGCAGCGCCCTGATCGCGGCGGAGGTCGAGGAGCGGGCTTGCAGTTCGAGAATCTGCCCAAGCAGTGTCAGCGAGACGATCACCGCGGCGGCCTCGAAATAGACGCCGACGCGGCCGTGCTCATGGAACGACTCCGGAAACCAGCCCGGTGCGACGGTCGCCGCAACGCTGTAGAGAAATGCGGCGCCCACACCGGTGCCAATCAGCGTCCACATGTTCGGATTGCGAGTCGCGATCGATTGTGCCCAACGCACGAAAAACGGCCATGCCGCCCACAACACGACTGGCGCCGACAGCATGAGCTCGAGCCAGCTGCGAATTTCGGCGGGCGGCGCGTGCAGGCGGTTGCCAAGCATCGCGAGCCCGAGTACCGCGAGGGTCAGCGGCAATGTCCACCAGAATCTCCGGCGGAAATCCGCCAACTCCGGCAGTTCATCGTCGTCCACCGACGGCATCAGCGGCTCGAGCGCCATGCCGCAGATCGGGCAGTGGCCCGGTGCGTCGCGAACGATCTCCGGGTGCATCGGGCAGGTGTAGCGCGCACCCGCGGGTGGCGGCTCTGCCGACGGCGCCTGGTGGTGGATGTGCCCGGTTTTCATTGCGTCCCGTCCTCCTGAAGCGCATTGAGGATCGGGCACGCTTCTGCGTGTCCTTGACCGGGGCAGGCGGCAACCAGTTGGCGCAGTCCGTTCCGCATGCGCTTGAGTTCCTCGAGGCGCCGCTCGATATCCGCCAGCCTGGCCTCGGCCGCGCGCCGGACCTTCGCGACATTGCGTTCGCTGCTGAGCGACAGCAGACCCCGGATGTCCGCGAGCGTGAAGCCGAGCGCCTTGGCGCGGCGGATGAACTGCAGGCGCTTCAGTTCAAGGTCGCCGTAGCGGCGGTAGCCGGATGCCAGCCGGCCGGCCGGCGCCAGCAACTGGTTGCGTTCATAGTAACGCACCGTGTCGATGCTGACCCCGACGCGTTTCGCGAGCTGACCGATGCTGAAAGCGGGCATGGCTGTCCTCCGGTTGCGGAACCAGTCTGCACTCTGGACCATGGTCCAGAGTCAACTGCCGGCCGCAGGCCTCAATCGCCGTGGTGCGCGAACACCGTCGTTGTGCCGTCCCTTGCGACCAGCAGCACATCGTAGGGCTCGCGGATCTCGCCCTGTTCCATGCCGGGCGAACCGATCGGCATGCCGGGCACGGTGAGCCCGCGCGCATCCGGTTTCTCGGCGAGCAGTCGCTTCACGTCGTCGGCGGGCACGTGGCCCTCGATGAAGTACTTGCCGACCCGCGCCGTGTGGCAGGAGCCCTGTCCGAACGGCACGCCGACCTCGGCCTTGATTGTGTCGAGATCCTGCGTGTCGCGGGTCTCCACCGGGAATCCGGCGTCCTGCATGTGCTCCGCCCAGGCCTGGCAGCACCCGCAGGTCGGCGACTTGTGGACCACAACCTGCGGCAGGCCCGCATTCGCCGCCGCGGCGGCAGCGGATTCCTCCGCAACAGCAGCGGCCGGGGCTGCCGTCGAGCCGGTTTCCGCATCCGGTGCAGGATCTCGCGCACAGCCGGCAAGGCTCGTCATCATGACGAGCGCAGGAACTGCGATCAGCGTATTCACGTGAAGCCTCCTATTGTTTCCTGGCCCGCGCCAGTCGCGCCTCTGCAATCAACGCATAGATTGCCGGAATCACGATCAGTGTCAGAACCGTGGCAGACACCATCCCGCCCACCATCGGGGCCGCGATTCGCCGCATGACTTCGGACCCGGTGCCGGTGCCCCACATGATCGGCAGGAGGCCCGCCATGATGGCGACCACGGTCATGATTTTCGGTCGCACCCGCAGCACGGCACCCTCCAGCACGGCATCGCGCAGGTCGTCGGGCGTCAATGCCATGCCTTCCTGCCGGCGACGCGCGAGCCGCTCGTCCAGCGCCTTGTTGAGGTAGATGAGCATGACGACCCCGGTCTCGGCGGCAACACCGATCAGCGCAATGAAACCGACCGCTACTGCAACGCTCAGGTTGTAGTCGAGTGCAAACAGCAACCAGACGCCGCCCACGAGCGCGAACGGCACCGACAGCAGCACGATCAGCGTCTCCCCGATGCGATTGAAGTTCAGGTACAGGAGCAGGAAGACGATCAGCAGCGTCAGGGGAATGACCACCTTCAGCTTCTGGATTGCGCGCTGCATGTATTCGAACTGCCCGCTCCAGGTCAGGAAGGTGCCGGGTTTCAGTTCAACCTGTTCGCGCACGGCGCGCTGCGCATCGGCGATGTAGCCGCCGATGTCGCGGCCGCGGATATCCACGTACACGTACACCGACAGGAGCGCGTTTTCGGTCCGGATGGCGGGCGGCCCCTTGCGCACCACCAGTCTCGCGAGCTGGCCGAGCGGCACCATGTCGCCATCCATCACGGGTACCAGCACGCTGCGCGCGATCGTGTCCGGGTCGGAGCGCAGTTCGCGCGGATAGCGGACGCCGACGCCAAATCGCTCGCGTCCCTCGACGGTGGTCGTGACCATTTCTCCGCCGAGCGCTGTTGCCACGACTTCCTGCACGTCGCCGATCGTGATTCCGTAGCGGGCGAGCGCCAGCGCGTCGGATTCGATGTCGAGGTAGTAACCGCCGGTGGTCCGTTCCGCATAGGCGCTGGTCGTGCCCGGGACCGTCTTGACCACCCGCTCGATGTCCTTCGCCACCCGCTCCATCTCCGCAAGATCCGTGCCAAAGACCTTGATGCCGATGGGCGTGCGAATCCCGGTCGAGAGCATGTCGGTGCGGGCCTTGATGGGCATGGTCCAGGCATTGCTGACACCGGGGATCTGCATCGCCTGGTCCATCTCGGCAATCAGCCCGTCCATCGTCACGCCCGGCCGCCACTCCTCCTCCGGCTTGAGATTGATGACGGTCTCCGCCATCTCGAGCGGCGCCGGGTCGGTCGCGCTGTTGGCGCGTCCCGCCTTGCCGAAGACGGACTCCACCTCCGGGAACGTCTTGAGAATCCGGTCCTGGATCTGCAGCAGCTCGGCCGCCTTGGTCACCGAGATGCCCGGCAGGGTCGACGGCATGTACAGCAGCGTGCCCTCGTTCAGCACCGGCATGAACTCGCTGCCGAGCCGCATGGCCGGGTATGCGCTTGCCACGAGCACGAAGACGGCAAGCGCGATGGTGAGTCTCTTCCAGCGCATGACCCAGGCAATGACCGGATGGTAGGCCCAGATGAGGGCGCGCACGAGCGGGTTCTTCATCTCTGACGGGATGCGCCCGCGGATGAAAAGCAGCATCAGCACCGGTACCAGCGTAATCGACAGTATTGCCGCCCCCGCCATCGCAAACGTCTTGGTGAATGCGAGCGGCTGGAACATGCGCCCTTCCTGCGCTTCGAGCGTGAACACCGGCAGGAACGACACCGTGATGATCAACAGGCTGAAGAACAGCGGCGGCCCGACCTCGCGGCAGGAGGCGATAATGGCCGGCAGCCGCGGCTCCTCCGGCTTCAGGCGCTCGAGATGCTTGTGGGCATTCTCGATCATCACGATTGCGGCATCGACCATGGCGCCGATGGCGATCGCGATGCCGCCCAGGCTCATGATGTTCGAGTTGAGCCCCAGCGCCCGCATGGCGATGAACGCGATCAAGACGCCGATGGGCAGCATGATGATGGCGACGAGGGCGCTGCGCGCATGCAGCAGGAACACGATGCAGACCAGCGCGACGATGAGGCCCTCCTCGATCAGCGTGCGGCGCAGGGTCTCGATCGCCCGATGGATGAGTTCCGAGCGGTCGTAAACCGTGCGCAGGCTGACGCCCTCCGGCAGGCCGGAGGAGATCTCGTCGATCTTGCGCTTGAGATTGTCGATCACGTCGAGCGCGTTCTGGCCGTATCGCGCCACCGCGATCCCGCCGACGACCTCGCCTTCGCCGTTCAGCTCGGCAATGCCGCGGCGCTCGTCCGGAACCAGTTCGACACGTGCAATGTCGCGTATGAAGACGGGCGTCCCCGCCTTCGCCTTGATGACGAGCTTCTCGAGGTCGCCGATCCCTTTCAGGTAACCCCGTCCGCGGATGATGTACTCCGTCTCGGCCATTTCGAGGACACGCCCGCCGACGTCCTGGTTGCTCATGCGGATGACGTCGTTCACCTGTCGCAGCGGGATCCCGTATGCCTGCAGTTTTTGCGGATCGACCGTGACCTGGTAGGTCTTGACGAATCCGCCGATGCTCGCGACTTCAGCGACGCCCTGGGCCTTGGTGAGCTGATAGCGGACAAACCAGTCCTGGATGGCGCGCAGCTCCGCGAGCGAGCGCTCTGCCCCCAGCACCACGTACTGATAGACCCAGCCGACGCCCGTGGCATCCGGCCCGAGTGACGGCGTGACGCCGCGCGGCAGGCGGCTCGCCGCGAAATTGAGATACTCGAGCACGCGCGATCGCGCCCAATAGATGTCCGTGCCGTCCTCGAAGATCACGTACACGAACGAGACGCCGAAATTCGAGAAGCCGCGCACCACCTTCGAGCGGGGCACAGCCAGCATCGCGGTCGTCAACGGATAGGTGACCTGGTCCTCGACGACCTGCGGCCCCTGCCCCGGGTACTCCGTGTAGACGATGACCTGCACGTCGGAAAGGTCCGGCAGCGCGTCGACGGGCGTGTGCAGAACCGCGTAAACGCCGGCGCCGACGATGAACCCGGTCGTCAGCAGCACGAGGAAAACGTGCCGCAGCGACCATTCGATGATTCGGTTCAGCATGTCAGTGCCCCGCGTGCGGGTCGGCGGCACGCTCGCCCAGGGTTTCCAGTGCCGCCTTGAAGTTGCTCTCCGCGTCGATCAGGAAGTTGCCGTTGACGACGACCCGCTCGCCGGCGGTCAGGCCGCTTGTCACCTCGACGTAGCCATCGCCGCGCGTGCCGAGTTCGACCTCCCGCGGCTCGAAGGCGCCGCCGCCCAACTCGACCAGCACCACCTGCCGCGTTCCGGAATCCAGCACGGCAGACGCGGGAATCGCGACGTCGGCGACTGCGTCGCCCGCCTGAATTTCGACGGTGCCGTAGAGCTCTGGCTTCAGCAGTCCGTCGTCGTTCGGCAGCTCGATGCGGACGCGCACCGTGCGCGTCTCGGGCTCGACGGTCGGATAGACGAAGGTCACGCGGCCCGTAAACGCGCGCCCTGGAAACGCCGCGAGCGACACCGTAGCTGCCTGCCCGGGATGGACGAGCGCCAGGTCCTGCTCGAACACGCTGGCAACGATCCATACGCTCGAGAGATCCGCGATCTGGAAAAGCGGGTCTCCCGGCATGAAACGCATGCCGTCGCGCGCCAGCATCTCGATCACGATGCCATCCGTCCGCGAGCGGATGGTCAGCGACCGGCTGGCGCCCTTGCCCGCCCGCAGATCCGCCAGATCTGCGTCGGCGATGTCCCAGTTCCGCAGCCGTTGCAGGCTACCATCGGCCAGCGCCTGCATGCCGGCCCGCGCCGCCGGCGACGCTTCGCGCATCGACTCCAGGGATTCTGCCGCGATGCGGTACTCCTCCTGCGCGGCGACCAGTTCCGGGCTGTAGACCGCGAACAACGGCTGCCCGCGCCTGATCGTGGCGCCGGTCGTGTTCACGAACAGCGTGGTGATCCAGCCCTCGAATTTCGGGCTGACCGTATGGAGACCGCGCTCGCTGGCCGCCACCGTGCCGACGGCGCGCAGGGTGCGCGACATGGTCCGGCGCTCCGCCATTTCGGTCCGCACGCCCAGCGTCTGCAGGCGGTCCAGGCTGATCGTGAACTGCGGCCCCTCCGACGCCTCGCCTTCGTATACCGGGATGTAGTCCATTCCCATGGGGTCTTTCTTCGGCACCAGAGAGGTGTCGTTGTGTCCCATGGGATTGCGGTAATAGAGGATGCGGCGCGCGCCCTCCGCTCCTGCCCCGCCACCGGCAGCAACCCTGGCGTCGCCGGCACCGGTCGAGCGGCCCCACCAGAAACCCGCGGCGAGGACGAGGCCCGCCAGCACTACGATACCAATGACCTGATTTCGTTTCATGACGGTCTCCACCGGCGATCTGTCTTGTGACTACCGCACGCCATGACCGACCAGCAGGTCGATCTCGGCAATGGCCTGGTTGTGGCTCGCGATGGCCCTTGCGAGCTGCGTCGACACCTTGAATTCGCGAAGCGCAGCCTGGCGCAGCGTGAGGAAATCGACGCGGCCGACCTGGTAAGCCGCCAGCGCGGACGCCGTTGCCGCTCGCGCCTGCGGCAGCAGCGTGCCCTGATACAACCCGGCGGTTGCGCGCCATTGCCGCGCCAGCGCCAGTTGCGTGTCGAGCTCCTTCCGTGTCTCGAGCCGCTGCGCCAGCAGCAGGCTCTGGGCCTGGCGGCGCAGCGCGCGAGCTTCCGCAACCTGCGGCTCCAGCCGGGATTTGCGCCATATCGGCAGATTGAATCCCACGGTCAGGCTCACCATGTCGTCGCGAGGCACGCCGTTCGCCGCCCGGTCCCGCTGCCCGTACTGCAGTTTCACGTCGAAATCCGGGTAGTACTCCCGCTGCGCGAGATCGATCGATCGCGAGTTGCGCTCCACCAGCGACTGCAGCGCGAGCAATTGCGGGCGATTGTCGATGGCAAGGCCCGGGGATGCGGGATCGGGTCCCGGGTCCGCCGCAAGCTGCGGCGCCGCCGCGATGATCCGCGGTGCCGGACCGGCGCGCCCCAGCAGCCGCTGCAGGTCTCCCTGCAGCGCGGCGTTCCCGGCCGACAGTTGCAGCAGTTCGACGCCCAGCTGCTCGAGTTCGATGTGCGCATCGAGCACGTCGTTCTGCGCGGCCTGACCCACTTCGTACCGCGAGCGCGCGATTGCGGCGAGTTGCTCCAGCGCGTCGCGGGTGCGGACAATGATTCGCTGCGCCTCCTCGTTGAAGGCGAGCTCCTCGTAGGCGACACGAACGTCGCGTTCGATTCGATGGGTGGTTTCCTGCACGGCCAGGTCGATGCTCCTGGCGTCCGCCGTCGCCACCGCGCGGCGCAGCTCGCGCTTGCCTGGGAATGGCAGCCTCTGCCCGAGACCCAGCATTTTCATGGTCATGTCTTCACGCCGCAGGTTCATCGATTCGAGCGGGGCGTTGATGATCCCGAGTTCGAGCATCGGATCATCAAGCGCACCCGCCGCGGGGACGCGCTGCTGCGCAGCATCCCGTTCGCTGCGCGCGGCCGCGATCTGGGGGTTGTTGGCGAGCGCCTCCGCGACGAGCGCGGCGAGTTGCGGCGAGCCCGCTGCCAAAGGGTCGTCTGCTTGCGCGATGGGCGTGGCGAGCGCCAGCGCGAGCGCTATGGGGCGGGAAAGTGCCGCCAGGCGCGACAAAAATTTCATGATCCGTTCCTCGACGGGGGCCGAAGTGGCCCCAAACGACGGAACGCAACCCGGGCTCAGCGCCCGGATCGCGTCGTTACATCGTCAGGAACGGTCAGGCTGGAGGTCGGAACGGAGCGCCGGTTATCGCCGGGCGGAAACCCATGATGTCCGGGGCTCGAACGGCTGCGCTTCGCGCCCAGTCGCGCGCCGCGGTGGCCGGGCGCAGCAGGAAAGCCTGCGTTGCCGTACAGCCGCAATCACAGGACGATGAATCGCAGCAGTCCGGACCGGCGCCATTCCCCGGATCCCCGCCGGTATCCATGTCCGTCATCCCGTCATGGCCGTGGTGCGCCATCCCCATGTCGTCCGGCAGCGCGACATCGGGGGCCGCGAACCATGCGGTCGCGACGCCGTTATGCAGAACGGCGAGGAACAGCAGGGCGGCCAGCAGGCGGAATGGGCGTCGCACCGGGACAGACTGCGCCAGGGCCGCCGCAACTGCAAGACCGGTGCCGCTGGCGGGCCGTCCGGCGGGTTGAGACAATCAGAATTGTGACTTCGGAACGTGATTATGTGCTGCACAACTGGTGCGTGCCCGCCGCGTGGGACGCCCCCACCGTCGTCGGCGGCCTGGGTGCGCGCCTGCTGCTCGAGGACGGCCGTGAGATCCTCGACATGTCGAGCCTGGTCGAATGCAGCAATCTCGGCCACCAGCACCCGCGCCTCATCGCCGCGATCCGCGAGCAGGCGGCCACGCTCAGTTTCGTCACCAGCGCCTGGGGCGCGATTCCGCGCAAGGCACTCGCCGAACGGCTGCTGGAGCTTGCCGGTTTCGAGGGCGGGCTCGTGTTCTTCACCCTGGGCGGCGCCGATGCCAACGAGAATGCCGTGCGCATCGCGCGCCAGGCGACGGGTCGTGGTCGCGGCCTCGTGATCACGCGCGACCGTTCCTATCACGGCGCGAGCTACATGGACATGGCGCTCTCGGGCGATGCGCGCACCGCGCACCAGGTGGATGCGGAAGCCTGGGGCGTGCGACACGTGCCGCCGCCGTACTCCTACCGCTGTCCATTCGGCAGCAGTTCGGCGCACGAGTGCGGACTGAAGGCGGCAGCGGCCGTCGCGGACTGCATCGATGCCGAGGGACGCGAGCGCGTCGCCGCCGTGCTGATGGAATCGAACGCCGGCAGCAACGGCATCGTCGCGCCGGACAGCTTCTGGCCGGCGCTCCGCGAAGTGACGGGTGAGCGCGATGTGCTCCTGATCGCCGACGAGGTGATGAGCGGCTTCGGCCGCTGCGGAGAATGGTTCGCGTGGCAGCGGCATGGCGAGCAGGGCCGCCCGGACCTCATGACGCTCGCGAAGGGCCTGACCGGCGCCGCGATCCCGCTCGGAGCCGTGGTCATGAGTGAAGCGATCGCGCGACGCATCGGGCATGACATGTTCTATGGCGGGCTCACCTACGGCGGTCATCCGCTGTGCTGCGCCGCGGGCGTCGCCGCGATCGATGCCTACCGCGACGAGCGGCTGATCGAGCGTTCGCGCAGCCTCGGCGCGCGGCTGTTCCAGGAACTGCAGCAGTTGCAGCGACGGCATCCGGTGATCGGCGAAGTGCGCGGCGGACACGGTCTGTTTGCCGTCATCGAGCTGGTTTCGGATCCGGTCTCGCGCGCGCCGCTTGCGCCCTGGCCGCAGCAGGCGGATCCGCTGCGCGCCTTGTTGAAGGCGGCCCTCGATGCGGGTGTCTCGTTCGGCTCGCGCGGCAACCTGATCATCCTCGCGCCACCGCTCGTGATCGACGAAGCGGATCTCGCCGCCGCGCTTGCCCTGCTCGAACGCCTGCTGACCCGGTTCTTTCCTGCTGCCGCCATGGAGCGCCCGTCATGAGTTTTCGCCTCACCTACGCGACCATGTACAACCCGCCGGAAGAAATGCACGCGCGCTTCGAGGCCGCGCTGGCCACCGTGCGCGGGCGGCTCGGCGCCACGCATGCGCTCTTCATCGACGGCAAGGACGCGCCCGCCGCCGTGACCGAGGAGCGCGCGAGCCCGATCGACAACCACCTGAAGCTCGGGCGTTTTCCGCTGGCGCAGGCGGCGGAAGTGGATGCGGCGCTCGCCGCCGCGCACCGCGCCTTCCCGGCCTGGCGCGCGACGCCGCTCGACGAGCGCGTGCGGCTGATGCGCCGCGCCGCCGACATCATGGAGGAGCGGGTCTATGAGATCGCGGCAGCACTCGTGCTCGAGGTCGGCAAGAACCGCATGGAGGCGCTCGGCGAGGCGCAGGAGACGGTGGATTTCTTCCGCTGCTATGCCGACGACTTCGAATCGCACCATGGCTACGAAGTCGAGCTGCCGAATGACCCGCTGACCGGATTCGTTTCGCGCAACCGCAGCGTGATGCGCCCGTACGGCGTCTGGGCCGTGATCGCGCCGTTCAATTTCCCGCTGGCGCTTGCGGGCGGGCCCGCCGCCGCGGCGCTTGTCACCGGCAATACGGTGGTCGTCAAATGCGCGTCCGACACGCCCTGGGCCGGGCGCCTGCTCGCCGATTGCGTGCGCGATGCGGGTTTCCCGGCGGGCGTCCTTAATTATGTGTCGGGATCGGGCGCCGCGGCCGGGGAGCAGCTGGTGCGCGATGCGCGCACCGCCGGCATGACCTTCACCGGCTCGGTCGCCGTCGGTCGCGCGATCATGACGGCGCTGGCGAGCGGACCTTATCCGCGACCCTGCATCACCGAGATGGGTGGCAAGAATCCCTGCATCGTCACCGGGCGCGCCGACCTCGATCGCGCGGCGAGCGGACTCGTGCGCTCGGCCTATGGCATGGGCGGCCAGAAGTGTTCCGCCGTGTCGCGGCTCTACGTGCATGAGAGCGTCGCGGACGATTTGCTCGGGCGCATCGGCAAGCAGCTCGATTCGATCCGCATCGGCGACCCGACGAAGCGCGAGCACTGGATCGGGCCGGTCGTCAATGCGCGGGCGCACCAGAATTACTCGCGCTATGTCGGAGAGTTGCGGGCCTGGGGCGCGACTTTGCTGCACGGTGGCCGTGTGCTGACGGAGGACGATTTCGGCCGCGGTTACTACGTCGAGCCGGTGCTCGCCGAAGCGCCGCACGAGCACCCGCTCTGGCGCCACGAAATGTTCCTGCCGATCCTGATGGCGCAGCGTTATCGCGACCGCGATGAGGCGATGCGCCTCGCGAACGACACCGAAATGGGCCTGACCGCCGGCTTCTACGGCGCGGCCGACGAGGTGCCCTGGTTCCAGGAACACATCGAGGCCGGTGTCACCTATGCGAATCGCGCGCAGGGCGCGACCACGGGCGCATGGCCGGGCTATCAGCCGTTTGGCGGCTGGAAGGGCTCGGGCTCGTCGGGAAAGGCGATCGCCTCTTTCTATTACCTGCCTCTGTACCTGCGCGAGCAGTCCCGCACCGTGGTGGACTGAATGTCGCAGTTCCTGCCGCTCGCGGACGCGATCGCGGAACACGTCGGCGACGGTGCCTGCGTCGCACTCGAAGGCTTCACGCACCTGATTCCGTTCGCGGCCGGCCATGAGCTGATCCGCCAGGGGCGCAAGGACCTGCATCTCGTGCGCATGACGCCGGACCTGATCTACGACCAGTTGATCGGTGTCGGCGCGGCGCGGCGGCTGACTTTCTCCTGGGGCGGCAATCCGGGCGTCGGTTCGCTGCATCGGCTGCGCGATGCGGTCGAGAGCGGCTGGCCGCGCGCGCTCGAGCTCGACGAGCACACGCATGCCGGCATGGCGGCGGCCTATCGCGCAGGGGCGGCGCGGCTGCCCTTCGGGGTGCTGCGCGGGTACATCGGCACCGATCTCGCAAGACAGAACCCGCGCATCCGCTCCGTGCGCTGCCCCTACACCGGCGAAGACCTCGCGACCGTGCCCGCGATCAACCCGGACGTTACAATCCTGCATGCGCAGCGCGCCGACCGCGCCGGCAATGTGGCGATCGACGGCATCATCGGCGCCGCGCGCGAGGCGGCGCTCGCCGCGAAGAAGCTGCTGGTCACAGTCGAGGAAATCGTCGAGGCGCTACCGCCGGCGATGAACTGCGTCCTGCTGCCTGGTTTCACGGTCACCGCCGTGTCGCATTGCCCGGGCGGCGCCTGGCCTTCGTACGCGCAGGGCCACTACGCGCGCGACAACGATTTCTACCTGCGCTGGGACGCGATTGCGCGCGACCGCGCGCAGTTCACCGGCTGGATCGACCGGCACGTTCGCGGCACAACCGACCACCGCGCTTTTCTCGCGAGTCTCCGCGAGGTCGCGTGATGCGCCGAAATGCAACCCGCTGGCGCGCGCCTGGCCGGCCCGGGGGGGGGGGG
>JBBEAB010000088.1:65121-70752 GCA_040899645.1 Steroidobacteraceae bacterium
GGGGCCCTTCGCTCGCGCCGCCGGAACTTACGCGCTCGCTCCGGGCCCCCGCCCGGCTTGCGTGCGCTGGCGGTGTCGCGGCCCGGCGCGCACGAGCCGTCGCGGGACCCCCGAGTGAGCGAGTGTCCGTTCTTCCGAGCGAGCGAGGGGGGTCCCGCCGGCGAAATGCGCGCCGGGCAACCGGCGACCCGAGTGCACATGCGGGCAGCGGGAGGATCGGAATGAGCGCGTACACCCGCGACGAGATGATGACGGTCGCGGCCGCGCGCCTGCTACGCGATGGCGACGTCTGTTTCGTCGGCATCGGCCTGCCGAGCGCGGCCTGCAATCTCGCGCGCCTCGGTCATGCGCCCGGCCTGGTGCTGATCTACGAGTCCGGCACCATCGGCACGCGGCCGACCGTGCTGCCGCTCTCGATCGGCGACGGCGAGCTGGCCGAAACCGCCGCCTGCGTCGTGCCCCTGCCCGAGATCTTCAGCGACTACCTGCAGGCCGGGCGCATCGACGTCGGTTTCCTCGGTGCCGCGCAGATCGATCGCCTGGGCAACCTCAACAGCACGGTGATCGGTTCCTATGACAGGCCGCGCACGCGACTGCCAGGCGCCGGCGGCGCGACCGAGATCGCCGCACATGCGAAGCGGGTCTTCATCGTGATGAAGGCGACGCCGCGCAGTTTCGTGCCGGCACTCGATTTCCGGACCAGCGGCGGGCATTTCCCGGGGCGCGCTGAAAGCGGCGCACGGGGTGGCGGGCCGGCAGCCGTCGTCACCGACGTCGGTGTCCTGAAACCGCTGCCAGGCAGCAAAGAACTCGCGCTTTCCGTACTCTATCCGGGTATCCCGGTCGAGGAAGCGCGGGCCGCGGTCGGCTGGCCGCTCGCGGTGGCGGCCGAGACCGGAACCATCGAGGCGCCCACGGCGTCGGAACTCGCGGCGCTTCGC
The DNA here is from genome assembly GCA_040899645.1 of Steroidobacteraceae bacterium. Taxonomy (GTDB): domain Bacteria; phylum Pseudomonadota; class Gammaproteobacteria; order Steroidobacterales; family Steroidobacteraceae; genus SCUD01. The sequence goes on from JBBEAB010000088.1 coordinate 66,063, forward strand.
GCACTCGAGGCCCGCACCGAGGCCGCGCACCGCCAACCTGTGAGGCTACCCGTATGACGCCCGCGAAACGCGCCGGCACCGCCGTCAAGAACCCGCACATCAAGACCGAACTGCCGGGTCCGAAGTCGCGCGCGATGATCGAGCGCGACAGCCAGGTCGCCTCGCCCTCCTATCCCCGCGATTACCCCTTCGTGATCTCGCATGGCCGCGGCACCGAGGCCTGGGACGTGGACGGCAACCGCTTCCTCGATTTCGCGGCCGGCATCGCGGTCTGCGCGACCGGGCATGCGCATCCGCGGGTCGTGAAGGCCGTGCAGGACGCGGCAGCGAAGTTCCTGCACATCTCGAGCGACTACTGGCACGAAGAGATGACCGCGCTCGCCGAACGGCTCTCCGCGATCGTGCCGCTCGGCGAGCCCGGCATGTGTTTCTTCTGCCAGTCGGGCACCGAATCTGTCGAGGGCGCGCTGAAGCTCGCGCGCTACGTGACGGGCCGGCAGCGGATCATCGCCTTCCTCGGCAGTTTTCATGGCCGCACGATGGGTTCGCTGTCGCTGACCTCCAGCAAGTACACGCAACAGGCCGGTTTCGCGCCGACCATGCCGGGCGTCACGCACGTGCCCTATCCAAACTCCTACCGCCCGCTGTTCGCGGGCGCGGACCAGGGCCGCGCCGTGCTCGACTACATCCGCATGCTGTTCGAGCGCAACCTGCCGGCCAGCGAGGTCGCGGCGATTTTCGTCGAACCGCTGCAGGGCGAGGGCGGCTACCTGGTGCCACCGGACGGGTTCCTGGCCGGGCTGCGGCAGATCTGCGATGAGCACGGGATCCTGCTCGTGTTCGACGAGGTGCAGTCCGGTATCGGCCGCACCGGGCGCATGTTCGCGGCGCAGCATTCCGGCGTGACGCCCGACATCATGACGCTCGCCAAGGGCCTCGGCTCCGGCCTGCCGATCGGCGCGGTGGTCGCGAAGCAGAGCATCATGAAGAAGTGGAAGAAGGGCGCGCACGGCAACACCTTCGGCGGCAACCCGGTCTGCTGCGCGGCGGCGAACGCGACCATCGACCTGGTGCGCGAACAGTACGTCGCGAATGCGGCGAAGGTTGGCGCGCACTTCATGAAACGACTCGCCGAACTGCGGCCGGACTATCCCTGCATTGGCGACCTGCGCGGCCGCGGGCTGATGATCGGCCTCGAGCTCATCGAACAGGACGGATCACCCGCCCGCGCGCTCGTCGACCGGCTGCTGCACCGCGCCTACCAGAACGGGCTGTTGCTGCTCTCCTGCGGCGTCTCGACGCTGCGCTTCATGCCGCCACTGTGCGTGACCGAAGCAGAGGTGGACGAGGCGATGATCTATCTGCGGCAGAGCCTCGACGAGACGCTGGCGGGCGCGGCCTGATCCGGGCGCGCGGCCGGCGCAGGCCGGCGTTACTTCGGTTTCGCGAGCCGGCCGTGGGACTTCAGCAGCGCGACCAGTTCGGCATGCGGCAGGGCGATCGCGTAGTGCCCGTCCTGACCCCGCATGTCCTTCGCGGCGACGAGCGCGTTGACGATCGCCTCCTCCGTCGCCTGCACGGTGGCGGCGAACAGGGGGTCGAGCGCGCCATTGTCGAGGAACTCGGCGGTCGCATACGATTCGCCCGCGATCGCCGCCGCATTCGCGGTGGAGAAGGCGACGAAGATATCGCCGGAACCGTTGCCCGCGATAGATCCCATGCGCGCGAGGCCCATGCCCGCACGGCGAGCGATGCGCTTCAGCTGGTGCGGCAGGAGCGGCGCATCGGTCGCTACCACGATGATGATTGAGCCGGTCTCAGGGAGCTGATCCTGGTAGGCGCGATGCTCGCGCAGGTGCTCGCCGATTGGCACGCCTGCGATGCGCAGCGACTCGCGCAGGCCGTAGTTCGCCTGTACCAGCACGCCGATCGTGTGCGCACGGCCGTCGATTTTCACGCGCCGCGAAGCCGTGCCGATGCCGCACTTGAATTCGTGGCAGATCATGCCGGTGCCGCCACCGACATTGCCCTCCGCGACCGGCCCCGACGTGGCGGAATCGAGCGCGGCCTCTGCATGCGAGGCCTTCACGTGAAAGCCATTGACGTCGTTCAGGTGCCCGTCCCAGGTCTCCGCGACGACCGGCAACGACCACCAGTAGCCCCCGGTGTCCGGCCCGCCCAGGCGCACGCGCCACGCGATGACGGCGTCGCGCACGATGCCGACACTGTGCGTGTTCGTGATCATGACCGGACCGTCGAGTTCGCCGGACTCCTCGAGCCAGGTCGTTCCCGTCATCTCGCCGTTGCCGTTCAGCGAATGCCAGCCGCCGAAGACCGGCGTCACGAAGCTGACGCGTCCGCGCGGCAGGATGGCGGTTACGCCGGTCCGCACCTTGCGGCCGTCGGGCAGATCCTCGATCAGGGTCGTATGCCCGACCGTGACGCCCCCGACATCGGTAATCGCATTGAGGGGGCCGGTTTCACCGTCGAACGGGATGCCGAGGTCGCGGGCGCGCGGTTCGGCATTGCACACGGCGGCCGCAAAGACCAGGAACAGTGTCAGGAGGGTACGCATAGGGCCGACATGCTAGCGCAGGTCGCCAAGCCGATGCTCGCGAATGACGATGGCGACATGCGGGACATCCGCGGCAGGCACTATGATGTCGCCTGCCGCCGGCAATCCGGCGCGGGTCAGGTGGGGTCGGCCGCTTGAAATCATTCCGCACTGCGATCACGGTGCTCGCCACCCTGACGCTGACGGTCATCAACGGTGCCGCAATAGCGGAATCGGTTGTCGTGCGCGCCGGTCGATTGCTCGACGTCGAGCAGGGCCGCTACCTGACGGACCAGGCGATCCGCATCAAGGACGGGCGCATCGCATCGATCTCGCCGTGGAGCGCCGGCTCGCGCGGTGGCGCGCGCCTGGTCGACTGGTCGGCCTACAGCGTGCTGCCCGGCCTGATCGACCTGCACACGCACCTGGTCGGCGACATCAGCTCGGCGGATGTCGCAGCGCCACTCTCGAGTTCCGCGGCGCGCGACGCGCTGATCGGCGCGGCGCACGCACGCGCGACGCTCGCGGCAGGATTCACCACGGTGCGCGACGTCGGCACCTACCGGGCGCACGTGGACGTGGCGCTGCGCAATGCGATCAATGCCGGCCAGGTGGAGGGCCCGCGCATGTACGTCGCCGGCGCCTACGTGACCGTCACCAACGGCGGCGGCGAAGTGACCGGGCTGCCGGATGGCGTGGTCGTGCCGGACGAGATGCGTCGCGGCGTCGCGAACAACGCCGAGGAAGTGCGCCGACGCGTGCAGGAGCTGCTCGGCGGCGGCGCGGATTTCATCAAGGTCATCGCCACCGGCGCGGTTTTCACCGCTGGCACGACGCCCTCGTCGCCCGAGTACACCGAGGCGGAGATTCGCGCCGCGGTCGAGGAAGCGGCGAAAGCGGGAACTTTCGTCGCTGCCCATGCCCATGGTGCGGAGGGCATCAAGAATGCCGTGCGCGCCGGCGTGCGCACCATCGAGCACGGCTCCTTCCTCGATGAGGAGGGCATCGCGCTGATGGTCCGGCACGGCACCTGGCTGGTCGCCGACATCTACAACGGCGACTACACCGAGGAAGTCGGCAGTCGCGACGGCTGGTCCGGGGAGATCCTGCGGAAGAACCGCGAGACCACGGACATCCAGCGCAGGAACTTCGAGCGGGCCGTGAAGGCCGGCGTGCGCATCGGCTTTGGCACGGATTCCGGGATCTTCCCGCATGGCGACAACGCGCGGCAGTTCGCCTACATGGTGCGCCACGGCATGACGCCGCTCGCTGCGATCCGCTCCGCGACCATCGACGCGGCGGCCTCGCTCGGCCGCAGCCAGGAGCTCGGCTCGATCGCGCCCGGCAAGTTCGCCGACCTGATCGCGGTGGACGGCGACCCGATCGCCGACATCGAGCGGCTGCGGCACGTCGCCGGCGTCATCAAGCAGGGCGAGCTCGTTGGCGCCGGGAGCGCCCGATGAGCACCCGCCAGCTCGGGCTCGCGATGTGCACGGCGCTGGTGGTCGGCAACACGATCGGCATGGGCATCTTCATGCAGCCGGCGGCGCTCGCGCCCTATGGTCTCAATGCCCTGACCGGGTGGCTCGCCGTCATCGTCGGCTGCACCAGCCTCGCGATCGTGTTCGCGGCGCTCGCGCGCAAGTTCCCGCAGGCCGATGGCCCGTTCGACTACGTGCGCACGACCTTCGGCGAGCCGGTGGCATTCGCGGCCATGTGGTGCTACTGGATCTCGACCATCGTCACGCTGCCGGCGCTCGCGGTCGCGGTGGTCGGCTATTTCATTTCGGTTTTCCCGGTCGCCTCCTCGATTTCGCCCGCGGTCCTGACGGTCGTGTTCATGTGGCTGTTCATCGGCGTCAACCTGCTGGGCGTCAGGAGCGGTGGCCGCGTCCAGGTGATCACCTCGCTGCTGAAGGTCGTGCCGCTGCTGCTCGTCATGTTCGTCGGCGGCGCCGCGATCCTGATGGAGCCGTCGGCCTACACGCCGAACCTGCCCACGACACCGCTGGTCGGGCTGGGACCGTCGATGGCGGCCGCGACCATCGCGCTCTACGCCATGCTCGGCTTCGAATCCGCGACCGTCGCCGCGGGCCGCGCCCGGGATCCCGAGCGCACCATCCCGCGCGCGACCCT
>JBBEAB010000089.1:0-66865 GCA_040899645.1 Steroidobacteraceae bacterium
AGTATTACAACGACCCCTTCATGGCACCGGTTAACTGAGGCGATGGCGCGGCTCATCGCCTGCGCACTGCTTCTGTGTCTGGCAGGTATCGCGACGGCCCGGGCCGAGGGGCTCGAGGTCGTCGTGGTGGACGCCTACCTCGAGCTGCGCACCGGTCCCGGTCGCGGCTTTCCGGTCGTCTACGTGGTCGAACGCGGCGAAAAGGTCCGCGTCCTCAAGCGCCGCACCGACTGGTTCCAGGTACTCGACGCCGATGGACGAGAGGGCTGGGTGCACCGCAGCCAGATGGCGGAGACGCTGGTGCCGGCAGGCGTTCGCATGGAGATCGAGGATCCGGCGCGCGAGGATTTCGGCGCGCATCGACGCGAGGTCGGCCTGCTGATCGGCGACTTCGGCGGCGCGAATATCGTCACCGCCTATGGCGCCTATGCATTCAATGCCCACCTGTCGGGCGAGCTCGCGCTGTCGCACCTGCTCGGCAATTTTTCGGATGGCCAGATCGCCTCGATTGGCGTGACCCATGTGCCGCGACCCGACTGGCGCATCCAGCCATTTTTCTCGCTCGGCACCGGGATGATCCGCGTGCAGCCCAAAGGCACGCTGGTGCAGACGCCCGATCGCACGGACCAGCTCGCTTATGTCGGGGGCGGCGCGCGCGCCTATCTCGCCAGACGATTCATCATCCGCGCGGAATATAAAGAGTACGTTGTCTTCACGGACCGCGACGAAAACGAGGAAGCCACCGAATGGAAAATCGGATTCGCATTCTTTTTCTGAGCGCCGCCCTGGTGATGGCGGGTTGCTCATCGCTGCCGTGGCGCGACGACGAGCGGGAATCCGCGCAGCCGCCAGCCGAAACCGGCAACGGCGAGACGCCGATGGTCATCGATCCGCAGGTGGAACGTCGCGACGTCAAGCCGGCGAAGATCGACACTGAAAACTGGGAGGCCGGCGCTTATGTCGGGTCGCTCTCGGTGGAGGATTTCGAGGTCAACCCGGTTTTCGGCGCCCGCCTCGCCTATCACATCAACGAGGACTTCTTTGCCGAGGGAATCGTCGGCACCAGCGATGCCGGGTTATCAAGTTTTGAGCGTTTGTCGGGCGGCGCGCCCCTATTGACCGACAGTGAGAGGCGTTTCACGTATTACAGCCTCGGGTTCGGCTGGAATGCGCTGCCGGGGGAGATATTCCTCGGGGGCAGGCGCGCGCTCAATAGCGCCGTCTACCTGACGCTCGGCGCCGGCAGCGCGCGTTTCGCCGGCGACGACCGGTTCGTGCTGACGGCCGGCGCCGGAGCGCGCGTGCTGGTCAGGGACTGGCTGGCCGTGCATCTCGACATGCGCGACCACGTGATGGAGATCGACGTGCTGGGCAGCAACAAGACCAGCCACAATTTTGAAGCGACGCTGTCGCTGACGGCGTTCTTCTGAGGAGGAACCGTGAGCGCCATAAGCAAGCTACCCGCCACCGCTTTGCTCGCGCTGTTGAGTTGCCTGTCGCTGTCCGCGGCGACCGGCAGCGGCGCGCCCGCGGCGGCCCCTGAATTCAGGCTTGCCAGTCGCGCGGGGGGCGAGATCGCCCTGTCGCAGCTGCGTGGCCGGGTGGTCATGATCAACTTCTGGGCCAGCTGGTGCGGTCCCTGCCGCCAGGAGTTTCCGGCGCTCGACGAGATGTATCGCAAATACAAGCCGATGGGCTTCACGATGATCGGCATCAATGTCGAAAGCGAGAAGTCCGATGCCGAGCGCTTCCTCGGGATGCGCCCGGTGAGCTTTCCGATCCTGTTCGACCCCGACAACAAGGTCAGCGGCGACTACGGCGTCAGCGCGATGCCGACCACGGTGCTGGTCGACCGCCAGGGCCGGCTGCGCTGGCAGCACCGTGCCTACAAGCCCGGCGACGAGGCCAAGTACATCGAGCAAATCCGCGCGATGCTGAGGGAGAAATGATGCGGCCGGCCCGGGTGATCGCGACGCTGATCGCGCTCATCGCCGCCAGCGGCTGTGCGCGCATCGAGCCCTGGGTCAAGCCCTACGAGCGGGAGGACATCGCTGACCCGATCATGGCCTGGGACCGGGACCCGGTTTCCTCGTCCTACATGCGCCATGTCTATGAGTCGCGCGAAGGTGCACGCGGCGCGGCGGGCGCGAGCGGCGGCGGCTGCGGATGCAACTGATCCGCACGGCCGGGCTTCTCGTACTGCTGCTGCCGGCGACCGCGGTGGCCGGCGTCCTCGCGGAGGATCGCGCCGACCTCATGTACCACTACTACGACGGTGGCGGCGTCACGATCGACGGGCCATCGCTGCTGGTGCGGAAGAAGTTTGCGGAGAAATACGCGGTCAACGCCAGCTACTACGTGGACATGGTCTCGTCCGCGTCGATCGACGTCATCACGACGGCGAGCCGGTACAGCGAGGAACGCACGCAGTACGGCGTCGGCTTCGAGTACCTGCGCGGCAAGGTCACCTATGCCGCCGCATTCAGCAACAGCAATGAAAACGACTACAACGCCGACACGGCGAGCGTCTCGATCAGCCAGGACATGTTCGGCGACCTGACGACCGTTGCGCTCTCCTTCACCCGCGGCTGGGACGACGTCACGCGTCGCGGCGACCCGGTGTTTGCGGACGAGATCGACCGGCGCATCTATGGCGTGGACATCTCGCAGGTCGCGACCAGGCGCCTGATCCTCGGCTTCTCGTTCGAAACGATCACCGAGGAAGGTTTCCTGAACAATCCCTACCGCCAGGTCCGCTTCGTGGATCCGGACGCGGCACTCGGTTATTCATACGAGTTCGAGCGCTACCCGCGCACCCGCACCGGTAATGCGGTGTCGGCCCGCGCGCGCTGGTTCCTGCCATACCGCGCGGCGTTCCAGGCCGACTATCGCTTCTACAACGATACCTGGGAGATCAGTTCCAGCACGGCCGAACTCTCCTACACGCATCCGCACGGCGATGAATGGACGTTCGACGTGCACTACCGCTTCTATGACCAGGACGCCGCCGAGTTCTATTCGGACCTGTTCCCGCGCGAGAACTTCCAGAATTTCCTGGCGCGCGACAAGGAACTCTCGACCATGCAGAGCCACACGCTGGGTTTCGGCATCGCATATGAATTCAAGCCGTCCAGGTTCGAATTCCTCGGCAAGGCCGCCGTGAATTTCAAGTACGACCGCATCCGCTTCAAGTACGACGACTTCCGTGACCTGCGCTCGACCGGTCTCGCGCCGGGCACCGAGCCGCTCTACGAATTCGACGCCGACGTCATCCGCCTGTTCTTCTCCGGCTGGTTCTAGCGACTGGCCGATTCAGCGTTGCCCCGCCGGCAACTCCGGCGGCGCGAGTCCCCTGGAGTAGAAGACGCGGCCGTCATCACGGACAATCACCGCGTCCACGTCGTCCAGGCCGTCGATCACGGCGAGTCCGCGCTCCGGCCCGAGCACGAAGAGGCTGGTCGACAGCCCGTCGGTCAGGATCGCTTCCGGCCCGATCACCGTCACGCTGCGCACGCCCGTTGCGCTCCTGCCGGTGCGCGGATTGATGATGTGGTGGTAGCGCACGCCGCCCTCGTCGAAATAGCGCTCGTAGTCGCCCGAGGTCGAGATTGCCGCATCCTCGAGCGGAATGCGGGCGATCACCCGGCCGGCGTCGTCCGGATGGCGGATGCCGACCACCCAGGGCCGGCCGCGCCGGTCGCCGAGGATGCGGCCGTCGCCGCCCGCCGTGATGCTGCCATGGGTGATGCCGCGCCCGCGCAGGATTGCGATGCCCTGGTCCACCGCGTAGCCCTTGGCGATGCCGCCGAGGTCGATCCGCATGCCGTCCTTGTGGAACCGCACGGTCGATGCTTCCAGGTCCACCTCGATGAGCCGCCAGTTGACCGCAGGCAATGCCGCCAGGATCTCCGGCTCGCTCGGGCGCCTGCGCTCGCGGTATTCGTACAGGTACCCGACGCTCGCGTAGCTGATGTCGAAGGCGCCGTCGGTCATCGCCGAGAACTCGAGCGCGCGCGCGATCAATGCCGCGAGCTCCCGGTCGACCGGCACGGGCGTCCCGGCGGCCTCGCGATTGATGCGCGATAGCTGGCTCTCGGGCTTGTAGTGGGACATCAACGCATCGATGCGCCGCAATTCCGCGAAAACCGCTTCGATTGAAGCAGCCGCCGCGGTGGGGTCCGAGTCCCAGACCTCGACCGCGATGCGTGTTCCCATGACCGCCGCCTCGCGCGAGTGCCACTCGGCACGCGCGGCCATCGGCAACAGCAGGAGCAGCGTGACCGCGGGAGCGAATCGGCGCATCATGACGATCCCAGTCTGGACGATCCGATGTCGCGATGTCGACCGGCGCGTCCAGCCGTCGCACAACGGATACACTTGGCACACGGCCCGAGCGACCGGGAACCTGTCAGCATTGTTGCGGTCTGTCCGCTTGGGCCCCGAACAGGAAACATTGACATGAAATTCCACGGATTGATCTCTTGCGCCGCCCTTGCCGCCACGCTCGCGACCACCCCTGCCGCGGCGGTCACACGCGAGGAGGCGGCGATCCAGAGCGCGATGATCGTCCTGCGGGAAGTGCAGTCGATGCCCGATCTGCAGATCCCGGATCAGCTGCTGGCGCGAGCCGAGGGGATCGTGATCCTGCCTGCCAACGTCAAGATCGCATTGATCGGCGGTGCCCGCTTCGGCGAGGGCATCATGCTGGTGCGAACCGAGAATCGCGCCTGGAGCAACCCGGTCTTCGTCAGGGCAGGCGGCGGCAGCGTCGGCTTTCAATGGGGTGGCCAGGTGGCTGATATCGTGCTGGTACTGACCACCCGGCGCAGCATCGAAGGCATCACCGACGGCAAGCTGACGCTGGGCGCCGATGCCTCGGCGGCGGCCGGGCCGGTGGGACGCACGGCGATGGCTTCGACCAGCCTGACATTCGATTCGGAGGTTTACGCCTATTCGCGGACCAGGGGCCTGTTTGCGGGTGTCTCGCTGGAAGGCACCGGCATATTCATCAACCGCAAGGCCAACCGTCGTTTTTACGACGGCGAATCCAGCGCGACCCGGATCCTGTCCGCCACGGGCACACCGCCGCCGCCTGCCGACGAGCTCGTCAACGAGGTGACGCGGCTGACTACCAGCAGCGCCCAGAGCGTTGCGAGCGGCGCAGCGGAACAGCGGGATCCCCCAGCGGAGCGGCCGGTCGAGCCGCGGACCTATCCGATGCCGGATGCGCAGCCGGGCGCGGAACCGCGCTGACTCAGTCGGTCAGGGGGGAGCTGGCGTGAAGATCGGCGTCATCGGCCTGGGCACCATGGGCCAGCCCATTGCGCGCCGCATTGCGCGCGCGGGGCACGAGGTCCTGGCATGGAACCGCACGCCAGGCCGCGCCGAGGGGTTGCCGCGTGAGTACGCAGTCAGCGTGCACAGTGCGGCGGAAGCCTGCCAGGCCGAGCTCGTCCTGACACTGCTGTCCGATGACGCGGCAGTGGAGACCGTGCTGTTCGAGAATGGCCGGCTGATCACGATGGGCATGCCGGGACTCATTCACGTCTGCATGAGCACGATCAGCGATGCGCTGGCGCGTCGCCTCCTGGCTGCGCACGAGGCCGCAGGCCAGTCCTATGTCTCGGCGCCGGTGTTCGGCCCGCCGGATGCGGCCGCCGCCGGGCGGCTGCTCGTGATCGCCGGCGGGCCGCGCAACACGGTCGAGCGCATTCGCCCGGTGCTCGAGGTGCTCGGTCGGGTCCAGCACATCGGGGAGGATCCCGCGGCTGCCAATGTCGTCAAGTCAGCCGGCAACTTCCTGATGGCCGCGGTCGTCGAGAGCCTGCGCGATGCGATGCAGATCGTGCATGCGGCGGGCGTCGATCCACGCGAATTCGCGGGCATCGTCACGCAGTCATTGTTTCCGACGCCCGTCTACCAGTATCTCGGCGGCATGCTGGCCGTACGCCAGGCACAGGGCGGCGCGCCGGTGCCCAATCCATTCCTGCGCGGCGCCGCGCAATCCGCCGAAACGGCCCGCCAACTCGCAGTCAGCGCACCGCTGGCCGATCACCTCGATCCGGAGGCAGCGGCGGGCTCCGCGATGCCAAGCCCCGCCGGGCAGGCGACCCCGACGCCGCCGATACCGCAATAGCCCTCCGGATTCTTCGCGAGGTACTGCTGGTGGTAGTCCTCGGCATAGTAGAAATCGGGAGCCGGCCGGATTTCCGCCGTGATCGGACGGCCGTGACCCGCTGCATCGAGCGCGCGCTGATAGGCCAGCATTGAATCCCTCGCGGCCCGCAGCTGCTCATCCCCGGTCGCGTAAATGGCCGACCGGTACTGTGTGCCGACATCGCCGCCCTGGCGCATGCCCTGGGTCGGATCGTGCGATTCCCAGAACCTGCGCAGCAGTTCACCAAAGCTGAGCTGCTGCGGGTCGTACACGACGCGCACGACCTCGGTGTGCCCCGTCATGCCGCTGCAGACTTCCTGGTAGGTCGGATGGGGCGTGAAGCCGCCCGCATACCCGGATGCGGTCGAGTAGACGCCGCTCAGTTCCCAGAACAGGCGCTCCGCGCCCCAGAAGCAGCCCATGCCAAACATCGCCAGTTCGAGCCCGGCGGGATACGGCGGCGACATGCGATTGCCGTTGACGAAATGCCGCTCGGCCACTGCCATCGGCGTGCTGCGGCCGGGAAGCGCCTCTGCTGCAGCTGGCATTGTCGTGCTGCGTATTGCCATCGTGCCTAGCCCCCGACCAGTTCGCGAACCCCGTTGATGATGAACTGCACGCCGATGCAGATCATCAGGAACCCCATGATGCGTGCGATCGCGCCGATACCCGCGCTGCCAAGCTTGTTGCTGAGCTGCTCGGCGGCACGCAGCACGAAATAGCAGACCAGCGCCGCGACGCCGATGCCGATGCCGATGATCACGCCGATGTGCTCGACGACCATGCGCGTGCCCTGTTCCCCATGGCGGATGGTCGAGGACATCGAGATCACGGTCGCGATCGAGCCCGGGCCGGACAGCGATGGCATCGCCAGCGGCGAAAACGAAATGTCTGCTTTCGCCGCTGCCTCGCGCATGGCCTCGGCGGATATCGCCGGCGCCTGGTCCGGGAACAGCATGCGGAACCCGAGGAACGCGATCACCAGGCCCCCCGCGATGCGCAACCCCGGGATCGAGATGCCGAACACCTGCATGATCAGCGTGCCGAGCAGCAGGAACGAGATCAGGATGCCGCTCGCATAGATGCAGGCCTTCCGGATCTGGCGCTCCCGCGACACCGGGTCGAGATGCGCGCCGATGCCAAGCAGGAGTACCGCCGTGCCGACCGGGTTGATGATCGGCAGCAGGGTCATGACCGTCAGGCCCACGTAGCCCAGGAAGTCGGCGGCAAAGTTCATCGTCCCGCTATCTTACAATGCGCGCATGAGCGCAATCGCGAGTACGCCCCGGATCCGCCTGACCCAGCTGATCTACCTGCTGGTGCTGACGGCCGTCGCCTTGAGCGACGGGCGCGCGATCGAAGGCGGCGCGGGGCTTGTCGCCCAGGCAGCGGGATTCATCCTGGTGGCGGTGGCGGTCCTCGGCCGGCTCTGGACCACGGTCTTCATCGCAGGGCGCAAGGACACGCAGCTGGTTCGCGAGGGGCCTTATGCGTCCTGCCGTCACCCGCTCTACCTCTGTTCGATGATCGCAGCGCTCGGCCTGGCGCTGTCGACGCGCTCGGTCGTGCTGATCGCCGTGTTGCCGCTCGGGGTCGCGTGGCTCTGCACGACCGCGGCGCAACGCGAGGATGCCGTCTTGCGGCAGGCGCATGGTGCCGAATGGCTCCGGTATCGTGATGGCGTGCCTGCGTTCTGGCCCAGACGATCGGCGGGCCGGACACCGGAACTGATCGAGGTGCCGCCGCGCATCTACCGCAAGGCGTTCCTCGATGCCGCGTCCTTCCTGGCACTGTGGCTCCTCGTCGTGCTGGTTGACACGTTGCGCACGGGTGGCGCCTGGCAGGCGCTGTTCCGGCTGCCCTGAGCAGCGCGATGAAGTTGCTGAAATCCGACCTGTTCGGCGCGGTCTGGCGCGGCGAAGGGCGCGACCAGCCGTTCGTGCTGCGCGATGCGCGCGTCGCGCGCTGGTGGCTCGCCTGGCTTGCGCGCGCGCTCTGCCGGCGCGAAGCCAGGGCGCTTGCCAGGCTCGATGGACTGCCCGGAACTCCGCAGCTGGTCGCCGCCGATGCCGCATCCCTGCACCGCGAATGGATCGAAGGGCGGTCGATGCAGCTGGCCGGTCCACGCGATCCGGAGTATTTCCGGGCGGCGCGCCGCCTGCTGGTGGCGGTGCACCGGCGTGGCGTGGCCCACAACGACCTGGCGAAGGAACCCAATTGGCTGGTCACGCCGCTCGGCCTGCCTGCGCTCGTGGATTTCCAGTTGGCGCTGGTCTCGCGACGGCGCGGCCGCCTGTTCCGCGCGCTCGCGCGCGAAGACATCCGCCACCTGCTGAAGCACAAGCGGACCTACTGCGCTGAATACCTGAGCGCACGCGAACGGCGCATCCTCGCCCGGCCCGGGCTGGTCGCGCGCCTTTGGAGGGCGACCGGCAAGCCCATCTATACATTCGTCACGCGGCGCCTGCTCGGATGGGCGGATCGGGAGGGTGCGGGGGAGAGGCGATTCTAGAGGGGACAGTCCCCTTTCGGCTATTGTTGGCTCATGGCAATCAGCAACGAACACAACCTGCGGGTCCTGCCGGCGTCGCGGAAGCCCTATGGCATCCGCGTGAGCCTTCCGCCCGGCGATCCATTTGCGCGGCTGGTCGGCGCCGACTGGCAGAAGCTGCACTGGTTCGCGAGCGAGCGGGAACGCGATGAAGTGCTGGCCGACATGGCGAACCGCCATCCCTATTCGCGTCGCGGCGACGAGCCTGCGGTCCTGTTCGAGAAGATCGCCCAGGGCGCGACGCCCTGACCCGGGTCAGCGGATGCGGCCGAGCAGCAGGTAGAAGCTGCGGCCGCCGCCCTCGTCGAATCCGGCGGCGAGATAGACCGGCCCGAGAAAGGTGTCGAAACCGAGGAACGCGGCGCCGTTGACGCGAGCGGAGCTGAAGCTCGCATCGCTGCGCCGCTCCCACACATTGCCGAGCTCCGCCGAAACGCCGAGATAGGTCGGCACGTTCAGGAAGCCCTCCTGTCCGCTGCCGATGCGGCGGTAATAGATTGCGCGGGCAACGCCGAAGTGCGGCCCGCTCAGCGACTCGGGCGAAAGTCCCGACAGGTTGAACAGGCCGCCCAGCGTGTAGAAATCCTCCACCGCGGCCTCGGACCCCGAGACATGGGCGCCGCCCGTCGCGGACAGCACGTAGGAGTTGCGGCCAAACGAACGGGCCAGCGTCCATTCGACGGAGATCCGGTCGGCATCCGCGTCCGCGCCGAGGCTCTCACGCGCGCCGTTCCACTGCAGCGTGAAGAGTTCACCGTGACGCGGGAAATAGACGTCGTCGAGGCGATCGACGCTCAGGCGCGCAACCAACTCACCACGGTCGTAGTCGGTACGTGCCGGCAGGTCCGGATCCGCGGGATCGCCGATCAGCAGGTGACGGCTGCCCTCCCCCAGCACGACTCCGGCGCGCAGCTCGCCCCAGCTGCCGAACTCGCGGCCGAGATCCAGCCCGAACTCGCGGTTGCGCACGCGATAGGTCGCGAGGCGGTCCTCGCCCTCGATGAGGTCGAAGTTGCGGCGCTCGATCAGCAGGCGCGGCGCCACGAACCAGTCGGAGGCGTAGCCGATGGGCTGGTAAAACTCGGTCATCAACCGCGGTCTGGCGCCGACCCGCAGGTCGGTCCGCCATTCGGCCCCGTAGCGATTGACCTCGGTCACCTGCGCACGAACGCCGGCGTTGAAGCTGTTGCTGCCCTCGAAATCGTCCTGCAGTTCGAGGCCGAAGCGGATGTAGTTCGGACCCCAGCTCTTGCGCCGCGCGCTGACCTCAATGCCATCCAGGCCGCCGTCGCGCACCAGCCGGTAGTCGAGCGACTCGAAGTTGTCGTCGGCGTACAGGTGGGACAGGCGCTGCTCCATCGCCACCGGGTCGAGCGGCTCACCGATGACGGGCGCCAGTTCCGCGACGATGCGCTCGCGGTAGCGTTCCGAGCGCGGGTCGGTGCGCACGAACTGCACGTCCGGCAGCGGCGACTCGCGCGCCGCCCGCGCCGCGAGGTAGGCCTGCCACTCGGCCTCATTCGCGCCGAACGGCGCGAGTCGCGCCGCAAGGGCGCGGGCCGCCTCGCGACCATGCTCGATCGTCTGGTCCACGTCGGTAAAGTCCGTCGGCAGCAGGTTGCCAAGCGCCGGCTCGATCAGCAGGTCGCCCCCGGCAAGCAGGCTGCGCTGTCGCGCCGTCTCGCGCTGCATCATGATCGTCAGCATCTGGTTTGACACGGCAAGCGCCGAGCTCAATTCGCGCCGGCCGACAGGCAGCGAACCGACGTCGACCGCGATGACGATGTCGACGCCCATGGACCTGGCGACATCCACTGGCAGGTTCTCAACCAGGCCGCCGTCGACCAGCATGCGGCCATCGAGCTCGACCGGCGCGAACACGCCGGGCGCCGACATGCTGGCGCGCAATGCCTCGGTCAGGTCGCCGCGTGCGATCACCTGGCGCTCGCCGTTCTCGAGGTCGGTGGCGACCGCGCGAAACCGCGTCGGCAAGCGGTCGAAATCGTCGATGGCTGCCACCGCAATGGTTTCGCGACGCAGGATCTGCGTGAGCTGCTGGCCCTGGATCAGCCCGCGCGGCACGCGGAAGCTGCCGCCCTTGACGCCGAGCGGGAAGCGCACGAGATACTCGCGGTCATCCTGCTTGCGGCGGAAATTCATGTTGCCGCGCGGCGGGCGATCGCGGAATGCCGCATTCCAGTCGAGCGTGCTGACCAGCGCCTCGATCTGCGCCGGGCTCATGCCGGCTGCATACAGGCCGCCGACCACCGCGCCCATGCTGGTGCCCGCGATCGCGTGGACCGGGATGCGGCGCTCCTCGAGAACCTGCAGCACGCCGACATGCGCGAGGCCGCGTGCGCCGCCGCCGGACAGCACCAGGCCGATGCGCGGCCGTGCCGCCGGGTCAGCTTCCGCGACGGGCCCGGCCGCTCCGGCAACCGACACGAACAGCAGGCAACAGGCCCATGCGGCGATGCGCGGAATGCGTTGATTCATACGGGCAGGAGAATCCTAGCACGCAGCCGGATCACGGATGATTCCGCGCCGGGCGACGGGCCTGTATCGTAGGACCCGATGCCGGACATCCGCTTCGAGGCGATTCCCCGCGAGCAGCTCCCCGCGCTGCTCGATGCCATGCCGAAGGCGGAACTGCACGTCCACATCGAGGGGACGCTCGAACCGGAGCTGATCTTCGCGCTGGCGCAGCGCAATGGCGTGGCTTTGCCCTATGCGGACGTGGCAGCCCTGCGCGCGGCCTACGCGTTCACCGACCTGCAGAGCTTTCTCGACATCTACTATGCCGGCGCCAGCGTGTTGCTGCGCGCGCAGGACTTCGACGACATGGCGACCGCCTACCTCGAGCGCGCGGTGGCGGACCATGTGGTTCGCGCCGAGATCTTCTTCGACCCGCAGACGCATACGGCGCGCGGCGTCGCATTCGATACCGTCGTGAACGGCCTGTCGCGCGCGGTCACGCGGGCGCGCAGCCGCTTGGGCATCGACGCGGCGCTGATCATGTGTTTCCTGCGACACCTCAGCGAGGACGAGGCCTTTGCCATGCTCGAACAGGCGCTGCCGTTTCTGGACCGGATCATCGGCGTCGGTCTCGACAGCAGCGAATGCGGCCACCCGCCGGAGAAATTCGCCCGCGTCTTTGCCCGCTGCCGCGAGCTCGGCCTGCGTCTCGTCGCGCACGCCGGCGAGGAAGGCCCGCCCGCCTACATCCTGACGGCACTCGACGTGCTGCGCGTCGAGCGCATCGATCACGGCGTGCGCTGCGTGGAGGACCCTGCCCTGGTGCGACGGCTGGCGCGCGAACGCATTCCGCTGACCGTGTGTCCGCTGTCCAACGTCAAGCTACGGGTCTTCGATACGCTGGCGCAGCACAACCTCGCGCACCTGCTGCGCGAGGGCTTGTGCGCGACCGTCAATTCCGACGATCCGGCCTATTTCGGCGGCTACATCAACCGGAACTTCCGCGAGACCTTTGCCGCGCTGCCGGCATTGACCATACGCGACGCCTGGCAGCTTGCCAGCAACAGTTTTGCGGCCAGCTTTTCCGGGGACGCGGACAAGGCGCGCTGGCAGTGCGCGCTCGACGACTCATTCGCGCGCCGTGAGACCTGAGCCGGGCCGGTCCCGGTCATGGCAGAGCCGCCCCATCAGCCAGGTCGCCGCAATGGCGCGGTCATCGCCGAGCGTCATCAGCACGAACAGCCGCTCGGCAATGTTCTGAGCGCAGGCCGTGCGCCGCGCCAGCAGCGGCGTGGCAGCGGGGTCCAGCACGACGAGGTCGGCCTCCATGCCCTTGCGGAAACTGCCGATGTGGCGGTCCAGGCCGAGTGCGCGCGCGGCCCCCAGCGTCGCCAGGTAGAAGGCCCTGAGCGGGGAAAGTACCGCACCCCGCAGCTGCGCCACCTTGTAGGCATCCTGCAGCACGCCGAGCAGGCCGAAAGTCGTGCCGCCGCCGACGTCCGTGCCGAGCGCAACCCGCGCACCCGCAGCACTGGCGCGGTCGAGGTCGAACAGTCCGCTGCCCAGGAACAGGTTGCAGGCCGGGCAGTGCACGAGCGCCGCGCCCGCCGCGGCGACCCGGGCGAGGTCCTGGTCGTCGAGCCAGATGGCGTGCGCCAGCACCGTGCGCCGGCCAAGCAGCCCGTAGTGGTCGTAGATGTCGAGATAGCTGCGCCGCTCCGGGAAGAGCTTCCTTGCCCAGGCAACCTCTTCCTCGTTCTCGGCGACGTGCGTGTGGACGTGGACATCCGGGTACTCGCGTGCCAGGCGACCCGCGGCCGTCAGCTGCGCGGGCGTGGAGCTCGGCGCAAACCGCGGCGTGATCGCGTACCGCAAGCGCCCGCGTCCATGCCAGCGCTCGATGAGCGCCTTCGACTCGGAATAGCCCGACTCAGCCGTGTCGCGCAGGTCCGCCGGGCAATTGCGATCCATCATCGCCTTGCCGGCAATCAGGCGCATGTTCCTGGCCAGCGCCACCTCGAAGACGGCGTCCACCGACCCGGGATGCACGCTGCCGTGCACCAGCGCCGTGGTCGTGCCGTTGCGCAGCAGCTCCGCTACGAAGAATCCGGCAACCTCCGCCGCATGGGTCGCATCGGCAAACGCCTGCTCGGCCGGAAATACGTAGTCATCGAGCCAATCGAGCAGGCGGCGGCCATAGGAGGCGATGACGTCGGTCTGCACGAAGTGGGTGTGCGCATCGATGAAGCCGGGGACGATCAGCCGACCGCTGTAATCGATCATCCGGGTTGCGGAAGGCAAGGCGGGCAACAGCTCGCGGGCGCTGCCGAGGCCGGTCACATGGCCTTCCTCGACAAGCAGGACGCCGTCCTCGTGGTATTCGAATGCGCCGGCGCGATCGTCCGGCGATGGATCGTCCAGGAAGTACAGGATCGAGCCGCGAAATGCCTGTCTCATGGCGCCAAGCTTAATCTGATTCCGACTGTGTACAATCGGCCCACGCATGGGTCGCCTGACGACGCACGTCCTGGATCTGATCAGCGGCTCGCCCGCTGCCGGCATGACGATCGAACTCGCTGCCGTCGACGGTGCCGTGCGCCGGCCGATTGCCCGCGTGACCACCAATCAGGATGGACGCTGTGACCGTGCCCTGCTCGAGGGCGACCGGCTGACCGCCGGAACCTGGCAACTGGAATTCCACGTCGCCGGGTATTTCAGGTCGCGCGGTGTGCCGCTCGCGGATCCGCCGTTCCTCGACGTCGTGACCGTGCGGTTTGGCGTCGCCGGCTCCGGCCAGGACTACCACGTTCCGCTGCTGGTCACGCCGTGGAGTTACTCCACTTACCGCGGCAGCTGAGGCAGCGCTGAGGTGGCAGGCGAACGCTCGATCCGCTTCCTGCTGGACGGCGCAGTGCACACCGTTGCAGACCTCGCCCCGACCACCACCGTGCTCGAGTACCTGCGCGATCACCTGCGCCGCTGCGGCACCAAGGAGGGCTGTGCCGAGGGCGACTGTGGCGCGTGCACGATCGTGCTGGCCGAACTCGACGAGGGCACGATCCGCTATCGCGCGATCAATTCCTGCATCCGGCTGCTGCCGACGATCGACGGCAAGGCCCTGGTCACGGTCGAAAGCCTGAAGGCGGAAAGTAGCAGTGCATTGCACCCTGCACAGCGCGCGCTGGTCGAGTGCCATGGTTCCCAGTGCGGCTTCTGCACGCCGGGCTTCGTCATGTCGCTGTATGCCCTGTACCGGAGCGATCGACAGCCCGGCGAGGACGCCATCTGCCAGGCCTTGTCCGGAAATCTCTGTCGCTGCACGGGTTACCGGCCAATCCTCGCCGCGGCGCGGCGCATGTACGAGTACCCGGACTCCGCGGATGCGGGACACGAAGAGGACCTGAAGGAAAAGCTGCGCGAAATTCAGGTCACTGGCGAGAAGCGCCAGAGCACGGCGGGATCGAGCTACGTCGCGCCCTGCACCATCGCCGAACTGGCGCAAGCGCTCGCCGAGCGACCGGACGCCACGCTGCTCGCCGGCGGCACGGATCTCGGCCTGCGGGTGACCAAGGATCTCGCGCACTTGCCGCAGATCGTCTACCTCGGCAATGTCGCCGAACTCGTCCGCATCAGGAGTACGGGCCAGCACCTCGAGATCGGCGCCGGCGTCAGCCTGACCGATGCGTTTGCGGCGTTGACGGCCGAGTACCCGGACCTGCGCGGCATGACGCGGCGCTTCGCGTCGCCGCCGGTCTGCAATGCCGGCACGCTCGGCGGCAACATCGCGAACGGCTCGCCGATCGGCGATTCGATGCCCGCACTGATCTGCCTCGGCGCCTCCATCGTGCTGCAGGCAGCCGCCGGCTCGCGCAGTCTCCCGCTTGAGGACTTCTACCTCGACTACATGAAGAAGGATCTGCGACCCGGCGAATTCGTCGCGGCGATCCGGGTACCGCGGGCGCGACCAGCGCAGGTCCTGCGCTGCTACAAGATCGCGAAACGTTTCGAACAGGATATCTCCGCGGTTTGCGGCGCCTTCGCGATCGAAGTTGCGGGCGGACGCGTCAGGGACGCACGCGTCTGCTTTGGCGGCATGGCGGCGATACCGAAGCGTGCGCGTGCCTGCGAACAGGCGCTCATAGGCGCGGACTGGAGCGCGGACGGCGTCAAGCCGGCCGTGGCGGCGCTCGCCACCGATTTCCAGCCGATCACGGACTTTCGCGCCTCGCAAGGCTACCGCCTGCGGGTCGCAGGCAATCTGCTGCGCCGCCTGGCCGACGAGGCGTCGCAGGGTGCAGCTGACCTGAGCGTGTGGGGCCATGCCGGCTGAGCCGGATCGTCACGGCAGTGATCGCATCCGCGGCGGCGTCGGCGAGGCGCTGCCCCATGAGAGCGCGCACCTGCATGTCACGGGCGAAGCGCTCTACACCGACGACATTCCGCTGCCGAAGGAAACGCTGCACGCGGCGATCGGTATCAGCGAACGCGCCCATGCCCGTATCAGCCGGCTGGATCTCGGGCCGGTCGAAGCGGCCCAGGGCGTGATCGCGGTGCTGACAGCAGCCGACATCCCGGGCGAGAACAACCACGGCCCGGTCGTGCACGACGACCCGATCTTCGCCACGGACGTCGTGGAATACGCGGGCCAGTCGCTGTTTGCCGTGCTGGCCACCTCCGTGCGGTCGGCACGGCGGGCTGCGCGCCTCGCCCATATCGAGTACGAGGACCTTCCTCCGATCCTCGACACGAAGGCCGCGGTCCAGCGCCGGTCTTTCGTGCTACCCACGCGAACGCTCGCCCGCGGCGCAGCGGAGGATCGGATGCGCGCCGCGCCGCATCGGCTTTCCGGCTCGCTCGCGGTCGGCGGACAGGAACATTTCTACCTTGAGGGGCAGATCGGCATCGCGCTCCCCGGCGAAGACCGGACGATGCTCGTGCACAGTTCGACGCAGCATCCGAGCGAGGTGCAACGGCTCGTCGCACACTGCCTCGGCCTGCCCGCGAAGGATGTCGTCGTCCAGTGCCGCCGCATGGGCGGCGGCTTCGGCGGCAAGGAGACCCAGCCGGCGCTGCTCGCCTGTATCGCGGCGCTCGGCGCCTGGAAGACCGGCAGGCCGGTCAAGCTCAGGCTCGACCGCGACGCCGACATGCTGATCACCGGCAAGCGCCACCCGTTCGATCTCGATTACGAAGTCGGATTCGACGACGCGGGCCGGATCCTGGGCATCCGGCTCACGCTTGCGTCGAACTGCGGGCGCTCGGCGGACTTGTCAGAGGCCGTCAACGGGCGTGCCATGTTCCACGCCGACAATTGCTACTACCTGTCCGACGTCGAGATCGTCTCGCACCGCTGCCGCACGAACCAGCCCTCGCATACGGCGTTTCGCGGCTTCGGCGGCCCGCAGGGCATGATGCTGATCGAGTCCGTGATCGACGACATCGCGCGCGCGCTCGGCAAGGAACCCCTCGAAGTCCGGCACGCCAATTTCTACGGCGCGGCCGGGCGCGATGTCACTCCGTACGGGATGGTGGTCGAGGACAACATCATCGGGCGGATCGTCGACGAGCTGGCGCAACGCTCGGAATATGCGACGCGCCGCCGCGCGATTGCGGACTTCAACGCTGCAAATTCGATCCTGAAGCGCGGACTGGCGCTGACGCCGGTGAAGTTCGGCATCTCGTTCACGACCACCCACCTCAACCAGGCCGGCGCCCTGCTGCACGTCTATACCGATGGTTCGATCCTGCTCAATCACGGCGGCACCGAGATGGGACAGGGTCTGCATACGAAGGTGGCGCAGGTCGTCGCCGAGGAATTGCAGGTGGACCTCGGCCGGATCCGCTGCACCGCGACCGACACCAGCAAGGTGCCGAACACCTCGGCAACGGCCGCCTCCGCCAGCAGCGACCTGAACGGCAAGGCCGCACAGGCGGCCGCGCGCACGATCCGTGAGCGTCTCACGGCTTTCGCCGCGGCGAAGTACGGCGTGGCGGCCGATGAGGTGCTGTTCCGCGCGGGGCGCGTGCGAATCGACGAGAAGGCCGATCTCCGCTTCGATGAACTGGTCGGTCTCGCCTACCACGCGCGGGTGCCGCTCTCCGCGACCGGCTTCTATGCGACGCCGAAGATTGGTTATGACCCGAAGACGATGACTGGCCGGCCGTTCTTCTATTTCTGCTACGGCGCGGCGGTTTCCGAAGTCGTCATCGATACGCTGAGTGGCGAGTCGAGACTCCTGCGCGTGGACATTTTGCACGATGTCGGCGCATCGCTGAACCCGGCGATCGACCTGGGCCAGGTCGAGGGCGGATTCATCCAGGGCGTCGGCTGGCTGACCAGCGAGGAGCTCTGGTGGGACGCCGAGGGCCGGCTCAGGACGCACGCACCTTCGACCTACAAGATACCGACCGCCTACGACTGGCCGCGCATCTTCAACGTCGATCTGGTGCAGTGGAGCCGCAACCGGGAAGACAGCATCTACCGCTCGAAGGCCGTCGGCGAACCGCCGCTGATGCTGGCGATGTCCGTTTTCTTCGCGATCCGCGATGCGATCGCCGCCTGCGGCGGCGGCAGCCCGCGGCTCGATGCGCCCGCCACACCCGAACGGATCCTGACGGCAATCGACGCGTTGCGCGCAACCAGCGCCGACACCCGGACGGGCTGAGCGCCGATGCCACCGGACGCCTACCTGCTCGACTGGCTCAACCTGATCCTGCGCTGGGCGCACATGATCACGGGCATTGCTTGGATCGGCTCCTCGTTCTACTTCATCTGGCTCGATGCCCGGCTCAACGTGCCGCCGCGCGATCCCGAGGGCCCGGATGTCGCCGGCGACCTGTGGGCGGTGCATGGGGGCGGCTTCTACCACGCGCAGAAATACCGGGTCGCACCAGCCGAATTGCCGGAACCGCTGCACTGGTTCAAGTGGGAGGCCTACACGACCTGGATCACCGGCTTCCTGTTGCTCGCCGTCGTCTATTACGCGAATGCCGATCTCTACCTCGTCGGTCCGGGCGCGGCCGGCCTGGATGCGACCACGGCGGTCGTCGCGAGCCTCCTGCTGCTGCCGACCGGCTGGTTCCTCTACGACGCGCTGTGTCGCCTGGTCCCGGGCAACGGCGCGCTTGCCCTTGCAGGTACGCTGCTGGTCCTCGGCCTGTGCTACGGCATGAGCCTGCTGTTCGGCGGACGCGGCGCATTCATGCAGGTTGGCATCATGCTCGGCTCGATCATGGCGGCCAACGTCTGGCGCGTGATCATCCCGGCGCAAAAGGAGCTGGTGGCCGCGAAGCAAAGGGGCGAATCACCGGACGCGCGCTTCGGTGCGCGCGCCAAGCAACGCTCGGTGCACAACAACTACCTGACGCTGCCGGTCGTCTTCACGATGATCAGCCCGCACTTCCCCTGGGTCTACGCCCATCCGTATGGCTGGCTGGTGCTGTTCGGCCTGTTCGCGGCGGGCGCACTGATCCGGCACGGGTTCAACCTGCGCAACCAGGGTCGTCGCGCCCTGGCGCTGCCGATCGCAGCGCTCGCCATCGGGCTCGTGCTGATCGTTGCGATCGCACCGCGCGAGCGGGAAGCCGGCGACGCGGCTGCTTTACAAGGCGCGAGCTTCGCGCAGGTGAACCGAATCCTGCACGCGCGCTGCGTCACTTGCCATTCCGCCGCGCCGGATCATCCGACGGCACCGGTCGCCGCCGCCGGTGTCGCCTTCGACACGCCGCGCGAGATCCAGGCGTGGTCGGCGCGGATTCACGAGCGCACCGTGATCAGCCGGACAATGCCGCTGGCCAATCTCACGAATATGACGGACGGGGAGCGCGCGATGATCGCGCGCTGGTACGCGGCCGGCGCGCCGGCGGACTAGGCCGGCGCCTGCAGGACGATTCCCTCGTCCCGGAAGAAGTACTCGTCGCAATTCCGGCCCCGGCCCCCGCGGTCGATGACCAGGAATTCGCCCGGATGGCCGAGCGCAATCAGCGGGTGGTGCCAGGTGCCGCGCTGATAATTGACACCCTGCCGGCCATTGGTCACGAAGGCATGCACCGATGCGGCACCCGGATCCGCGCCCGCCGGAGCGACCACGACCAGGAACGCTTGGCCGGACAAGGGCATGAAAAGCTGGCTGGACAGCGGATGGCGCTCGAGCATCCGGAGCGTGAATGGCAGTTGGTACGGCGTCGTCCGGTAGATGCTGATGCGGGCATGGCCGTCATCCGCGGCGATATCGATCCTGGCCAGATCCGCGAACTGACGCGTCGTGCCGTCATTGATGATTTCGAAGTCGCCGTCGGCCTCTATGACGTCGCCGAAGGCCGCAAACGCCTCGGCGGTCAGCGCCTGCGGCACCAGCGTGCGCGCATCGCCGTTCACTTGCACGCGACCGTGCCGAACAGGCGCAGTCGCGAGACACCGCCATCCGGATGAATGGTCATCCGCAGGTGCGACACCGCGCCGAGCTTCGTGACCTGTGCGCTGAATCGATGCACGGCGTCGGCCGAGAGCTTCTGTTCCGGCAGCAGCAGCGGCCAACCTGCGCTTGCGGATTCGAGCGCACCTTCCGCGGCGTCCGGCACGAGCGCCGCCTGCAGCGAAATACGATCCGGGAAATTGCCGCGGAAGTGTGCGGTATCGACTTCGACTTCCCGGATCGTCCCGGGATGCCCAAGTTTCACGATCACCCAGTCGGCGCCAGGCTCGCGCCGGCGCCGGGTCTCCCAGCCGTCACCCATGTTCACGCCGCGTCCGGGGCGATTCAGGTTCCGGATGCTGCCGTAGTGCTGGTCGTTCGCGAGCAGGGCAACGCCGCCGCGCTCCACGGCGAACAGATCCACGATTTCATCGTCGCGCACGGCCGACCAGTCGGCCGCAACCGTCCCCCAGACCCGGAAGCGCGCGATGCCGCCATCCGGAATGATGTTGAGTCGCAGTGAACGCCAGGCGGAATCGTCGCCGACGGGAAACAGGTTATGCCGATCGCCGCCCAGCTCCTGTACCGGCAGGATGTTGTTCCAGCTCGCGCCGGGTTGCAGCGAATCCGGGTCGTTGGTCGCATCCACCGAAGCCCGCGGCGGAAAGTTGCCGGTGAAGTGCCGCGTGTCGAGGTCGATCAGCCGGACGATGCCCGGGTACGCCAGGCGCACGATGCAGGCGTCGTGTCCCGGCGTGCGGCGCCGGCGCGTCTCCCAGCCGTCCATCCACTGGCCGTGATCGTCGAATGTACCCGCGCGGAATACGGGCTCGGCCAGCTGCAGCATCCGTTCCTTGGCGGCAAAAAACTCATCGTTGGCCCACAGTGCCTGCGCGCCCTGCGATCCATCCGCCAGGTTGACCAGTCCGGCCGGGATGTCGGGATTCATCGAATGAATATAAACTGCCGCGCACCGGCTGCCTAATCGAACCGAACTTCCCGACTATGAGCATCGACTATCCGCGCGACATGGTGGGCTACGGCGCGGCGCCGCCGGATGCGCGCTGGCCGGGCGGCGCGCGCCTCGCGCTGCAGTTCGTGCTCAATTACGAGGAAGGCGCCGAGCAATGCGTGTTGCACGGCGATGCCGCATCGGAGGCTTTCCTGTCCGACATCGCTGGCGCACGGCCCTACACCGGCGTGCGCCACATGAGCATGGAGTCGCTGTACGAATACGGCAGTCGTGCGGGCGTCTGGCGGTTGTTGCGTCTGTTCGAGCAGCGCCGGTTGCCGCTGACCGTGTTCGGCGTGGCCATGGCACTGCAGCGCAATCCCGAGGCCGTCGCCGCGATGCGCTCGGCAGCTCATGAGATCGCGAGTCATGGCTGGCGCTGGATCGACTACCAGTTCGTCGATGAGGAAACCGAACGGCAACACATCGTACTCGCGGTCCAGGCGATCGAACGGCTGACGGGTGAACGCCCGCTCGGCTGGTACACCGGCCGCGACAGTCCCAATACGCGGCGGCTGGTCGTGGAACATGGCGGATTCCTGTACGACGCGGATTCCTATGCCGACGACCTGCCCTACTGGCTTCAGGTCGCCGGCCGCGATCACCTGGTCGTGCCTTACACGCTCGACTGCAACGACATGCGCTTTGCGACCGCCGGCGGTTTCGCCACCGGCGATGAATTCTTCCGCCACCTGCGCGATGCCTTCGACTGCCTGTACCGCGAAGGCGAAGAGCGGCCGAAAATGATGTCGGTCGGCCTGCATTGCCGCCTGGCGGGCCGGCCGGCGCGCGCCGCAGCACTCGAGCGCTTCCTTGATCACGTGCAGGGCCACGAGAAAGTGTGGATTTGCCGGCGCGTGGATATCGCGCGCCACTGGATCGCGCAGCATCCGCCGGTCCGGCCCGCCGGGTGACGAGCACCGCGGTGCTCACGATCGACGAAGTCAATACACTCGATCGCGCGGTTTTCGTCGCACGGTTCGGCGGCATCTACGAACAGTCGCCGTGGGTCGCCGAGGCCGCTTGGCAGGCGCGGCCCTTCGCCGACAGTCAGGCGCTTGAGTTTGCGATGCAGGAGGCGGTCCTGCAGGCCGGTCGCACGCGCCAGCTGGTTTTGCTGCAGGCGCATCCGCGCCTCGGTACGCGGCTCGCACTCACCGGCTTCTCCGCGGCGGAACAGGCCGGCGCCGGGCTTGCGGAACTGAGCCCGTCCGAACGAACCGAACTCGAAACACTCAATGACCAGTATGAGCGGAAGTTCGGCTTTCCCTTCATCTACGCGGTGCGGAACGCCGGCCTGCGCGCGATCCTCGAGAGTTGCCGGGAACGGATCGGAGCCGATGCCGATCAGGAGTTCAATGAGAGCCTGCGCCAGGTGTTCCGGATTGCCGGCTTTCGACTTGCCGACTCGTTCTGAACCGGGTCGGGCCTTGCGCCCGCTGGCTGCGCTCGCCATCACGATGATGCTGGCCGCAAGCCCCGCGGCGGCTCTCGAGGAAGTAATCGTCACGGCCAGGCGAAGCCCGGCGGCGCTCCTTGACTACCCT
Source organism: Steroidobacteraceae bacterium (assembly GCA_040899645.1). Lineage (GTDB taxonomy): Bacteria > Pseudomonadota > Gammaproteobacteria > Steroidobacterales > Steroidobacteraceae > SCUD01. The sequence goes on from JBBEAB010000089.1 coordinate 22,157, forward strand.
GGCAGCGCGACGCGCATCGGCGTATCCGCGCTCGAGGTGGCGGGCACGACGCACTCGTCGGAGATCCTGAATCGGGCTGCCGGCACCATGATCCAGCGCGGCAGCGGCCAGGAATCGCTGACGGCGCTGCGCTCACCCGTGCTGACCGGCGCCGGCGCCTGCGGCGCCGTGCTCGTGCTCGAGGACGGCATCCCGATCCGGCCGGTCGGAAGTTGCAACGTCAACGAACTGTTCGAGGTCAATATCGAGCAGGCGGCGGCAGTCGAGGTGCTCCGCGGGCCCGGCAGCGCCCTCTACGGGTCAAGCGCGATTCACGGCATCATCAACGTGATCACGCCGCTGCCCGGCGAAATGCCTTTGTTTGGCGCTGCGGTCGAGGCCGGCAGCGACGACTATCGTCGTATTCGTCTTGCCGGCGCGACGCAATCCGCCACGCGAGGCCTCGGCCTGGCCCTGCATGCGACAGACGATGGCGGCTGGCGCGATGCAGCCGGCTTCACCGAGCAAAAACTGAACGCCGTCCTGACGCAGGCGCTTGCGGAGGGTGAACTGTCCGTGCGCCTGGCCGCCACGAACCTCGAGCAGGAAACCGCGGGATTCATCCTCGGCGCGGATGCGTATCGCGATGCCGCACTCGCGAAATCCAACCCGAATCCGGAGGCCTATCGCGACGCGCGCAGCCTGCGGATAGGTGCGCATTACCATGCGGGGAGCCTGGACCTGCGCGCCTACGCGCGCAGTTCGCGCATGGACTTCCTGCAGCATTTCCTGCTGGGACAGCCGCTCGAGGAGAACGGCCAGGACAGCCTCAGCATCCTGGCCTCGACGACGCTGGCGGATGTCGGTGGTGGCGAGTTGACGCTTGGCGCGGACAGCGAGCTGGCGGCGAGTTCCCTGCAGCAATTCCAGGACGGCCCGACGACCGACGGTACGCCGACCGCGAATGCGATCCGCCCGGCCGGTCGTCACTACGATTACGCGGTCGATTCGTGGCTTGTTGCGGCGTACGCGCAGTGGCGCAGACCGCTGGCGGCGCACTGGTCAATCGAGGCGGGCCTGCGTGTCGAACACGTTGCCTACGACTACGACAACCGGATGATCGACGGCAACACCGACGAGGCCGGAGTGCCCTGCCCGGGTGGCTGCCTGTACTCGCGACCCGCCGATCGCAGCGACGATTTCTCGAACGTCGCTCCACGGCTGTCGCTGGTCTGGCGCCCGCGCGCTGATGTGGCGACTTACCTCGCATTCGCCCGCGGCTTTCGCGCGCCGGAAGTGACGGAACTCTACCGACTGCAGCGTCAGCAGTCGATTGCGAACCTCGACTCCGAACGGGCGGACTCCGTCGAGCTTGGGCTGCACTGGCGCGGCGCGACCGTTGGCCTCGATCTGGCCGGCTTCGCGATGGACAAGGAGGATGTGATCCTGCGCGACGCCGCAGGCTTCAACGTGAGCAACGGGCGGACCCGACATCGCGGCATCGAGTACGAAATCGACTGGCGTTTCGCCGACGGTTGGACATTTGCCGGCAGCGGCACGCTCGCGCGGCACGAGTATCGCTTCACGGCCGCCGTCGAGCAGGGCGAACAGATCACGAGCGGCGATGACATCGACACGGCGCCGCGGGAACTGCATGCGCTGCGCCTGCGTCGCGACGCGGGTAATTTCGCCGCGGAACTGGAATGGCTGCATGTCGGCGACTACTGGACGAATGCTGCGAACACCGCACGCTACGGTGGTCACGACCTGGCCAACCTGCGCCTGATATGGCGACCGACGCCCGCCTGGTCGGTGGCGCTGCGCGTGATCAACCTGCTGGACGCGGCCTATGCCGACCGCGCGGACTTCGCGTTCGGCAACCATCGCTACTTCCCGGGCCGGCCCCGGGCGTACTTCATCGAGCTCGGCTGGCGCGAGGAATAAAAGGGGACGCACACCTTTCTCGAAAAGGGGGACGCATCCCTTTCTCGCTATAGCGAGAAAGGGATGCGTCCCCTTTTACACACGCGGTTGCTGCTGCGTGATGCAATGGATGTTGCCGCCGCCGAGCAGTATCTCGCGCGAAGGAATGCCGATGACTTTGCGGCCTGGGAACAGTCGCGCGAGCGCTGCTTTTGCCGCGCGGTCACGGCGCGGATCGAGCAGCGGCATCACGATCGCGCGATTCCCGATGTAGAAATTGACGTAGGAACCGGCCAGGCGATCACCCGAGCGACGCAGCCGATTGCCGGGCACCGGTTCGATGCCGGCCGCTTCCCGCGCCGTCATGTACAGAGGACCCGGTTGCATTAATTTGTGTATTTTCAGTGATTTACCACGACTATCTCGGGATGTTCTAAGTACCTCGTAGGCCGCGCGCGAAATGTCGTACTGCGGATCCGCGGGATCGTCAGTCCAGCTCAGCACGACGCTGCCCGCGCGCACGAAGCAGCACAGGTTGTCGACATGGCCGTCGGTCTCGTCGTTGAACACGCCTCGCGACAGCCAGATGATCTTGCGCACGCCGAGATAGCGCTCCAGCAGCGCCTCGATCTGACCGCGGCCGAGCGTCGGATTGCGATTGGGGTTCAGCAGGCACTCCTCGGTCGTCAGCAGCGTGCCCTGCCCGTCCACGTGAATCGCGCCGCCTTCCAGCACGAAGGGCGCGCGATAACGCTCGCGGCACTCGATCTCGAGCACCTTCGCAGCCACCTGGTCGTCGAGATCCCAGGGCGCATAGATGCCGCCCGAACGCCCGCCCCAGGCATTGAAGATCCAGTCGATGCCGCGCATTCGACCACGGCGGTCGACGACAAAAGTCGGGCCGACGTCCCGCATCCACGCATCGTTCGAGGAGATTTCGACGACCCGCACGCCCGCCGGCAAGGCTGCGCGCGCGCGTTCGAATTGCTCGGCCGAGACGCCCATCGTGACCGGCTCGCTCCGCGCGATCGCGCCGGCCACGGCCGCAAACGCGCGCCGCGCCGGTACGGCGCCCTCGCGCCAGTTGTCGTGCCGCTCGGGCCACAGCATCCAGGTGCCGGCATGCGGCTCCCATTCCGCGGGCATGCGGAATCCGTCCTGGGCGGGCGTTTTCATGGCCGCGATTCTACGCGAAGCCGTGCTAGCATTTGCCCATGAGCGAAAAGATCCGCATTGCAGGCGGCAAGCTGCAGGTACCGGACCATCCGACCATTCCATTCATCGAGGGCGACGGCACCGGCCCGGACATCTGGCGCGCGAGCGTGCGCGTGCTGGATGCGGCGGTTGCGCAGGCCTATGGCGGCAAGCAGAAGATTTCCTGGATGGAAATCTATGCCGGTGAAAAGGCCAACCGCCTGAAGAACACCTGGTTGCCCGACGAGACGGTCGCGGCCTGCCGCGAGTACCTGGTCTCGATCAAAGGTCCGCTGACCACGCCGATCGGCGGCGGCATCCGCTCGCTGAATGTGGCGCTGCGCCAGATGCTCGATCTTTACGTCTGCCTGCGCCCGGTGCGCTGGTTCAAGGGCGTGCCCTCCCCGGTGCGTGCGCCCGAGAAAGTGGACATGGTGATCTTCCGCGAGAACACCGAGGACATCTACGCCGGCATCGAGTTCGAGGAAGGCACGCCGGAGAACGCGAAGTTCCTCGGCCTGCTGAAGGAGCACTTCCCGAAGCTGCACGGCAAGATCCGCTTTCCCGGCAGTTCGGGGATCGGCATCAAGGCGGTATCGCGCGAGGGCACGGAGCGCCTGATCCGTGCCGCGATCGAATACGCGATCGCGAACCGGCGCAAGAGCCTGACGCTGGTGCACAAGGGCAACATCATGAAGTTCACGGAGGGCGCCTTCCGGAACTGGGGCTACGCCGTGGCCGAGCGGGAATTCGCCGGCCAGACCTACACCTGGGACCAGTGGGAACGCACCCGCGCGGCTAAGGGCGATGCAGCGGCAAACGACGAACAGAAGCAGGCGCTGGCTTCTGGCCGCATCCTGATCAAGGACGCCATTGCCGACATCACGCTGCAGCAGGTGCTGACACGCCCTGAGGATTTCGACATCATCGCGACGATGAACCTGAACGGCGACTACCTGTCGGACGCCCTCGCCGCCCAGGTCGGCGGCATCGGCATCGCGCCCGGCGGCAATATCAATTACCTGACCGGCCACGCGGTGTTCGAGGCGACCCACGGCACCGCACCGAAGTACGCCAATCTCGACAAGGTGAACCCGAGTTCGGTGATCCTCTCGGGCGAAATGATGCTGCGCTACCTGGGCTGGACCGAGGCGGCGGACCTGATCCTGGTGGCGATGGACCGCTGCATCGGCGAGAAAGTCGTCACCTATGACTTTGCGCGACTGATGGAGGGCGCGACCGAGGTCAAGTGCAGCGAATTCGGTGACGCGCTGATCCGCAACATGCGTTGAACGCAGTACGCGCACCGCACTGCGCCGCCGCCATCGTCGCGGCCTTTGCGCGCTACAACACTGCGTATCGCGCCATCACGCGGCGCGCGCCCGAGCGCTTCGAAAACCGCGACTGGGGCGGCTCGCAGTCCGATGTCGTCGAGCGTCTCGACCTTTACGCAAGCAGTGTCCATGAGTCGGTCGCCGGGCTCCGCGAGATGCTCGGCGAGCGAGCGCACGATGTCGACCTGTGGATTGCGATCAAGGCCGCGTACAGCGAACGGATCGCAACCCTCGCCGATCCCGAATTCCTGAAGACCTTTTTCAGCTCGATCACGCGCCGCCTGTTCGACACGGTCGGCGTCAACCCGGAGATCGAGTATTTCGCGCTCGACCTCGACCCGTTGCGCGGCATCGGCTCGCAGGTCGTCACGAACCGCTACGGCAATCGCGGCTCGATCGAGTTGTTGTTCGAGGAACTGCTGTCCGACTACCGCTTCCGCACGCCCTGGCGCGATTTCGAGGGCAGCGTCGGCCACGTGACGACCGACGTGGAGCTGCACCTGCAGCGCGCAGGCGAGCGGCGGCCACTCCGCGAGATCGAAATGATCCGGCCGGTCTTCTACCAGATGAGCCGCGCCTATGCGGTCGGCCGCATTCTGGGCGACGGCTGGATGCTGCCGTTCGCGATTGCATTCCGCAACACGCCGCGCGGTGTGCTGGTCGACGCCGTGATGCTGACGGAAGCCGACGTCTCGATCCTGTTCAGCTTCACGCGTTCCTATTTCCACGTGGATCTCGAGCGCGTCGGCGAGGCCGTACTGTTCCTGCATTCGATCCTGCCGGTCAAGCCGGTATCCGAGCTCTTCACCGTCCTCGGGCGCGCCAAGCAGGGGAAGACCGAGCGATTCCGCGAGATTTTCCGGCACCTCGACGGAACGCAGGACCGTTTCGTGCGCGCGCCGGGAGAGCGTGGCCTTGTCATGGCCTGCTTCACGCTCGAGAACTTCGACGTCATCTTCAAGGTGATCCGCGACCACTTTCCGGCGGTCAAGAATGTCCGGCGCGAGGAGGTCATGGCCAAGTACGACCTGGTGTTCCGGCACGACCGTGCCGGCCGCCTGGTGGATGCCCAGGAGTTCCGCGACATCCGGCTGCCGCGCGCGCGATTCATGCCGGACATGCTGGACGAGCTGACCGGGGAATGCGCACTCAACGTCCAGGTCGAGGGCGAGGACGTCATCGTGCGCCATGCCTACGTCGAGCGGCGCATGACGCCATTGAACCTGTACCTGCGCGCCGCGACCCCGGAACAGGCGGAACTCGCGGTCATCGACTACGGCCAGGCGATCCGCGACCTCGCGTACACCAACATCTTCGCCGGCGACCTGCTGCTGAAGAATTTCGGCGTCACCCGCCATGCACGCGTCATCTTCTACGATTATGACGAACTGTGCCGCGTCACCGACTGCCGCTTCCGCGACCTGCCGGTGGCGACCAGCGACGAGGATGAGATGCGCGCGGAGCCCTGGTTCCACGTCGCCGACAACGACGTGTTCCCGGAGACCTTTCTGAAATTCCTGGGATTCGATGATGCGCTTCGCGACGTATTCCTGGCGAAGCACGGCGAGATCCTCGAAGCCGGCTGGTGGCGCGAACTGCAGCAGCGACTCGGCAGCGGCGACGTGGTCGAAGTGCTGCCTTATCACCCGCACCGGGTGCGCGTCGCGAGCAGCGCCTAGTCGGATGCCCGCGCGAGCGCGGCGTCGAGGTCAGCGACCAGGTCATCGGTGTCCTCGATGCCGATCGACAGTCGCATGGTTCCATCGCCGATGCCGCTGAACGCGGCCTGCTCGGCTGTCAGCCCGCGAATCCGCAGCAGCTGCGGTGGCATCGCAAGCGACTCGACCGAGCCCAGGCTCGGCGTGATCGCGAAGAACTCGAGCGCGTCGGCGAATGGCTTGACCGCATCCGTGCCGCCTGCCAGGTCGAAGGAGACGATCGAACCGGACTCGAGCATCTGCTGGCGCGCCAGCGCGTGGCGCGGGTGGCCGGCAAGTCCCGGATAGTGGACCCGCTCAACCGCCGGGTGCCCGTCCAGAAAGGTGGCAATGCGCAACGCGCTCGCCGCCTGCGCCTCGTAGCGCAGGTAGTAGGTCTTCATGCCGCGCATGACCAGGAACGCTGCGTGCGGATCGAGCACGCCGCCCAGCTCGACCGCGTCGCGCCGGATCTTCCGGACGAGCTCCGTGCGCGCGATGATCGCCCCGCCCATCACGTCGCCGTGACCCGAGGCGTACTTGGTCAGGCTGTGCACGAAAACGTCGACACCATACTGACCATGATTGTGGAAGCCCGCAAACGTGTTATCCATCACCGTCAGAGCGCCGTGTGCATGCGCCGCCTGCGTGATGCGAGCGAGGTCGGCAATGCGGGTGATGGGGTTGGTCGGCGACTCGAAATAGACGAGTTTGGTCGGCCGCTCGGCGAGCGTTCGTTCGATGCCGGCATCGTCCTCGATGGACAGCATCGTGTGGGCGATGCCGAAGCGTGCCAGCAGTCCGCGGATCAGGTTGAGGCTCGGCCCGTAGGTCTCGACGAAGCACAGCAAGTGATCGCCTGACCGCAGGAGCGACAGCAGGCTGGTCGCAACGGCCCCCGCCCCGGAACCGACGGCAATGCAGTCATCCCGCTGCTGCAACTCCGCAAGCAGCTTCTCGAGCTGGCGCGTGGTCGGATTCGACCGCCGCGTGTAGAAGTAGCCCTCACGCTCGCCACGATTGAAGCGCAGCGCTTCCTCGAGTGACTCAAACGCGAACTTGACGGACTGATGGATCGGCGCGACCAGCGGCCGGTTGTCGGCCGCCACGGGTGCGTCCGGCGGATGATTGACGCGCGTGCGGCCCTTCATCTGCCCTGCCGCGCCTGGCCGGCCTGCGCCTTCAGACCCGTGTCGTCCAGCCGGTGGGCGTCGGAACCTCGCCGAACTGCATCGACACCAGCGCGCTGCGCAGGCGTTTCACAAGCGGGCCGACGTCGCCGGTCCCGACCTTGTATTCGCGCCCGCCCTGGCGGATGAGCGTGCCGACGCCCGACAGCACGGCGGCGGTGCCGCACAACGCGGCCTCGCCGTCCTTGATCCACTCCAGCATCTCGTCAACTGTAAAGACGCGCTCCTCGACCTTGAATCCGAGCTCCGGCGCAATTGTCAGCAGCGAATCGCGCGTCACGCCATGCAGGAAGGTCGTGTCGAGGCCGCGGGTCAGGATCTTGCCGTCGCGGATCAGCAGGAAATTGGCGGCGCCGGTTTCCTGGACCTCGCCACGCGGGCAGAACACGACCTGGTCGGCCTGGTGCTGCTTGCGCGCCGTCATCGTCGGCGTGAGCGCAGCGGCGTAATTGCCGCCGGTCTTGATCATGCCCATCAGCGATGCGGTACGCGTCGCCTGCTCCTCGACGTAGATGCGAAGTGCCTTGGGTCCCTTCGTGAAGTAGTCCCACACCGGGCTCGCGAGCACGATCAGCATCGCCTCGGTTGCCGGCGACGTCGCGCCGCCGATGCTCGCCCCCGTGCCGAACAGCATTGGGCGCAGGTAGAGCGCGCCCGGCGGCTCCGGGACCTCATCGCGGACGCGGTCGATGACGGCCGTCACCATCGCGGCGACCTGCGCCGGGTCTGGCTCCGGCAAAACGAGGCCGCGGGCGCTCTGCCCCAGCCGCGCGACATGGCGATCCATCCGGAAGACGTTGACGCTGCCATCGGCCCAGCGATAGGCCTTGAAGCCCTCGAAGCAGGCGCTGCCGTAATGCAGGCCATGAATCGCCGGCGACAGCTCGATCGGCCCGTACTTGCGCAGTTCATGGGCCGACCACTTGCCATCGCGGAACGTGGCGATCGCCATCGTACTTGCGAGCACCGTGCCGAAAGCGGGCCGGGTCGTGGTATCGGATGCATTGCGGGCCTGCATGACCTGTGCGTTCATGGGTGGTCAATCCTGTATGAAGATGGTGGCGGGATGTTCCAGTCGCTCCTTCAGCGCCTGGATCATGGCGGCGGCATCGAAACCGTCCACGAAGCGGTGATCGAACGAGGACGAGAGATTCATGATGCGTCGGATGGCGATCGCGCCATTCACGACGACCGGCCGCTCGACGGCCTTGTTGACGCCGATGATGGCGACTTCCGGCGCGTTGATCACCGGGGTCGAGGCGATGCCCCCGAGCCGGCCGAGGCTGGTGACCGTGATGGTCGAGCCGATGAGTTCATCGCGGGTCGCCTTGTTGCTGCGCGCCGCTTCGCTGACGCGGCGGATCTCGGCGGCGAGATCGGCCAATGTGCGCGCTTCAGCATTGCGCACCACCGGCACCTTGAGCCCGTCCGGCGTCTGGGTCGCGACCCCGACGTGCACCGCGGCGTGACGCACGATCACGTTGCGCTCGGCGTCGTAGAGCGCGTTGCACTGCGGGAAGCTGCCCAGCACGCGCGTGAGCGCCGCGACCAGAAATGGCAGGTAGGTCAGGGACGGCGCACCCTTCGGCTGGCGCGCATTCAGGTACTGGCGCAGCGACTCGAGCTCGGTGACGTCCACCTCCTCGACATAGGCGAAATGCGGGATGTTGCGCTTGGCCGCGCTCAGGCGCTCCGCGATGACGCGACGCACGCCGATGACCTTGATCTCCTCGGTGCCCTGGCGCAGCGCGCGCGGCGCGATGCGCAGCGTCGCGTCCGGCTTGCCGGCAATCGCCGATTCGAGATCCTGGGCCGAGATCCGCCCACCGGGGCCGGATCCGCTGACGGTTGCGAGATTGACGCCCGCCGCATGCGCCTTGCGACGCGTCGCCGGGGAGGCCATCACGCGCGTCTTCATGCCAGCCTCGTCGGTCGCGGCCATCGCGGCCGACTTTGCCGGAGCCGCTGCCAAGGCTGCGGCAGCGGGCGCTGGCGCCGGCGCCGCCGCGGGCGCGTCGGCCGATGTCTCAAACGCGATCAGTTCCGAACCGACGGCGACCATGTCGCCGGGGCTGCCGGTCATCGACACCACGCGGCCGCTGACCGGCGACGGGATCTCGACCGCTGCCTTGTCGGTCATCACCTCGGCAATGATCTGGTCCTCCTTGACCTGGTCGCCAACCTTGACCTTCCACTCGACGACCTCGGCCGTGACCGTGCCTTCGCCCAGGTCCGGCATCTTGAAGACGTAACGGCTCATGCAGCCTCCATCACGGCCTTGAGCGCGCGGGCAACCCGCGCCTGTCCCGGGAAGTATTCCCATTCGAATGCGTGCGGATAGGGCGTGTCCCAGCCGGCCACGCGCAGGATCGGCGCCTGCAGGTTCCAGAAGCACTGTTCCTGGATGCTGGCGGACAGTTCGGCGCCAAAGCCGCCGAAGCGCGTCGCTTCGTGCACGATGACGCAACGCCCGGTCCGCGCGACCGAGCCGCAAATCGTGTCGATGTCCAGCGGCACCATCGTTCGCACGTCGATGATCTCCGCGTCGAGACCGAGGCCGCGGGCCGCCGCCTCGCTGACATGGACCATGGTGCCATAGGTGATGATCGAGAGCTCGCTGCCGGCACGGACGATGTCGGCCTTGCCGAGCGGCACCGTGTAATGGCCATCCGGCACTTCGCCCTTCGGATGCGTACTCCAGGGCACGGCCGGCTTGTGCGGATCGCCGTCGAACGGGCCGTTGTAGATTCGCTTGGGCTCGAAGAAGATGACCGGGTCGTCGTCTTCGATCGAGGAGATCAGCAGCCCCTTGGCGTCGTAGGGGTTCGACGGCATCACGACCTTGAGGCCGGCGACGTGCGCGAAAAGCGCCTCCGGGCTCTGCGAATGCGTCTGTCCGCCGCGGATGCCGCCGCCGCAGGGCGTGCGCACGGTGACCGGCGCGTAGAACTCGCCGGCGCTGCGATAGCGCAGGCGCGCGAGCTCGCTGACGATCTGGTCGTAGGCCGGATAAATGTAATCGGCGAACTGGATCTCGGCGACCGGGCGCAGCCCGTTGACGCCCATGCCGATTGCCGCCGCCAGGATGCCGCCCTCGGCAATCGGCGTGTCGAGCACGCGGCTCTCGCCGTATTTGCGCTGCAGGCCCTCGGTGCAGCGGAACACGCCGCCAAAGTAGCCGACGTCCTCGCCCAGCACGACGACCGACGGGTCGCGCCCCAGCATGACGTCCATGGCCGAATTCAGCGCATGGATCATGTTCATCTGCGCCATGGCCTCAGTCCCTGTCCTGCTCAGCGCGCAGTTCCGCTTCCTGCCGGCGCAGATGCTCCGGCATATCGCGGAACACGTCCTCGAACATCAGGTGCGGGTCGAGCCGCGGCGGATCGGTGAGCGTGCCGAAGCCGACCGCTTCCTTCCAGGACTTCGCGATGTGCTCCTCGAGCTCTGCGGTCAGTGCGGAATGGCGCTCCTCCGACCATTCGCCGAGCGCGATCAGGTGGTTCTTCAGGCGCAGGACCGGGTCGCCGAGCGGGAAGCGCTCGTAGTCGTCCTTCGGCCGGTAGCGGGCCGGGTCGTCGCTGGTCGAGTGCGCCGCGGCGCGGTAGGTCACGTGTTCGATCAGGGTCGGGCCACCACCGGTGCGCGCCCGCTCCGCAGCCCACTGGGTTACGGCGTGCACCGCGAGGAAATCGTTGCCATCCACGCGCACGCCGGCGATGCCGTAACCGGGTCCGCGCGCGGCGAAGGTCTGGCGTTCGCCGCCGGCGAAACCCTGGAAGGTCGAGATCGCCCACTGGTTGTTGACGACGCACAGGATGGCGGGTGCCTTGTAGACCGACGCGAACAGCAAGGCATGGTGGAAGTCGGCTTCTGCGCTCGAGCCGTCGCCGAGCCAGCTCACCGCGACATCGTCCTGGCCCTTGATCGCTGCCGCCATTGCCCAGCCGACGGCCTGCGGGAACTGGGTCGCGAGGTTGCCCGAGATCGAGAAGATGTTGCCATTGCGCCAGTGGTACATGACCGGCAACTGGCGACCCTTGCACATGTCGCGCGTGTTGGACAGCAACTGGCACATCAGGTCCACGATCGGGCGACCGCGCACCACATAAAGCGCCTGGTTGCGGTACGAGGGGAACAGCATGTCGGAGGGCCGCAGCGCCATCGCCATCGCGACCGACACCGCCTCCTCGCCCAGCGAACGCATGTAGAAGGAGATCTTTCCCGAGCGCTGGATGCGCTGCATGCGGTCGTCGAACACGCGCGTCAACAGCATGTGACGCAGGCCGATCTGCAGCTCCTTGGCGTCGAGGTGCGGGTTCCAGGGCCCGACCGCCTGGTGGCTGTCGTCGAGCACACGCACCAGCTCCTCGGACAGGAAGCGCAGGTCGGTCGATGCGGCGCCCACATCCGGGCGGCGCGTCTCGCCGGCCGGTACGAGTTTCAGGTAACTGAAGTCCGGCTGGTCGCCGGGGCGCGCCGGTGTTTTTGGCACATGCAGGCGGGACTGGCTGGCCATCGGGTCCTCGCGCCGCGAATTGGGGCGGGAATCAGCCGCGCATCCTACGCGCCTCCCCACCGGAAACTGCGATTTATTGTACTGTCCTGCAAAAAAGTGAAATAATAATCCAACTTATGGTTGATTTATGAAACAAACAGTACATCGCGCTGTCGACGCGATCGACCGCCGGATCCTCGACGAACTGCAGCGCAACGGGGCGCTCTCGGCAGCCGATGTCGCGGCGAAAGTCGGCTTGTCGACGACGACCTGCTGGCGGCGCATCCAGCAGCTCGAACAGGATGGTGTGATCAGGAAGCGCGTCGCCCTGCTCGACCGCGAGGCGCTCGGGCTCGACGTGATGGTCTACGTGAACGTGCGGCTGTCGAGCCAGGGACGCGATGCGCTCGCGCAGTTCGAGAAAGCGATCCGCGACCGGCCCGAGGTGCTCGACTGCTGCACGCTGACCGGCGAATGGGACTTCTGCCTGCGCATCGTCACGCACGACATGAAGGAATACGAGGCGTTCTTCCTCGACCACCTGTCGAAGATCCCGAACGTCCAGTCGGTGAACTCCTCGATCGTCGTCACCGTGATCAAGGAATCGACCGTCCTGCCGCTCGCGCGGGACTGAATGCAGCGATTACTGGCAGTTCGCCAGTGAATCGATCCAGGCGCTAATCAGGCCCTCGCCCGCCGCATCGCGGACATTGCTCGCGATCGGCGGCATCATGTTCGGGTCGTTGCGTCGTGCCATGCGCGCAAGCAGGACTGACCTGGCGTCGTCGCCCGGCGCGATGATGCGCGCGTTGGCGATGCCGAGGTCGCCGGCGGAGGGTACGACATCGCATGCACCCGTTTGCGACAGCGCGGTGCCGTGACGCAAGTCGATGCCAACCGGCGTCGGTCCGCCCGGACGGTGGCAGTTCGCGCAATTGGTATGCAGGTAGGCGCGCGCACGATCATTCAGCGACCGCGTCGTATCGGCTGGATCCGCATAGGCGGGCGGATTGGCGGCGACCGGTGGCGACAGCACGTTGATGGCGTTCAGCGTTGTGATCTGGTTTGCGGTACGACCGGTTTGCGGATACAGGTGGTTGCGGTTTTGCTGCGCCGTTTCGAGGCCGAGACTGCGTCCAGCCGCTTCCGTGTGGCACTGCATGCACTGCGCTTCACTCGGGAAGATCCAGGTCTGGCCGCCGACATTCGCGGTGCCACCACCGGTGACCCGGTTTGCCTCCGTCTGCGACCCGTTCCACTGGTAGGTATAGCCCGCCCAAACGTCATCTGGATGGCGCATGAACAGGCGTGTTTCGACGAGCTGATTGCCGATCCGGAAGTGCTTGACCAACACCGTTCCGATCGGCGGCTGCCAGTCGCCGCTGCCCGCTACGCTGATGTTCAGGCCGTTCGGCAATCCGATCCAGCGCTCCTTCGCCGCGCCATCCGACCAGAAAGGCGCATTGAGCGTGTATGGAATAAGCGTCAGTAGCGGCGGTGCGCCGGCCGCGGAGGTGTTGATGCAACCGGTCTGGGACAGCAGTTGCGGCACGTTGTCGCCGCCACCCTGCGACGTGAACACCAGCTGACGAATCTGGCCACTACTGTAGTCCAGCACGAACAGTTCGCCCGCGTTCGACTCCCCGAACGCCGAGATCGAGAGCGGGCCGGTCGCCCCGGATGGCGTGCCGCCCGGCGCTACGTGCTGCGTGAGCGTCAATCCGCCGCCGGCGGCCGGTGCAAGCGATGCGATCATGCCGGTGACAAAGTCCGCAAACAGGTAGCGGCCGACGACCTCGGTGGTCTGCGAACCGCGATACACGAAACCGCCGGTGATCGAGGCGCCCAGGTTGCGGCCGTAGTCCGCGACCGGATCCGTGAACCCCGCCGACGCGCAGTTCGTGCTGCCATCGGCGCAGATGAAGCCTTCGCGAATGTCCCAGCCATAGTTGGCGCCGCGCTGGATGATGTCGATTTCCTCCCGCCTTCCCTGGCCAACGTCGCCGACCCACTGCTGGCCGGTTTGCCGGTCAAAGCTCCAGCGCCAGGGATTGCGCAGGCCGAGCGCATAGATCTCCGGACAACCCTGCGCGCCGCCGCCATTCGCATTGCAACGCGCATTCCCGGCAAAGGGATTATCCGGCGGGATCGCGTAGGCCTGCCCGCCCGGCTGCGAATCAATGTGGATGCGCAACATCTTGCCAAGCAGCCGGTTTGGATTCTGCGCGTTGTTCTCCGGGTCGTTGGCGCCGCCACCGTCGCCCAGGCCGATGCGCAGCAGCCCGTCGTTGTCGAACGCCAGGAAGCCTCCGTTGTGATTCGTGGCGCTCTTGTTGACGATCAACAGGATGCGCTCGGAATTCGGATCGAGCGTCAGTCCGCCATCGGGGCTGTCGAACTCGGACGTGACCGACTGCAACTGGCCGCTGTTGGTGCGTATGTAATTGACGAACGCGCGCGCATCTGACGGGTAGTCGGGGTGGAATGCGAGCCCGAGCAGGCCCGCTTCGCCGGAGAACGTCACGCGGCTCGTGATGTTCAGGAAATCCGGCGCCGTGGAAACGGCCGGATTGGTTGCGTCAAAAACCCGGATGCGCCCGCCCTGCTGGACCACGAACCAGCGGCTTGCATCGCCTGGCGCCTGCAGCAGCGCAACCGGTGAGGAGAATGCCGGCAGGCTCGCGAAGACGCGCGGCGCGGACAAGCTTGAATTTCCGGTTCCGCGCGCCGGCGCAACACAGGCCAGGTTGCTTGGCCGCTGGTCGAGGCCGGATCCGGGGGGTGGTGGCGGTGGCGGTGGCGGAACGGCGCCGCCGCCTCCACCCCCGCCGCAGGAGAGCAGCGCGGCGGCCATTGCGAACGGCAGGACGATCTGAAGAAACCCGCCGAAACGCATGCCAAACTCTCCCGGTCTGTCAGCGAACGCCCTGCAATTGACTCGCGGCGCGCTGCAGAGTTGCATCGTCCTTAGCAAAGCAGAAGCGGACCAGCCGCGCACGCGGTGGCTCGTTGCAGAATGGCGACAAGGGAATTGCGGCCACTCCATGGCGGCGCGTCAACTCCACGCAGAACTCGGTATCGGGCAAATCAGAGACCGCCGAATACTCCGCCAGCTGGAAATAGGTGCCCGCGGTCCTGCGGATCCCGAAGCGCGATCCTTCGAGCAACGCGATGAACCGATCGCGCCGCTCCTGGTAGAACGGCGCGAGGCCGTCGGCGAATCGTGGTGACTCACGCATGAACTCGGCAATGGCGTACTGGATCGGTGTTGATACTGAAAAAGTGAGGTACTGGTGCACCTTGCGGAACTCGCCCATCAGCTCCGGGGCCGCCACGCAGTAGCCGATTTTCCAGCCGGTCGCGTTGTAGGTCTTGCCGAATGAATACACGCCGAATGCGCGCTCGCGCAAGCGCTCGTGCGCGAGCGCACCGACATGGCGCCGCCCGTCAAAGACGATCGAATCATAGACTTCGTCCGACAACAGGTACGCGTCATGCGGTTCCAGCAGGTCCGCTATGCGCTCCCAGTCGCCGCTATCGAGCACAGCCCCTGCCGGATTGAGCGGCGTGTTGACGATCAGCAGGCGCGTGCGTGGACTGATCGCTGCGGCGAGCCGGTCGAAGTCGATCCGGAAATCAGGCAGGGTGAGCGGCACGCGCACCAGCCGCGCGCCTGTAAGCGTAGCGGCGGGACCGTAGGAGTCGTAGCTCGGGTCGAGCAACACGACTTCGTCCCCCGCGCAGACGACCGCGTGGATGGCGGCGAAGATCGCTTCCGTCGCCCCCGCCGTGATGGTCACTTCGCGCGCCGCATCGATCGTCCAGCCGTAACGGCGGGCCGCCTGTTCTGAGATCGCCTCGCACAGCGCCGGCAGACCGGCCATCGGCGCGTACTGGTTGTGGCCCGCTGCCAGATGCGAAGCGACCAGCTCGCAGAGCCGCGCCGGCGGCTGGAAATCGGGGAATCCCTGGCCGAGGTTGATCGCGCCGGTCTCGGCGGCGAGCCGCGACATCACCGTGAAGATCGTCGTCCCGACGCCGGGCAGCTTGCTGTCCCGGAACGCCATCAGGGATTGCCGGCGAGCGCCTGCTGCACGTCCCGCTCACGCCGCTTCTGCTGGCGTTGCATGTAGAGCCCGGCGACAACGATGCCGGTCGCCACAATCAGCACGAGGATCGTCGCGAGCGCATTGATGTCCGGGCTGACACCGAGCCGCACCTTGGAGAAGATCACGACCGGCAGCGTGCTGGAGCCCGGCCCGGTGACGAAACTTGTGATCACGAGATCGTCCCAGGACAACGTGAACGCCAGCAGCCAGCCGGCGAGGATCGCCGGCAGGATGATCGGCAGCGTGATGAGAAAGAATACCTTGGCCGGCCGCGCGCCGAGGTCCATAGCCGCCTCCTCGAGCGACTCATCGAGGGTCGCAAGACGCGACTGCACGACCACCGTCACGTAGGCCATCGAGAAGGTCATGTGCGCGATCACGATGGTCGTGATGCCGCGCCCCTCGGGCCAGCCGAGCGCCTGCTCCATCGCGACGAACAGCAGCAGCAGCGACAGGCCGGTGATGACTTCCGGCATCACGAGCGGCGCGGTCGCCATGCCGGTCAGCAGCGCACGTCCGCGAAATCGGCCGAAGCGCGCGAGCGCGAGCCCGGCAATCGTGCCGAGGACAGTCGCGCCGCTCGCATTCATCGCAGCGATCTTGAATGACAGCCATGCGGCATTCAGCAACTGCTCATTCTGGAACAGCGCCACGTACCACTTGGTCGAGAATCCACCCCAGACCGTGACGAGCCGCGACTCGTTGAAGGAAAAGACGATCAAGGACAGGATCGGCACGTAGAGAAACAGGAAGCCAAAGGCCAGCATCGCCGGAACAAAGATCTTGCGCTGCCGTTTCATCGGTGTGTCGCCATCTCGCGGCCCTGCGCGCGCTGCAGGATCATGATCGGGATCACGAGCACCAGCAGCATCGCGATCGCGACGGCGCTCGCGATCGGCCAGTCGCGGTTGTTGAAGAATTCCTCCCACAGCACGCGTCCGATCATCAGCGAGTCCGGCCCGCCAAGCAGCGCCGGAATCACGAACTCACCGACCGCTGGGATGAACACGAGCATGCAGCCGGCGATGATGCCGCCCATGGTCAATGGCACGGTGATCCGGAAGAACGCCTTGACCGGGTGACAACCGAGGTCGGCAGCGGCCTCCAGCAGCGACCCATCGAGCTTCTCGATCGCCGTGTAGAGCGGCAGCACCATGAACGGCAGATAGGAATAGACGATGCCGATGTAGACCGCGAAATCCGTCTGCAGCATGACGATCGGCTCGTCGATGACGCCGAGCCACAACAGGAAGTTGTTGATCACGCCGTTGTTCTTGAGGATGCCGATCCAGGCGTAGACGCGCAGCAGGAACGAGGTCCAGAACGGCAGCATCACGAGCAGCAACAGCAGGTTCCGCCACTCGGGCTTGCTGCGGGCGATGCCATAGGCCATCGGGTAGCCGATCAGCAGGCACAGGAGCGTGGACACCCCCGCGGTCAGGATCGAATTCAGGTAAGCGTTGCGATAGAGCGCGTCCTCCCAGAGGAACGCGTAATTCGCCAGGTTGATCTTGAGTTCCATCACCTGCGCGGATGCCCAGGTCACGAGCGGCTCGTAGGGTGGCATCGCCATCTGCATCTGCGAGACGGAAATCTTGAGCACGATCAGGAACGGCACCAGGAAGAACAGCAGCAACCACAGGTAGGGAACGGCCGTGACCAGCGTACGTCCGCTGTAGCCGCGCCGTCGGAGTCCGCGTCTTGCCCATCGGTAGGGGCCAAGCGCGCGGATCCACGCCATCAATTCGCCCAGGACGAATGGCGAGCTGCTTGTCTGCCCGGATCGGGATCGCTTCACTGCGTGACCACCACCGGGCTCAGGGAATCCCACGAGAGCCAGACCGGATCGTCCCAGCGAATCCGGTCGGCGCCACCCTGGCGCACCGTGTTCGGCTGCGTAACCCGGACCTGGCGCCCATTGGCCAGACGCACGAGATACACGGACTGGTCGCCACGGTAGGCGACTTCGGACACGACCCCCTGGATCCGGTTGTCGTCGCCGCCATCGGGACGTTCACGCGAAACCTGGATCTTCTCCGGCCGCAGCGCCACCCAGACGGTCGCGTCCGGTGCCGCGCTGACGCCGTGGCCCACATGGAAAGTGCCGCCCAGCTCGCCAGAGGCGACTCGCACGTAGTCGGGTTCGTCCTCGATCAGGCGACCTTCAAACATGTTGACCGAGCCGATGAAATCGGCCACGAAGCGCGATACCGGGTACTCGTAGATTTCGCTCGGCGTGCCGACCTGCACGATCGCACCATGGTTCATCACGCCAATCCGCGAGGCAAGCGTCATAGCCTCCTCCTGGTCGTGCGTGACGACCACGAAGGTGACGCCGAGCGTCTCCTGGATGTTGATCAGCTCGAACTGCGTGTGTTCGCGGAGCTTCTTGTCGAGCGCTGCAAGCGGCTCATCCAGCAGCAGGAGCTTCGGGCGCTTGACCAGCGAGCGGGCCAGCGCGACGCGCTGGCGCTGCCCGCCGGAAAGCTGGTGCGGCGCGCGATCCGCGAATGTTTCCATGCACACCAGCTTCAGGATCTCGGCGACGCGATCGTTGATCTCACCTTTTTGCAGCTTGTCCTGGTGCAGGCCGAAGGCCACGTTCTTGCGCACCGACATGTGCGGAAAGAGCGCATAAGACTGGAACATCATGTTGACCGGGCGCTCATAGGGCGGCATGGCCGTCACGTCGGTGCCGTCGATCCAGATCGAGCCCGCAGTCGGCGTCTCGAAGCCCGCCATCATGCGCAGCAGCGTGGTCTTGCCACAGCCCGAGCCACCAAGCAGGCAGAAGATCTCGCCGCGATAGATGTTGAGCGACACGTCGTCGACGGCGATGAATTCACCGAATTTCTTGGTGAGCTTGTCGATCCGAACGTATGGAACGGCGTGCGGATCCTTCCACGGTTCGCTGCGTTGCTCCTGACTCGCATTGGCCATCGTGTCGGAATCTCCCCTGTCGAACTTCCGTCAGGTTATTGCCCGGTCTTGATCCGGGTCCAGGCGCGGTTCAGCTCACGACTGTAATCCTGCGAGCGCGCTGTCGACACGTGCAGCTTCTCCCGCAGCTCGGGGGGCGGGTAGATCGACGGGTCGTCCCTGAATACGGCGTCGACGAATGGTAGCGAGACCGCATTCGCGTTCGCGTAGCCGATTTCATTGGTGATCTCGGCAATTACCCTGGGCTCCATCAGGAAATTCAGGAAGGCATGCGCATTGTCCGGGTGCGGCGCATCGGCAGGAATGGCCACCGTGTCGAAGTAAAGGGGCGCACCTTCCCTGGGAATCACATAGGCAAGCTGCACCGGCGTCGTGGCAGCCGCCCCCCGGGCCCGCGCCTGGTGCATCAGTCCGCTCCAGCTCAGCGAGACGCAGATCTCACCGCTTGCCAGGGCACTGGGATGCCGGGTCGTGTCGAATGAGCGCACGTAGGGGCGGACTTTTTTGAGCAGTTCCTCGACCGCCGCCATCTCCCCCAGGTCCTCATTACCGGGATCAGTGCCCAGATAGATCTCCGCGGACTCGAAGACATCTTCCGGTGCGTCGAGCAGCGTGATCCCGCATTTCGCCAGCTTCGACGCAGTTGCCGGGTCGAATACGGCGCTCCAGCTGTCGATCGCGTCCGTCCCCAGCGCTTCCTTCACCTTGGCCCGGTTGTAGCCGAGCCCGGTCGTGCCCCACGTATAGGCGATCGCGTGCTCGTTGCCCGGATCATTGGCGGCCAGTTGCCGCATCGCCTCGGGGTCAAGCTTGGACAGATTGGGCAGCCTGGCCTTGTCCAGTCGCCGGAACACGCCGACTTTCGCCATCCGCCCGACGATCGTCGTGGTCGGAAACACGACGTCGTAGCCACTGTGTCCGGTCAACAGCTTGGTTTCGAGCAGCTCGTTGGAATCGTAGGTGTCGTAGGTCACCTGGATGCCGGTCCGCGCCTCGAAGTCCGCGATCGTGTTGCTGCCGATGTAGTCGGTCCAGTTGTAGACGTTGAGCACCTGATCGTCCGGGCCCGCCGTCCCGTTCTGGCCGGGATCCGGGTTGTCACTGCAGGCTGCGAGCAGGACCAGTACCGCGGCCAGCAGGCCGGGGCGCAAAAGGCCGTTGGTGCCCGGGATCATTGGCGGTCGGAATATGCGCGTTACTGGCCGGTCCGAATCCTGGTCCAGGCCCGATTCATCTCACGGCTGAACTCCGGCGACTCGGCCAGGTCCTGGCGCAGGGTTGCCCGCACTTGTGCATCCGGAAAGATGGCCGGGTCGTCGCGCACCTGCGCACTGATCAGCGGCAGGGACGCGGCGTTGCCGTTTGCGAACCGCACCTTATCCGAAACCCTGGCGATCACGGCCGGGTCCATCATGAAGTTCAGGAACTCATGCGCATTGCCCGGGTGCGGCGCGTCGGCCGGGATTGCAAGCATGTCGAAGTAGTTGATCGCGCCTTCGCTCGGTATCGAGTAGGCGATCCTGACCGGCCTGGCCGCCTCGGCCCCGCGGTCGCGCGCCTGCAGCACGTCGCCGTTCCAGCCGAGCGCGACACAGATCTCGCCTGAAGCGAGATCATTGATGTACGAAGACGAATGCAGGTACTTGACGTATGGCCGGACCTTCATCAGCGTTTCTTCGATGACCGCGAGGTCCTCCGGCTTTTCGCTGTTCGGGTCGAGTCCCTTGTAGATCAGCACCGAAGCGAAGACGTCGGTCGGAGAATCGAGCATCGTGATCCCGCATTTCGCCAGCTTCGCGGCATTCTCGGGCTCGAAGATCGCGCTCCAGCTGGCGATCACTTCCGTGCCGAGCGCCTTCCTGACCAGGTCCACGTTGTAGCCGATGCCGACCGTGCCCCACAGGTAGGTGATGGCGTGTTCATTGCCGGGATCGTGCAGCGTGGTGCGCTCCATGATCTGCGGGTCCATGTTGACGAGATTCGGGAGTTGCGACTTGTCGAGCTTCAGGAACACGCCGGCCTTGATCTGCCGCTCGAGAAACGGTGCGGTTGGCACGACGACGTCAAAGCCGGAGCGGCCCGCCAGCAGCTTGGTCTCGAGCACCTCGTTCGAGTCGAAGACATCGTAGGTGACCTTGATCCCGGTCTTTGCCTCGAAGTCCTTGACCGTCGTCTCGCCGATGTAATCGGACCAGTTGAGGACGTACAGGACTTTGTCTTCCGGGGCCGTGGCGCCGCCTGCGCTTGCGCCTTCCTGCTGGTCGCCGCAGGCGGGCAGCAGGGCCAGGATCGCGGCCACGAACACGCACCGGTGATCACTGCGCATGAGCCCTCCAGCCCCGGGAAGTCCGGCCCCGATACTATCAGCCGACACCGATGTCCGCTGCAGTCAGGTCGAGGCAGCGGCGCGCCTTCTCGACGAGCTCGTCGACCTGCGCGCGCTCGATGACGAGCGGCGGGGCCATGATCATCGTGTCGCGCGTCGCGCGCATGACCAAGCCGTTGTTGAAGCAGTGATCGCGGCAGATGAGGCCGGTGGCGCCGCGGTTGCGGAAGAAAGTCCGGCTGCCCTTGTGGGCGACCAGCTCGAGTGCACCGATCATGCCGACCCCGCGCACCTCGCCGACCAGCGGATGGTCCGCCAGTTCGCGCCAGCGCCGCTGCAGGTAGGGGCCGATGTCGTCGCGCACCCGCTCGACCAGTTTTTCGCGCCGCATGATGCCGAGGTTCTCGATTGCGACCGCACAGGCAACCGGGTGGCCCGACCAGGTAAAGCCGTGGTTGAACTCGCCACCCTGCCCGATCAGCACGTCCGCAACCCGGTCCGCAACCATGGCACCGCCGAGCGGCTGGTAACCGGACGTGATGCCCTTGGCGATGGTCATGAAATCCGGCTCGAAGCCGAAGTGCTCGCAGCCAAACCAGCGACCGGTACGGCCGAAACCGCAGATGACCTCGTCCGCGATCAGCAGGACGCCGTACTCGCGACAGATGCGCTGGATCTCGGGCCAGTAGGTGTCGGGCGGGATGATCACGCCGCCCGCGCCCTGGATCGGCTCGCCGATGAACGCCGCAACGCGCTCGGGCCCCAGCTCCTCTATCCTCTCGGCGAGCCGCCGCGCGGCGCGCAGTCCGTATTCCTCCGGACTCAGGTCAATGCCGTTCTCATACCAGTACGGCTGCTCGATGTGCACGATGTCCGGGATCGGAAGTCCGCCCTGCGCATGCATCGCCGACATGCCGCCTAGGCTCGCGCCGGCCATCGTGCTGCCGTGGTAAGCATTCAGACGGCTGATGATGATGCTGCGCTTCGGCTGGCCGAGCAGGTCCCAGTAGCGCCGCGTCATGCGTACGATCGTGTCATTCGCTTCGGATCCGGAGTTCGTGAAGAACACGCGGCTGAACTGCGGCGGCGTCAGTTCGGCGAGCAGCCGCGAGAGTTCGATCGCCGGCGGATGGGCGCTCTTGAAGAAGCTGTTGTAGAACGGCAGTTCGCGCATCTGGCGCGCGGCGACGTCGGCGAGTTCGTTACGGCCATAGCCGATGTTGACGCACCACAGGCCTGACATCGCGTCGAGGATCTGCCGGTCCTCCGAGTCGAACAGGTAGACGCCCTCTGCCCGCGTGATGATCCGCGAGCCCTCGGCCGCCAGCGCCCGGAAGTCCGTGAACGGATGCAGGTAATGCCGCGCGTCGAGCTCCTGCCAGTCGTGCGTGGTTCGTTCCGTGATGCGGGGTTTCGCGCTCATATGTTCTCGCCGGTCAGACGTTCAGCAGCAGGTGCTCGCGTTCCCACGAGCTGATCACCCGCGAGAAGGTCTCGTACTCGTTTTCCTTGACGGCGCAGTATGCCGCGACGAAGCGCTCGCCGAACAGCTCGACCAGCGGCTTGCAGCCGCGCATCAGGGCCAGCGCATCCGCAAGCGTCATCGGCAGCGAGAACGGCAGGTCGTAGGCCGAGCCGGTGATCGGTTCGGTCGGCTTGAGGCCCTCGATCATGCCGAGGTAACCACAGGCGAGCGATGCCGCGATCGCGAGGTAGGAGTTCGCATCGGCACCGCCGAGCCGGTTTTCGATGCGCCGCGCCTGCGGCTCGGAATGCGGCACCCGCAGCCCGGCCGTCCGATTGTCGAGTCCCCACTGCACGTTGATTGGCGCCGAGTTGTAGCGCGTGATGCGCCGGTAGCTGTTGACGTTCGGCGCGAACAGCGACATCGCCGACGGCAGGTATTTCTGCAGGCCGGCGATGTGCGATTCAAACAGCGCCGTCGGCTTGCCCTCGGCGTCGCTGAACACGTTGTCGCCGCTCGTCGAGTCCACGATGCTCTGGTGGATATGCATCGCGCTGCCCGGCTCGCCGGCGAGCGGCTTCGCCATGAAAGTGGCATACATCTTGTGGCGCAGCGCCGCCTCGCGCGCCGTGCGCTTGAACAGGAAGGCCTGGTCAGCGAGGTCGAGCGCATCGCCGTGATTCAGGTTGATCTCCATCTGCGCGGCGCCCGCCTCGTGGATCAGCGTATCGATGTCGAGGTCCTGCGCTTCGCAGAAGGCGTAGATGTCGTCGAACAACGGGTCGAACTCGTTGACCGCTGCGATGCTGTAGGCCTGGCGGCCGATCTCCGGCCTGCCCGAGCGACCGACCGGCGGCTTCAGCGGATAGTCCGCATCGGTATTGGGCTCGACCAGGAAGAACTCCAGCTCGGGCGCGACCACCGGCCGCCAGCCGCGGGCTGAGTAAAGATCGAGCACGCGGCGCAGCACATGGCGCGGCGACATCGGCACCGGGCGGCCGTCGTCGTAGAAGCAGTCGTGAATCACCTGCGCGGTCGGCTCGGCGGCCCAGGGCACAACCCGGATCGTTTTCGGGTCGCCAGTCAGCACGATGTCGATCTCCGACGGGTGGATCGAGCTGTCGTCATCCGGATATTCACCGGTGACCGTCTGCAGGAAGATCGACTCGGGCAGGCGCATGCCTTCGTCTTCTGCGTACTTGTCGGCCGGCATGATCTTGCCGCGTGCGACACCTGCCATGTCGGCGACGATCGCCTCGACTTCGGTGATGCCGTGGTCCTTCAGGAACTGCTGGATGTCGCTCATCGGTTGCGCCTCGTCGCGAACTCGCGTCCGGCCTGGCCAAAGGCCGCAAACAGCGAACGCGAAAACGGGTTGTCCATCACCTTCCATTCCGGATGCCACTGCACGGCGAGCGCGAAGCTTTTCGCGTCCTCGATGCGAAAGGCCTCGATCACGCCGTCGTCAGCCCGCGCCTCGGCGATGAGTTTGCGGCCGAGCCGTTCGACGCCCTGTGAGTGCAGCGAATTGACCTTGATCCGGCGCTCGCCGGCGAGTCCGTGCAGCAATCCGCCCGCCACGAGTTCGACGTCGTGCGCGGGCGCATACTGCGTTTCAAGCGGCTGAGTCGTGTCCTCGCGATGATCGAGGTGCCCGGGCTGCTCCTGCAGTTTCTGGATCAACGAACCGCCGAAGGCCACGTTCATCTCCTGGAATCCGCGGCAGATGCCGAACACCGGCAGCCCGGCTTCGACCGCCCCGGCGATCATGGGCAGCGTGGTTGCATCGCGCTCGGGATCGTGCAGCGTGCCGGGCGCCGAAGCCGGCCCCTGGTAACGGTGCGGCTCGACATTCGACGGACTTCCCGTGAACAGGATGCCGTCGAAGGAATCGAGCCACTCCCGGAGGTACCGCTCCCCCAGTGCCGGGACCAGGACGGGCACGGCATCCGCCGCTTGCGCGATGGCCGCGATGTACTTCTCGCCGACGCAATGGAACCAGTGCGAGCCCAATAGTCGGCGATCGGCCGGAATCCCGATGACTGGCTTGCGCATCTGTATCTGTCTATTATTTTGAACGGTCATCGGCACGATGACCTGTCCGACGGGCCCATTGTCTCACACTCAGGGGGGCCGCCGCCCGGCGATCCGGTACCGGAAAAAGCCTGCGGTTCGGCCTGTTTAGGGCCTCAACCCCCTTATGTTGCAGTGCATAATCCTTGCCCGGAGCGCAGGCTGCTGGTTATCCTGCCGCGCGGCCCATTCAGGCCCGCGCCACAAGATTTTAAACGGCAGGTGGGCCATGGCCCTGCTCCGGGATGACTATTCGAACGCCGCGGCGTTCCTCGTAGCGCGACCGGCGGTCAAGGTCGTCGACCTGCTGCTGCCGGATCTCTGCGGCGTGCTTCGCGGCAAGCGTGTGGATCTCGTGGACCTGCCGGCCATTTACGAGCGCGGCATGTTCCTGCCGGGCTCCATGTTTGCACTCGACGTGCTGGGCGGCACGATCCAGTCCACGGGACTCGGCTTCGACGAAGGCGATGCGGACCGGCCCTGCCTGCCGGTGCCAGGCAGCCTGTTTGCGTCGCCGTGGCTCGGCCCGACTGTCGCGCAATTGCAGGTCCAGATGCTGGACCACGACGGCCAGCCGTTCTATGGCGATCCGCGCCAGGTGCTTGACAGGGTGCTCGAACGCTATGCCCTGCGCGGCTGGCGGCCAGTGGTCGCAATCGAGCTCGAGTTCTATTTCGTGGATCCGGAGCGAACCGTCGAAGGACATGCGCAGCCGCCGCGCTCGCGCCTGACGGGCCGGCGCGAAAACCGCACGCAGATCAATTCGATGGCGGATCTCGATTCCGTGTCGGACATCCTGACGGAGATCGCCGCCACCTGCGGCGAGCAGGACGTTCCGACGGGAGCTGCGCTCGCCGAGTACGGTCCGGGCCAGTTCGAGGTGAACCTGCGCCACGTCGCGGACGCGCGGCTCGCCTGCGACCAGGCGATCCGCTTCAAGCGCATCGTCAAGGGCGTGGCACTGCGCAACGGCCTCGAGGCGACCTTCATGGCCAAGCCCTACGGCGACATGGCCGGCAGCGGACTCCACATCCACGTCAGCGTGCAGGATGCGTCGGGCCAGAATGTCTTCAGCTCCACTGACACGCTGGGCAATGACGTGATGAAACATGCCGTCGCCGGGCTCCTGGCGACGATGGCCGACGGCATGGCGGTGTTCGCGCCCAATGCCAACAGCTACCGCCGGCTGCGAGCCGAAGCCTATGTGCCCATGCATGCGACCTGGGGCTACAACAACCGCGGCGTCGCAGTGCGGGTGCCGGTCTCGGGTCCGGATGACCGGCGCATCGAGCATCGCGTCTCCGGCGCGGATGCGAATCCCTACCTGGTCGCCGCGGTCGTGCTCGCGGGCATGTTGCACGGCATCGACCGGAAGCTCGCGGCACCCACGGCGCTCACCGGCAACGCCTATACGCGAGGGCTGCAGGCGTCGCGGCTGCCGGGCGACTGGGCGACCGCGCTCGCGCACTTCGGCGCGAGCAGTTTCCTGCGCGAGTATCTCGGCGACCGCTTCGTACGGCTCTATGAGCTGACGCGTTGCGGCGAAATGCAGGACTTCAACTCGCGACTGTCACCCCTCGATTTCGCCTGGTACCTGGAACCGGTATGAGCCAGCGGCCCGCACAGAGCTGGTACGAGGTAACAGCAGGTCGCACCGAGGCGCGCCCAGCGCTTGCCGGGGACATCGAAGCCGATGTCTGCGTGGTCGGCGCCGGCATTGCCGGCTGCTCGGCGGCACTCCATCTCGCGGAGCGCGGCTACCGTGTCGTCCTGCTCGAGGCGGAGCGCATCGGATTCGGCGCGTCCGGCCGGTCTGGCGGCCAGCTGCTCCCGGGATATGCCTGCGGCCAGCCGAAGCTGGCGGCGCAGCTCGGCCGCGCCGACGCCCGCCGCCTGTGGGACTGGAGCGTCGAGGGCGTCACACTGACGCGCGACCTCGTGCAACGGCACCAGATCGACTGCGACCTGAGCTGGGGCCACATGCACGTCGGCATCAAGCCGCGCCAGCGCGAAGAACTGAAGGAATGGCATCGCGAACAGGAGGAAGACTTCGGCTACCGCTCGCTGCGGTTCCTGGAACGCGAGGAGGTAGCGACCTGGATCGAGAGCGACCGTTACGTCGCCGGGCTGCTCGACAGTGCGTCCGGCCACCTGCATCCCTTGCGCTATACCATCGGTCTCGGCCAGGCGGCGGCGGCGGCCGGCGCCCGCGTGTTCGAAAGCAGCCGCGTCACGCATATCGAGCGCGGCGCGACGGTCACGGTACGCGCCGCGCACGGCAGCGTGCGCGCGAAGCACGTTGCGCTCTGCGGCAACATCGGCCACGGAGAATTCGCGCCCACGCTCGCGCGCAAGACCATCGGCATCGCGTCCTACATCGTGGCAACCAGGCCGCTCGGTGCCGGGCGTGCGGCTGCGCTGCTGCGCAACAACATCGCGGTCGCCGACATCAACTGGATCATCGACTACTACCGGCGCTCGGCGGACCACCGGCTGCTGTTCGGGGGCCGGGTCAGCTATTCCGGCATCGACCCGATCGGCACGGCACGCGCGACCCGCCAGCGCATGCTGAACGTGTTTCCGCAGCTCGCGGATGTGGAGGTCGAGTTCGCCTGGGGCGGCATGATCGACATCACCATGAACCGTGCGCCGAATTTCGGCCGGCTCGAACCGAACATCTACTACCTGCAGGGCTTCTCGGGCCACGGCATGGTGTTGACCGCGTTCGCCGGCAAGATCGTCGCCGAGACGATCGCCGGTCAGGCCGAGCGTTTTGACGTGTTTGCGCGGCTGAAGCACCACGACTTCCCGGGTGGCATGCTGTTGCGCCGCCCGACGCTGGTGCTCGCGATGACCTGGTTCCGGCTGCGTGACTTGTTGCCCTGAGGATCAGTATGCCGATTTCAAACTCCGCCAAATCAGTGCCGAGCAACATCGAAATTGCCCAACGCGCAAAAATGAAGCCCATCGTGCCGCTCGCTGCGGAACGGCTGGGCATCACGGAATCGCATTTGCAGTCCTACGGCCACTACAAGGCGAAGGTGTCGCTTGACTATTGCGCGAGGCTTGAAGACCGCCCGGACGGCAAGCTGGTGCTGGTGACCGCGATCTCGCCGACTCCCGCGGGCGAGGGCAAGACGACGATGACGGTCGGCCTCGGCGATGCGCTGAACCGCATCGGCAAGAAGGCGATCATCTGCCTGCGCGAACCGGCGCTCGGCCCGGTGTTCGGCATGAAGGGCGGCGCCGCGGGCGGCGGCTACGCGCAGGTCGTGCCGATGGAAGACATCAACCTGCATTTCACGGGCGATTTCTCGGCGATTGCGCTCGCCAACAACCTGCTCGCCTCGCTGATCGACAACCATATTCATCACGGCAACGCTGCCGGTTTCGACGTCCGCCGCGTCACCTGGCGGCGCGTGCTCGACATCAATGACCGGGCGCTGCGCGAGATCACGGTCGGGCTCGGCGGCCCTGGCAATGGCTATCCGCGCCAGGACGGCTTCGACATCGTCGTGGCCTCCGAAGTCATGGCGATCTTCTGCCTGGCCACCAGTCTGCGCGACCTCAAGGAACGGCTCGGAAAGATCGTCGTCGGCTACACACGCGAGCGCCAGCCGATCCTGGCGCGCGACATCCGCGCACATGGTGCGATGGCGGCGCTCCTGAAGGACGCGCTGGCGCCGAACCTGGTGCAGACGCTCGAGAACAACCCGGCCTTCATCCACGGTGGGCCATTCGCCAACATCGCACACGGCTGCAATTCGGTGATGGCGACACGCACGGCGCTGAAGCTCGCGGACTATGTCGTCACCGAGGCGGGCTTCGGCGCCGATCTCGGCGCCGAGAAATTCGTGGACATCAAGTGCCGCAAGGCGGGGTTCAGGCCCGCGGCAGCGGTCATCGTCGCAACCGTGCGCGCCATTAAATACCACGGCGGTGTCGCGGTGGCGGATCTCGGTCGCGAAAACCTTC
This sequence comes from Steroidobacteraceae bacterium, assembly GCA_040899645.1. Classification (GTDB taxonomy): domain Bacteria; phylum Pseudomonadota; class Gammaproteobacteria; order Steroidobacterales; family Steroidobacteraceae; genus SCUD01. Next base: position 50,860 of record JBBEAB010000089.1, read on the forward strand.
CGGCACTGCAGAAAGGCATCGCCAACCTCGACCGCCACATCGACAACGTGCGCGACGTCTTCGGCCTGCCCTGCCTGGTCGCGATCAACCAGCGGGCCGAGGACAGTGAGGCCGAACTGCGCTGGTTGATGGACCGTGCGACACACCATGGCGTCAAGGTGATCCTCGCGCGCCACTTCGCCGAGGGTGGAAAAGGCGCAGTTGAAGTCGCCAACGAAGTCGTCGAACTCTGCGAACACGCCAGTTACTTCAAGTTCGTTTACGAGGAAAACGACACGCTGTGGGACAAGATGAAGGCGGTTGCGACGCGCATCTACGGGGCATCCGGGATCACCGCGGACAGCAGGGTTCGAGCGGAGATCAAGCGGCTGCAGGATCTCGGCTACGGCCACTACCCGGTGTGCGTCGCCAAGACCCAGTACTCCTTCTCGACGGACCCGAAACTGCGCGGCGCGCCGCAAGGCCACGCCGTGAATATCCGCGAAGTGCGCCTCGCCGCCGGCGCCGAGTTCGTCGTGATGATCTGCGGCGACATCATGACGATGCCGGGCCTGCCGGCGGTGCCGTCGGCCAACAGCATCGACGTGGATGACGACGGGCGGATTACGGGCCTGTTTTGACGACCGGGCGCATCTCGTAGCAATGATGCGCCTTCGGGTCCCGCCCGAAATCCTTTGGGATCGTCGCGCGTGAAATGTCGGTGACTTGCATTCCCGCCAGCGCCGCGTGGTCCAGCTTGAACTTCCGGAAGTTGGTCGAGAACAGCAGCAAGCCGCCCGGCGCGAGTCGCAAGAGCGTCGACTGCACCAGCTCCACGTGATCCCGCTGCACGTCGAACTCATCCTGCATGCGTTTCGAATTCGAGAAGGTCGGCGGGTCGAGGAAGATCAGGTCGTAGCGCTCGCCGTTGTCCTCGGCAAGCCACTGCAGGCAGTCGGCCTGGATGAACCGGTGCGCATCGCCGCGCAAGCCATTCACTTCCATGTTGCGCCGCGCCCAGTCGAGGTAGGTCCGTGACATGTCGATGCTGGTCGTCGCGCACGCGCCGCCCGCCGCAGCGTAGACCGTTGCCGCACCCGTGTAGCAGAACAGGTTCAGGAAGCGCCGGCCGCGGGCGGTCTCGCGAATGCGCGCGCGAGTCGGGCGATGATCGAGGAACAGGCCGGCGTCGAGATAGTCCGTGAAGTTGACGAGGAATTTGAGCCCGCCCTCCTGCACGATTACCCGCTCGCCCGCATCGCCAAGTGCCTCGTACTGACTGGCACCCTTCTGCGGGCGTCGCGTGCGCCAGTAGATCGCATCGGCGGCGAGTCCTGTGACCTCGGGCAGCACCGAGATTGCCTCCTCGCGCCGCGCGCGCGCGCGGTCGCGATCGACCGTGGCCGGCGGCGCGTACTCCTGGACATACAGCCAGCGCCCCGCCTTGCCCTCCGGGTCGGACTGGTAGAGGTCGATGGCAAAGGAGTATTCGGGCATGTCGGCGTCGTAGAGCCGGTAGCACGACACCGCCTCCTTGCGTGCCCACGATGCCAGTGCCTTCATGTTCTTCTTCAGGCGGTTCGCGAACATCTGCGCGCCGGGACGGGCGCGGGCCGATGCCTCGTCGATGACCGGCGGCCGGCCCGGCTCGCGCGCCACAATGAACTCGGACGGATCTATCGCAAGGCGCAGCAGGCGGCATTCGATCGGTCCATTCATCATCCGGTGCGTACGCCGCGCATTGATCGCGAGCTCGCGGCCGAGCGGCGGATTGCCGGTGAAGACCGCCGCCTCCCAGCCGCGATAGCCGGTGCGCAGTTTCTCGCCGAGCAGCGCATATAGCGTGCGCAGCGCCTCCGTCTCGCCGATGCGCTCGCCGTAAGGCGGATTGACGGCGATGAGGCCGGTAGCCGCGGGTGCGGCCGGCAGGTTTTCGAGTTCGCAGCGCTCGAACAGGATGCGATTGCCGAGACCGGCACGCCCGGCATTCTCCACCGCGTCCCGCAGCACGATCGGGTCGCGGTCGAAGCCGCGAATGCGGCCGTGCGTCAGCAGTTCCGGCTTGCGGCGCGCCTGTGCTTCGGCCCGCACCTCGCGCCAGACCGCGGCATCGTGCTGTTTCCAGCGTTCGAAACCGAACTGGCCGCGCACGAGCCCGGGTGCGATATCCGCGGCGATCAGCGCCGCCTCGATCGCGAGCGTGCCGGAGCCGCACATGGGATCCACGAAGGCGCCGCCGGTCGCCGCAATGGCGGGCCAGCCGGCCCGCAGCAGGATCGCGGCAGCGAGGTTTTCCTTGAGCGGCGCGGCGCCCTGGCCGCCCCGATAGCCGCGCCGGTGCAGGCTGTCGCCGGACAAGTCGATGGCGACAACGACGGCGCCGCGCGCGGCGTGCACGTTGATCCGAAGCACAGGCGTCGCGCGATCCACCGATGGCCGCTCGCCAGTCCGTTCGCGGAACTGGTCGACGACTGCATCCTTGGCGCGCTGCGCGCCGAACTGCGTGTGGCTGATGCCGGGCACGCTGCCCGCAAAGTCCACCGCGAGCGTATCGGCCACGGCCATGTGCAGCGACCAGTCGATCTCGCGCAGGCCGCGGTACATGGCGTCTGCGTCCGCGACCGGGAACTCCGCCAGGCGCCATAGCACGCGCAGGCCGACGCGTGACCACAGGCAGGCGCGGTACGCGCCGGCGAGCGACGACTCGCAGTCCGCACCGCCCTGCACTTCGCGCACGTGATCGAGGCCGAGCGCCGTCAGTTCCGCCGCGAGCAGTTCCGTCGTGCCGGGTGCCGCGGTAATGAACAGTCGACCAGGACTCACGGGATCGGGCCTCTCAGCTTGCGCCGGAACTGCAACGGCGCCGCGCCGCTACGATACAGGCAACTGCAGCAGTTCGGCGCCGGCCAGCGGCCGCTCGAGAAATCCGAGCAGGATCCGGTAGATGTCCGGGTCGAAATTCCGGGGCCGCCTTTCGAGGCCTTCGGGCTCATCGCCGGTCGACAGGGTGCCGAGGTAGCACCAGCGATCGAAGACCTGGATCTCCTCGATACCGCGCCAGTCGCGCTCGCGGATGCCGATCGGGCCGCGAAACGGCCAGTCGCGCCGCTTCAGCCCCGACAGCGCAAGCCGCACGCGCAGCGCGTGCATTGCCGGCCGCTCCTTGCCGACGCACGTTCCGCGACAGCGGCCGAGCTGGTAGCCGATGCACGAACCCTCCGCGCGCTCGAGGCCGAGCGACTTTGCGCACAGCTCATATTCGCGCACCAGGCCGTCCAGCGCGCGCACGGCATCGACCTGCCTGCGAAACAACCCATACTTCTCGCCCGGATCCTCCGCAGGATCGAGCGGGACGATCGCGGCCGTTGGCTCATTCACATCGCCGCCGAGCCGGATCGCCCAGAACCCGTCGCTGCCGCGCAGGCGGCGATTCAGCAGCGGCCTGCGTTCCTTGATGAGCCGCGCCTCGGTTACGAGCGCGCCGAACTCGCCCGCCGTTTCGATCCATTCGATGCGGCGCACGAGCCGGAACAGTTCCTGCTCGCGCCGCGCGCGCGGATCGGCGAAGTGCGCGAGCACCCGCGTCGCCAGGTTTTTCGCCTTGCCGACATAGAGCAAGGCCTCGTTCTCGCCATGGAACAGGTACACGCCGGGCGCCTCGGGCAGCTCGTCCGCGAGCGAGGCGTCGAGCTGCGGCGGCAGGCGCTGCGTGCCGCGCAGCTTCTCGACGATCGCCTCCAACTGCTCCGCCGGCCAGCGCTCGCGCGCAATCCGCAGGAAATCGGCCAGCACGCGCGCATCGCCGAGCGCGCGATGCCGTGCACCGCAGGCGATGCCATAGCGCTGCATCACGGCGTCGAGGTTGTGCCCGCGCAACTCCGGCGTCAGCGCGCGCGACAGGCGCACAGTGCACAATACCGGCGCACGGAATCGCGTGCCCAGGCGGCGGAACTCGCTGCGCAGGAATCCATAGTCGAAGCGCGCGTTGTGCGCGACGAACAGCCGCCCTTCGAGTCGCGAGAGCAGCGCGTTGGCCACTTCGTTGAATCGCGGCGCATCCGCGACCATCGCTTGGCTGATGCCGGTGAACTGCTGAATCGCATACGGGATGCGCACGCCGGGATTGACCAGCGTCGAGTATTCCTCGACCACCTCGCCATCCCTGAGCAGCACGATGCCGGCCTCGATCACCCGGTCGCGCACGGCATGGCCGCCCGTGGTCTCGAGGTCTACGCAGGCGATCTCGCCTGCGAGCGGATGCTCAGTCGGCGGCACCGTCCAGCTTCAGGAGCGGCCCGTAGAGATCGGGCCGGCGGTCGCGGAACACGCCCCAGGCATGGCGGTAACGGCGCACCGCCGCGAGATCGAAGCTAGCCGTCAGGATCTGCTCGCTGTGATCATCGGCCTGCGCGACCACCTCGCCGGTGTGATCGGTGATGAACGAGTGGCCATAGAACGTGATCTCGAGTTTCTCGCCACGCTCCCGGCCGATGCGGTTCGAGGCGACCAGCGGCATCACGTTGGCAGCCGCGTGGCCCTGCATCGTACGCTGCCAGTGCCAGCGCGAGTCGAGCATCGCGTCCTGCGGCTCCGAGCCGATCGCGGTCGGGTAGAACAGGATCTCGGCGCCCATCAGCGCCATCGCGCGTGCCGCCTCCGGGAACCACTGGTCCCAGCACACCGCGACGCCGAGCGCGCCGAAACGCGTCTTCCACACGCGAAAGCCCGTGTCGCCCGGCGAGAAATAGAACTTCTCGTGGTAGCCCGGGCTCTCCGGGATGTGCGACTTGCGGTAGATGCCGAGCGTGCTGCCGTCCGCGTCCACCATCACGAGCGTATTGAAATAGGCGTTATGCGCGCGCTCGAACACGGACAGCGGCAACACGACACCGAGTTCCGCCGCGACCTTCGAAAGCCGGTTGACCGCCGGGTTCTCGGCAATCGGCAAGGCGAGCTCGAAGTGCTTCGCCAGGTGGTCCTTGCAGAAGTACGGCGACTCGAACAGTTCCTGGATCAGGACCACGTTGGCCCCGCGTTTCGCCGCCTCGCGGATCAGCCGCTCGGCATTCGCGATGTTGGCGTCGCGGTCGGTGCCACAGGCCATCTGGGTCGCAGCGACGGTGACCTTCATGACAGGTCGATCCAGGTGGTCTTCAGCTCAGTGTACTTGTCCATCGCGTGCAACGACTTGTCGCGGCCGTTGCCGGACTGCTTGAAGCCGCCGAACGGCACGGTGATGTCGTCCGCGTCGTAGCAGTTCACGTACACGGTGCCGGCCCGCAGCGCCTTCGCGACCCGATGCGCCGTCGTGATGTCGCGGCTCCAGACCGCGGCAGTCAGGCCGTAGCTGACGTCGTTCGCGATCCTCACGGCTTCGTCCACTTCCCTGAAAGTGATCGCCGACAGCACCGGACCAAAGATTTCCTCGCGCGCGATCTTCATCTGCATCGTCACTCTGTCGAACACCGTCGGCTCGACGAAGAACCCGCCGCTTTCCTCGCGCGCGCGATTGCCGCCGAGGCGGACTTCCGCACCCTCCTTGCGGCCCGCTTCGATGTAGCCCATGACAGTATTGAGCTGGACCTGGTCCACGATTGCGCCCAGCTTCGTCTTCGGGTCGAGCGGATCGCCCGGCGCCATGGTGCGGCCGATCTCGATGATCTTCTCGAGCAGGGCCTCGCGGACCGATTCGTGCACGACCAGGCGCGACGCGGCCGAGCACATCTCGCCCTGGTTGAAAAAGATGCCGTAGGCAGCGGCGCTGGCCGCGCGGTCGAGGTCGGCGACGTCGGCCATCACGACGTTCGGTGCCTTGCCGCCGCATTCAAGCCAGACCCGCTTCATGTTCGAGCGCCCGGAATATTCCAGCATCCTCTTGCCGACCCGCGTCGAGCCGGTGAATGCGATGCAATCCACATCCATGTGCAGCGCCAGTGCCTCGCCGGCCGTGTAGCCGAAGCCCGGCACGACGTTGAGTACGCCTTCCGGCAGGCCCGCTTCGATCGCGAGCTCCGCCACGCGGAGCGCCGTCAGCGGCGACTTCTCCGACGGTTTCAGCACGACCGAATTGCCGGTTGCAAGCGCGGGTCCCAGCTTCCAGGACGCCATCAGCAGCGGGAAATTCCACGGCACGATCGCGCCGATCACACCCGCCGGCTCGCGCGTGATCAGCGCGAGCGAGTCGTGCGAGGTGGGTGCCACCTGGTCATAGACCTTGTCGATTGCTTCTGCGTACCAGGCGATGCAGTTCGCCGCCGCCGGGATGTCGATCTTGAGCGAGTCGGTGATCGGCTTGCCCATGTCAAGCGTCTCGGTCAGCGCGAGTTCCTCGCGATGCTTGCGGATCAGCTCGGCAAAGCGCAGCAGCACTTTCTTGCGTGCCGCCGGCGCGCGTCGCGACCAGTGCCCGGCCTCGAACGCGCGCCGCGCGCTCGCGACCGCGAGTTCGATGTCCGCCGCGTCGCAGGACGCGACCCGCGCGATCGCCTTGCCGGTCGCCGGGTTGACGCAGTCGAAAGTCGCGCCGGAGACCGCCGGGGCGTACTTGCCGTCGATGAAGGCGTCGGTGCGCGGCGCGAAGCTCGCGGCCCGCTCGCGCCAGTCCACGGTCTTCTGTTCCCGGTTCACGGCTGGCGGCTCCTTCTCACAGCGTCGGGGGGCTCGAAGCGCTGATGATCTCACAGCGCTCGCGGCCCCGATTGCGGAACCGGTGGGGAACGGCGCTCGCGAAATAATAGGCATCGCCGGGGCCCAGCACCTGGGTCTGGCTGCCGATCGTCACCTCGACCTGGCCGCTGACCACGACACCCCCCTCCTCGCCGGCGTGGCTCAACATGTCGGACCCCGTATCGGCGCCCGGTTCGTAGACCTCGCGCAGGATCGCCATGCGCCGCCCGGGCCGGTGCGCTGCGACCAGACGCAGCGACACACTGCCCTCCCCGAGTTCGAGCAACTCGCCAGCACCGTAGAAGACCTGGGTCGTGCCGGCCGGGTTCATCGTGAAGAACTCGGCCAGTCCCATCGGCAGGCCGTCCAGCACCTTCTTGAGCGAGGCAACCGACGGGCTCACGCGGCCCTGCTCGATCAAGGAGATCATGCCGTTGGTGACACCGGCGCGCTTGGCGAGCTCGCGCTGCGAGAGGCCGTGCATGAGCCGCACGGCCTTCAGTCGGGTACTGACGTCGTTGGCCATCGGGAATACCCACTGTCTAGGATATTAAACGGAGCTTGCGTAATATCGCGTCTTCGTGCGAATAGTGTCAATTATCCTGATCGTGTACGCCCCGTGGAGTCCCGGCCATGAGTCCTGAAGCCGCGCAACGCGCCAAACTCGAAGCATTCTGGATGCCCTTCACCGCCAACCGCCAATTCAAGGCGGCGCCGCGCCTGCTCGCGCGAGCCGAAGGCATGTACTACTGGACGCCCGACGGCCGGCAGGTGCTCGACGCCGCAGCCGGGCTCTGGTGCGTCAACGCCGGACACGGCAGGCGGGAAATCACCGAGGCGGTCGCGCAGCAGATCGCGACCATGGACTACGCGCCGCCCTTCCAGATGGGCCACCCGCTCGCCTTCGAGCTGGCAAACGCGCTGGTCGAGATCGCGCCGAAAGGCATGAACCACGTGTTCTTCACCAATTCAGGCTCCGAGTCGGTCGACACCGCGCTCAAGATCGCACTCGCCTGGCACCGGGTGCGCGGCGACGCCGCACGCACCCGCCTGATCGGGCGCGAGCGCGGTTATCACGGCGTCGGCTTCGGCGGCATCTCGGTCGGCGGCATGGTCAACAACCGCAAGTTTTTCGGTTCATTGCTGCCCGGCGTCGACCATATCCGGCATACGCATGACCCCGCGCGCAACCTGTTCTCGCGCGGGCTGCCGGAGCACGGCGCCGAATTTGCCGACGATCTGGAGCGCCTGGTCGCGCTGCACGATGCCTCGACGATCGCGGCCGTCATCGTCGAGCCGATCGCCGGATCGACCGGCGTGCTGCTGCCGCCCAAGGGCTACCTGCAGCGGCTGCGCGACATCTGCACGAAGCACGGCATCCTCCTGATATTCGACGAGGTCATCACCGGTTTCGGCCGCACCGGTGCAGCCTTTGCCGCGGCGGAGTTCGGCGTGCTGCCGGACATGATCACTTGCGCGAAGGGCCTGACGAACGGGGCGATCCCGATGGGCTGCGTGATCGTGCGCCCCGAGATCTATGACGCATTCATGAACGGACCCGAAAGCACGATCGAACTCTTTCATGGTTATACCTATTCGGCGCATCCGGTAGCCTGCGCGGCCGGACTCGCGGCCATGCGCCTGTACCGGGCGGGACTTTTCGACCAGGCCCGGGCGATGACGCCCTACTGGAACGACGCGGTCCATGCGTTGAAAGGCCGGCGCCACGTCGTCGACCTGCGCGCGTATGGGCTGGTCGCGGGAATCGAGCTCGAACCGCGCGCCGGGGCGCCGGGCGCCCGCGGTTACGAGGTGCTGGTGCAGTGCTTCGAGGCGGGGCTCCTGGTTCGCACGACCGGCGATACGGTCGCCATGTCGCCGCCGCTGATCCTGGAGCGCGCGCACGTGGACCGGATATTCGAGACCCTGGCTGCAATCATCGACCGGGTGGCGTGAGGCCGGCAGGGCGGTATGATGCGCCGGTGCGCATCCGGGGCATTGGGGGAGGACTCATGATGAATTCATGCAAAGCCGCTTGCCGCATCGCGCTCGCTGCCGCCGTTTCGATCCCGTTGGCTGCGCAGGCGCAGGAAACCGAGCCACCGCAGGAAATCGTCGGCCTCGGCGAGGTCTATGTCACCGCGCAGAAGCGCCAGCAGTCGTTGCAGGACGTGCCCCTGTCGGTGTCCGCCTTCACCGGCGAATTCCTGAAGGAAAGCCGCATGGGCGACATCCGCGGCCTGGTGGACTTTACACCGGGATTCAGCGGACGCACCGAGGACAGCTTCACCGACGCCCTTGCGATGCGCGGCATCGCGACCAACGACTTCGGCATCGGCGGCGACCCATCGGTCGCCATCTTCACCGACGGCATCTGGGCGGGCCGCACCGGCGGCGTACAGACCGCGTTCTACGACATCGAGCGCGCGGAAGTGGTGAAGGGACCCCAGGGCACGCTGTTCGGCCGCAATTCGATCGCCGGTGCCGTCAGCGTCATCACCAACAGGCCGGTCAGCGAATTCGAGGGCAGCGCCGAACTGACCCTCGGCGATGACGATCACCGCGAGGCTACCGCGACGCTCAACCTGCCGATCAACGACAAGTGGGCGTTTCGCGGCAGTGTGTATGCGTTCAGCAATGACGGTTTCCTCGAGAACACCGAGGGCGGCGACGACCTGGGATTTCACGACATCCGATCCACGCGCCTGGCGCTCGGCTATGCCGGCGATGCAGTGGATGTGGTCGTGACCGCCAGCTACGAAGACCGCAAGCAGGACCCATCGGTCTACTGGGTGCCGGCCGCGGGGCTGCCCGTCGACCAGGTCTCGATCGACCTCGGCGACGACGGTTTTGACAAGGGCGAGATCTTCGAGGCGCGCGCGACGATCGAGTGGTCGCTGGCGAACGACTACACGTTCACCTCGCTGACCGGTTACAAGACCTTCGATTTCGACTACCTCGAGGACTACGACGGCGGACCGGCGCATGTGAACGACTACCGGCAGTTGAACAAGGTCGATTACTTCAGCCAGGAACTGCGCCTGGTTTCGCCCTCCGACGGTCGCGTGACCTGGTTCGCGGGCGTGAGCGTCTACCGCGAGAAGATCGACGGCTTCTTCGAGTACATCTACGACGAAGACGACCTGTGCCGCGCGATCGGCATCACCGATGCGCCGGACTTCGAGGGCCCGGTCGCCGGCTGCGACGACCCCAATTTCGAGACTTACTGGGAAGACGACATCGATCCGGCAGACCTGCTGACCGACAAGGCCGAACAGAGCTTCGTGAACGTGGACAGCGAGGGCTGGGCCGCGTACGGCGACGTCACCTTCAGCCTGCGCGACAATCTGGACCTGACCGTCGGCGCCCGCTACACCTACGACAAGAAGGAAATGGAGAGCATCGTGCTGGACAGCGGCGGTGCGCTCGGCAACAACTTCAATTACGAGTTCTATACCGACGGCTTCGTCAGCGACAGCGCGAGCTGGGACGATTTCACGCCGCGCCTGGCGCTGACCTACGACATGAATGAGGATGTCACGCTGTACGCGAGCGCGTCGCGCGGCTACAAGTCGGGCGGCTTCGCGACATTCGGCTTCGACCTGCACGGCGAGGACGTCACGGATGAGGGCGCGGCCCCGCCCGGTACTACGCCGGTCGTGTTCGATCCCGAGGAAGTGGACAGCTTCGAGATCGGGGCCAAGACGCGGCTGCTGAACAACCGGCTGCAGCTCAATGCATCGCTGTTCCAGTACACCTATACCGACCTGCAGCTGGTCTATTTCGACACCGGCTCCTCGCTGGTGGCGAATGTCGGCGAAGCCGAGGGCCGCGGGCTCGAGGTAGACCTGCGCTTCGTGCCGAACCGGAACTGGGATTTTTACTTCGGCCTGTCGTTGCTCGAAACCGAGATCACGGATTCGGCGGAAATGGAGATACTCGGCGCCTGCGGCGACTGCGCCGGTAACAATCTGCCGTTCGCGCCGGAGGTAAGCACTTCCGCGATCATCACCTACAAGCGCCCGACGGCAGCCGGCGAAGTGTTCGTGACGACCGAGCACATCTACCGATCCGAAATGTTCGGCGGTCCCGACAACATCCAGGATGCGGCCGTCGACAGCTGGGACGAATTCAGCTTCCGCGTGGGCTACCGCAGCGACTCCAGCTGGTGGGTCACTCTGTGGGTCGAGAACGCATTCAACGCGGAGTACTTCGAGCGCGGCTGGGAGAACGCGGACGTCGACAACCAGTTTGGCTACGGCCTGTTCAACGAACTGGTGTGGCCGGCGCGACCGCGGACGATCGGCGTGAGCCTCGGCCGGGACTGGCAGTAGCGCTCAGCCGGCGGGCCTGGTCGCCTCGAAGATCGCGTAACGCTTGCGCGCGGGCTCGACCGTCTCCCAGGTGCCGCTGAATCCGGCCGGGATGACCCATGCATCGCCGGCGTTGAATTGCCAGCGCTTGCCCTCGGCCGAGGTAATCACGACCCGGCCTTCGAGCAGGTGGCAGAACTCGTTCTCCGTGTAGTCTATTTTCCATTTCCCGACGGTGCTCGCCCAGGTGCCGGCATTGAACTGGCCGCTCGGATCGCTGAAGTAGTTCCGCACCGAGGTCCTGGGCTCGCCCTTCAGCACGCGCTCCGCCGCGGGCGCCGAATCCTCGCCTTTCATATTGCGCCGGAAGTCCACGATCGTCGGATTCGCCATGGCCCGCTCCAGTGTCCTACGGCCCGATTGTAATGCCTGGCAGGCGCCGGATTTCGGGCGTAGGATGAATCTGTCGTTCGCCACCCTGTGCGTGGCGGGCCTCGCCCAGCGAGGTGTCTGGCCGTGGGCAATCGTCTGCAACCGATCGTCGGAAACTGGTACTCGCACCGCGACAAGGGCGAGTTGTTCCAGGTGGTTGCGCTCGACGAGTCATCCGGCACAATCGAAATCCAGGAATTCGACGGCGGCCTCGACGAAGTCGACATCGATGAATGGCGCACGCTGCTGGTCGAGGCGGCCGCGCAGCCCGAGGACTGGGGCGGGCCGCTCGACGACATTGAGCCGGACGAATTCGGCTACACCGACCTGGCCGAGTCGGCGGTGCCGGCCGATGCGCTCGAATCCGCGATTACCACCTGGGAACAGATCGTCGAGGACGACGACTTCGACGAGGACCCGATTCACTAGATGGGCGGCAGCACCACCGGCGCCGGGCTGCGCCGGCGCGGCACGGGCGAACGGAATCCGGTTGGCTTCAGTACCAGCACGTCGCAGTCCACGCGATCGATCACGCGTTCGGCGGTGCTGCCGACGAACAGGCGCCTGAGGCCGCTGCGCGAGATCGCGCCCATCACGACGACTGCAGCCTCGATGCGCGCGGCCAGCGCGACGATCTCGTCCGCGGCATTGCCCGCGCGCAGGTGACGGCGCCGTTCCGGCAACTCGTACGGCCCGATCAGCGCAGCGAACTCGCGCCGGATCCGCTCGAGCTGCGTGGCAGAGACATTGACCGGCAGCGGCACCGGTTCCATCAGTACGCCCGACGTGAATGGCGTCGCCAGCTGGTAGAAATGGGCTGCGTGCAGCCGCCCGTTGAAACTGCGCGCGAGGTCTGCCGCCATCGCAAGGATGTCCGCATCGAGTTCCCGCGGTTTTGCATACGCATGCAGGGGGTCCACGGCAGCGATTATCCGGGCGCGCTCATAGGAGCGCGTGCCCTTGACGAACAGCACCGGTGCGGGACACACGCGGATCAGCTGCCAGTCCGTATTCGACAGCACGATGCGCGCCAGGCGCGTGTGGCGCTGGCTCTCGGCGATGACCAGGTCAGACCGCTCGCGCAGCGCCTCGCGCACGATGCTCTCGTGCACCGGGTAGTCCCAGCTCACACGGGTCCTGACCTGCATGCCGGCGCGCCGCAGCGGCAAAGCCGCCGCTTCGAGCTGCTGCTTGCGCTGCCGCAGCGCTGCCTGGATGTCCTTTTTCAGGCGGCCGGAGCCGAGCACGCTCTCGCCGGCGATGGCTGAGCTGTACAGGCTGTGGAACAGGGTGATCGTGCCGCCGCCCTGGCGGGAGATCGCCGACGCCCGGACGAGGGCCGGGGAGTTCTTCATGCTGCAGTCAGCTGCTGCGACCAGGATGCGCTGGAAGTTCATGGCGGTGCCCCCGGTGACCCGGGCATGCTGCCACCAGAAGCTGCCGCAGTACAGCGGCAACGACGCGCGCGGTCACCGGCGCGACGGCACCGCGCCTGCGTCCGCTGCGCGAACGACGATCAGCCGGCTTTCCTGGCGGCGATGTAGTCGTCCACCAGGCGCTCGAGCAGCGTCAGCGGCAGCGCGCCATTCTTCAGCACCGCGTCGTGGAAGTCGCGGATGTCGAAGCGGTCGCCGAGTGCCGATTTCGCCCGGTCGCGCAGGTCGAGGATGCGGATCATGCCGATCTTGTAGGAGAGCGCCTGGCCGGGCGTATCGATGTAGCGTTCGACTTCCTTGGTCGCATCCTCGACCGTCATCGGGTTGTTGGCAAGCATGTATTCGATCATCTGCTCGCGCGTCCAGCGTTTCGCATGCGCCCCCGTGTCGACGACGAGGCGCACCGCGCGCAGCATTTCGTTCTGCAGGCGACCGAAGTCCTGCAGCGGATCCGTAAAGCGCCCCTGCTCCTTCGCGAGGCGCTCCGCATAGAGTCCCCAGCCCTCGATGTAGGCGCCAAAGAAGGCAAACTTCTGGAACATCGGCACGCCCTGCAGTTCCTGCTGGATCGCGATCTGGAAATGATGGCCCGGCGCGCCCTCATGGTACGCGACGGTTTCCATCTCGTGCTTCTGCTTGGACGTCATGTCCTTCAGGTTCACGTAGTAGATGCCCGGCCGGCTGCCGTCCGGCGTCGGCTGGTTGTAAAAAGCGATCGGCGCCGTCGCTTCCCGCCAGGTCTCGACGCGGCGTACTTCCAGCGGCGCTTTCGGCAACACATTGAAATAACGGCCGACGTCCGCGTAGATCGCGTCGATGTAGGCCTTCGACTGGTCAAGGTAGGCCTGCCGCCCCGCGTCGGTGTTCGGCAGGAAGTTCGAAGGATCCTCGCGCAGGTGCACGAAGAAGGCCGGCAGGTCGCCCTTGAAGCCGACCTTGCACATGATGGATTCCATCTCGCCGCGGATGCGGGCGACTTCGGCGAGGCCAATGTCGTGAATCTGATCCGCAGTCAGTGTCGCATCGCTGGTCCAGAAGTCGATCTGGTTGCGGTAGTAGGCGTCGCCGTCCGGCAGTTTCCAGACGCCATGCGGACCCGGCGACTTCGCGCGCAGGCCCTCGATGCGCGCGATCGCGGCCTCGATGCCGCGGCGGAATGGGCCATTGAGCGCCGCCGTGCCGGCTGCGAGCAGGCGTTCCTTTTCGGCATCGGCGATCTCGAGCTTGCCGACTTTGCCACGAAAGTCCGCGAAGATTGCCGAATCCGTGCCGTTGCCGTCGAATGGCGCGCCTGTCAGGACATTGCGCGCATCGCTCAACACCGGATCGAATGAATAGGAAGTGGGCACGACGCCACGCGCAGCGGCAAGGTCCATGCCTTCGATCACATACTTTGCCGTCTCCTCGACGCCCTGCAGGCGCGAGATGTAGGCCTCGGCATCGGACACGTCGTCCACGCGATGGATGTTCTGCATGAACGTCGCGAGCTGCGTGACCGGATTCTGCATGGTCGTAAACGAGTAACCGTGGAAGCGCCACGGGAAGTTGCGCAGCGAACGCTCCTGCAGGTACTCGAAGATGCGATAACTGATGCGCGACTGCTCCGACAGCTTTGCGGGGTCGAAGTCCGCCCGCAGACGCTGCAGGTCGCCCTCGACCAGGCCATTGCGCCGGATCGCCTCGGCGTCCGAGAAATCGCCCCACTTGCCGTAGTCGGGCCCCTTCATGCCGAGCTGGGCCTGGAAGACCGGGCTGTCCTTCAGGTTGCGCTGGAAGATCCCGTCGAAGAACGCTGCAAGGCGCTGGTCCTCGGTGGCGGCCGCCGTTGCCGCGGCCTGGTCGGCGTACGCCGGGGCGGCCGTCATGGACAGCCAGGCAATCGCAGTGCAGGCGATCGTGGCGGGCAAACGGAGGAATGCTGTCATCGGAATCTCCGGGTTCTGCAACTCGCTCAAACTAGTGACTCAAACGCTGCGCCGCACTGGCGCCGGTCGCGCCGGAGCGCCGGTTCGTCGCAGCTGCCCATCGCATGCGATGAGAAATGGTGGCTAGGGAGAGAATCGAACTCTCGACCCCGGGGTTATGAATCCCGTGCTCTAACCAGCTGAGCTACCTAGCCACGCGGTGGGAAGGTGCCCCGGGGGGCGGGATTATATATTGAACCGGAAGTGCATGACGTCGCCTTCGCGGACGGCGTATTCCTTGCCCTCGAGCCGCATGCGGCCGGCCTCGCGCGCGCCCGCCTCGCCCCGGTACTGGACGTAGTCGTCGAAGGAAATCGTCTCTGCCCGGATGAATCCGCGCTCGAAATCCGTGTGGATGACACCTGCAGCCTGCGGCGCGGTCGCGCCCGCGTGCGCGGTCCAGGCGCGCACTTCCGTGGGTCCGGCCGTGAAGAACGTCAGCAGGCCCAGCAAGCGGTAGCCCGCGCGGATGATGCGGTCGAGGCCCGGCTCCGCGAGACCGAGGTCGGCGAGGAACGCGGCGCGGTCGGCCTCATCCAGCAGCGAGATCTCGGCCTCTATTGCGGCACAAACGGCGACTACCTCCGCACCCTCGCCGGTCGCGAGCGCCACCAGCGCGTCCAGGTAGGCATTGCCGGTGAAGCCGCCCTCATCGACGTTGGCGACGTACATGACCGGCTTCGCAGTCAGCAGCGACAGTTCGCGCAGGCGCTCACGCTCGAATTCATCGAGCTTCATCGCGCGCACCGGAGCGCCGCCGTCAAGCAGGGCGCGTATGCGCTTCAGCGAATCGCGCCAGCGCATGGCGTCCTTGTCCATCGCCTTGGCCATCTTGTCGGCGCGGCCGAGCGCGCGCTCAACCGTTTCCAGGTCTGCGAGCGCAAGCTCGGTGTTGACGATCGCGACGTCGGACGCCGGGTTGACGCGGCCCGAGACGTGCACCACGTCGGGGTCGTCGAAGCAGCGCACGACATGTGCGATCGCGTCCACCTCACGGATGTGCGCGAGGAACTTGTTCCCGAGACCCTCGCCCTGCGAGGCGCCGGCGACGAGGCCGGCGATGTCCACGAACTCGACCGTGGTCGGCACGATCTTCTCGGGTCTTGCAATTGCGGCCAGCGCCTCGAGCCGCGGGTCCGGCACCGGCACGATGCCGACATTCGGGTCGATCGTGCAGAACGGGTAGTTCTCGGCGGCGATGCCGGCGCGTGTCAGC
>JBBEAB010000089.1:66898-68965 GCA_040899645.1 Steroidobacteraceae bacterium
TTCGGCTGGCCCACGATGCCGCTGCTAATCCCCATGATGCGGAAACGCCCGGCCTCAGCGGGGCGCTTCCTCGGCCGGCGGCCGCGTGTGCAGGCGATTCATCATCTTCTCGGCTCCTTCCGTGAGCAGGCGCGGAAACTCCGCGATCCCGAGCTCGATCGCCTCCAGTATCAGCCGCTCGTCGACGGCGCTCGCCCGCTGCAGCACGTAATCGATCACGACGTCGCGGTGACCCGGATGGCCGATGCCGATGCGCAGGCGCCAGAACTGCTCGCCCAGGTGGGCGATCACGTCCCGCATGCCGTTGTGGCCCCCGGCACCGCCCGCGAACTTGAGCCGCGCCATGCCCGGCGGCAGGTCGAGCTCGTCGTGCACGACCAGCACCTGCTCGGGTGGCAACTGCAGGTAGTCACAGAAGGCGCGCACCGCGAGCCCGCTGCGATTCATGAAGCCCATCGGCTTCAGCAGCCACAGCGGCACGCCGGCCACGGTCACCCGCCCGGCCTCGGCGTTGTAGCGCCGCTCCGGTTTCAGGCGCCCGTCATGGCGGCGCGCCAGTTCGTCGATGAACCGGAAACCGGCGTTGTGCCGCGTGTGCTCGTGCTCGGGCCCGGGGTTGCCGAGCCCGACCACGAGTTGCAGCGCTAGACCGGCCACTCCTTACTTCTTGCCGTCGCCCTTCTTGGCGTCCTTGCCGTCCTTGCCACCTTTGGCGGGGGCGGCCTTGGCATCCGCGGCCGGCGCGGCGCCAGCAGCAGCACCCGGTGCGGCACCCGCGGCAGCGCCGGCTGCAGCCGGCGCGCCCGCTGCGGCAGCAGCGGCTGTGGCAGCAGCGGCCTCGTCGACCACCGGCGCCACTTCTTCCTCGACGCGCGGCAGGTGGATCGAAGCGACCGGGCCGTCGCGGCCGGCCAGCAGGTCCATGAGTTCGACGCCTGCCGGGAGACTGAGGTTGGACAGCTTGACCACCTGGTTGATCTCGAGGCCCGAAACGTCCACCTCGACGAATTCTGGCAGGTCCTTGGGCAGGCAGCTGAGTTCGACGTCATTGCGCACGTGCGACAGCACGCCGCCCTGCTCCTTGACGCCCTTGGACTCGGCGGCACCCTTGAAATGCAGCGGAATGTGCATGCGGATCTTCTCGTCCTCCAGCACGCGCTGGAAGTCGATGTGCATGATCTGGTTCTTGTACGGGTGCCGTTGCACGTCCTTCAGCACCGCGGCCTGGGCCTGGTCACCGACGCGCAACGCGACGATGGTCGAGTAGAAACGCTCGTTGTCCATCAGCTGCGACAGCTTCGTATGGTCCAGCAACAGGGCGCGCGCATCGCGCTTCCCGCCGTACAGAATCGCCGGGACTTTGCCGGTACGACGCAGGCGGCGGCTCGCACCCTTGCCCTGGTCGTCCCGGAACTCGGCGTTGAGTTCGAACGAAATCTTCATTTCAGGATACTCCCGATTCAGGAACCGCCGGCCCGCGACCAGGCACCGGCGATCCGTTGTCGGCGCCGCCGGACCATCCGGCGGCTGCCGTGCGGAGAGGCCGTCCCCTCCTAATCCACGTACAGCGAACTGACGGATTCCTCGTCGCGAATCCGCCGCATCGTCTCGGCCAGCAGTTCCGCGACCGACAGGACGCGGATGCGCTTGCAGCTCCGCGCCGCCTCGCCGAGCGGAATCGTGTCCGTCACCACCAGTTCGTCCAGTGCGGAAGTGGAAATCCTCTCCACCGCCTTGCCGGACAGCACCGGGTGCGTGATGTAGGCGATCACGCGCAATCCACCCTCGTCCTTCAGTGCCTGCGCCGCCTGGCACAGCGTTCCCGCGGTGTCGACCAGGTCGTCCACCAGCACGCAGGACCGGCCGCGCACGTCGCCGATGATGTTCATCACCTGCGATTCGTTGGCGCGCTGCCGCCGCTTGTCGATGATCGCGAGGTCTGCGTTGTCGAGGCGCCGCGCCAGCGCCCTCGCGCGCACCACCCCGCCGACGTCCGGCGACACCACGATCATGTTGTCGTACTTCTGCTTCCAGACCTCGCCGAGCAGCACCGGCGACGCGTACACG
>JBBEAB010000090.1:0-12828 GCA_040899645.1 Steroidobacteraceae bacterium
GATTGCGCTCGTGCAGTTTCGCGGCCAGGCGATGCAGCGCGCGGTGCCGGCCGGCACCGGCGCGATGGCCGCGATACTCGGTCTGGAAGATGCCGTGATCGAAGCCGCCTGCGCGGCGTCCGCGCAGGGCGAGATCGTGCAAGCGGTGAATTACAACTCGCCCGGCCAGCTCGTGATCGCCGGTCACGCGGCGGCAGTCGCCCGTGCCATCGAGGCCTGCAAGGCGCAGGGGGCCAAACGTGCGCTGCTGTTGCCGGTGTCGGTGCCTGCGCACAGCGCGCTGATGCAACCTGCCGCGGAGGAGATGCGCGCGCGTCTGCGGGACCTCGACATCCGTGCACCACGCATCCGGGTCCAGGCATTCGATGGCGGGCAGCATGACAGCGCCGATGCGATCCGCAATGGGCTGTATCGCCAGCTGTTCAATCCGGTGCGCTGGTCCGCTATCGTGGCTGCCATGATTGGCGCCGGCGCGACCCACTTGTTCGAATGCGGCCCCGGCAAGGTGCTGATGGGACTCGCGCGCCGCGCGCCCGGCGGCCGCGAGCGGGCGCTCGCGGCCATCGATTCGCCGGAGTCGCTCGAGGCCGCGCTGGCGGCGGCAGGCGGGAGCGAGGACACATGACGACGAAAACTCTGGCAGGCGAGATCGCGCTGGTGACCGGGGCCTCGCGCGGCATCGGACGAGCCATCGCGCTGGCACTCGGTGCGGCGGGTGCGACCGTGATCGGCACCGCGACCGGTGCTACCGGCGTCGCCGCGATCGACGAGGCGCTGAAATCGGCCGGCATTGCCGGGCGCGGCATCGTGCTGGACGTCGCCGACCGCGCGGCGAGCGAGGCCGCAGTCGTCGGCGTCGAAGCGCGCGAAGGGGCGATTTCGATCCTGGTCAACAACGCGGGCATCACGCGCGATACGTTGCTGCTGCGCATGAAGCCGGAAGACTGGGACGCCGTGATCGACACCAATCTCGGTTCGGTGTTTCGGCTCAGCAAGGCGGTATTGCGTGGCATGATGAAGGCGCGCAAGGGACGCATCATCAACATCGCATCGGTCGTCGGGCTGATCGGCAATCCGGGCCAGGCGAACTACAGCGCGGCCAAGGCCGGTATCGTCGGCTTCACGCGCTCACTCGCGCGCGAGGTCGCCTCGCGCGGCATCACCGTCAACGTGGTGGCGCCCGGGTTCATCGAGACCGACATGACGCGCTCGCTCACCGAGGCGCAACGCGCGGGACTCGCCGGCCAGATACCGCTCGGGCGGCTCGGCCAGCCCGACGACATTGCCGCCGCGGTGTGCTTCCTGGCCGGGCCTGCGGCTGGCTGGATCACGGGCGAGACCTTGAACGTCAATGGCGGAATGCACATGGCGTGAGTTCAAAGGAGTGCGAACGGACCAAAAAAGCTTTCAGAAACAGTGCACAAGAAAGGTTTCTGGTAGCCAGTGGGGGGTCCGTGGCATAGAATGGCGGCCCCGGCCGGCACGCGCCGTCATGGGCATCACAAGGTGAGGGACATCAAACCGATGAGCACAGTCGAAGAACGGGTAAAAAAGATCGTCGCCGAGCAACTCGGGGTCAAGGACGAGGAGGTCACCAGCGACGCTTCGTTCGTGGACGATCTGGGTGCCGACTCACTGGACACGGTCGAGCTCGTGATGGCGCTCGAGGAAGAATTCGAGACCGAGATACCGGACGAGGATGCCGAGAAGATCACCACGGTGCAGCAGGCGATCGACTACATCGTCCAGCACCAGTCCAAGTCCTGAAGCCATTCCTGCGCGAGCCCCGGCAGTAATGCCGGGGCTCGCTGCGTCATGCCGGTCCCGGCAGCCGGAGGAAGCGCCTTGAGCAAGCGTCGAGTCGTCGTAACCGGCCTGGGCATGGTCTCGCCGCTTGGCAACACGGTCCTGGACAGCTGGGCCGGCGCGCTCGCGGGCCACAGCGGCATCGGCCCGATCACGCGTTTTGACGTCAGCGGCTTCCCGTGCACGATCGCCGGCAGCGTGCGTAACTTCGACGCGTCGAAGTACATGCAGGCCAAGGAAGCCCGGCGCATGGATCTCTTCATGCAGTTCGGGATCGCCGCGGGCGCGCAGGCGATCGCAGATGCGGGACTCGAGGTGACCGACGCCAATCGTGCGCGCATCGGGCTCGTGTTCGGCGCCGGCATCGGCGGTCTCGCGACCATCGAGGACAACTTCGCGAAATACCTCGAGACGCGCTCGCCGAAGAAGATCTCGCCTTTCTACATCCCGGCCTCGATCGTCAACATGATTTCGGGGCACCTGTCGATCATGTACGGCATCACGGGCCCGAACCTGGCGGTGGTGACGGCCTGCACGACCTCGACTCATGCGATCGGCATCGGCATGCGTACGATCCAGTACGGCGATGCGGATGTGATCGTCGCCGGCGGCGCCGAGATGGCGCAGACACCGACCGCGGTCGGCGGCTTCTGCCAGGCGCGCGCGGTCTCGACGCGCAATGACGAACCCGCGCGCGCGAGCCGTCCGTGGGACCGTGACCGCGACGGCTTCGTGATGGGCGATGGCGCGGGCGGCGTCGTACTCGAAGAGTACGAGCACGCCAAGACCCGCGGCGCGAGGATCTATGCGGAGCTGATTGGCTTCGGCATGAGCGGCGATGCGTTTCATATCACCGCGCCGCCCGAAAACGGCGCCGGCGCCCGGCATTCGATGGAGAACGCGCTGCAGGACGCCGGCGTCAATGCCGACGAGGTCCAGTATGTCAACGCCCATGCGACTTCGACGCCGCTCGGCGATGTCGCCGAGACGACGGCGCTCAAGGGCGCATTCGGCGCGCATGCCGCGCGGCTCGCGGTCAGCTCGACCAAGTCGATGACCGGCCACCTGCTGGGCGCCGCTGGCGTCGTCGAGGCAATTTTCTGCATCCTCGCGATCCGCGACCAGGTTGCGCCGCCGACGATCAATCTGGAGAACCCGGGCGAAGGCTGCGATCTCGACTATGTGCCGAACACCGCGCGCCGCATGCAGATCGACACGGTGGCCAGCAATTCCTTCGGCTTCGGCGGCACCAACGGCACGCTGGTTTTCCGCGCGCTGCGTTGAGCGCGTCTTCCGGCCCCGGTATGCGGCGGCTGCCCTGTCTGGTCCACGATCTGCCGGTAGCGGGCGATGCGGTGCCCCGCATGCTGGCGCTGCATGCCGCGCGGCCCGATCGCTATCCCGTGTTGCTGGAAAGCGCCGCCAGCGGCGCTCCGCTCGGGCGTTACAGCCTGCTGCTCGCCGCGGTTGCCGAGCGGCTCGTGCTCGATGCCGCCGGTCAGCTGTCCGGACCCGGGCAGGGCGAGCGCTTTTGCGACCGGCTGAACGACTGGTGGCGCGGCCTGCGCAGCGACCCGCCGCCTGCGGGCTGGCCCTTTGCCGGTGGCTGGTTCCTGTACCTCGGCTATGAGCTGGCGGCTGAAGTCGAGCCCACGCTCTCGATCCCCGCGTCGCCGCTGCCAATCGTGGCGCTCGCCTGGCGAACACCGGCAGCGCTGGTGCACGACCACCAGACCGGCCGTACGGCCGTCCTCGGCGAGCCTGGGGCCCAGGCGGCCGTCGAAGCGCTGCTGGCCGATCTGGCCGCTCCGCCGGCTCCTGTCTGCCCCGCAGCCCGGGGATTGGACCGGGCAGTCGTGGAGGAGGACCCCGCGAGGTACCTGGAGGCCTGCCAGCTGGCGCTCGGCCATATCGCGGCGGGTGATGTCTACCAGGCGAACCTGGCCCGAAGCTGGCGCGCACCCCTGCCGGCAGGGGTCGCCCCTGCCAGCCTGTACGCCAACCTCCGGATCGCCAATCCCGGGGCATTTGCCGGCATCGCCCAGCTGGACGGGCTGGCCATCCTGTCGAGCTCTCCCGAACGACTGGTGCGGGTGCAGGGCCGCCGTATCGATACCCGACCGATCGCGGGCACGCGGCCGCGACAGGCCACGGCGGATCCGATCGCGATCGCCGCGCTGACCGGCAGCCCGAAGGAGCGGGCCGAGCACGTGATGCTGATTGACCTGGAGCGCAACGACCTCGGCCGGATCTGTGAACCCGGGACCGTCCAGGTGGACGAATTCATGGTCGTGGAGAGTTATGCGCACGTGCATCACATCGTCTCGAATGTCAGCGGCCGTCTGCGCGCGGAGATCGAACCGGGGGCAGTGATCCGCGCGCTGTTCCCGGGCGGGACGATCACCGGCTGCCCGAAGGTGCGCTGCATGCAGCTGATCGGCGCGCTCGAGGGCGTGGGCCGTGGCGCGTACACCGGCGCGATGGGCTATCTCGGACTCGATGGCAGCCTCGACCTCAATATCCTGATCCGCACGATGACGATCCATCGCGGCGAGATCGAATGGCGCGCCGGCGCCGGCATTGTTGCGGATTCCGATCCGGCGAGTGAACTCGAGGAGACGCGCGCCAAGGCGCTCGGCATGCTGCGCGCATTCGGGCGGGCCGCATGATGACCGCGCGGGTCAATGGCGAGGACGCGCGCTGCATCGATGCGCTCGATCGCGGGCTGCAGTTTGGCGACGGCCTGTTCGAGACACTGGCGCTTGACCGCGGCGCCCCGCGCTTCATCGACTGGCACATAGAACGTCTGGCCGACGGGGCGCGGCGTCTCGGCATTCCGCTGCCGGACGCGGCGCTGTTGCGCGGCGAAATCGCCGCCGCTGCGCCGGCCGAGCGCGCCGTCGTGAAACTGATCCTCACGCGCGGCGCCGGCGAACGGGGTTATCGCCCGCCGCGGCACCCGCAACCGACGCGGATCGTGCTCGGATTTCCGTGGCCCGCGTGGCATGCATCGGCCTGGACGGACGGCGTGCGCGTGGCCTGGTGTCGCACCCGGCTTGGGTCCAACCCGGGGCTCGCCGGCATCAAGCACCTGAATCGGCTCGAGCAGGTGCTCGCGCGCAGGGAGTGGGATGATGAGGCCGTGGCCGAAGGACTCATGATGGATGCGGAGGACAGGGTGATTTCAGGAACCCAGACCAACCTGTTCGCATCGATTGCTGGCCGCTGGATCACGCCCGCGCTCGATCGCTGCGGTGTCGCCGGGGTGATGCGCCGGGCGTTCATGGCCTGGTCCGCGGAGCAGGGCGAGACGGTGATCGAACGGCCGCTGCCGGCGGCCGAACTGGCCGCGGCTGCCGGCCTCGTGCTGACCAATGCACTGATCGGCGCATGGCCGGTTCGCGAACTGGCCGGCCGCGCCTACGCCGTCGATCCGCGTGCAGACCGCTTCAATGCATGGGTCGGGCGTCAATGAAGCGCAGGATCCGGTTCGCCGCGCTGCTGGCGCTGTTCGCGATCTCGCTGTGGTTCGGCTGGCGGCAGTACGAGCAGGGCTCGCTCGGGGAGCCGATCGCCGGGCTGCAGGAACCCGTGATATTCGAGGTGCCGGCAGGTGCCGCGCTCCGTTCCGTGGCCGACGCCCTCGCTGCGCGGGGCCTGCTCGAGCAGCCCGGCGCCTGGATCCGTTACGCGCAACGCAGCGGTGAGGCCACGCGCATCCAGGCCGGCGAGTACGAGCTGCAACCCGGCATGACGCCTGCGGACCTGCTCGACAAGTTCGTCGCGGGCGACGTTTTGCTGCACAAGCTGACGATTCCCGAGGGCTGGACGATGCGGCAGGCACTCGCTGCAATCCAGGCGCATCCGCAGGTGACCGTGGAGCTCAAAGGGCTCGCGGACGACGAGCTGATGGCGCGCCTCGGGCTCGGCAAGCTGCATCCGGAAGGGCAGTTCTTCCCGGACACCTATCGTTTTGCGCGCGGCGTGACCGACCGTGAATTGTTGTTGCTCGCGCATGCGCGGCTGCAGCGTGAGCTGGATGCGGCCTGGCAGCGCCGCGCGCCGGGCCTGCCGTTCAATTCGCCCAATGAGGCGCTGATCCTGGCCTCGGTCGTGGAAAAGGAAACCGGCGCGCCGGACGAGCGGCCGCTGATCGCCGGCGTGTTCGTCAATCGCCTGCGCAAGGGCATGCGACTGCAGACCGATCCGACGGTGATCTACGGACTCGGCGCGGCTTTCGACGGCGACCTGCGCCGGCGCGATCTGCTTGCCGACACCCCATACAACACTTACACCCGCGTGGGACTGCCGCCGACGCCGATCGCACTTGCCGGGCGCGCGGCGCTCGAGGCCGCCGTACGCCCGGCCACGACCGACGCGCTCTACTTCGTCGCAACCGGCATGGGCGATGGCCGCCATTTCTTCGCGACTTCGCTGGTCGCCCACAATGCGAACGTCGCGCGCCACCTGGCCAACCTGCGCGGCGGCAGTGGCGTTCAAGTACGCTAGAGCATGCGTGGCCGCTTCATCACGTTCGAGGGTGCGGAAGGCGTCGGCAAGTCGACGCAAGTTGCGCATGCCGTGCGGCACCTGGCGGCGCGCGGCATCCCGGTCCTGCAGACGCGCGAGCCGGGCGGCACGCCGCTCGCCGAACAGCTGCGCGCGCTTGTGCTCGAACCACGCGAGCGGCCGCTCGGCGTGAATGTCGAACTGTTGATGATCTTTGCCGCGCGCGCGCATCACGTGGCGGAAAAGATCCGCCCTGCGCTGCAGCGCGGGCAGTGGGTGCTGTGCGACCGTTTCACCGATGCGACGCTCGCCTATCAGGGTAGCGGCAGCGGCGCGAATCCGGCGTGGATCCGGCAATTGGCGAAGATCGCCCATCCGCGGCTGCTGCCCGATCTGACCCTGCTGTTCGACGCGCCGCCGGCGGTCGCAACTGCGCGGGTTGCCAGCCGCGGCAACCGGCCTGACCGCTTCGAGGCCGAAGGTACGACGTTCTTCGAGCGCGTGCGGCAGGCCTATCTCGAAATTGCGGCGCGCGAGCCGGCCCGTGTACGGCTGATCGACGCAACGCCAGGCGAGCACGAAGTCGCGGCTGCCGTGGCGCGCGCGCTCGACGCGGCATTCCCGGCGGGCGGCTGCTGACGCCATGGCCGAATCCGAGCGCGATGAAGAGCTGGCGCCGCCGCCTGACGTGCGTCCGGCACTCGAACGTGCCGCACAGCCATGGCTCAGGACACTGCGCGCGCGACTCGCGTCGATGCAGGATCAGCGGCGCCTCCCGCATGGGATCCTGGTCTTTGGCCAGCCCGGTGCGGGACAGGAAGAGCTCGGCCTGTGGCTCGCGGCGCGGCTGCTGTGCCGCGACGAAGACTCGAAGGCCTGCGGTCGATGCGCCGACTGCCGGCTGTTCCTGGCGGGCAGCCACCCGGACTTCCGCTGGATCCGAGTCGCCTCCGACAAGAAGGAAATTTCCATCAACCAGATGCGCAACCTGGCGGAAGCGCTGTCGCTGCGCAGCTATCGCGGCGGCGCCAAGGTAGCGCTGATCGCGCCGGCCGAGGCAATGAACATCAAGTCGTTCAATGCGCTGCTGAAGACACTGGAAGAACCGTCAGACGACACGTTCCTCGTGCTCACGACGAGCCGCAGCGACCGGATGCCGCGCACGATCGCGAGCCGCTGCATGCGCGTGCGCGCGCCGCTGCCGGCGACGGCGGATGCGCTCGCGTGGCTCGGAGCGGCGAAACCGCGTTCCAGCTGGGAGGGCTTGCTGCGGCTTGCGCATGGCGCGCCATTCCTCGCGCTCGAGTACGAAGCAGCGGGCCTCGACGACCTTGACCGGGAAATGCAGGAAGCGCTCGCCGCGGGCGACAGCGGTCACATGAACGTGGTCGGGATCGCCAGGGCCTGGGCCGAAGATGCACCGGCGGCCCGGCTTTTCTGGCTCGAATCCTGGCTGACGCGTCACTTGAAGGAAGCGAGCCTGCCTAGTGATCTGGTTAACAATAATCGTTTACCATGGTTGCGGCCGCCGGCGCTTGAAACCAATATACGGGCCGGCTACCGCCTTTTGGACCAGTTGCGGGATGCCCGCCAGCAGGTAGGCGGGGCGCTGAATACGCAGCTGCTGTTCGAGGGCTTGCTCGTGTCGTTGACAGCGCTGCAGGGTGATGGCGCCGGGAAGGTGCAGGAGTGACTGGAGTGAAGATGCGGGCACCATCGACCAAGCCTGGGCTGCTGACGCTCACCATCAAGGACAAGAGCGCGCTGTACCTTGCCTACATGCCGTTCGTGAAGAACGGCGGGTTGTTCATCCCGACCAACAGCAGCTACCACCTCGGCGACGAAGTGTTCATGCTCCTCAACCTGATGGGCGAGGAGGAGAAGTTGCCGGTCGCGGGCCGCGTGATCTGGCTGACGCCAAAGGGCGCACAGGGCAAGCGCACTGCCGGCATCGGCGTCCAGTTCAGCGAACAGGACCGCGGCACGACACAGAAAAAAATCGAGTCCTACCTCGCCGGCGCGCTCGGCGGGGACAAGGCGACTCACACGATGTAGCCTCTGGCCGCTTTGGTCCCTTTCGGGACTGTTCCATCCTATTGTAATTCTCCTGATATCACAACAAGATAGCGCCATTCCCGGGGTTACACGCTTCCGGGGATCGGCAGCCTGATCCGGCCATCGGGTTACAACCGACCACAAGGCGACACACACGTGCGACTGACCGAGGAGGCCCTGAGGCGGGCAGGGCGGCCGAAATCCGGACAGCGGCTTCTGTGGGACGACCTGGTGCAAGGATTCGGCGCACGCCTGACGCCGACCAGGACCGCGTTCATCATCCAGTACCGCGCCGCGGGCGGGCGCAAGATCCGCGCGACGCTGCGGCACTGGCCGACGGTCTCGGTCGATTCAGCCCGCACGCTCGCACGCAACGAACTCGGCCGCGTGGCTGCGCGCGACGTCGAGGGCGGCTCGACGCCGCTGCATGAGGCGGCGCGGATCTGGTTCGAGCGCGTCTCTGCAGACTGGCGCCCGCGCTACCGGCAGAAGGTCGATCGCATCCTCGGCATGTACCTCGAAGGCCTCGGCTCCGATCGCGTGACGCTTTCACCGACCGCCGCGGCCGCGATCGCCGAGCTCGGCAGCCGGCCGATCGGCGCCGTGCGTCGCACCGAAGTGCTGCGCGTCGCCGACAACATCCCGCGCGGCGCGGCCGAGCAGTTCCTGGCCGTGCTGAGCTCGTGCTTCAACTGGTGCTCGGAGCGCGAATGGATCGAGCACAACCCGGCCCGCAATCGTCTGCGCGTGACCGGCGGCCGCCGCGAGCGCAACCGCAGCCTGAACGACGTCGAGCTCGTGCGACTGTGGCGCACGTTCGAGACCGAGGGCGACCCGCACTTCGGCGCGTTCCAGATCCTCGTCCTGACCGGCGCCAGGCGGCGCGAAGTCACTGCAATGGAGTGGTGCGAGATTGATCTCGAGGCCGGCACCTGGACGCTGCCGGCAGAGCGGCGCAAGACCGGGCGCCGCGATCCGGAGCCGTTCGTGATCGCGCTGCCGCCCTACGTGGTCGACGTCGTGCGTCGCCAGCTGCGGCTCGAGGGCTCGCCGCATGTTTTCTGGGGGCGCCGCGATCGCCGGCCGTTCGACTTCCACAACGCGCTGCTCGATCGCGTGAAGAAGGCCGCCGGCATCGCGGACTGGCGCCTCCATGACCTGCGCCGCACGATGCGCTCGGGCATAGGCCGGCTCGGAATCTCACAGGCGGTCGCCGAGATGTGCCTCGGCCACCTGGCCGCGAAGGGCGGGCTGGTGAAGGTCTACGACCAACACAGCTATGAAAACGAAAAGCGCGAGGCCTGGCTGCATTGGGCTGAGCATGTGGCACGGCTGACGACGAGCGGATGAGCGATCGCCAGTCATTTGAGGAAGTTCGCCGTGTCGCGCTGTTGCTTCTCGCGCGCCACGCTGGCCGCGGAATGAAGCGCATGGAGGCCGGGCCGAAGTTCAAGACGTTCGCGCGGATTCGCAACAAGCTGGACCACGGTACTAAATTGACAGCCAGTGATCACGCTGATCTCTGCGAGCTCCTCGATGCACTGCTGCATGCAG
This sequence comes from Steroidobacteraceae bacterium, assembly GCA_040899645.1. Classification (GTDB taxonomy): domain Bacteria; phylum Pseudomonadota; class Gammaproteobacteria; order Steroidobacterales; family Steroidobacteraceae; genus SCUD01. The sequence continues at coordinate 9,925 of JBBEAB010000090.1, forward strand.
TGGACGTGCGCCCACAGTTTTTCCGAACACCCAAAGGACGCCCGCGTGGCAGCGTAGCTCCATTCGTCGCAATCGATGTTGCCCTGCGCAACAACGCCAGGAAGAAGACCGCAATGTCGCTGGTCGCCGACGAGTGGAAAGAAAAGGCCAGTTGGGTCAAGCGCATGTGCGCGACAGGCGCCAAAGAAGCGACTTGGTGGCTGGCCAACAATGACAGCGAGGCAAACCGTGATTCCGTGGCCGCCGCGCGCCGCATGTACCTAAGGCGCAAAAATAAGACCTGAGTTTCTGCGCTTACATTGTTGTGTCGCGCCCTGACACGCCCTAGATAATTCAAGCCGTCCCGAACTCTTGGAGACGGCAGATGCCTACCGAACCGAAAGCTGTAGCCGACCCGCTGCAGCACAACACGTTCCTGACGCGCACCGCAGCCACGGCGGCCCTGATCGACGCCGGCGTGCCGCTGTCGCCGAAGTCGCTCGAATACATGGCGACCAAAGGCACCGGCCCGAAGTTCCGCATCGTGAACGGGCGTGCGGTGTATCGCCGCGGCGACCTTCAAGCGTGGATGAATGACGACGATCGCGCTGCTGGTGCGGCGTGATCGCGCAATGCGCCGCGCCTCGAGCTGGTGGGCTCGAGGACAGCGGCTTCGATCAAGGGAGCGAGCGCAGTCTACTGCGCGTCCAGACTGCAGGAAAGCAGAAGCCTGAGTCGAAAATCGCCCGCGTTCTCGCGGCATTGATCGCCGGCCCGAAATCGACTCGTGAGCTCGAGCTGCCGCCGACCTGTGATCACGTCGGGCACAGTACGGCCAGCGACTTGCGACGCCTGGGTATCAGCCTCGAGGCGGAGCGCATCGAGATCCGCGGGTTCGGCGGTGCACCGTGCTGGATCGCACGCTACAGAATCCGCGACGAAGGTCTCGCGTTCGCGCGTGAGGTCCTCGCCCGGATGCGCGAGCGCCGCGCTCGTGGCGGTCGCTAAGGCATGGCCGGCGCCACCCGATGGGATCCGCAGAATCTCTGATGCCTGGGTGTGGCGTCGCGCAATTCTCTCGGATGCAGGCCCGCCGGATGCCGACACGCGGATGGTCTTGCTCGTGATGTCCACGTACATGGACCCGGACTGCAGCCGATGCTTTCCCGGCGTGCGCGATCTCGCGAAGAAGGCACGCCTCAGCAAGAACACAGTCGCCCGCTGCAGGCGGGCGGCGATCCGCCTCGGATTCCTGATCCCCCCGAATGCCGGTGTGCACGCCCGCGGCCGCCAGGACTGGATCGCCTGTTTGCCCCCTGATTCCCCTGCAGTGTCCCAACAGCAGGGACAGTCACGAACGGCCACTGTCCCCGCAGCGAGGCCTCACCGTCCCCGCTGTAGGGACATACCAGCTCATACCAGCCCTGTGTTCTCCGAGAAGGAGCACGGGTTCTGATGAATCGCTCGGGACTGCCATCGATTCGATCACCTGCCTGCTGCCGACGGGCGTGGGTGCGCCACCTGCGGGCCGAGGGTGCGACCACGGCTGAGATCGCGCGGGCGCTTTGCTTGCCAGAGAAGATCGTCGTTTCAATGCTCAGGAAACCGCAGAGCGCAGTGCGGCCAGCGTGAACCAGGACCTGCGTGATCTTGATGCTGACGCACCGACGGAGGAGCAGCTGAAGCTTGCCCATGCCGCGGCCAGGCTGCGCTCGTTTGGACTTTGCGACGCCGAGAAGCGGAAGCGCGCCAAGCTCGCAGCTGAACTCAAGGCCGAGCTACGGCGCCCGCTGGTGAGTGAGTCGTGACGAAGGATCTCCGGAAGCTATTGGACGCCGCCGCGCGCGACGTGGCGACCGCACAGTTCATGATCGAGGGCATTGATGTCCGGATCGCACAGGTCGTGCGGGCACGCTTCAGTTACATCGCGCAGTCGGTCGAGCGCGGCCTTCGTGCCGAGCACATGGTGATGCTGCTCCTAGATCCGCCGGGTCTGCCGCTGAGCTACGTCCAGTCGTGCCAGGATCTGATCGAGGAACTCGGGCTCGAGCGTGCGATCGCGGTCGAGCTTGTGTTCATCGAAATCTACGACGGCGCCGGCGCGCACCTGCTCGGGCGGCCGCTGTGACCAGCACGCCCCCGCGTCACGGGTCCTTCCGCAGAGGTCCAGGAGCGGGTAATTCAAAGCCCGATGGTTTCCTAGCCACGAACATTTTTAGCGAGGTTCGTTTCATATGACTCACGCGACTATAGAAGAAACCGCACGGCTGCTCCAAGTGACGACGAAAACCGTGCGCGAATGGATTCGCGTCGGCGGCTGCCCGACCGTGAAGTCGGGAGCGCGCGGCGCCGGGAATGCCGCGCTTGTGGACATGGCGCGGCTGCCCGGCTGGTTGGATAAGCACCGCGGCGGCGAGCACGAGAGCTGGGCGGATCGGTACGCGGAGGCCTATCCCGGCCGCAACGTGCTGCGCGACGTGGCGCTCGAGTTCGCGCGCTGCGCGATTTCGGTGGCCGGCCAGGCGCTGGCCGAATGGGGCAGGAAGCCCGACCAGTTCGGCAATCTGGATCACCGCAAAGCCGGACTGACCGAGCAACAGGCGCGCGCCGTGGCGGCGCAGGTCTGGGGTGTCATGGCGCTCGCGATCGCCGGGCTGCACGACGGCGCATTCGAGTCGCACGTCGAGCGCGAAATGGGCTTCGATCTCGACGGCCTGTTCTCTTTCGCGATGCGCGGCGACTTCCGCACGCCGCCGAAGACAATCGAGTTCGAGATCCCGGCGATCATCCGCGAACTCATGCCGCCCCAGGACCTGCTCAAGCTGGGTCGTAAAGCGAGCCGTAAACGCGCGTGACCGACGCCGCCGAACTCGGTCGGCGCGTTCTCGCGGGCCTCGCACGCGGCCGCCACGTCATCGCCGATCG
>JBBEAB010000091.1:0-1856 GCA_040899645.1 Steroidobacteraceae bacterium
GACGACGATCGCCAGGCGCACGCGCGGCGCCAGCTCGAGCGCATCCGCGACGCCGCGGGGCTGTCGCGCGACGTGGCCGAGATCGTAGGCAAGTCGCTGGGCTGAGCAGCGCGCGTGGCCACGAGCGTCGTCGCCATCTTCGCGGTCGTGTACCTGGGGATGATCCTCGGCGGGCTGCCGTTCCTGCAGCTCGACCGCACCGGCATCGCGCTGCTCGGCGCCATCGCCATCGTCGGCCTGGGCGTGCTCACGCCCGAGGCGGCGGCGCAGTCGATCCACCTGCCTACGCTGCTGCTGCTGTTCTCCTTCATGGTGATCTCGGCGCAGATGCGCCTGGGCGGCTTCTACACGCGCGTCACGCTGCAGATCACCGAGCTGCGGCTCTCGCCGCCCGCGCTGCTCGCCGCGGTGATCGCGGTGGTGGGAACGCTGTCCGCCGTATTCAGCAACGACATCATCTGCCTCGCCATCGCGCCGGTGCTGGCGGATGCGTGCCTCGCGCGCCGGCTCGATCCCGTGCCCTACCTGCTCGGACTCGCTTGCGCGGCGAACGTGGGATCGGCCGCCACGCTGATCGGCAATCCGCAGAACATGCTCATCGGCCAGGTACTCGAGCTGTCATTCCTCGGGTATTTCCTCGAGGCCGTCGTGCCCGTGCTGCTCGGCTTGGCCGCCACCTGGGGCGTGATCGCATGGCAGACGCGCGGCCGCTGGCGCACCGTCCTGGACGACCCGCCGCCCGAGCGGCGCCAGGACTTCGCGGTCTACGACCGCTGGCAGTCGGCAAAGGGCCTCGCCATCGCCGCCGCGCTGCTTGCGCTCTTCCTGTTCAGCGAGATGCCGCGCGAGATCGCAGCGCTCGCCGGCGCGGGATTGCTGTTGATGAGCCGCAAACTCCACTCGAACAAGATGCTGGGCCTGGTGGATTGGGAGTTGCTGATCCTGTTCATCGGCCTGTTCGTGGTGAACCATGCGCTGGCGCAGACCGGGCTCACCGCGGCGGCGGTGCGGACGCTGGCGGATGCGGGCGTGCCGCTGGCGGATCCCGGGCCGCTGTTCGTCGCCACGTTGCTGCTGTCCAACGTGGTGTCGAACGTTCCGGCAGTGATGCTGCTGCTGCCCGCGGCCACCGAGCCCTTCTCCGGGCCGATGCTGGCGCTGGTCAGCACGCTGGCCGGGAATTTCTTCATCGTCGGCTCGATCGCCAACATCATCGTGGTGAACGCGGCCCGGCGCCGCGGCATTGCGATAGACTGGCGCAGCCACGCCCGCGCCGGCGTGCCGGTCGCCCTGATCACGCTGGCGATCACGGCGGCGTGGTTCGCGCTGAGGCATTGAGGGCCGCAACGCGATACCTGCATGGGCTATGGTCTCAGGGCTGCCGGCCCTTGGCGCCAGAACGCAACTCTTCGACCAGCGATTCGAGGTGCTGGAACATCGCGACCGCCAGCCATATCGCCGACGCCATCGTGCCGATGATGAAGATCCAGTTGTAAACCTTGCGCAGATCGGGCCCGATCAAGCCGCCGAAGACGAGCAGCAAAATCTGGTGAGCGGCCGGCACGACGATTAACGTCGCCAGCGGTAGCACGAAAAAACTCACCGGCCTTTTCCAGCCCTGCTGGGCCTGCAGTTCACGCGTGGCGCGCTGGGCAAGCAGCCAGAGCAAGGCCAGCGCACTACCGTAGCCCAGGAACTGGGCCAGGCTCGCGGCCGTCAATTTCAGTCTCGGCGCACCGAGAACGGTCTTCTTGAAAAGATCGAGCTCTCCTATCGCGGCACCCAGGATCAGCGCCACCACGATCACCAAGACATACCGTATCAGCCATGTCCAGTTCTTAGCCATGCGCGTCCCC
>JBBEAB010000092.1:0-12796 GCA_040899645.1 Steroidobacteraceae bacterium
GAGCACCGATTCCTCGATCAGCACTTCGCCGGTCGGCGAGGCATCGAGGCCGCGCATCACGATGTCCTCGAACTCCTCGCGGTTGAAGGCGATGCCGCCACCGCTGCCCCCAAGCGTGAACGAGGGCCGGATGACGGTCGGGTAGCCGACCTCGCCCTGCACCGCGAGCGCCTCGTCGAGGCTGTGGGCGATGTAGGACTGCGGGCACTCGAGCCCGATGCCGCGCATCGCATTGCGGAACAGCTCACGGTCCTCGGCCATGTCGATCGCTTCGCGCGAGGCGGCGATCATCTCGACGCCGAAGCGCTCGAGCACTCCCTCGCGCACCAGGTCGAGCGCGGTGTTGAGCCCGGTCTGGCCGCCCATCGTCGGCAACAGTGCATCGGGCCGTTCCTTCTCGATGATCCGCGCGACCGTGCGCCAGTCCACCGGCTCGATGTAGATCGCATCGGCCATTTCGGGGTCGGTCATGATCGTCGCCGGATTCGAGTTGACGAGGATGACGCGATAGCCCTCCTCGCGCAGTGCCCGGCAGGCCTGGGCGCCAGAGTAGTCGAACTCGCAGGCCTGGCCGATGATGATCGGCCCGGCGCCGATGATCAGGATGCTCTCGATGTCGGTGCGCTTGCCCATCAGCGCGCCATGACCCCGTCGGCGGCGGCGACGTGGGCCCGCATCAGCTGCTGCAGGCGCCGCACCATCAGGAACACGAAGTGCTCGAACAACGGCCGCATGTCGTGCGGTCCGGGACTCGCTTCCGGATGGCCCTGGAATCCGAAGGCCGGGCAATCGGTGCGCGCGATGCCCTGCAGCGAGCCGTCGAACAGCGAGCGATGCGTGGCCTTCAGCTCTGCAGGCAGCGACTGTTCATCCACCGCGAAACCGTGGTTCTGGCTCGTGATCAGGACGTGGCCACCGACCAGTTCCTGCACCGGGTGATTGGCGCCGTGGTGCCCGAACTTCATCTTGACGGTGCGCGCGCCGCTTGCGAGCGCCAGCAACTGGTGACCGAGGCAGATGCCGAATACCGGGATGTCGCTCTGCAGCAGTTCGCGGATCGCCGTGATCGCATAGTCGCAGGGTTCCGGGTCGCCCGGGCCGTTGGACAGGAACACGCCATCCGGCCCGAGCGCGAGCGCGTCCTCCGCGCTCGTCTGCGCGGGCACCACGGTCATCCGGCAACCGTAGTCGGCCAGGAGCCGCAGGATGTTGCGCTTGATGCCGTAGTCATAGGCAACCACGTGCAGGCGCGAGCCGGGGCGCAGGATGCGCCCGGATTCCTGGCCGACGCTGCCGGCATTCCACTGGTACGACTCGCGAACCGAAACGACTTTCGCGAGATCCATGCCTTTCAGGCCCGGAAACGCACGCGCGGCACGCAGTGCCACGTCGGCATCGGCCTTGTCAGCAGTTGCGATGCAGCCGCCCTGCGCACCCCGCTCGCGCAGGATGCGCGTGAGCTTGCGCGTGTCGATGCCGGCGATTGCGACGGTCTCGCCTTCCCTGAGGAATTCCTGCAGCGAGTGGCTGGCACGCCAGCTGGAATGGGCGAGCGGCAAATCGCGGATCACGAGTCCGGCTGCATGGATCGAGTCGGACTCCATGTCTTCCGGCGTGACCCCGGTGTTGCCGATGTGCGGATAAGTCAGTGTGACGATCTGGCGGGAATAGGACGGGTCGGTCAGGATTTCCTGGTAGCCCGTCATCGCGGTATTGAAGACGACTTCGCCGGTCGTCACGCCGGAAGCACCGATCGAGACGCCGCGAAACACCGTGCCGTCCTCGAGCGCGAGCACTGCGGGCGTCGGTGTCACCAGCGCGTTCTCCCTGTGCGGCCGCCGCAACTGCCCGCGCAAGGCGCAGGCCATGAGTGGGTGGAGCCGCGGGGCACTCCACCTGCCTTCAACTATTTATCTTCAAGGGGGTCGCGACCCGGGAGGCGATTCTACCGGCCCGTAAAAGGGGACGCATCCCTTTTCCCCCGTGCAAAGGGGACGCACACCTTTTTCGCCCGTAAATGCGTAAATGGGGACGCATCCCTTTTCCCCCGCGTGCTGATCATCGGCACCTCAAGCAGGAGGGAAAAGGGATGCGTCCCCTCTTACAGGCCGAGCACGTCCGACATGCCATAAATCCCGGCAGGGCGGCCGATCAACCAGCGCGCGGCAGCGAGCGCGCCGTGGGCGAATGTCATCCGGTCGGTGGTCCGGTGCACGAGCTCAAGCGACTCCCCGGTACCGGCAAACAGCAGGTGGTGCTCGCCGACCAGGTCGCCGGCGCGCAGGCTCGAAAAGCCGATGGTGCCGGGCTCGCGGCTGCCCGACTTGCCCTGCCTGCCGTAAACGGCGTGGCCGGCGAGCGTTGCGCCGCGACTGCCGGCGACGATCTCGCCGAGCCGAAGCGCCGTGCCAGAGGGCGCGTCCGCCTTGTGGCGATGGTGGGCGTCCAGGATTTCGACGTCATAGTCGGCCGGCAGCGCGGCCGCCGCACGGCCGGCGAGGCCGAACAACAGGTTGACCGCGAGCGACATGTTCGGCGCGACCAGCACCGGCAGCCGCTCGCTCGCGCGGCGGATGCCGGCGTGGCGTGCGGCATCGAGCCCGGTAATGCCGATCACCCAGGGGATCCCGGCACGGAGCACCGCCGCCTGGTTCTCCTCGACCGCCTCGGGCAAGGTGAAATCGATGGCAATCGCGGCATTGGCGAGCGCCTGCCCGCGGTTCGCCGTCACTTCGACCGCGACCGGGCCGGCCTGCGCGACTTCGCCGGCATCGCGGCCAAGCGCGCTGCTCGCCGGCGAGGCAAGCGCGCCGGTCAGCACGAAATCCTCCGACTCGCGGATGGCACGGACCAGGCACCGCCCCATCCGTCCGCTGACCCCGAGCACGGCGATGTTGGTCATGTCAGCCGCCGATCTTGCCGAAGAACTGGCGCACGCCCTCGAGCCACGAGCGCTCGCGGGGATTGTGGCTCTTTCCGTCGCCCTTGAGCGAGGACTCGAATTTTCGCAGCAGGTCTTTCTGCTCGGCATTCAGTTCCACCGGGGTTTCGACCACGACCCGGCAGAACAGGTCGCCGGTGCCGCCGCCGCGCACCGGCTTGACGCCCTTCTCGCGCAGGCGGAACACGCGCCCGGACTGCGTGCCGGCCGGCACCTTGATCATCGCCTGGCCGTCGAGGGTCGGCACCTCGATGCTGCCGCCGAGCGCCGCGGCCACGAAACTGATTGGCACTTCGCAGGACAGATGGGCGCCGTCGCGTTCGAAAATCGGGTGCTCGCGCACCACGATTTCGACATAGAGGTCGCCCGTCGGCCCGCCATTGCGGCCCGCCTCGCCTTCGCCGGCGAGGCGGATGCGATCGCCGGTATCGACGCCCGCGGGCACCTTGACCGACAGGCGCTTGTTCGCCCGCACGCGACCGTTGCCGCTGCACTTGGGGCAGGGATCCTTGACGATTGTGCCGCGCCCCTTGCAGCGTGGGCAGGTCTGCTGCACGGCGAAGGGCCCCTGGCGCATGCGCACCTGGCCGCTGCCCGCGCAGGCATCGCAGGTCTCCGGCGCATGGCCGCGGGCGGCACCGCTGCCGCTGCATTCGCCGCATTCGGCCACGGTCTGGAAATCGATCTCGGTGCTGGTGCCGAACACGGCCTGCTCGAGGTCGAGCGTCAGTTCGTAGCGCAGGTCCGCGCCACGATACACCGCACTGCGGCCGCCACGCCGGCCGCCGCCGAAGATGTCACCGAACATGTCGCCGAAGATGTCGCCGAAGGCGTCCGACGGGCTGAACCCCTGGCCGGCGCCGCGCGCCGCGTCGAGGCCTGCGTGTCCGTACTGGTCGTAGGCCGAGCGCTTCTGCGCGTCGGTCAGGATCTCGTAGGCCTCCTTCGCTTCCTTGAAGCGCTCCTCGGCCTCCTTGTCGTCCGGATTGCGGTCCGGATGGTATTTCATGGCCAGGCGCCGGTAGGCCTTGGTGATGGCCTCCTCGGCGGCGTTTCGAGGCACGCCCAGCACCTGGTAGTAATCACGCTTCGACATGACGCTCCGCAAGCGCGACCGCCGGGTGACCCGATGTCACCCGGCAACCGGTGGAACTACGTTCGCGGGTGCCGTGGCCGTCAGTGCGGCTTGGGCCCCTTGTCCTTGATCTCCTCGAACTCCGCATCGAGCACATCGTCCTTGCCGGCATCGGCACCCGGCTTCGGACCGGTGCCCGCGTCGCTGCCCGCGCCCGTGCTACCCGCCTCGGCCTGATAGGCGCGCTGCACGACCGGCGTGCTGACTTTCGCGAGCGCCTCGGCCTTGTGCTCGATCGCGGCCTGGTCCTCACCCTTCAGCGCGCCACGCAGGTCGTTCATCGCCGCCTCGATCGCCACGCGCTCCTCGCCCGTGACCTTGTCGCCGAGGTCCTTCAGCGACTTGTCGGTCGCGTGCACCAGCGCATCGGCCCGATTGCGGGTTTCCACCAGCTCGCGGAAACGCTTGTCCTCGGCGGCGTGCGCCTCGGCATCGCGCACCATCTGCTTGATCTCGTCCTCCGACAGGCCGGAAGAGGCCTTGATGACGATGCGCTGCTCCTTGCCGGTTGCCTTGTCCTTGGCGGACACGTTCAGGATGCCGTTCGCGTCGATGTCGAAAGTGACCTCGATCTGCGGCATGCCGCGCGGCGCCGGCGGGATGTCGGACAGGTCGAACTTGCCGAGCGACTTGTTGTCGGTTGCCCGGTCGCGCTCGCCCTGCAGCACGTGGATCGTGACGCCGCTCTGGTGATCCTCGGCGGTCGAAAACACCTGCGAGGTCTTGGTCGGAATGGTCGTGTTCTTATCGATCAGCCGGGTCATGACGCCACCCAGCGTCTCGATGCCGAGCGACAGGGGCGTGACGTCGAGCAGCAGCACGTCCTTGACGTCGCCCGCGAGCACGCCGCCCTGGATGGCAGCGCCGACGGCGACTGCCTCGTCCGGATTGACGTCCTTGCGCGGCTCCTTGCCGAAGAAGTCCTTCACCGCTTTCTGCACCTGCGGCATGCGCGTCTGCCCGCCGACCAGGATCACCTCGTCCACGTCATTGACCGCAAGCCCGGCGTCCTTCAGGGCGACGCGGCAGGGTTCGATTGTGCGACTGACCAGGTCCTCGACCAGCGACTCGAGCTTGGCGCGGGTGAGTTTCACCGTCAGGTGCTTGGGACCGGAGGCATCCGCCGTGATGTACGGCAGGTTGATCTCGGTCTGCTGGCCGGACGACAGCTCGATCTTGGCCTTCTCGGCCGCTTCCTTCAGGCGCTGGATCGCGAGCGGATCCTTGCGGACATCCACGCCGCTCTCCTTCTGGAACTCGGCCGCGATGAAATCGATGATCCGGCGGTCGAAGTCTTCGCCGCCCAGGAAGGTGTCGCCATTGGTGGACATCACCTCGAACTGGCGCTCGCCATCCACGTCCGCGATTTCGATGATCGAGATGTCGAAAGTGCCGCCGCCGAGGTCATAGACCGCGATCTTGCGATCCTTGCCCTTCTTGTCCATGCCATAGGCGAGCGCCGCCGCCGTGGGTTCGTTGATGATGCGCCGGACATTGAGGCCGGCGATGCGGCCCGCGTCCTTGGTGGCCTGGCGCTGCGCATCGTTGAAATAGGCCGGTACCGTGATGACCGCGTCGGTGACCGTCTCACCGAGGTAGTCCTCGGCGGTCTTCTTCATCTTCATCAGTACGCGCGCTGAAATTTCGGGCGGCGCCATCTGCTTGCCCTGCGCCTCGAGCCAGGCATCGCCGTTCTCGGCGCGCACGATCTTGTAGGTCTCGAGCGGGATGTCCTTCTGGACCACCGTATCCTCGAAGCGACGGCCGATCAGGCGCTTCACCGCATGAAAGGTGTTCTGCGGATTGGTGACGGCCTGGCGCTTGGCCGGCTGCCCGACCAGGACTTCGGCATCCTTCGTGAAGGCGACGACCGACGGCGTGGTGCGATCGCCCTCGCTGTTCTCGAGGACCTTGGGGGTGCTCCCCTCCATGACGGCAACGCAGGAGTTGGTCGTACCGAGGTCGATTCCGATGATCTTTGCCATTTGAGTGGTTCCGGGATGGTTGAACTGGTCTTCGAATTGGGGCCGGCGCGGCCCGCTTTCAACCGCTGGCCGGCGCGGATCCCGGCTCCGGCGCCGTCGATACGATCACCCGGGCGGGCCGCAACAGGCGCCCGTTCAGCAGCCAGCCTCGCTGGATCACCTGCGCCACGGTATGCGGCGGGTGCTCGCTGGACGGCCGCATGGCCATCGCTTCGTGCTGGGCGGGGTCGAAAGGCTGGCCGACGGGATCGATCTCGACGAGGCCCGCCCGCTCGAATGCTTTCTGCAGCAGCCGCAGCGTGGCGTGCTGGCCCTCGGCCAGGGTCGTCGCGTCGGCAGTCGCCGCCGATTCCAGCGCGAGGGCCAGGGTGTCGGCCACCGGCAGCAGGTCGGCGGCGAAGCGCTCGACGCCGAACTGGCGGGCCGCGTCAATCTCGCGCGCCGAACGCTTGCGGACATTCTCGAGCTCGGCGATGGCGCGCAGGAAATCGGCCCGGTGCTGCTCCGCCTCCGCGCGCAGGGCGTCGACTGCGCTGGTTTCCTCGGACGTCTCCGGGACAACCGGCGTGTCGGGCTGCTGGGGGTCGATTACGTTCATGCGGGCAGGGGTTGGGTTCAGTCGCGCGAATTCAAGGCCGAACCCAGCATCCGGGCGGCGACATCGACGACCGGGATCACGCGCTCATAAGCCATCCGGGTCGGTCCGATGACGCCCAGCACGCCGACCACGCGGTCGTCCTGGGTATAGGGCGCCACCACGACACTGCACTCGTCCAGTATGCGGAACCCCGATTCGTGGCCGATGAAGATCTGCACGCCGTCCGCATGCAGGCTCTGGTCCAGCAGGTGCAGGATGTCGCGCTTCTCGTTGAAAGCCTCGAACAGCCGCCGCAGCCGGTCCATGTTCGAAAGCTCTGCAAAGCCCATCAGGTTGGTCTCGCCGGCGATGACCATGTCGGCATCGCGCTCGTCCGGCTGCTCGGCAAAGGCGCGCTGCGCGAGCGTGATCGCATCGATCATCACGCGGTTCATCTGCTCGCGCGTTTCCTGCAGCTGCGCGACCAGGCGCGTGCGTACGCCGGCCAGCTCCTGCCCGCCGAACTGCTCGTTCAGGTAAATGGCAGCGCGGCGCAACTCTTCGGCGGGGAAATGGCGGTCGAGCTGGACGATGCGGTTCTGCACTTCCCGGCCGTTGACGACCAGGATCGCGAGCACGCGATTGCCGGACAGGCCGACAAACTCGATCTGCGACAATGCCGCATGCGCCTCGCGCGGCACGGTCACGACACCCGCAAGATGCGTCAGGCTCGAGATCATCTGCGACGTCGCCGTTACCAGTGCCTTGGAGTCGCCGGCGCGCTGGTCGAGTTGCCGCTTCAACTCCGCGAGCTCGGTCGGCCCCGGCGGCTGGTAGCGCAGCAGGGCGTTGACGAAATAGCGATAACCCTTGTCGGTCGGAACGCGCCCGGCCGAGGTGTGCGGAGAACTGACGAAGCCATGCTCTTCAAGGTCGGCCATGACGTTGCGGATGGTCGCCGCGGAGAGGCTCATGCCCGATTCCCGGGTCAGGGTCCGCGAACCCACCGGCTGGCCGTCGCGTACATAGCACTCGATCAGCGTGCGCAGCAGCTGCTGTGCGCGGTCGCTGGGCGGATCATCGATGCCATGGCTGATGTCTGTCATAAGTATTTGTTACACAAGGAATTTGACATTCGCGGCGGACATCAGGGTCAAACTAGCAATCAGGCTCTGCGAGTGTCAAGGCACCATTTGCGCCAGCCGGCGACGATTGTGGCCCCTGCGAGGCCATGCGTGCTAAAAAGCCTCAAAAGCAGATGAACAAACCCTTCTCCCGCATCGCCCTGATCGGCAAGGTTGAGGATGCCCGCGTTGCCGATTCGATGGTGACGCTGGCGCAACACCTGTGCGCGCGTGGACTGACCGTGCGGATCGACCGCGACGCGCTTGTCGCCGGGCTGCCGGACGGCATCGTGCGCAGGCCCATAGCGGAACTGGGAGACGACACCGACCTGATCGTCGCGATCGGCGGGGATGGAACGATGCTCTTCGCCGCGCAACTCGCGCTCGGTCGCAGCGTGCCACTGCTCGGCATCAACCGCGGCCGGCTCGGGTTCCTGACCGACGTTTCGCCGGAGGAAATGATCGGCAACTTCGACGTCGTGCTCGAGGGCCGCTATGAGACGGACGTCCGCCAGCTGCTCGATGCCCGCCTGACGCACGCCGACGGGCGCGACAGCAAGTACCGCGCGCTGAATGACATCGTGGTCCAGCGCCACGAGTCCGGGCGCATGGTGGAACTCGAAACCTGGATCGACGACTGCTTCGTGAATGCGCATGGCGGCGACGGACTGGTGATCGCGAGCTCTACCGGCTCGACCGCCTATGCCCTCTCCTGCGGCGGCCCGATCATTCATCCCGCGCTCGGCGCCGTGGTGATCGCGCCGATCGCGCCCCATACGCTCTCGGACCGGCCCATCGTGGTCAGCCGCGACAGCCGCATCGAGGTGCGCCTGATCATGCGCTCGGCCGCGCGCGCGCAGATCACCTGCGATGGCGTGCTGCTCGGCGACCTCGAGGCGCGCTCGCGCCTTTTGATCGAGCCGGCGAACGAGGTCATTACGCTGCTGCATCCGCCCGGCCACGACTACTTCCGCCTGCTGCGCTCGAAACTGCACTGGGGGCGCAGCGGCCGCACCGGTGGCGCGGAATCCTGATCGTGCTCGCGCACCTGCAGATCCGCGATCTCGCGATCATCGATTCCGTCGAACTCGAACTGTCCGGCGGGCTCACGGCGCTCACCGGCGAGACCGGCGCCGGCAAGTCGATCGTCGTGGACGCCGTGATGCTCGCGCTCGGCGGACGCGCAAACGCGGAATCGTTGCGTCACGGCGCGGAGCGCGCCGAGATCACGGCGACTTTCGAGGTCGGCGACGACCCGGCGGTCCGCCGCTGGCTGGAGGATCAGTCGCTGGCCACCGATGAAGGCGAGCTGGTGCTGCGCCGCGTGATCGGCCGTGACGGGCGCTCGCGCCAGTACGTCAACGGCCAGTCGTTGTCTGCCCAATCGGTGCGCGAGCTCGGCGAGCTGCTGATCGACATTCACGGCCAGCAGGAATTTCAGTCGCTGGTGCGCCGCGATGCGCAGCGTGCGCTGCTCGATGAGCACGGCGGCCACGCCAGCCTGCTGGCGCCGGTCGCCGAACGTGCCGCCGAATGCCGGCGCCTGACCGCGGAACGCGATGCATTGACCGCCATGGCGCGCGACCGCGGCGCGCGGCTCGAGCTGTTGCGCTACCAGGTCGGCGAACTGGAAGCGCTCGGACTCACGGATGGCGAGGCCGAGCGGCTGATGGAAGAACGCGCGCGCCTCGCCAATCGCGGCCGCCTCGCCGAGGCCGCGCAGACCGCGCTGGCGCTCGCCTATGAAGCCGACGGTGCGGATGCGCATGCGCTGGCCGCGCGCGCGGCGGGACAGCTGCGCGCAGCGGCGGCGCTCGATGCGCGGCTCACAGCACCGCTGCAGGTCCTCGAGGAAAGCCTGATCGGGCTGAAAGAAACCGGCGCGCAGCTCGGTGCCTATCTCGAGACGATCGAAGCGGATCCGGCGCGCCAGGAACAGGTTGAGCGCCGCGTTGCAGCCATCGAGGACCTCGCGCGCAAGCATCAAATCGCGGCATCCGCGCTGCCGCTGCAGCTTGAACAATTGCGCGGGCAGCAGCAGGCGCTCGAACAGTCGGAACTGACGTTGGGCGGTCTGGACCAGCGTATCGCCACCATCCGTGCAGCCTACGCTGCCGCGGCCGGCGAGCGCGGCGCGGCGCGGCGCGCGGCCGCCAGAAAACTTGCGACCGCTGTGACGAGCCTGATGCGCCAGCTCGGCATGCCCGGCGGCAAGTTCGAGATCGCGGTCGAGACCGATGCGGACCAGGAACCGCAGGCCGCCGGGCTGGAGCGCGTCGAGTTCCTCGTCAGCGCGAATCCCGGCCAGCCGGTGAAGCCCGTCGCCAGGGTCGCCTCCGGCGGCGAACTGTCACGCATCAGCCTCGCGGTGCAGGTCGCCTCGGCGCATCGCCACGCACGCACCTGCATGATTTTCGACGAAGTGGATGCCGGCATCGGCGGCGGGGTCGCGGAGATCGTCGGCCGCAAGCTGCGCGAGCTCGGCGATCGCGGTCAGGTGCTTTGCGTGACGCACCTGGCGCAGGTCGCGAGCCAGGCGCATCACCAGTTGCGCGTCGCCAAGCTGACCGACGGCCGCACCAGTCGTACGACGGTCAACGCCCTCGGCGCCGATGAACGGGTCGAGGAACTCGCGCGCATGCTGGGTGGTGTGGAGATCACGCGCAAGGCGCGCGAACACGCGCGGGAGATGCTGCGGGCGGCAGTCGCCGCGCGCTGAACGGACCGGTCAGCTGCGCTTGCGGCGATGCGGGCAGTGCTCGCGGCGGCAGCGACCGTACAGGATGAGGTTGTGTTCTTCGATCGCGAATCCGAGGCGCGTGGCGACATCGTTCTGGCGTCGCTCGATGCCGCAGTCCACGAACTCTTCGACGCGGCCGCAGTCCATGCAGATGATATGGTCGTGATGCTCGCCCTCATTGAGCTCGAACACCGCCGTGCCGCCCTCGAAATGATGGCGCTTGACCAGCGCCGCCGTCTCGAACTGCGTCAGCACCCGATAGACCGTCGCCAGGCCGATGTCTTCGCTCTGCTCGAGCAGCGCGCGGTAGATGTCCTCGGCCGACATGTGGCGGCCGTGGTTTCCGGCCAGGATCTCGAGGATCTTGACACGCGGCAGCGTGACCTTGAGTCCTGCCTTGCGCAGGTCGCTGGTTTCCAAGCTTGCGCTCCATCGCCGCGACCGACGGCGATTCCGCTATGATGCGGCCCATTATCCCCCAGGACCCCCGATGATGCGACCTGCAAAACGACTGCTCGCCGGCACCTGCGCGGTGATCTTGCTGGCGCTCGCCAGCACCGCCTGCGTCTATCGCATGGACGTGCAGCAGGGCAACCTGCTCGATCCCGAGCAAGTCGACCAGGTCGAGGTCGGCATGACGCGCAGCCAGGTGCGCTTCCTGCTCGGCACACCGATGGTGATCGACAGCTTCAATCCGGATCGCTGGGACTATATCTACAGCCTGCGGCGCGGTCACGAGCGCAAGGTCAGCAGGCATCATCTGGTGGTCTGGTTCGAAGGCGACAAGGTCGCCCGCATCGAGCAACCGATTCCGCTGCCCGAATCACCCGCCACCGGTTGAGCGACGCGCCATCGTCGCGCCCTGGCGCGCGAGGCGCCGGCGTCTTTCACGCGGATCTTCCAGCAGCGGTCGCAGGACCTCCACGCGATCGCCGGCACACAGCACGCGATCCCGCGTCACCTCCCGTCCGAAGATGCCGACGCCGCATTGCGCCGGATCGAGCGCCGGATGCAGCGCGAGAATGCCGGATCGCTCGAGCGCCTCGCCCGCCTTGCAACCGGCGGGCACTGCGAGCGGCAGGACGGTCTGGCGATCCGCTTCGGCGCAGGCCACCTCGATCGAGATCCAGTCAGCCGCCACGGAACACCTCGTGCGCGCGACGGCCGAACGCGTCGACCAGCTGGTTGCAGATTTCCTGGAAGGCCGGGCCGAGCACAATGCCGCCCAGCACGCTTTGCGTCTCGAATCGCACGTGCAGGTCGGCGCGCGTGCCCGCCTGCTGGATCGGCGTGAATTCCCAGCGGCCCTCGAGCAGGCTGAACGGCCCGTCCACCAGGCTCATGTCGACCGAGCGTTCCGGTACCAGCCGGTTGCGGGTCGTGAAATTGCCGCGCGCCATGCCGCGCGACAAGCCCAGGTTGACCGTCACGAACTCGCCCTCGGCGGCCAGCACGCGCGCACTCGTGCACCAGGGCAGGAACTCGGGATAGCGTTCCACGTCCGCGACCAGGCCATAAATCTGGGCGGCTCCGAATGGCAGCAGGGCGCTGCGGCGCACTTCACGCATGGAATATCGCTTCCATGCGGCGATTGTCACAGGCAGCCACGGCCCGGACAACCGCGCGATGCCGGTAGAATGCCCCATGGCGGACAAGAAGGAAGACACAGCCAGCCGCATCGCGGTCAACCGCCGGGCGCGGCACGACTATTTCATCGAGGACCGCTTCGAGGCCGGGGTCATGCTGAAGGGCTGGGAGGTCAAGTCCCTGCGTGCGGGCCGGCTGCAGATCGCCGAGGCCTATGTGCTGCTGAAGGACGACGAGGCCTGGCTGTTCGGCGCGCACGTCTCGCCGCTGCCGACCGCCTCGACGCACGTGATCGCGGACCCGACGCGCAGCCGCAAGCTGCTGCTGCATCGCCGGCAGATCGATGCGCTGGTCGGTGCCGTCGAACGCAAGGGCCGCACCATCGTGCCGCTGTCGATGTACTGGAAGAACGGCCGCGCGAAACTCGAGATCGGGCTTGCCAAGGGCAAGAAGGAACATGACAAGCGCGCCGACAAGCGGGATCGCGACTGGGAGCGCGAGAAAGCGCGCGTGATGAAAGGCCGACGCTAGAACTGCGCCAGCGCCGGCGTGCCGTCAATCTGTTAAGATGCCGGGGACTTCTGGGGGCGATTGGCTTCGACGTGGGTCACGAAACTCCAGGGGCGTGCCGAGGTGCAGGATTCCTCGTAAAACCGCTTGCAAACTATAGTTGCCAACGACGACAACTACGCTCTGGCGGCTTAATC
>JBBEAB010000093.1:0-1850 GCA_040899645.1 Steroidobacteraceae bacterium
TCGTCACACCCGAAACCATTGCGGCAACGGGGAAGTCCTTATAGTCCGCGTTGAGGCGCGCGCCGATTTTTGCGCGTCGCCTCCAACGCGCAGTTAGGCTCTTTTGCGGCCATACGCAGACCGGTCAATGGGTTTGGCACCCACATTGTGAATATCGCAAGTCCGCTACGCGACGCCCGCGGCGGTGCGTCGCAGGACGCGACCTGGCAGTGCGCCGGTATGGGCGCCATTGTCGATGACAAGCGCGCCGTTTACGATGACGTAGCCCACGCCAGCGGGGTAGCGCCGCGGTTCCTCGTAACTCCCGCGCTCGGCGATCGAGGCCGGGTCGAACACCACTATGTCGGCGGCGGCGCCTGGGCGCAGGACGCCGCGATCCTTGAGACCGAGCGCGGTGGCCGAGGCGCCGGTCATCTTGTGAATGGCCTGCGGCAGCGTCAGCAGGCCGAGGTCGCGCGCGTAATGACCGACGATGCGCGGAAACGTCCCGTAGAAGCGCGGGTGCGGCAGCTCGCGCGCAAGGGCGCCATCAGGTCCGAACGCGCGACCGTCGGAGCCGACGAGGACCCACGGGCAGGCAACGAACGCCCGCACGTCGTCCTCGTGCATGGCCGTGATCAGCCCGCGAGTGGCGCCGCCGTCGGCGAGGATGATCGCGCAGAGGGCGTCGACCGGATCGCATCGGCGGCGCGCAGCCACGTCCGCGATGGTATTGCCGACCTCGTCGGGCGCGGCGGGCGACACGCTGACGCGAACGGCGTCCCAGGAAGGCACACGCCCGAACGCGGTAAGCCCACGCGCCGCGATCTCCTGGCGGATGTCATTTCGCGCCGTGGTGTCGGCGAGTCGCTGCAACATATGAGTGAGGCCACCTTCCTGCACCCAGGCAGGCAGGAGGTTGCGCATCGGATTGCTCGCCGTGGTGTAAGGATAACTATCGCATTCGACGGGCAGCCCCCGGTCGCGGGCCGCCGCGAGCTCGGACAGGAAGCGTGGCGCGCCGCCCCAACTGTCCATTCCAGAGACCTTGGCGTGGACGATCCGGGTGCGCGCGTCGGTACGCTCGGCGACGGTGATGGCCTCGCGCACCGCGTCGAAGACGTTGCCCGACTCGTCGCGCAGATGGGTCGTGTAACCCGCTCCGCGCCGTGCTGCCACACGCGCAAGCGCTTCCAGCTCCTCCGGCGCGGCGAAGGAACCGGGAGGCGTGAAGGGCCCGGTCGACACGCCCACTGCGCCGGCGTCGAGCGCTTCCTCTACGAGGCGCTCCATCATTGCCTGCTCCTGCGTAGTGGGCGAACGGTCTTCAAGCCCCATCACGGCCACCCGGATCGTGTTGTGGCCCACCTGCATCGCGACGTTGACCGATGTGGCAGGAAAGGACTCCAGGTACGCGGCGAAACTCGTCTCGCGCAGTGTCAGCGTGGTCAGCGCGCGAAGATAGTCGGCAACGGCGGCAAGGCGTCCGGGCGGAACCGGCGCCGCCGTAAAGCCGCAGCTGCCGACCAGCTCCGTTGTGATGCCCTGGTGTACCCGGCTCTCGGCACGCGGGTAAAAGGGCAGCGTCAAGTCGGAGTGCGTCTTGACGTCGACAAAGCCGGGGGCGACCACGTGGCCGCTGGCATCGATGACGCGGCGTGCAGGACCGAGGTAACCGAGCTCGATGGCGGCAATGCGATCGCCGCGCACCGCAACGTCGGCACTGCGCTCGGGTGCACCCGTGCCATCGATGACCTTGCCGTTACGGATCAACAGATCGTCCATAGTTTCCGCAGGCTGGGTGTCATCACCAGACGCCTAGACAGAATGGCTTTCGTTCAAGTGCAGGCGGCCCGCCTCCGCGATAACGT
>JBBEAB010000094.1:0-1571 GCA_040899645.1 Steroidobacteraceae bacterium
AAGTCATCAATGGCAGGCCCGGCGGGCCGAGCACCCAGATGGCGATCGGCACGGCGATCGCCGCGGTCATGGTGGCGAGCCCGGCGAGGCCGGTCAGTATCGCGACCGCGAACCAGGCCACGAGCATGACCGCGACGACCGGTGGCGCGAGCGCCAGCAGCGCGCCAACGAGCGTCGCGCCGCCCTTGCCGCCGCGGAACTCGTGGTACTGCGGCCACACATGGCCGATGACCGCGGCGGCAGCGCAGGCTGCCGTGAGCCAGCCGCGATCGACAAGCGGGTCCGCGGCCACACCCGGAATCTCGACGCCCGGCAGCCAGCCCGCCGCCAGCCAGCCTTTACCGACGTCGATCACCACCGTCGCGGCCGCAAACCAGAATCCCTGCGTGCGCAACGCATTGGTGCCGCCCGCGTTGCCGCTGCCCTGCTCGCGGATATCGACGCCGCGCAGGCCGCCAACCAGCAGTGCGCCCATCAGCGAGCCCAACAGGTAGGCGATCAGGACCTTGAGGCCGAGTTCCAGCACGCCGCTCTGCTCCGCCGACGGCAAGGGGCGAATACTATCATTCGCCGCCGCGCGCCCCGCGCGGCAGGAATACTTCCGCGATCATGCAGCGCACACTGCCGCCGCCATGACGCTCGATGGTCGGGATCGGCGCGGTGACGATGCTGCCGTGGCGCGCGAGTGCGTGCTTCGCGCCGGCCGTGAGACTGTTCCAGGCGGTGTCGGACATCGCGATCACCTGGCGACCGAGCGCATCGCGAAGCGCCAGCAGGTTGCCGGCGAAGCCATGCATTTCGGTGATGCCGATCTCGATCGGCTCGTGGCCAGCCGTACGCAGCTCCTCGAGCACCGCCCTGCGCTGCCCGGCATTCGGGATCGCGGCCGCACAGACCACGGAAAAGCCGTCGCCGATCGCCATCAGCACGTTCGTGTGATACGCCGGACGCCCGTCCGGCCCCAACGCATCGAACGCGACGACCCGATAGCCGAGGCGCGCGGCGAAATCGGCAAGCGCCTCTGCGGTCGTGCGCGGCGAGCGGCAGGCATAGGCGACGCGATGGCAGCGATCGAGCACCAGGCTGCCGGTGCCCTCGAGGAACTCGCCGCGCGATTCCCATTGGCTCAGGTCCACGGTGCGCGCAACCCGGAAACCCGCTGCACGCAACTGCGCAATCGGTTCTGCGCGGCGCTCGGTGCGGCGCGAGGGCGCCATCATCGGATAGAGCACGACGCTGCCGTCCGCGTGGAAGCTGACCCAGTTGTTCGGGAAACAGGCATCGGGTTTCACGGGCTCGGGCGTGTCGTCCGCCACGTGCACGTAGATGCCCGCGGCCCGCAGCCGCGACACCAGCCCGTCGAACTCGCGCTGCCCGACTTCCTGCGCATCCGCCGACGGCACATCCTGCTGGAAGCGGTTGGAATCCGCGGTCTCCGGATTGGCGCCGAAGCGCGCGGGCCGGATCATCAGCACGGCGTCGGCGCAGGGTCTCTCGGATGCCCTTGCGGGATTCATCGTTTCAGTCTAACAAGCCGCGCCGCAGGCGCCGGCAAAGAAAAAGGCGCCGGC
>JBBEAB010000094.1:1581-7329 GCA_040899645.1 Steroidobacteraceae bacterium
CCCCCCCCCCCCCCCGGATCGCAGGCGATCTCCTCAGAACTCGATGCGGAAACCGAGCTGGACTCTCCATACCGAGGGCAGCGCCGAGAACGTGGGCGTCGGCTCAGCCGGCACACCCGCGCTGCCGCGCGGCCGGAACACATAGCAGCTCGACGAGCCGCCCGGGCAGCCGGTCGTGGCGATGCGATTCACGTCGAGCACCGGCACCGCGTAGAAGAAGCCGACCTGCCGCAGCTGGCCCCAGTCGCTGTTGATCATGTTCGCGAAGTTCTCGACGTCGAGTGTCAGGACACCGCGCAGCTTGTCGCTCCAGATCGGCAACTCCTGCGACAGGCGCAGGTCGAGGCTCGTGAACCAGGGGCTCCGATGCGAGTTGCGCGGCACGATCCGGCCGCGGTACTTGTCGAGCTCGTGGCGCTGGATGTACGCCTCGGTATCCGCTTCGAACTGCGTCGAACGACCGGCGTTGACCGAGGCCGTGCTGGCGCAGCCAGGGACCATGGCCGTCACGTCTGCTGCCGAGCAGAGCACCTCGTAGATGGCCGCGCCCGCCATCCCCGGCTCGTTCGGCACATAGAACAGGTGACGCTGGCGGGCATTGCCGCCCTGCCGCGGATCGCCCCAGATGCCGCCCGCCGCGGTGTTGCCGAACACGAAGCTGAACGGCCGGCCCGCGCGGCGTTCGCCGACCAGCGCGATGCTCGTCTCGTGGTCGCCGAAGAAGGCCTTGCGCCAGGTGAGCGCGCCCTTGAACTGGTGCTCGATCTCGTAGTTCGAGGTCTCGAGGCCCGGGTCGTTCGGGTCGGATACCGCGAAGCTGTCCCAGTTCGACGAGGCGGTCGAACTCGTGCCCGAGTTCACGTCCTTGATGTCCTGGTACCCATAGGCAAAGTACGCGTCGAAGCGGCCCGCCCGGGTGCGCCAGGTCTTGGCGAAGTCGATGGCGAAGACCGTGCCCTCGCCCTCGCCCGTGTTCGTCAGCATCAGGTCCTGGACCGTTGCGCCGCGGTTGTCAGGCGGGCAGGTCCCCGGGCAGGCAAGCGAGCGGCGCGTGTAGATCGGACGGCCGTCCGGCGCGGTGCCGGTCTGCACCAGGCGGATGTCCTGCCAGAGCACCTCGTCCTTCACGCGCGACAGCACGACGTCGGCGCTCATCTCGATTTCCCAGGGCAGTGTGTGCTTGATGCCCAGGTTCCAGCGGTACTGCGAGGGAATCTTGAAGTTCGGGTCCGTGACGTTGGTCGGACCGTCGCCTTGCAATGTCTCGTGGACTGCCTGGACTTCCGGTGCGATGTTGAAGCCGTCGACGTCCAGCAGCGCCTGGTCGCGATACGGCTGGGCAGTCGTCTGGTCGATCCTCTGCGAGGCGATGATCACGCCGTTGTTGGTGAAGCTGTTCGAGACCCAGACGTTTGGCGTGCCGCCGCCGAACAGGCCCCAGCCGCCGTAAATCGTCGTCTCCGGCCGCCACTGCCAGTTGAAGCCGATGCGCGGCTGGATCAGGTCGCGGCCATCCAGCGTGGCCTGGTTCGTGAATCCGTAGCGGTTCGTGAAATTCTGGCTGAATAGCGGCTCGTCGCTGCCCGAGAACTTGTCGAGGCGCACGCCGGCCTGGATCTTCAGGTCCTGCGTAGCCTGCCATTCATCCTGCACGTAGAACGAGGTCACGTCGTAGCCGAACGTCGCGGCCGCGTCGTTCGCATCGTTGGTAAACGCGTTCTGGTAGAAGAGGCTCTCCGCAATCTGGTTCTCGAAATTGTCGATGCTGGTGAAGATGTACTCGCCGCGGGCTGCCTGCACGAACAGGTTGAAGATGTCGAGCGACTCGCGCTCGAGGCCGACGGTCAGCGTGTGGTCGCCCAGGAAGACGTTGCCCTTCAGCTTGAACAGGTCGAGATCGTTGGTGAGCGCGTTCGCGTGCCGGCTGAAGTCGGGGCCGATCCAGACCCGGCCGCCGTCCGTGGTCGTGATCCGCATCGCCGAGAAGGCCGTGCCAAAGAGCGGGACCTGTCCGGTCACGATCTCCTTGCGCGCTGCCTTGAACTCGGTCGAGAAGTATTCGTTCCAGTCCGAGAACAACTGCAGCGAGTAGGAATCCATCTCGACCGAACGGTTGTACCAGTGCGACGGCGTGCCGAGCGAACCGGGCGCGAAGGTCGAATTGTCCGTCGGGACGACGCCATTGCCCTCGGTGTGCTGGTAGGCGAAGGACGCCCGGTGCGAATCGTTGATGTTCCAGTCGATCTTGAGCAGGACCTTTTCGTCCTCCTCCAGCAACTGGTCGAACGCGGTGCCGGCATCCCAGCCGTACACGTCCTGCGAGATCTGCAGGATGCGGTCATAGTCGGCCTGCGAAATATTGGCGATCTCGACCGGGAAGCCCGAGCCGGCCGGGCCGAAATCCTGGGGGTCGGTGCGTTCCAGCTTTTCATAGCTGCCGAAGAAGAACAGCTTGTCCTTGATGATGGGGCCGCCGAAGGTTGCGCCGACGGTCTCTTCTTCGAATTCAGCGAAGCTGACGTCGCGATCCTTGCTCTTGTCGCCGACCAGGCTGTCGTCGAAGGTGTAGTAGAAAGCGGACCCGCTGAACTCATTGGTACCCGACTTGGTCACGACGTTGATCGTCGAGCCGCGGAAATGCCCGTACTCGACCGAGAACGGCGCCGTCAGGATCGAGACCGCCTCGATCGCGTCGATCGACAGCGGGCTGCGCTGGGTCGGGTAGCCGTTGTTGTTGAGTCCGAAGTCGTCGCTCTGGCGCACGCCGTCGATCGTGATGCTGTTGTAGCGGTTGTTGACGCCGGCGATCTCGAGCGCGTCCGAGTTGGTCGGGTCGACCCAGGCCTTCGGGTCAAGGCGCACGATGTCCTTGATGTCGCGGCTGATCGAGGGCAACCGATTCACGTCCTGCGCGCCGAAACGGCTGCTGGCGCCGATCGTGACGTCGCGCTCGGACGCGCCTGTCACCTCGACGCCGGCCAGTTGCACGATCGGCTGCGTGACCAGCGTCACCGAGGAACGCTGCGCGAGGCGCGTGTACAGCTCCTCGACCACGGCATCCTGGTTGCCTTCGGATTTCGCCGTCACGCGGTACGGACCGCCGACGCGCAGTCCGGTCGCCGAAAACTGGCCGGAAGCATTCGTCGTCGTATTGGCAGTCGTGCCGGAAGGCACATGCAGGATCTCGACCTGCGCGCCGGCGACTGGCTGGCCGTCAGCGCCGACCACGAAGCCAGTGACTTGACCAGTGGTTTCCTGGGCCTCTGCCCGCGGCGTCGCGGCGAGCGCGATGACGAGCCCGGCGCCCATGGCGATGGCCGGTGCGGACAGAATGGATGAGACAGCGGCGGCGAGACGAACCGAGCGGCGACGGTCGGACATGGATGTGGCTCCCCTAAATTCCCATGAATGCAACAGTTACTGGCATTGCGCCAAGCTCAGCATAGTGGCGGAATGTTACAACCTGTCGGCCGCATTTTGCGACCACCTTGTGACTTGTTGCGCGCACTCCACACTTGAGCCAGCGCCCGGTGTCGCGATTCCAGCAACGACAACGGCTTGGCGCGACTTCCTCGGCGCGGGATCATGACCGCGGTCACGATCCCGATCAGGCTACGAGCCGCTCGGCCGCTTTCTCCGCGATCATGATCGTCGGCGCGTTGGTATTGCCGCCCACCAGCGTCGGCATGGTCGATGCATCGACCACCGACAGGCCCTCGAGGCCGCGCACCCGCAACGCCGGATCGACCACCGCCAGTTCGTCCTGCCCCATGCGGCAGGTTCCGACCGGGTGGTAGATGGTATCGGCGCGGCGGCGCATGCGGGCGACGAGCGCCTCGTCGCTCTGGCCATCCGCGTAAAGCTCCGCGCCGCGATGCGGATCGAGCGGCGTGCCACCCATGACGTCGCGCGCAATCTTGACGCCGGCCAGCAAGGCCTCGACATCGGCATCGACGCCGAGGAAGTTCGGATCGATGCGCGGCGCATCGAGCGGATCGGCCGAGCGCAGCCGCACGCTGCCGCGGCTTTGCGGCCGCAGCACCGCCACATGGCAGGAAATGCCGTAGCCGTAATGCAGCCGCCGGGCGTGGTCGTCCACCAGCCCGTTGACGAAATGCAGCTGGATGTCCGGTCGCGCGAGCCCCGGGCGCGTGCGCAGAAAAGCCCCGGCCTCCGCGAAATTCGTGGTCAACAGGCCGCGCCCCTTGCGCCGCCACTGGAAATATCCCGGTACGGCGCGGAGCGCCGTACGCAGCGTAATACCCATCAGCGTGGGATCCGAGGATCGGTACACGAGGGCGAGATCGACGTGATCCACGAGGTTGGCGCCGACCCCGGGCAGCTCATGCACCAGCGGAATGCCGTGCAGGGCGAGTTCCGCACGCGGGCCGATGCCCGAGAGCAACAGCAGTTGCGGCGAACCGAACACGCCCGCCGACAGGATCACCTCACGGCGCGCGCTGATCTCGGCCGCGCCGCGCCGATTCCTGATCTGCACGCCGGTCGCGCGGCGCCCGGCGAGCACGAGCCGCGTCGCGCGATGGTCAGTCAGCACCGTGAGGTTCGGCCGCGCTAGCACGGGATGCAGGAAGGCGACCGCCGCACTGCAGCGACGGCCGCGGCGTTGCGTCACCTGGTAGAGCCCCGCCCCTTCCTGCCGGGCGCCATTGAAATCGTCGTTCGCCGGCAAGCCGCAGCGGATCGCGGATTCGACGAAGGCAAACGAGGCCGCAACCGGGCTCGGGAGGTCGGAGACGGCGAGCTCGCCGCCGACGCCGTGAAAATGATCGGCCCCGCGTTGCTGGTCCTCCGAGCGGCGGAACAGCGGCAACACCTCGTCATAGGACCAGCCCGGGTTGCCGAGCGCCGCCCATTCGTCGTAATCGCCGCGATGGCCACGCATGTAGATCATCGCATTGATCGAACTCGATCCGCCGAGCGTGCGGCCGCGCGGCTGGTAGCCGCGCCGCCCATTGAGTCCCGGTTGCGGCTCCGTCTTGAAGGCCCAGTTCATGTGCCGGTTCGGCAGCAGGCCGAGGATGCCCGCGGGAATCTGGATCAGCGGCGAACGGTCCGGCGGGCCCGCCTCGATCAGGCAGACGCTGCGCGCCGGATCGGCGCTCAGTCGATTCGCCAGCACGCAACCCGCGGAGCCGGCGCCAACGATCACGTAGTCGAACACCACGCCGGACAGCTTGCCGCCGGCGCCGGCGAATGCAACCCCGCAGCTTGAGAATTTCGCAGGTCAGCGGCTTTAGGTTGATCGCCCTAGGCCCGGCGCCGCGGGCAACGTCATCGGCTCGAACACCGCCTCGATCAGGAACGGGCCGCGCCGCCGGCCGGCAGCGGCGAGCGCGTCGTCGAGTGCCTCGGCGCTCGCAACGCTCGTCGCCTCGACGCCAAAACCCCGGGCGAGATCGGTAAAGCCGATTGCGGGGCGCGCCAGCGACAGCACCGGCATGGCGCGCGGCCCGGGCGGCGTACCCTCGATCTGCAGGTGTTCGTACGCGAGGATCGCGTAGATCCGGTTCGCGCAGATGATGGTCGTGACATCCAGGTTCTCGCGTGCCTGGGTCCACAGCGCCTGGATCGTGTACAGCGCGCTGCCGTCGCCCGAGGCGCAGACGACCTTGCGGTCCGGGCTGCCGAGCGCGGCGCCGGTCGCAAGCGGCAGCGCGCCGGCGATCGCGCCGCCCATGAGGTCGAGCCAGTCGTGCGGTGCCGCGGCGGCCAAGACGGCGGGCAGCG
>JBBEAB010000094.1:7339-12731 GCA_040899645.1 Steroidobacteraceae bacterium
CGCGCGCTCCGCCCCCCGCCGCGCCCGCGCGGCGGCAAAACTCAGCGCATTGATCGGGCCCTGCGGCCGTTCCGGCAGGCCTTGAGCGGGCAAGGGCGGCGCGCCGCCCGGCGCGAGGCGATCGGCCAGTGCGAGCAGGACCTCGGTACCCTGCTCCATCGGCGCGGCAAGCGTCGAGACGATCGCCGCAGCCGGCAAAGGCGCACCGCGACGACCCGGATAGCCAAAGAAATTGACCGGGGCGCGCGATTCCACCAGGAACACCTGCTCGACCCCGGCGAGAAAGGCCTCCGCCGCATCGCCGAAGTAGGGTACGCGTGGAATGAAGCAGCGGCCCGCGCCGCGGGCCGCGCGCGCATTGAAGGTCTCGCTCGCGAGTCGCGCGCCGGTCGCCGCGGCGATGCGTGCCGCGGCGGCAACGCCTGCCTCGCAGAGCGCCCCGCCGCCCAGCAGCAGCATGGCGTGCGCGCCGAGGCGGCGGAGCGTAGCCGCGGCCTCGTCGAGCGCCGCGTCAGCCGGCAGCGGCCGCGGCGCTCGCGCCGGGATTGCCGCAGGCTCTGCGCCTGCGGTCCAGGCGACGTCGGCGGGCACGATCAGGGTCGCGGGTCCACCGCGATCCAGTGCCGCCGCAATCGACTCCGCCGCGTCGCGTCCGATCGCAGCGGGATCGGTGGTCTTCTTCACCCAGACCGAGAATGGCCTTGCCACGGCTTCGATGTCGGTCGTCAGCGGCGCGTCGAGCGCGAGGTGATCGCGCGCATGGTCGCCGACGATATTGACGACCGCGGAGCGCGCGCGGCGGGCGTTGTGCAGGTTGGCGCAGCCGTTCGCCAGGCCGGGCCCGAGATGCAGCAGCGTGGCGGCCGGGCGCCCGGCCATGCGGCAATAGCCATCGGCGGCGCCGGTCACGACGCCCTCGAACAGGCCGAGCACGGCGCGGAGCGAGGGCACCTCGTCGAGTGCGCGCACCAGCGCCATCTCCGAGGTACCCGGATTGGCGAAGATCGTGTCGATGCCGCCGCGCTGCAGCGTCTCGAGCAGGGCCTGTGCGCCTTTCACTTCAGCGGACCCCATAATGCGCACTGCGCAGGAGCGGTCGAGTGTGCCAGAAAGTACCGGTGATGAGCGCGAGCGCCGAACTGATTCCGCATGCCGTGACGCCCGCCGCTGCCGTGCGCCGCATCGCCGTCCGCCTCGAGCGCGTCGACGGCTCCGGCGCGCTGCGCATCCGCTGGCAGGTCGAGGGCGACATTGCGCGCCTGCGTCTGCCCGCAAAGGCGCAGGCGCTGCGCGCGGACGGACTCTGGCAACATAGCTGCTTCGAGGTGTTCCTGCAGGCCGCGCATGCCGACAGTTACCACGAGTTCAACTTCGCGCCATCCGGAGCCTGGGCGGCGTATCGCTTCACCGGCCGCCGTAGCGGCCGAAGTGCGCCGCCGATACCGCCGCCTCGCATCGAATGCGCGCGCCAACCGGAATCATTTGAGATGAGCGCCACGCTGCCGCTGGCCGGACTGCCGGAATGCGCGCAGTCGCCGCTGCTGCGGGCCGGGCTCGCGGCGGTGATCGAGGATGAGCGCGGGCAGCTGGCGTACTGGGCGCTGGCGCACCGCTCGACGCAGCCTGATTTCCACGATCCGGCCACCTTCATGCTGAACGTGCCCGCGCGATGAAATTCGGCATCGACCGCCTGCTCGCCGACCGCGCGGTGCGCAAGCCGCTCGACGGGCGGCGCGTCGGCCTGCTCGCCCATCCGGCCTCGGTTACGGCCGACTTGACGCATTCGCTTGATGCCCTCGCGGCCCACGAGGACTTCAAGCTGTCGGTCGCTTTCGGCCCGCAGCACGGGCTGCGCGGCGACAAGCAGGACAACATGATCGAGTCGGACGACTACACCGACCCGGTACACGGGATTCCCGTGTTCAGTCTGTATGGGAAGGTGCGGCGCCCGACCGCGGCCATGCTCGAGCACTGCGACGTGCTGCTGGTCGATCTGCAGGACCTCGGCTGCCGCGTTTACACGTTCGTGACGACGCTGCGCTACGTCCTTGAAGAGGCGGCGCGCTCGAAGAAGGCGGTGTGGGTGCTCGACCGCCCGAATCCCGCGGGACGCCCGGTCGAGGGGCTCGCGCTGCAGCCCGGCTGGGAGAGCTTCATCGGCGCCGGCGCGATGCCGATGCGCCATGGCCGCACGCTCGGCGAACTCGGCGACTGGTTCGTGAAGACGCTCGCGCTCGACCTCGAGTACCAGCACGTCACGATGGACGGCTGGCGACCGGCGCAGTCTCCCGGCTACGGCTGGCCGCAAGGCGAACGCGCCTGGATCAACCCGAGCCCGAACGCGCCGAACGTCTCGATGGCGCGCTGTTATCCGGGCACCGTGATGCTCGAGGGCACGACCTTGTCCGAAGGACGCGGTACGACGCGGCCGCTCGAGCTTTTCGGCGCGCCGGATCTCGATGCGCCCGCGCTGCTCCGGAAGATGCAGGCCCTTGCGCCGGAATGGCTCGCGGGTTGCCGGCTGCGACCCTGCTGGTTCGAGCCGACGTTCCACAAATACGCGGGCAGGCTCTGCGCCGGCCTCCAGGTCCACGTCGACGACCCGGGCTACAACCACTCGAAGTTCCAGCCCTGGCGCGTGATGGCGCTCGCCTTCAAGGCGCAGAAGCTGCTGCGGCCCGATTACCCGCTGTGGCGCGATTTTCCGTATGAGTATGAAACCGATCGCCTCGCGATCGATCTGATCAACGGCGGTCCGGCGCTGCGCCAGTGGGTAAACGACCCGGAGGGCACGCCCGGCGACCTCGATCACCTGGCCCGGCGCGACGAAAGCGAATGGCAGTCCAAGGAGTAGAAAGATGAAGTTCCGGATTCTTGCGGGCGCCCTGCTCGCCTTGCTCCCGCTTGCGGCCAGCGCCGAGGTGAAGCTCGCCACGGCCGATACGATGCTGATCGAGCACCGCTTCACGATTGCGGCGCCGGCGGCGAAAGCCTGGGAAACCCTGGTGCATCCCGAGCGCTACTGGCCGGCCGATCACACCTGGTCGGGTAAGCGCGAGTCGTTGTCGATCGAAGCGACTGCCGGCGGCTGCTACTGCGAGCGCTGGGATGACGGCAGTGCAGAACACGGTCGCGTCGTGATGGCGATTCCCGGCAAGGCGCTGACGCTCAATGCCGCGCTCGGGCCATTCCTCGAGATGGCGATCAGCGGCATCCTCGCGATCAAGCTCGAGGAGAAGGACGGCGCCACAACCGCGGTCGTGAGCTATCGCGTCAGCGGCGACGCCGCGCACCGGCTCGATCAATACGCGCCGATCGTGGACCCGGTGTTGGGGATGCAGTTCGGCGCCTTCGCAACCGCAGCCGGAAAGTGAGGAGATGAACATGTCGGCAACCCGATTCGTGACCGCCCTGGGCGCAGCGCTCCTGGCGGCAATCCCCGGCTCCGCGACCGCCGCGACGCCGGTGCATGACGCGGCCGCGTTCTACCAGACGGTCGACTACCTGATCGCCGACTCGCAGCGCGCCTATTCGCCGGACGGCAGCCGGCTGTTGATCACCGCCAACCCGACCGGCGTCTTCAATGCCCACGTGCTCGACCTGAAGAGCGGCGAGCAGCAGGCGCTGACGCAGTCCACGACCAATGCGATCTTCGCGATCAGCTGGTTTCCGGACGGCAAGCACTATCTGTACACCTTCGACGAGGGTGGCAACGAGCTTAACCACGTCTACGTCGGCGGCGGCGACGGCGGGCCCCGCGACCTGACACCGGGCGAGAAGTTGAAAGCCAGCTTCGTCGGCTGGGTGGACGGCGGCGCCGCATTCGTGCTCGCGACCAACGAGCGCGACGCGAAGTTCTTCGACCTGTACCGCTACGACGCGCGCGACTTCAGCCGCACGCTCGTGTTCCAGAACGACCTCGGACTCGACGGCTTCGAGGTCAGCCGTGACGGTTCCCACGCCGCCGCGCTCAAGCCGCGCACCTCCGCGGACGACGACATCTGGCTGGTCCCGCTCAAGGGCGGCGGCGAGCCGAGGCTCGTCACGGCGCACCAGGGCAATGCATCGCATGCGGTGTATGAATTCACGCCGGAGAGCGATGCGCTCGTGTTCGGCACGGACCAGCACGGCGAGTACACGCAGGCCTGGAGCTACGCGCTCGCCGGCGGCGAGAAGAAGCCGTTGATCGCGGAAAGCTGGGACGTCTTGTACGTCACTTTCTCGCCCTCCGGCCGCTATCGCGTGCATGGCGTCAACGCAGACGCCGCAACCGCGGTGACGATCCACGACCGCAAGACCGGGGCCGACCTGCGGCTGCCCGCGGGCCTGCCGACGGGCGACCTGCGCCAGGTGCGCTTCTCGCCGGACGAAAAGCAGATCGCATTCCTGATCAATGCGGACAACTCGCCGTCCAACATGTTCACGGTGGATCTGGCGAGCGGCGGATTCAGGCAGTGGACGCAGGCGCTCAATCCCGCGATCGACCCGGCGCATCTCGTCACCAGCACGGTCGTGCGTTACAAGAGCCATGACGGCCTCGAGATCCCGAGCATCCTCTACCAGCCACGCGCTGCAAGTGCGAAGAACCGGGCACCGGCGCTGGTCTGGGTGCACGGCGGCCCCGGCGGCCAGAGCCGCACCGGCTATTCCGCGACCATCCAGCACCTGGTCAACCATGGCTACGCCGTGCTTGCTGCGAACAACCGCGGCTCGTCCGGCTACGGCAAGACTTTCTTCCACCTGGACGACAAGCGGCACGGCGACGTGGACCTGAAAGACATTGTCGCCGCGCGCGCGTATCTCGAGGGCCTCGACTGGGTGGACGACGGGCGCATCGGCATCATCGGCGGCAGCTACGGCGGCTTCATGGTGATGGCCGCGCTCGCCTTCGAGCCGGAGGCGTTCGATGCCGGCATCAACATCTTCGGCGTCACCAACTGGGTGCGCACGCTCACCAGCATCCCGCCGTGGTGGGAGTCCTTCAAGGAGGCGTTGTACGACGAGATGGGCGACCCGGCAGAGGACGGCGAGCGGCACCGGAAGATCTCGCCGCTGTTCCACGCGAAGAACATCACCAAGCCGGTGCTCGTGATCCAGGGCGCCAACGACCCGCGTGTGCTGCAGGTCGAAAGCGACGAGATGGTCGCGGCGGTGAAAGCCAATGGGGTGCCGGTCGAATACCTGCTGTTCCCGGACGAGGGCCATGGTTTCCGCCGGCGCGAGAACCGGATCGCGGCATCCGAGGCCTACGTGAAGTTCCTCGACCGGCAGCTGCGCGCGCCGTAGCCGCGCACCTGGCAAAAAAAAAGCCCCCGACGTTTCCGTCGGGGGCTTCCGGTTGGATCCTGGCAGTGACCTACTCTCACCTGGCCTACGGCCAAACTACCATCGG
>JBBEAB010000095.1:0-1846 GCA_040899645.1 Steroidobacteraceae bacterium
GAGCCGGATCGGGTCAACACCGGCGTCGTGTCGCACAACTTCTTCGACCTGCTGGGCATCAAGCCGATCATCGGCCGCACGTTCGTGGCTGCCGACGATGTCCGTGATGCGGAAGCAGTGCTGATCCTGAGCCACACGTACTGGCGCACCAAGTTCGGCGGCGATCCGAACATCGTCGGTCAGGTGTTCGAGATGAACGACCGGCCGCATCGCGTGATTGGCGTGCTGCCGAATGTGCCGCACTATCCGCAGGAGAACGACGTCTACATGCCGGTGCTGGCGTGCCCGTTCCGTGCGGCCGGCGAGCGCCAGATTCCGAATAACCGGCGCGCGTTCGGCGCGCTGAACGTGTTTGGTCGGCTGAAGGAGGGCGCCAACCCCGAGCAGGCCGCCAGCGCCGTCGGCGCGATCTGTCACAACTTCACGCAGAACAGCGCGTATACGCAAGTCTATCGGCCCGAGACGTCGGGCTTCCGCGCCACCACCGTTCCCGTTCGCGAGGCGCTCACGAGCGGTGCGCGTGAGTTGCTGTTGATCCTGCTCGGCATCACCGGTCTCATCCTGTTGCTCGCGTGCGCGAACGTCGCCAACCTCACGCTGGCGCGGATGCTCGGCCGCGATCGTGAGCTGGCGATGCGCGCTGCGCTTGGTGCGGGGCGTGGCCGGCTCGTGCGCCAGTTGCTGACCGAAAGTACGTTGCTGTCGGTGATCGGCGGCGCCCTCGGCATTGGCTTCGCCTGGATCACCATCGACATGCTGACCACGTTCGTCGGCCGGTTCACCTCGCGCACCGGCGAGATCACGCTCGATCCGATGGTGCTGGTCTTCACGCTGGGCGTGTCGATCCTGACGGGCGTGTTATTCGGAACACTGCCGGCGCTTGGCGGCCGGGTTGACCTCGTCGCCGCGTTGAAGCAGGGCGGCGGCCAGGCCGGCGACGCCGGCAGCCGCAAGAAGATGCAGGGCGCGTTGATCATCGCGCAGGTTGCCGTGTCGGTGATGTTGCTGGTCGGCGCCGGCCTGTTGCTCGCCAGCTTCTTCCGCTTGCAACGTGTCGAGACCGGCTATCGGACCGACGGCGTGCTATCGGCCCAGATCTTTGGGAACTTCTCGCGCTACCCGAACATCAACACGCAGCGCAAACTGTATTTGCCGGTGCTCGAGCGATTGCAGGCGCAGCCCGGTGTGAACGCCGCCGCCATCACCAATGCCGTGCCGCTCGGCGGCGGCGCGCCGGGCACGACGCGTTTCGACATCGAAGGCCGCGTGGTTGACGATCCCGAACGCCGGCCGACGGCTGACGTGCGCGTCGCGACGCCGCAGTACTTTGCGACGATTGGGGTGCCGGTGGTCAGCGGCCGCGTGTTCAACGATATGGACTCCGAAGAATCCATGCGCGTCGCGGTGATCAACAAGGCTATGACGAAGTACTGGGACGGCACCGATCCAGTTGGCGCCAGGATTGCGCTACCGGCGCCGACCCCCCCGGGCACGCCGCCGCCGCCTCCAGGCGCGCCGCCACGCCAAGAGTGGTACACGATTGCCGGTGTCGTCGGTGATGTCCGACAGTTCGGCCTGACGCAAGAGACGGTCGCCCAAGTCTACGTGCCACTCACGCAGACGCCCTTCGGCCTTGCCGGACAGATCCTGGTCCGGACCGCCGGCGATCCGGCGGCCTTCGGCAATGTGCTGCGAGCCACGGTGCACGCCGTCGATCCAAACCAGCCGGTCGAGAACGTGCAGACACTGAGCGACTTGCGATCGGAAGCGCTCGCGGCGCCACGGCTGACCGCGACACTGCTTGGCGTGTTCGCCGCGCTCGCATTGCTGGTCACGCTCGCGGGCA
>JBBEAB010000096.1:0-12714 GCA_040899645.1 Steroidobacteraceae bacterium
ACACTGATTCGCTGGGAACCGTTCAGGGAACTGGACGACATTTTTGCGCGTTACCATCCGTTTCTCGGGCGCCTGCCAGGCAATCGCCCGGCTGGAACCGCAAGCGAGCAGTCCGAACTGCCGGCCTGGACGCCGGTCGCCAACATTTCTGAGACCGAAACCGAATACCTGATCAAGGCGGAGCTGCCGGAAGTCGGCAAGGAAGACGTCAAGGTCACGGTCAACGAGGACGTGATCACGATCAGCGGCGAGCGGCGCAAGGAAGCCGAACTCAAGGACGAGACGATCCATCGCATCGAGAGCCATTACGGCAGTTTCTCGCGCAGCTTCCGGCTGCCGGAAGATGCCGATGTCGGCGCGATCCAGGCGGAAAGCAGGAATGGCATCCTCAAGGTCCGGGTGCCGAAGAAGCCCGCGACCCGCGCCAGGAAGGTCGAAGTACAGGTAAACTGAGGGACCCCGGGGCGGCGGCTTCGACGAGCCGCCGCCTGGCTTTCAGCGCCAGGAGGTCCCATGGCGTCGGAACTCGAAACTGTCCGCAGGAAACTGCAGGCCCAGAAGCAGGAATTGCTGACGCGCGCCGCCAAGGTTCGCGCCGACATCACGCGTGCCTCGGGACCGCTCGACAAGGATTTTGCGGAGCAGGTCGTGCAGATGGAGAACGACGCCGTGCTGGCCGGGATCGGCGAAGCAACTGCGGCGGAGCTTGCCCAGATCAATCGCGCGCTGGCGCAGCTCGATCAGGGCACCTATGGCCTCTGCAGCCACTGCGGCCAGCCGATCGACGAGCGCCGGCTGCAGGCGCTGCCGTATTCCGATCGCTGTATCACCTGCGCCGAAGCGGTCGGCTGAGCCACCCGCGCTTCCCGCCACATGCCCCAGTACAAGGCCCCCCTGCGCGAATTCCGTTACGTCCTCTACGACGTGCTGAAAGTCGAGAACCATTATCGCGACCTGGGACGCGATGACATCAATGCCGAGCTGATCGACGGCGTGCTCGATGGCTGCGCCCGCTTCGCGGAAGACGTCGTCGCGCCGACCAATGAGCCCGGCGACCGCATCGGCGTGCGTCGCCTGGACGATGGCCGCGTGGTCACGCCGCCGGGATTCGTCGAAGCCTACCGTCAGTACGTGGACGACGGCTGGGCTGCACTGTGCGGTCCGGAGGACGCCGGTGGCCAGGGCCTGCCGGAAAGTTTTGGGGGACCGGTCGGCGAGATGCTGGTCACCGCCAACATGTCCTGGAAACTCTACAGCGGCCTGACGGACAGCGCCGTGCTGTGCCTGGCGAAGCATGGCTCCGACGAACTGCGGCGGACCTACCTGCCGAAGATGGTGAGTGGCGCCTGGAGCGGCACGATGGTGCTCACCGAGGCGCATGCCGGCAGCGATCTCGGCCTGATGCGCACGCGCGCGGAACCCGCGGCCGATGGCAGCTACCGGATCAGCGGCACCAAGATCTTCATCACCAGCGGCGAGCACGACCTGACCGAGAATATCGTGCACCTGGTGCTGGCGAAGCTGCCCGACGCCCCGGGCGGGTCGCGCGGGATCAGCCTGTTTCTGGTTCCCAAGTTCCTGCCGGATGCCGGTGGCAAGCCGGGCCGGGCCAATGGCGTCAGTTGTGCGAGTCTCGAACACAAGCTCGGCATCCACGCATCGGCGACCTGCGTGATGAATTTCGACGATGCGCAGGGCTGGTTGATCGGGGAGATCAATGGCGGCCTGAAGTGCATGTTCACGATGATGAACCATGCGCGCCTGTGGGTCGGGCTGCAGGGCCTCGCACAATGCGAGGGCGCCTGGCAGGTCGCTCTCGCCTACGCGCGCGAGCGCCGGCAGGGCCGCACTTCGAGCGGTGGCGCGAGCGCCGCGGCCGACCCGATCATCGGCCACCCGGATGTACGCCGGATGCTGCTGACCCAGAAGTCGTTGATCGAGGGCGCGCGTGTGCTGACCTGGTTCGCCAGCCTGCAGATGGATCGCGCCCTGCACCACCCGGACGCCGCGGAGCGCGAACATGCGGACGGCCTGCTTTCGATCCTGACGCCGATCGTCAAGGGCTTTGTCACCGACATGTCGCTCGAGTGCACGAGCCTGGCGATACAGGTGCACGGCGGCCACGGCTATGTCCGCGAGACCGGCGTCGAGCAGTTCTTCCGCGACGCGCGCATCACCGCGATCTATGAAGGCACCAATGGCGTGCAGGCGATGGACCTGCTGGGCCGCAAGGTCCTGGGCTCGGGCGGCTCGCTCGCGCGCCTGCTGGGCGGCCTGATCGGCGGTTTCTGCGAACGCCACGCGAGCTCCGAGGCGCTGTCTGAATTCGTCACGCCGCTGACCGGCGTGCTGAAGGAATGGAGCGAAGCAACCGAGCAGGTGGCGCGACGCGCCGGCCGCGACCCGGATGAAACCGGCGCGGCGGCGATGGACTACCTGCAGTTGTCCGGCTACCTGTGTCTCGGCTGGTGCTGGGCGCGGATGGCGGCAGTCTCGAGCGCGGCGCTGCAGAAGGGCACCGGTGAGGCTGCGTTCCACGAATCCAAACTGGCGACCGCGCGCTTCTACTTCCAGCGCGTCCTGCCGCGAGTCGAGGCGCATCTCGATGCGCTCGGCGCGGGCGCAAAATCGGTGATGGAACTGCCCGAGGACCGATTCGCGTTCTGAGGTGCCTCAATCGCGGCCGGCCGCGAGCCCGCCGCGCAGGGAAAACACGTTGTCGCGTCCCTGCGCCCGCAGCATCTCTGCTGCCGCGCGGCTGCGCACGCCGTGGGCGCACACCAGCAGGTAACGCGCTCCAGCCTCCATTTCAAACCGGCCCTCGAGCAATTGGCCGAGCGGCAGCGCCTGCTGGCCGGCGACCGGCAGGGGCGCGAGCGCGCACTCCCCGGGCTCGCGGATGTCGACGATGCGGAAACCCTGACGCGCTGCGGCGGCGAGCGACAGTTCGACATCGAGATCGGCGGTTGCGGCGGACGCGACCGGTATTCCAGCGCGGCGGCAGCTTCCGCGGCACAGCGGATCGCGTGGCGCCTGCAAGCGCCGCTCGCCGTGGTCGAGCAGGTCGACCAGCAGCAATTCGTCTTGCAACTGCCCTGGCAGGTCGAGCAGCAGCTTCAACACTTCCATGGCCTGCAGGCTGCCGAGCACGGCCGGCACCGGCCCGAGCACGCCGCTCTGCCGGCAATTGCCGATGAGCCCGTCCTGCATCGCGTCCGGCCACTGGCAGCGCAGGCAGCTGCCGCCGGCATCGGGTCGCACGACCTGCAACTGGCCCTCGTACTGGTAGACGCTAGCGAGCACGGCGGGCGTGCCGGTCCGCATCGCCGCATCATTGACCAGGAACTTGGCGGCGAAGTTGTCGCTGCAGTCGACGACCACATCGAACTCGCCGGCGAGCGCATCTGCATTGCCGGCATCGAGACGCAGCACGCGCGGCAGCAGCCGGATCGACGGGTTGTAGGCCGCGAGCCGCCTGGCTGCCGCCTCGGCCTTTGGCCGCCCGACATCCGCCATCGTGTAGAGCGGCTGGCGATGCAGGTTCGAGGCGTCCACCGCATCGTGATCGACAATGCCGATCGTGCCGACGCCGGCGCCGGCCAGTCCGGTCAGCACGGCGCAGCCAAGCCCGCCAGCGCCGATCACCACCACCGACGCCTGTGCGAGGCGCTGCTGCCCGGCGACGCCGACTTCCGGCAAAACTGTCTGGCGCGAATAATCAAAGCCAGCCGACGCCGCCGGTTTCGCATGGTCATGCGCCGCGCAGCGCTCGCAGTTCACCCAGCCGCTGTCGCCGGAGGCGTAGTGCTCCTTCTTCCAGATCGGCAAGCGATGCTTGATCTCATCGATGATCTCGCGGCAGGCCGCAAATGCCTCGGCGCGATGCGCGGCCGAGACGCCGACCCAGACGGCGACATCGCCGATCGCAAGCGTACCCAGCCGGTGCACGCAGTGAGCCTGAAGGATGCCATGGCGACGCCGCGCGTCCAGCACGATGCGTTCGCCCTCGACGAGCGCCAGTTCCTCGAAAGCCTCGTACTCGAGCCCGGTGACCGTCCGGCCCTCGTTGTGATCGCGCACCCGGCCCTCGAAGGTGGCGAAGCCGCCGGCCGCATTCGTCGCCAGCGGGGCCGCGCACGCGCCCGCATCGATCGGTTGCAGCGTGAACGCGAAGGATTTCATCCGCCCGCCACCGGCGGGATGAACACGACCTCGTCGTCCTCCAGCAGCGCCCGGTGCCAGTCGGCGAAGGCGCCATTGACGGCGACCTGGAGCTGGCCCTGGGACAGTCCGAAGCCGTGGCGCGCCGCGAGTTCGCGGTAGAGATCCGCGGGCGTCGCCGCCGTCGTTTCCAGGGTCTCGGCCTGGCGCCCGGCTTGCTCGCGGAGCAACGCGTAGTAACGCAGGCGCACGCGCATCATCAGCCGGACCCGATCGCTGCCAGCGCGGCGCGGAGCTTGGCGGCATCCTGCGGCGTGTTGGCGTTGTCGAGCGCGCGCGGACGCAGCGCGTCGAGCAAGGCCGTGTCGTGGCGGATCAGGAACTTGCGCGGGCACTGCCGGCCCGCGGCGACATGCCCGAGGAGCGGCTCGCGGCTCGCGGGCTCGTAGATCGCGCACAGGGGTTCCGGCAAGCCGTCGGCGGCGCTGCGAAACGCCGTGGCGAGGCGCGAGCGGTCGCGCCCGGCCAGCAGCTGATCGAGCGTCGCGCCGTCGAGCAGCGGCAGGTCGCAGGCGACGACCAGCCAGGCCGCTGCAGGATGCAGTGCCTGCGCGGCGATGATGCCGGCGATCGGGCCTTCGCCCGGGGCGCCGTCGACGACCTGCGGATAGCGCGCGCGCAGGCCTTCGTCGCGCTGCTCGGCGCGCACCGAAACGAAGGCCTGCTGCACGCGCGGCGCCAGCAGTTCGAAGGCGCGCGCGAGCTGTGGCTTGCGCCCGTAGGCGAGCGCCGCCTTGTCGGCCTGCATGCGGCTCGAACGGCCGCCCGCGAGGACCAGGCCGTAAAGCGGGGTCATCGCGACGGCTCCCGCCGGAAGTCGCTGTTGCCCCCGCTCTTCGCGAGCAGGCGCGTATCCTCGATCACGATGTCGTGCGACAGGGCCTTGCACATGTCGTAAATCGTGAGTGCCGCGACACTCGCGCCGGTCAGCGCCTCCATCTCGACGCCCGTGCGGTGATGCACCGCCGTCGTGCAGCGGATCTCGATCGCGTCATCGCCGGCTGCCTCGATCGCAATCTCGCAGCGCTCGAGTCCGAGCGGATGGCAGAACGGGATCAGATCGTGGGTGCGCTTGGCGGCCATCGTGCCGGCCACGATCGCCGTGTTGAACACCGGTCCCTTCGCGGTCTGGAAGCCGGACGACTGCAGCTCGGCGAACACCTGGCGCGGGAAGCGCAGGCGCGAGACCGCGGTCGCGATGCGCAGGCTCTGGTGCTTGGCGGTCACATCCACCATCGCCGGCCGGCCCGCGTCGTCCACGTGCGAAAGCAACGGTTTGCCCTCATCCGCCAATGTAGTACATCTCGATCTTGCGCGGCTTTACCTCGCCGATCGGCAGCCGGCGCAGCTCGCTGTAGCGGTCCTCGCGCCGCTGCCAGGTCGTGCGGATCAGCTGCCGCAGTTCCGCATCGCCCGCGCCGTCGCGCAGCGGCGCGCGCAGGTCGAGGCCGCGGGTCGCGAACAGGCAGGTGTAGAACACGCCGTCCGAAGACAGCCGCGCGCGCGTGCAGTCGCCGCAGAATGGCTGGCTGACCGAGGAGATGAAGCCGATCTCCCCGGCACCATCCTCATAGGCATAGCGCTCGGCGACCTCGCCGCGGTACGCGCCGGTGAGCGTCTTCAGCGGATGCAGGACGGCGATCGCATCGCGCAGCTCGCGTGAGGGGACGACGAGGTCGGGGTTCCAGTCATTGCGATTGCCGACGTCCATGTATTCGATGAAGCGCACGACGACTCCGCTGCCGCGGAAATGTCGCGCGAGATCCAGCGCCTGGCGGTCGTTGATGCCGCGCTGTATCACGGCATTGACCTTGACCGGCGCGAGCCCGGCTTCCTGGGCCGCGCGGATGCCGTCCAGCACGCGTTCGAGCCCGTCGAAGCCCCCGCTCAGGCGCCGAAACGTGTCGTGATCGAGCGTATCGAGGCTCACAGTCACGCGCTTCAGGCCGTGGGCCACGAGTTCGGCCGCGTGCTGTGCGAGCAGCACGCCATTGGTGGTGAGCGCCAGGTCGGCGACGCCGTCGATCGCGGACAGTTCGCCGATCAGGTCCGCGAGTCCGGAGCGCAGCAGGGGCTCGCCGCCGGTGAGGCGGATCTTGCGGACGCCCTCGGCGGCGAACAGTCGCGCGAGCCGCGTGATCTCGTCGAACGACAGCCGTTCCGCGGGCGCGAGGAAGCGGTAGCTGTCGCCAAAGGTTGCGCGCGGCATGCAGTACGGGCAGCGGAAGTTGCAGCGGTCCATCACGGAGATGCGCAGGTCCGCAAGCGGGCGGCCGCGCGTATCCGCCACCGCACGCGGCGCGGCAAGCGGAATCGGATGGGTCTTCGCGTCTGGGTCCATGTCCTACCAGGCGTGGAACGGTACGACCAGGCCCGCCGGATGAGTCGCGGGTCCCCGCGGCAGTTCCACGAATCCATCGGTGCCGGCGAGCGAGATGAAATCGCCCGAGCCGCCGGTTGGCCGTGCTTCGGCCTGCGTCCTGCCGTCCTGATCGTACCGCAGCCGGACCGGCAGGAAACAGCAGAGCGGTGCCTGGAAGTCGTAGGCCTGCGCCAGGGCGACCTGCGGCAGCGGCGAGGTTCGGGCGGCGCACATCGCCCGCAGCGCCGGTATCACGTAACGCGACAGGCAGACCAGCACCGATACCGGATTGCCTGGCAGGGCGAAAACCGTCCGACCGGGTGCGCGCATGCCGAACCACAGGGGTCGTCCCGGCCGCTGCGCCACCTGATGAAAGACTTTCCTCACGCCGAGCGCGCCGAGCGCATCCGGCACGAAATCAAAGCGTCCCGCGGAGACACCGCCCGACAGCACCAGCACCTCATGCTCATCCAGCGCGCGCGCGAGCGCGGTCTCGATCGCATCCCGGCGGTCGGGCAGGTGCAGGTCCGACAGTGGCGCGAAGCCGGCGAGACGCAAGGCGGCGGCGAGTCCGTAGGAATTCGAGCGGCGCACCTG
The DNA here is from genome assembly GCA_040899645.1 of Steroidobacteraceae bacterium. GTDB lineage: Bacteria > Pseudomonadota > Gammaproteobacteria > Steroidobacterales > Steroidobacteraceae > SCUD01. The sequence goes on from JBBEAB010000096.1 coordinate 7,181, forward strand.
GTGGTCCTGCAATGGCAGGCCCGGATCCACGAGTTCGTCGCCCGTCGAAATGACCGCGATGCGCGGCAGCCGTGACACCGGCAGCTGCGCGAGTCCCGCCGATGCGGCGATCGCGATTTCCGGCGCACCGAGCCGCATACCCGCCGCCAGCAACAGGTCGCCGGCGGCCGCGTCGGCGGCGCGGCGATGCACGTGCAACCAGGCGGTGGGCTCGTATCCGGCCTCGAGTGTCGCGATGCCGTTGGCAACGCACAGGCGCTCGACCGGAACGACGGTGTCGCAGCCCACCGGCAGCACGGCGCCGGTCATGACCTCGATGCAGTCGCCTGGGGAGGCGAGCCGTAGGGCCGGGACGCCCGCCGCCTGGATGCCCGCGATGCGGAATTCGCGGCGCTTGGGATCCTGCGGAGTGCCGGCAAATGCGATTCCGTCCATCGTGACGCGATCGAACGGGGGCGCGTCGCGTTCCGCGCGGACTTCGCGGCGCAACACGCGGCCTGCGCAGGCCGCCAGCAGCAATTCTTCCTCGGGAACCTGCGTGAGCGCCGCGGCGATCGCCGTATCTGCCTCGGCGGGTGTCAGCATCGGGCCCTGGTGTCAGTTCTGCTTGTCGCGCGTCTTGAAGATGCGCAGCTGCTCGTTGAACTGGTCGGCGACGGCCTGGACTTCGTCCACGGCGGCGTTGTTCTTCTTCGCCTGCATGGCGCGCAATTCGGACAGCCGGTTCTCGTCGTACTGGCCGGTCTGCTCCAGTGCGCTCATCTCCAGGTCCAGGCACGCATTGTAGGAATTGATGTCCTCATTGAACTGCTTGACGGCCTGCTGTGCCGCGACCATTTCTTCGTAGGTTGCGGTCTTCCCATCGGGCACGCGCTCGGGCGCCCGCGGGTAGATGCAGGCGGCTTGCGCGCTGCCGGCAGCCAGCAGGGCCAGCAAAGCAATCGTCATTCGCAGCATTGGGCAGCCTCCCCACGGAATCGGTGATCTTGGGACAGCGGCCATGCGGCCGGGTTCAGGGCGCCGGGAATTCTAGCGCAGCCCTTGGCCCCGGGGGCGTGCTCAGGCAGTGGCCGCGCCAAGTGGCACGCGCGCGACGGTTTTCAGCGTTTCCAGGACCAGGCTCGAACGCACGTCCCGCACGCCCGGCAACTTGAGGAGCTGGTGCAGCGTGAAACGGCCGAGCGCATCGAGGTCGGTGACCACGACCTGCAGCAGGAAATCCATTTCCCCGGTCATCGCATGCGCCGCGACCACTTCCGGCCGTTCCTCCAGCGTGCGGCGGAAGCGGTCGATCACGTCATCGGTATGGCGTTCGAGCTTGATCTGCACGAATGCCAGCACGTTCTGACCGACGCGCTTCGGCTCGACCAGGGCGGCATAGCCGCGGATGATGCCCAGTTTTTCGAGTCGCCGGACCCGCCGCGTGCAGGGAGTCGGCGACAATCCGACGCGGTCCGCGAGCAGGACGTGGCTCAGCCGGCCGTCACGCTGCAGCAATTCCAGGATGCGGATATCCGTGCGATCGAGACGGTCCATCATGGGTAACACACCCGTACTTTGCTGAATGTTGGAGTTTATCACTCAAAATATCCGGGAACAGCCATAAATTAGCTCATTCCACCCGGAAGCTGCCGCTAGGATGACGCGGGCCAGCCATCCGCCGAGAGGCCCCCACATGCCTGCCAGCGCCCGCAAGACCCTGGACCGTACTTCCGCGTTCACCGTCGACTGGCGGCGCGCGATCCGCACCACATTCCTGTCGCGCGCGCTCGACCGCCTCGAAGAAACGCGTCTCGTGCCGGAGCGCAAGGTGCTGTACCAGTTCTCCGCGCGCGGCCATGACCTGACGCAGGCGCTGCTTGGCCAGCAACTGAGCGGTCGGCGCGACGCGGTCGCTCCTTACTATCGCTCGCGGCCGCTGGCACTCGCGCTCGGCCTGTCCGCCGAAGACGCGCTCGCGTCGACGATGATGCGCGCCGAGGGCATGTCGGCCGGGCGTGACATCGGCGTCGTGATCAACATGCCGAATCTCGACGGTCCTTGCTTGCTGCCGGCCTGCGGCGGCGTCGGCACGCAATACACCCCCGCCACCGGCTGGGCGCAATCGCTCGTGTACCGTGCGCGTGTACTCGGCGACGCCGCATCGACCGGCTGTATCGCCGTCGCCCATGGTGGCGATGCGTCGACCGCGACCAACGGCTTCTGGGCCTCGCTCAACATCGCGACGACGGAGCGGCTGCCGCTGCTCTATTTCATCGAGGACAACGGCTACGGCATCTCCGTGCCCTCCTCGAAACAGACGCCCGGCGGCGACATCGCGGCCAACCTCGCCGCATTTCGCAACCTGCGCATCCTGAGCGGCAACGGATCCGACCCCGATGCGGCGGCGCGGCTGATCGAGTCCGCGGTCGCTGCCGTGAGATCCGGCGACGGGCCCGTGTTCCTGCGCCTCACCGTGCCACGCCTCTCTGGTCATTCCGGCCAGGACACGCAGGCCTACAAGAGCGCGGAAGAGATCGCGGCGGAACAGGCGCGCGATCCGCTGCTGGCCCTGCAGCGGCAGCTCGTTCCCTCGCTGTTGGCCGAGACGGAATGGAAGGCGCTCGAAAGCGAGGCCAACCAGGCGGTAGTCGCTGCGCTGGCCGCCGTTGAATCGCGGCCCAAGGTCTTCTCCACTGCGGTCACGAAGTACGCTTTCAGCGAGCAGCGCCCGGACGGATCCGCCGAGCGTCAGCGCCAGGGCGGGCTGCTGGCTGAAGGGATCGTGCCCATTGCGGGCGACGCGAAGCCGCGGCCCGAGGGTCCACGCATCAACATGCTGACCGCGATCCGTCGCACGCTCGAGCACGAGCTCGCGATCAACCCGCGGGTGCTGGTGTTCGGCGAGGATGTCGGCCGCAAGGGCGGCGTGCATGCGGCTACGCTCGGACTGCAGGAACGCTTCGGCGAAGACCGGGTCTTCGACACCAGCCTGTCGGAGGAGGGGATCATCGGGCGCGCGGTCGGCATGTCGCTCGCGGGCCTGATGCCGGTGCCCGAGATCCAGTTCCGCAAGTACGCAGAGCCCGCAGCCGAGCAACTGCACGACTGCGGCACGATGCGCTGGCGCACGGCCAATCGATTTGCGGCGCCGATGGTCGTGCGCATGCCGGGCGGCTTCTTCAAGTGCGGCGATCCCTGGCACAGCCAGTGCAACGAGGTGCAGTTCCTGCACGCGACCGGCTGGCAGCTCGTGATGCCGTCCAATGCCGAGGATGCGGTCGGGCTATTGCGCCGTGCGCTGCGTGGCAATGACCCGGTCATCTTCTTCGAGCATCGCTCGCTGCTCGACGGCGCCGCCGCCCGCCGGCCGTATCCCGGCGATGATTTCATGCTGCCCTTCGGCGTCGCACACTGCCTGCGCTCCGGCGCCGAGCTCACGGTCGTCAGTTGGGGCGCGATGGTCGAGCGTTGCGAACAGGCGGCAGCCGACTCAGGCATCGATGTCGAATTGCTCGACCTGCGCACGCTTGCGCCCTGGGACCGCGCTGCCGTGCTCGCCTCGGTCGAGAAGACACGACGCTGCCTGATCGTGCACGAGGACAACATCACCGCAGGTTTCGGCGCGGAAATCGCGGCCGTACTGGCGGAGCGCGCGTTCTTCAACCTCGACGCGCCCGTCGAGCGCCTCGCGATGCCGGATGTGCCGAGCCCTCACAGCCCCGCGCTGCTGGAAGCCGTCGTGCCCTCGGTCGCCGGCATCGTCGCCGCGATGCGCCGCATCGCGAGCATCTGAGCCATGCCAGGCATGATTGACGTGGTGTTGCCGGAAGACCAGGCGGAGGGAACGCGGTCCCAGGTGCTGCGCTGGCTGAAGGCCGTCGGCCAGCCGGTGACGAAGCACGAGCCGCTGGTCGAGATCGAGACCGACAAGGTCACGATCGAGGTCCCGGCGCCCGCCGATGGCGTGCTCGGCGAGATCGCTGCCGCTGAAGGCGTCGATGTCGCGCCCGGCGCCTTGCTCGGCCGGTTGCTGCCCCAGGCTGCAGGCGAAGCCGCCATGGCCACGCCGGCTGCGCCGGCAGTTGCGCCAGCCGCGAAACCCGCCGCGGCGGCAAAGGTGCCGGCGTCCGAGCGCATGAGCCCCGCGGTGCGGCGCCTGCTCGCGGAGCACCGATTGAATGCCAGCGACGTGCGTGGCAGCGGCGAGTCGGGGCGCATCACGGTCGATGACGTGCTGGCCGCGGCGCCGCGCGGCCAGGGGCCGGGTGGCGGTGCTGCGCCCGCCGCGCCCGCCGCGGCCGCCCGCGCCGAGGGACAGCGCCGCATTCCGCACACGCCGATGCGACGTCGCATCGCGGCGCACATGGTCGAGAGCCTGCTGCAGACCGCGCCGCATGTGACGACCGTCTTTGAGGCGGACATGACGGCCGTGCTCGCGCATCGCACACGTCATCGGCAGTCGTTCGAGCAGCGGGGTGCGCCGTTGACGCTCACGGCCTATTTCGTCGCGGCCTGTGTGGATGCGATCGGCGCGGTGCCGGAAGCGAATGCGCGCTGGACCGATGATGCCATCCTCGTCAATGAGCGGATCGACATCGGCGTCGGCACGGCGCTCGAGGGCCGCGGGCTGGTCGTGCCGGTCATCCGCGACGTCGGCCGGCTCGACCTGGCAGGCATCGCAAAGGCGCTCGGCGACCTGGTCGCGCGCGCACGCGAGGACCGCCTGACGCAGGCGGATCTGCGCGGTGGTACGTTCACGATTTCCAACCATGGGGTCAGCGGCAGCCTGGTCGCGGCGCCGATCGTGATCAATCAGCCGCAATCCGCGATCCTTGGCATCGGCAAGCTCGAGAAGCGCGCGGTCGTCGTCGAACGCGAAGGCCGCGAGGAGATCGTCGTCCGCCCGCGTTGCTACGTGACGCTCACGATCGACCACCGCGTGCTCGATGGCCACCTGGCCAACCACTTCATGGACACCCTGGTACAGCGCCTCGAGGGCTGGGACTAGCGCGTTCGGCGCCGTGGCCGAAAGGCCGCGTCGCGCCATGCCATCCGGCTACTTTCTGTGTCAAAGTTGTCATTGCGGGCGGCGCCTGGAGGCCGGGTCCATGTATACGCAAGGTCTTGATTCCCTTGGTAAGGATTGCTTGCGCGACGAGTCGCAGGATGGCGCCCTGCTGGCCGCGCGATTCCAGGCGCGGGTCGATGCGGAAGACAAGGTCGAACCCAAGGACTGGATGCCGGACGCTTACCGCCGCACGCTTATCCGGCAGATTTCGCAGCACGCCCACTCGGAGATCGTCGGCATGCTGCCCGAGGGCAACTGGATCACGCGCGCGCCTTCCCTGCTGCGCAAGACCATTCTCATCGCGAAGGTACAGGACGAGGGCGGCCATGGCGCCTACCTGTACAGCGCGGCCGAGACGCTCGGCGTTTCGCGTGCCGAACTGGTCGAGCAACTGCTCCAGGGCAAGGCCAAGTATTCCAGCATCTTCAATTACCCGACGCCGACCTGGGCGGACGTGGGCGCGATCGGCTGGCTGGTCGACGGC
>JBBEAB010000097.1:0-1836 GCA_040899645.1 Steroidobacteraceae bacterium
CGGGCGGGCGACCGCGTGAACGACATCACCGGCGTGATCCTGACCTTCAACGAGGCGCCCAACCTCGCGCGCACGCTCGGCCCGTTATCGTGGCTGCGCGACATCGTCATCGTCGACAGCATGAGCACCGATGGCACGGTGGCGATCGCCGCGGCTTTTCCGAGTGTTCGCATCGTCACGCGCGCCTTCACGACACACGCCGAACAGTGGAACTTCGCGATCGAGCAGACCGGCATCGCCACTGAATGGGTGCTGGCGATCGACGCCGACCACGTGTTGAGCGACGGCCTGGTGCGGGAGATCCAGGCACTACAGCCTGATCCAGCCGTCGCCGGCTTCGCCGCTTCCTTTGATTACTGCATCGATGGGCAGCCGCTGCGCAACGCCGCGTATCCGCCGGTCACCGTCCTCTATCGCCGCGCGCGAGGCCGCTACGAACAGGACGGGCACACGCAGCGCGTGCGTGTCGATGGCGAGGTGCGGCCGCTGGCCGCGCGCATCCGGCACGACGACCGCAAGTCACTCGGTCACTGGATTGCGGCGCAGGCGCGCTACATGGCGCTCGAAGCCGACAAGCTCGGCGGGTCGCATTCGGGCCGACTAAATCTTGCCGATCAACTGCGGCGATGGGTCGTGCTGGCGCCGCCGGCAATGTTCGTCTATTGCTATTTCGTTCGCGGCGGGATTCTGGAGGGCAAGGCCGGGTTGTTCTACGCGCTGCAGCGCGCGGCGTCGGAATTGATCCTGTCGTTGTTCCTGGTCCGGCGCGCTATGCCGAGCTGGCCAGGCGCCCGAACAGGGCCCGGCGGGCCGGCTGGTGGCGGAGCAGCGCAAGAATGAAGTCGCGATGGCGATTGAACCGCGCGGTTTGCCGCACGAGCGGCAGGATGCCGTCGGTCGTCGCCAGGCTGAACAGCGCATCGATGTCGGTATCGCGCATCCGCTGCGCCACGAAGCGCAAGGCCAGTTGCGCCGAGAATTCCGATTGAAAGCGGGTGCGCCACCGCTGTTCGTACTCGCGCATCGCCCCGGCTGAGAGATCGTCCACCGCCAGCCGCGATCCCAGCACCTCCGCCGCGATTTCCCCGCTGATCACGCTGTAGTAGATCCCGCCTCCGGTCGTCGGCTTCACCAGTCCCGCCGCATCGCCGACCGCCAACACGCGTTCCGCAAACGTCCGCTTCACGCTGCCGAGCGGCAGCATGCGCCGCTTCGGCGCCGCATCGGGCAGCGCCACGCCCCACCGATCGCGCACGCGCGCGATCATTCGTGAAAAATACTCGGCCGGATCGGATTCCGCCATCACGCCGATGCGCGCGAACGTGCCATAGGAGCGCCGCACCGGTACCGCCCACGCAAATCCCTTGGGCGCGATCTCCGATCCGAAATGGATCTCGACGTCACCCGGCCGCTCGGCGGGCAGCTCGAGCTGCGCCGACTGCAGGAACGTGGATGGCATGCCGAGCCCGAGCCGCTTCTGGAACGAATAGTTGGCGCCGCACGCCAGGATGACGCTGCGCGCGCGCACCGGCTCGCCGTCCGCGAAGGTCAACTGCGCGGCGCCGGCAATGATGTCAATGGCGATTACGCGCCGGCCTCGAATCACCGACGCTCCGGCCAATTCGGCGCGACGGCCCAGCGCCGCGTCGAAGGCGACCCGGTCGATGACCACGGCTTCGGTGGTCGCCGTCGTGTAGTCGAAGGAATGGCCTGCCGGCGCCACGAATCGGACGGTCGACAGGGGATTGAGCACGGCCTCGGGGGGAAGATCCAGCGCAGCGATCACGTCTTCCGCCAGCACGCCCGTGCAATGTACCGGCATGCCGATCTGCTGAT
>JBBEAB010000098.1:0-27897 GCA_040899645.1 Steroidobacteraceae bacterium
CCCGCGCCGCGCGGCGCCGCGCGCCAGGCCTGGACTTCGCCCGAGTCGGTCTGCAGGAGCAGGAGGTCGCCGGCGCTGATCGGCATATTGCTGATACGGCCGCCGCCGGCCTTGCCGCGCGCCAGCAGCTGACCGCTGGCCGCATCGAACCAATGCACATAGCCCTCGAAGTCCGCGACCACGAGTGCGTCGCCGGACAAGGCGGGTGCCGTCACTGCGCGGCGCAGCAGCTGTTCCTGGCGCCAGACTTCGGTGCCGTCGCGCCGCCTGAGCGCGACGACCGCGCTGTCTGCGGTCGTGACATAGAGATTGACATCATCGGCGGCGAGCCCGCGGTGACTCGACAACTCGCGGCCCCACCAGATCTGCCCGGAGTCGCGAGCGAGCATCGCGATGCGCCCCTGGTAGCCGACGACGAAGACGTCCTGGCCGATCACACGCAGCGGCGAATCGATATCGACCAGCCGCTCGATCTCGGTGCGGCCGTGCGCAGGTGCGACCGTGGTCGTCCACAGCAATTCGCCGCTGGCCAGCGACAAGGCGATGACCTTGCCGTTGTCGAATCCCGCGAGAACCATGTCGCCGCTGATGACCGGGGCGCCATTGCCGCGCAGCGTCAGCCGCGGCACCGGCTGCTCGTAAACCCAGGCCTCGCCGCCATCCGCCGCGCGCAGGCCGCGCAGCCGCCCGTCCACCGTGCGAACGACGACCAGGCCGCCGGCGATCGCCGGCGCCGACAGCACTTCGCCGCCGATCGTCACGCGCCAGCGCTCGGCGCCCGACTGCGCGTCGAGGGCGAGCAGCTCGCCGTCCAGCGAGCCGACCGCCACCAGCCCCTCGCCGACCGCGGGGCCGCCGCCCAGCCCGAGTTCCGTTGGCGTGCGCCACAGGCTGCGGCCGCTCGACAGTTCCAGCGCCTGGACGTCGCCGCCGTGACCTGCCACGTAGACGCGATCGGCCTCGACGGCCGGCTGCAGGCCGAGGCGCAGGACTTCGTCGCCGCCCTTGGTGCCCATGCTCCAGACGCGATCGATGCGCACGACGGGATCGAACTTGACCAGTACGGCCGGCGGCGCGGCTTCCTTCTCCTTGCTGCAGCCCGCCATCAACAGCGCACACGCCAGCAGCCAGGTGATCCGGTTCATGCGCATGCCTTACTCCGTCGCCAATGCCGTAGCAGAGGCCAGTTCGTCGATCTTCAGACCCAGAAGTTCCGCATCGAGCAGCCCGAGGCCTGTTGCGCCCTCGCCGGCGGCCGCCTGGGCCCTGCGATAGGACGCGAGCGCAGCGGGCTTGTCGCCCTTGGCGAGCTGCACGTCGCCGCGCAGCTCCTCGATACGCGCCTCGATTGCCGGCTGGCTGGCCGCGTCAAGTGTCGCCAGCGCATCATCGTGCCTGCCCTGCGCGAGCTGTACCCGCGCCAGGCGCAGCCGCGCAACCAGCCGCAGGTCGGGATCGTCCGATTCGGCGGCGAGTCCGGCGAGACGCGTTTCCGCCTGGGCAAAATCGCCGGCCTCGACATCGAGGCGCGCCAGCACCAGCGTCGCCTGGTCCGCATAGGGCGTGCCGGCAAACTCGCCGGTGACTTCGCCGGCCAGCCGCAGGCCCTCATCGCGCTGATTGCCAGCGAGCGCGTCCAGCATTGCCGTGAAGCGCTGCTCGGCGGCAAGCGAGCGATCCGCCTGGCGCGCCTCCCACCAGCGGTAGCCGTAATAGCCGCCGAGCGTCAGCGCCACGCCCGCGACGAGCCAGATCCCGTTCTGGCGCAGCCAGCCCCGCAGCTGCTCGGCCTGCTCACGTTCGGACAGATATTCATCAACCATCGTCTTTCCCCATCGTTCCTGCGTCCCGCAACAAGGTCGCGACGCGCGCCGGCAGTTCGACCAGGCTGCATTCCTGCTGGCCCGTCCCGGCGCGCAGCGGCTTGATCGCCGCAACGCCGCGCGCCAGCTCATCATCACCGATGATCAGCGCGAACGTGGCGCCGCTCCGGTCGGCGCGCTTCAGCTGCGCCTTGAAGCTGCCCCCATCCATGTTGACCAGCACTCCGGCGCCCGGCAGCGCATCGCGCAGCTGCTCCGCGAGCGCGAGGCCGGCGCGGAGCGCCGGATCACCGGACAGAACCAGGTATACCGCCGGCACCCGGGCCGCGGCCGCGATGCCTGCCGCCTGCAGCAGGCCGACGATGCGCTCGACGCCGAGTGCCCAGCCGATGGCGGGCGTCGGCTCACCACCCAGCTGCTGGACCAGGCCATCATACCGGCCGCCGGAACACACGGCATCCTGGGCACCGAGCGCCGCGCTCGTCCACTCGAACACCGTGCGCGTGTAGTAATCGAGCCCGCGTACCAGCCGCGGATCGACCTCGTGTGCAATGCCGCAGCCCGAGAGCAGCTCGCGAAACTGCTCAAAATGAGCCTGCGATTGCGGGTCGAGGTGCTCGGTCAGGACCGGCGCATCGCCAATCAGCTCGCGCATCGCCGGATTCCTGGAATCGAGGATCCTGAGCGGATTCGACTCGAGCCGCCGCAGGCTGTCCGCGTCGAGCAGGGCGCGGTGGCGGCCGAAATGCTCGACCAGCAGTGCGCGGTAGCGTTGCCGTGATTCCGGCGTGCCGAGCGAATTCACGCGCAGCACCACGTCCCTGATGCCGAGCTTGCGCCACAGCCGCGCCGACAGCTGCACGACCTCGACGTCGATGTCGGGGCCGACGTACCCGAAGGCCTCGCAATCGATCTGGTGGAACTGGCGGTAGCGGCCGGCCTGCGGCCGCTCGTGCCGGAACATCGGCCCGGCAGTCCACAACCGCTGCTTCTGATTGTGCAGCAACCCATGCTCGATCGCGGCGCGCACCAGCCCCGCCGTCGCCTCGGGCCGCAGGCAGAGGAGGTCGCCGCCGCGGTCCTCGAAGGAGTACATCTCCTTCTCGACGATGTCGGTGTGCTCGCCGATCGAGCGCTGGAACAGCTCTGCGCGTTCGAGCAGCGGGACCCGCATCTCCTGGTAACCGTAGTCCGCAAACAGCTCGCGTGCCGAGCGCTCGACCAGCTGCCAATAGGGCAACTGGTCCGCGAGCAGGTCGTTCATGCCGCGGACGGCCTGTAGTTTTCTGTCCATGACTCAGCCTGGTGCCGTCAGCCACCAGTAGATTGCCACGCCCGCGACGGCGAGCAACACCGCCGTGATCGGCCAGGCCCAGCGCGCGCGGTCGCGCGTCTTCGGCTTCAGTTCGAGCGCCGGCAGAAAGCTCGGCTGCGGAACGTCGTCCACATCACAGGCCGCCATGATTTCCTGTTCCGGAGCACCCACCAGCGCCGCATAGTTGCGCAGGTGTCCGCGGGCAAACACCGGCGCCCCGAGCAGCGCGAGCCGGTCCTGTTCCATCGCGAGCACAAGGGCCGCATTCAGGCGCAGCCGTTCGGCGACTTCCTCGATCGAGAGGCCGCGGGCTTCGCGGGCGGCACGCAATTGCGCACCCGGCGAAGTGCCGCTGGTCCGTGCGTTCATCCCGGATTCCGGCGTTCCATGTTCTCGAGCGAGCGCACCTGCTCCGATCCCGGGAATTCCTTGCGCAACCGCGCGCCGAATACTGCCGCGGCTGCCGCATCCTGCAGCGCCATCTCGTTCTTGTGGCCCAGCAGCAGCACGTCCGCCGTCACCGGCGCGACAGCGAGGAACCGTTCGATGAAGGCGCGCGCCTGGAGGTAGCTGCCGCGATCGTGCAGCACGCCCGCGAGCTGCGCGAAAGTCTCCGGGTAATTCGCCTGCACGTTGAGCGCCTGGCGCAGGTATTGCTCGGCGCGCTCGAGGTTGCCGGCACTGCGCGCGCAGACGCCCGCGTTGGTGTAGGCGACGACCGGCGTCTGGTACAGCTGGTTGCGCGCCGCCTTGACGAACATGGCTTCGCCCTTCGCATGCTCCCCGTTCCGGCACAGGAACGCGCCCAGCGCATTCTGGGCCCCCGGGTCGTCGGCGTCCGTCCTGAGCGCCTGCCGGTAATGCTTCTCCGCACGCCGCTTGTCGTTCAGCCGCTCGTAAACGAGCCCGGCCGAAAGCTGCACGTTGACGTCCTTCGGATTCTGCAGCAGCGCCTTGTCGACCTTCTCGCGCGCGACCTGCAGTTGCTCGCGCTTGAGGTATTCCATCGCGAGCCGCGCATTGATCCTGCCGGCCTCGAGGATCGGGTCCGCTCCCTGGTCCTGCGACAACGCCGGCATCGCGAGCAGCAGCGCCGCCGCGAGCGCCGCCAAGCGCGCGTTCATGGCTGCACCGCAAGCCGCACCAGCTTGCTCCCGAGCCGCACTTGCATGCGATCCATCACCTGGCCGCGCAATTGACCGCAGGCGGCGTCGATCTCGTCGCCGCGGGTTCGCCTGATTGTCGCCATGACGCCTCCCTGCACCAGCAGGTCGCGAAACCGGCGGATCGCCTCGGCAGGCGAGCGGCGGTACTTCGTGCCCGGGAATGTGTTGAATGGAATGAGGTTCACCTTGGCATCATGACCGCGTAACAGCGCCGCAAGTTCCCGCGCATGCTCTGGCGCGTCGTTGACGCCGTCCAGCATCGTGTACTCGAATGTCACGCTGCGGCCGTTCTGGCGCTCGAGGTAGTGCCAGCAGGCGGTCAGCAGCTCGGCAATCGGGTGCTTGCGGTTGATCGGCACGAGCGTGTCGCGGAGCGCGTCGTTCGGTGCGTGCAGCGATACCGCGAGCGCGACATTGCAGTCCTCGGCCAGGCGATAGATCTGCGGCACGAGTCCCGAGGTCGAAAGCGTCACGCGGCGGCGCGACAGGTCGTAGCCGAGGTCGTCCATCATCAGCTGCATCGCGGGCAGCACATTCCGGTAGTTGGCGAGCGGCTCGCCCATGCCCATCAGCACGACATTGCTGATGATGCGTTCGCCGTCCGGATCGTGCCCGAGCTCGCGGTTGGCGAGCCAGACCTGGCCGATGATCTCCGCGGCAGTCAGGTTGCGATTGAAACCCTGCGCCCCGGTGGCGCAGAACGAGCAGTCGAGCGCGCAGCCGATCTGGCTGGAAATGCAAAGCGTCCCGCGCCCGGGTTCCGGAATGAAGACGGTCTCGATCACCTGCTCGGCGACCCTCGAGCCCGGCATGCGCAGCAGCCACTTGCGCGTGCCGTCGACGGCGGTTCTGGCGCTGACGATTTCCGGTACGCTGACCATTGCGACTTCAGCGAGCGCCGCGCGGAAATCCTTCGCCAGGTCGGTCATCCGCGAGAAATCGGCTGCCCCGCGGCGATAGATCCACTTCAGCAATTGCCGCGCGCGAAATGGCTTCGCGCCGAGCCCGGCAACGTATGCCTCGAGTTCCGGTCGCGACAGTCCGAGCAGATTGGTGCGTTCGCCGGTCATGGCGTGGATCGCGGCAGCAGCTTCAGCGCGTGCGCGGACACAGCGCCGTTTCGGAGAAGAAATAGGCGATCTCGCGCGCCGCGTTCTCGGCGCTGTCGGAACCGTGCACCACGTTTTCCTCGATGCTGGTCGCGAGGTCGGCGCGGATCGTGCCGGGGGCCGCTTTCTTCGGATCGGTCGCGCCCATGATGTCGCGATGGCGCGCCACGGCGGACTCCCCCTCGAGCACCTGCACCATCACCGGGCCCGAGCTCATGTAGGTGCACAGGTCGCCAAAGAACGGGCGCGCGCGGTGCACGGCGTAGAAGCCCTCGGCCTGGCCCTGGGTCAAATGCAACATGCGCGCGCCGATGATGCGAAGCCCGGCGCCCTCGAAACGGCGGAAGACATCGCCGATCAGGTTACGGGCGACGCCGTCGGGCTTGACGATGGACAAGGTGCGCTCAACCGCCATGGGTTCCTCGTGTGTTCAGGGGGCCAATCCGGACCGCGTATTCTAGCGCCCGCGACCCGACCCCGGCAATCGCCGTGTGCGCGGAAGTGCCCGTTCCGAAAGGAAAAATCAGACGCTGAAGCTCTCGCCGCAACCGCATTCGCCACGCACGTTCGGGTTGCGGAACCGAAACGCCTCGTTGAGTCCGTGGCGGACGAAATCGACCTCGGTGCCGTCGATCAGGCCGAGGCTCGCGGCATCCACCAGGACCCGCACGCCCTGGCTGTCGAAGACCCGGTCATTGGCCTCGACCTGGTCCGCGTAATTGACGACGTAGGCGAAACCCGAGCAGCCGGTCTTGCGCACACCGAGGCGCAGCCCGACGCCGTGCCCGCGCTCTGTCAGGAAGTGGCGGACCCGGTCTGCGGCGGCGGGTGTCAACGTAATGGCCATGTTTCAGCGTGATTGTAGCGCACGCGCGTGCGCAATCAGGGCGTGCATCGCATCTTCGACGACCAGCATCCGGCCCAGCTTGTGCCGCGGGACCTCGAGCTCCTCTGCGAGCTGCCGTGCCGGCATCGCAGCCGCCGATGCGATGGCAAGGCCCTCGACCGCCGCACAGGCCCGCGCGGCGGCAGCGAGCGTGTGCGGGCAGCCCCAGGCGCGGAATGCGCACGATGCGACGCGACCACCGTCGAGGCGCGCCTCGAACTGCACCCAGGCCCCGCGCTCGAGCGCCAGCGCCTCGCCGCTCGCAACCGTCCCCGCGCCGGCCGCCAACGGCGCCCGGTGCGGCAGCCGGCGGAACAGGTCCAGCACATCGGTGGAATAGCGCGGCGCGTCTGCGCTCATGCGATGCGCTCGAGCGCGCCCACGGGCAGCGCTTGACGCAGGCGCCGGACAGCCGCGACCAGCAGGCGTGCCGCGCGATCGATCTCCGCTGCCGTCGTTTCGCGGCCAATGCTCAGGCGCAGCGATGCCTGGATCGCAAGATCGGAACGACCGAGCGCGCGCAGCACGGTGGATGGTTCCGCACTGGCCGAACTGCAGGCGGCACCGCTCGATACGGCCAGCCGGCCGTCGAGCTCCAGCAACAGGCTCTCACCCTCCACGCCGGCGAATCCGACGTTCAGGATGCCGGGCACCGACGGCTCGGGCACGCCGTTTCGCCACAGCGGCATTGCCGGCTGCAGCGCCTGCCACAGGCGTTCGCGCAGGACGCGGATGCGCGGGGCCTCGATGGCGAGCGCCGATCGCGCGAGCTCACAGGCGACGCCGAATCCGACCAGCTGGTGAGTCGGCAGGGTGCCCGGGCGCAGGCCGTCCTCGTGGCCCCCGCCAAACTGCAGCGGCTGCAATGCGGGCCGCGGCCGGCGCCGCAGGTACAGCGCGCCGACCCCCTTGGGCCCGCCCAGCTTGTGCGCACAAAAACTCAACAGCGCAATGCCGGGCGCGGCGACCGCCACCGGCAGCTTGCCGACGCTCTGGGCCGCATCCACGTGCAGCGCCACCTCCCGCTCGGCGCATAAAGCGGCGATCGCGGCGATGTCCGTCACGACGCCCGTCTCGTTGTTGGCGTGCATCAACGAGACCAGCGCGGTGTCCGGCCGCAGTGCGTCGGCGACCTGGCCGGCCTCGATGCGGCCCCCGGCATCCGGCTGCAGCCAGCAGAGCTCGAAGCCCTCGCGTTCCAGCTGCCGGCAGCTGTCGCGACCGGCGCGGTGCTCGATGCGCGAACTCACGACATGCCGCGGGCCACGGCTTGCGCCGCGCGCATCGCGCGCCGCGCGTGCCGCGCCGAGAATCGCGAGATTGACGCTCTCGGTCGCACCGGAGGTGAACACGATCGCATCCGGCGGCGCCCCGATCAGCCCGGCGACCTGTGCGCGGGCGGCCTCGATGCGCGACGCGGCGGCGCGCCCCGGCTCGTGTGCGGACGCCGGGTTGGCCTGCAATTCGCGATCCTCGAGGCACTCGCGCATGACCGCCACAACGCGCGGATCGAGCGGCGCGCTCGCTGCGTAGTCCAGGTAGATCGGCGCCTCGTCCGTCATCGCATCATTCCCCCGCCCGCGTGCGTCGCTCGATTGCCGCCAGCAGGCCGCGCAGGATCCGCACCTCGGCGTCGTCCGGCACCGCGCGCGAGATCAGCCGCTGCAAACGCGGCGCAAGCTGCGCCGCATTGCCGTCGTGCAGGAAGCCGATCCGCTCGAGTACGGCGTCGAGGTGCCGGTAGAGTGCGGTCATCTCCCGTGCGGTGGCCGGCGCCAGCACGGCCTCGGGTGCGGGCGCGACACCAGACGCCATCAGGATCTCGTAGCAGACAAGCTGCACCGCCTGCGCAAGATTCAGGGACTCATATTCAGGCGCCGCGGGAATGCGGATCAGCGCCTGGCAGCGGGCGAGTTCGTCGTTGGCGAGGCCGTTGCGCTCGCCGCCGAACAGCACCGCCGCCGGCCGGAGGGTCGACGCTGCCACGAGCTCGTGCGCAGCCTGGCGCGCATCGAGCACGCGATGACGCGCGTTGCGCGGTCGCGCGCTGGTGCCAAGCACCAGGCCACAGTCGGCGATCGCGGCATCGACCGATGGTTCCACCCGCGCCGCCGCCAGCAGGTCGGCTGCGCCGGAGGCGCGCGCGACGGCGTCCTGATGCGGATGCGATTGCGGGCGCACCAGCACCAGCGTTGCCAGGCCCATGTTCTTCATGGCGCGCGCGGCGGCGCCGATATTGCCCGGATGGCTGGTGTCGACAAGCACGATACGGATGCTGGTTGCCATCGCTGTCCCGGGATGATTGCTGATATTCTCGGGTCATGCACCCCCTGGTCAACATTGCGATCGGCGCCGCGCGCCGCGCGGGCGAAGTGATCGTGCGCAACCTCGATCGCGTCGGCGGCGTCACGGTCAGCGAGAAGAGTCGTAACGACTTCGTCAGCGAGGTGGATCGCGCGGCCGAACAGGTGCTGATCGCGACGATCCGGAAGGCCTACCCGGAACATGGTTTCCTGGCCGAGGAAAGCGGCCGCCACGACGGCGACGATTACACCTGGATCATCGACCCGCTCGACGGCACCACCAATTTCCTGCATGGCTTTCCGCAGTTCGCGGTCTCGGTCGCCTGCCGTCACCGCGATCGCATGGAAGTCGGCGTGGTGCTCGATCCGCTGCGCGGCGAGCTGTTTACCGCCGCGCGCGGCGAAGGCGCGCAACTCGACGGCCGGCGCCTGCGCGTGACGCAGCGCCTCGGCCTCGACGGCGCGCTGATCGGCACCGGCTTTCCGTTTCGCGAGAACAAGCGCTGGCTCAAGCCCTATCTCGCGATGCTCGAGCACGTCATGGACAACACGGCCGGCGTGCGCCGGCCCGGCGCCGCATCGCTCGATCTCGCATATGTCGCCGCGGGCCGGCTCGACGGATTCTGGGAAGTCGGTCTCGCACCCTGGGACACGGCCGCCGGCAACCTGCTGATCACGGAAGCGGGCGGGCGCGTCGGCACGCTGACCGGGGGCGACTATCGCGACGGCGGCAACCTGGTCGCCGGAACGCCACGCGTCTACACCGCTCTCATCGAAGCATTCGCGCCTTTTCTGAGCGACGAACTTCGCCAATGAGCGGCCCGGCCACTCTCGCAATCGCCGGGATGCTGGGTTAGAGTCCGCTACGGTTTCGCAGGGGGATGCCGCATGAGTTCGAGCCTGTTCCGCACCCAGCCGGTCACTGCCCAGCCGCACGTCGATGCCGGGGAACCGGTCGAGGGCAGTCTGCAGGGCGAAGTTACGCTCAAGCGCGTGCTGACCGCGCGGCACCTCGTGTTGCTCGGCATCGGCGCGGTGATCGGCGCCGGCATCTTCGTGATGACGGGCAATGCGGCGGCGAATCACGCGGGTCCCGCGATCGTGCTTTCCTTCGTGATGGCCGGCGTCGCCTGCGCGTTCGCCGGTCTATGCTACGCGGAGTTCGCTGCGATGTTGCCGGTTTCCGGCAGCGCCTATTCCTATTCCTACGCGACACTCGGCGAAGCAGTCGCCTGGTTCATCGGCTGGAATCTCGTGCTCGAGTACACGTTTGCCGCGGCGACTGTCGCAGTCGGCTGGTCCGGCTACTTTACCGGCCTGCTCGATACCATTGGCACCGCGCTCGGCACTTCTCTGGCGCTGCCGACGGCACTGACCAGTGCGCCGCTCAACGTGGTGGATGGCCGGCTGGTCACAACCGGCGCGCTGATCAACGTGCCGGCGGTCGCCATCGTGCTGGCCGTCGCCTGGCTCTGCTATCGCGGCATCTCGCAGTCGGCCACGGCCAACGCAATCATCGTCGCGATCAAAGTCGGCGTGATCCTGCTGTTCATGGCGTTCACACTGCAATACGTGAATCCCGACAATTGGGTGCCGTTCATCCCCGAACCGGAAGGCCCGGGACGATTCGGCTTCGACGGCGTGTTGCGCGGTGCGACGGTGGTGTTCTTCGCCTACATCGGCTTCGACGCGGTCTCGACGGCGGCGCAGGAAGCCAAGAACCCGCAGCGCGACATGCCGATCGGCATCCTGGGGTCACTGGCGATCTGCACGCTGATCTACATCGCGATGTCGGCGGTGATGACCGGCATCATGCCGTACAACCTGCTCGGGACGCCGAAGCCGGTGGCGACCGCCCTCGAGAATTACCCGAGCCTGCTGTGGCTCAAGTCCGTCGTCGAGATCGGTGCGATCGCGGGCCTGACGTCGGTCATCCTCGTCATGATGATCGGCCAGCCGCGCATCTTCTACGCGATGTCGCGCGATGGGCTGATTCCGCCGCTCTTCGGCCGCATCCACAAGGTATACCGCACGCCGCACGTCGGCACCGTGATCGTCGGTGCAACCGCTGTCGTGCTCGCGGGCCTGCTGCCGATCAACGTGCTGGGCGACCTGGTGTCGATGGGCACGTTGCTCGCGTTCGCGACGGTCTGTATCGGCGTCCTGGTGCTGCGCAAGACGCGCCCCGACCTGCCGCGCGCGTTCCGCGTGCCGGCGGCGCCGGTCGTCTGCATCCTGGGCGCGGCGGCCTGCCTGTACCTGTTCGGCCGCGCGTTCATCGACAACTGGCACTGGATGACCGGCTGGATCCTGATCGGGTTCGTGATCTACTTCGGCTATAGCCGGCGGCACAGCAAGCTCAACACCTGAGCCGGCCGGGCGGGCGCGTGTCGTGGCGCTGGGCGGGTTGGCTCGCTCGCGCCGCCGGAACTTCAGGCGCTCGCTCGCCACCCGCCCTGCGCCAGTACACGCCCATCCGACACGCCCACGCGATGCACTCGCCAGGTGTGCCTGCGTCTTGTGGTCTGCGCCGCAGGATTCATTGAAGCGCCAATAATGCCCGGCGTCCGCTGGCCGTGCCGGACGGGGTCCCGAGCGAGCGAATGTCCGTTCTGCTGAGCGAACGAGGGAGCCCCGGCCGGCACGGCCGACGGACGCCGCGCGACGTCGATCCTACTTCGGATCCGACGGCGGCGGCATCTCGGGGCCGCGCAGGTCGACCGGCTGGCCGCGCTTGCGCATCCGGATATTGATCATCTCGACGACCACCGAGAATGCCATCGCGAAGTACAGGTAGCCCTTCGGGATCTCGAAGTCGAAGGACTCGCCGATCAGCGCGACGCCGATCAGGATCAGGAACGCGAGCGCCAGGATCTTGATGGTCGGATGCCGATCGATGAATTCGTTGATCGGCCGCGCCATGAACATCATCACCAGCACCGCGATCACGATCGCGGCCACCATGATCTCGAAGTGCTGGGCGAGCCCGACCGCGGTGAACACGGAGTCAAGCGAGAAAATGATGTCGATCAGGCCGATCTGCACGACCACGCCCAGGATCCGGGTACGCAGCTTTACGTTCTTGGCGGCCTGGTCTTCGGCGCCCTCGAGCGCGCCGTGGATCTCGTTGACGCTCTTGACCAGCAGGAACAGGCCGCCGATGAACAGGATCAGGTCGCGACCCGAGATCTCCTCGGTGAACAGCGTGAACAATGGCGCCGTCAGTCCGATCAGCCAGGTGATCGAGAACAGCAGGCCGATGCGCGTGATCATCGCGAACGCGAGCCCGAGCACCCGGCCGCGCTGCTGCAGCTCGGGCGGCAGTTTCGACACCAGGATCGACAGGAAGATGATGTTGTCGATGCCGAGGACGACCTCGAGCAGCGTCAGCGTCAGGAAGGCGACCCAGACGGCCGGATCAGTCAGGAATTCCATCCACCATCCTCCATCGCGCCCTGCTCAGGGCAGCTCGTCGACGTCCCCGCGCTTTTCCGGCGGCATGAAGTCGCGGCCCGAGGCGCCGAGATCGAGCGCAATCGCGCCGGCCACGTAGATCGACGAATAGGTTCCGATCACGATGCCGATCGCGAGCGCGACCGCAAAGCCGCGCAGCGTCTCGCCGCCGAGCACGGCGAGGAACAGCACCGAGCTCAGCGCGCAGCCGGCGACGATGATCGTGCGCCCGAGGGTCTCGTTGATCGCCTTGTCGATCACCTCGGTCGGGGTTGCCTTGCGCATTGACTTGAAGCGTTCGCGGATGCGGTCGAAGATCACGACCGTATCGTTGACCGAATAGCCGAGGATCGTCAGCAGCGCGGCGACCACGTTCAGGTCGAACGGGATGCCGAGCAGCGCGATCGCGCCGGTCGCGACGATCGGGTCGTGCAGCGAGGCGACCAGCGAGCCGACGCCGAAGCGCCAGCGGAACCTGAGCGCGATGTAGACCAGCACCAGCAGCAGCGTCATCAGCACCGCGAGCGCCGCCTGCTCGCCGAGCTGGCGGCTGACCTGCGGTCCGACCGAGTCGGTGCGCCGCAGTTCCGCTGCCGGGTCGAGCGTGCGCATCGCCGTCATCAGGTCCCGGCCCTGGTCGACCGCGGCGCCGCTCTCCGCCGGCGGGAGCCGCACCTCGAGCTCGCGGGCCGTGCCGAAGTTCCGGACCTGGTAGTCCTCGAATCCCGCATCGTTCAGCGTCGCGCGCACGCGTTCCAGGTCGATCGCCTGGGCGAACCCCACCTCGAAGACGACGCCGCCGGTGAAATCGACCGTCAGGTTCAGGCCGCGGAACAGGACGATTGCGATCGAGGCGACGATGACCGCCGCCGACAGCACGTACCAGTACTTGCGCAGCGCCATGAAGCGGATCGAAGGGACTTCCTTCAGGAATTGCATCATGGCTTCAGATCGCCAGTCGTTCGACGCGCCGACGGCGGCCGTAGATCAGGTGGATGATCGCGCGGCTGCCGATCAGCGCCGTGAACATGGAGGTCGCGATGCCGATGCACAGCGTGACCGCGAAGCCGCGCACCGGCCCGGAACCGAACATGAACAGCACGACGCCCGACATCAGCATCGTGACGTTGGAGTCGGCGATCGCGGAAAACGCCTTGTCGAAACCGGCGCTGATTGACGCAAGCGGCGTCGAACCATTGGCGATCTCCTCGCGGATGCGTTCGTAGATCAGGATGTTCGCGTCCACGGCGGTGCCGACCGTCAGCACGATGCCGGCGATGCCCGGCAGGGTCAGCGCGGCGCCGAACAGGCTTAGTATCGCGATGATGAAGACCACGTTCGTGGTCAGCACGATGCACGCGATCACGCCGAACACGCGGTAGTAGATGATCATGAACAGGTAGATGGCGATCGCGGCGATCATCAGTGCCCGCGTCCCGTCCTCGATGTTGTCGGCCCCGAGGCTCGCGCCCACCACGCGCTGCTCGACGATATAGACCGGCGCCGCCAGCGCACCCGCGCGCAGCAGCTTGGCGAGTTCGCTGCCCTCGGCGGCGGACAGGCCGGTGATCTGGAAGTTGTTCGAGAACACGCCGCGGATCGTCGCGACGCTGATGACCTCTTCCTTCGAACGATCGACGACGACCTGCTGGCCGTCGCGCTCGACGACCTCGCGGTCCCGCTCGATGAACACGACCGCCATCGGGCGGTTGAGGTTCTCGCGCGTGGTGCGCAGCATCTCGTCGCCGCCGCGGCTGTCGAGCTTGACGCTGACCGCGGGTTCGCCCTGCGAGGGCGCAAACGAGGCGTCGATCAACTGCTCGCCGGTCGCGATGATGTCGCGCTTCAGCAGCACCGGCGTGCCGTCGCGCTGCTTGTAGAGCCGGGTGCCGAGCGGTGCGCGGCCGGTGCGTTCGGCCTCGAGCGGGCTGTTGACCGTATCAACCAGCCGGAACTCGAGCGTTGCGACCTTGCCGAGCAGGCGCACGACTTCGGACGCGTCCTGGATGCCCGGGATCTGCACCGCGATGCGGTTCAGTCCCTGGCGCTGCACCACCGCCTCGGCAACGCCGAGCGCGTCGACGCGGTTGCCGAGCGCGGTGATGTTCTGCTGGATCGCGAAATTCTGGCGTTCCCTGACCTGGGTATCGGTGAGCGACGCCAGCAGCACGCCGGGCGCATCGCCGTCGACGAGGGTCAGCAGCGGATCGTACTTAAGCAGCACCTTGCGCGCAGCCTCGGCCTCGGCCGGGTCGCGCAGGCGGATCTGCGTCGTGGTCCCGGTAACCGCCACTTCTTCGTACTGGATGCGCGCGTCGCGCAGCTCCTTGCGGAAATCGCGTTCCATGCGCTGCAGCAGCTGGCCGACGGCGCCCTCGACGTCGACCTCGTAGACCAGGTTCATGCCACCACGCAGGTCGAGCCCGAGATTCATCGGCTCGAGGCCGAGCATGTTGAGCCACGCGGGGGCGCGCGATGCGAAGGTCAGAGCGATCGCGTAGTCGCCCTCGTGGCGCTCCTGGATCAGGTCGCGCGCTGCCAGCTGCCGGGACACCGCGTCGAAGCGGATCCAGAGCCGGCCATCGTCATCGACGTAAGTGCTCTCGGTCGCGATGCCGGCCGCGCCGAGCTCGGTCCCGATCGCGGTCGCCGCCGCCGCATCGAACACGGCGCGGTCGCGCTTGGACAGCTGCAGTGCCGGCGACTTGCCGTAGTAATTGGGCAGCGCGACCAGGATTGCGGCCAGCAACATGGCCGCCAGCAGGGCGCCCTTCCAGAAGGGATAACGTGACACGGTAATGACCGGCGCGGGGCGCTCAGGCGCCCTTGAAAGTGCCCTTCGGCATCAGCTGCGCGACCTGGAACTTCTGCACCCGGATCGCGACACCCGAGGCCACCTCGAGC
Source organism: Steroidobacteraceae bacterium (assembly GCA_040899645.1). Taxonomy (GTDB): domain Bacteria; phylum Pseudomonadota; class Gammaproteobacteria; order Steroidobacterales; family Steroidobacteraceae; genus SCUD01. The sequence continues at coordinate 14,960 of JBBEAB010000098.1, forward strand.
GTGACGAAGTGTTCGCTGACCTCGCTGATGCGGCCCAGGATGCCGCCATTGGTGACGACCTCATCCCCGGCCACGAGCTTGCCGACCATTTCCCGGTGCTCCTTGGCCCGCTTGGTCTGCGGGCGGATCAGCAGGAAATAGAAAACCACGAAAATCAGCACCAGCGGCAGGATCGTGGTGAGCGTGCTGGCCGTTCCGCCAGCGGCCGCCTGTGCCCAGGCGGGCGTGATCAAGAAGTCCATTTGTGTCCTCTACGAGGGCCGGCCCCGCCGACCCGGTTTTTGGGCGCGTGATTATGCCACAGAGCCCGCTGCCTGCCGGAGCGCGGCACGGAAAGCCGCGCGAAACGCGCCAAATCGGCTGTCCGCGATCGCCGCGCGCATGCGCGTCATGAGGTCCAGGTAGTAATGCAGGTTGTGCAGGGTCGCGAGCCGTGGACCCAGCATCTCGCCGCAGCGGTCGAGGTGCCGCAGGTAGGCCCGGCTGTAGTTCCGGCAGGTGTAGCACGCGCATTCCGGATCCACCGGCCCGGTGTCGTCGGCGTAACGCGCATTGCGGATGTTCATGACGCCCCAGGGCACGAACAGGTGGCCGTTCCGCGCATGCCGGGTCGGCATCACGCAGTCAAACAGGTCAACGCCGGCCGCCACCGACTCGACCAGGTCTTCCGGCCGCCCGACACCCATCAGGTAGCGTGGTTTCTGCACAGGCATCGGCGGCATCAGTTCCGCGAGCACGCGCTCCCGCTCTGCCGGCGGCTCGCCGACCGACAGGCCGCCGATTGCGAGGCCCTGGAATCCGATGCGTTCGAGGCCCTCGAGCGAAGCGCTGCGCAGCGCCGCGTGCATGCCGCCCTGGACGATGCCGAACAGCACACCAGCGCCTGCCCCCGCATCCCAGGCATTGCGGCTGCGCTCGGCCCAGCGCAGCGACAGCTCCATGGACTTGCGTGCCTCGGACTCGGTGGCCGGATAGGGCGTGCATTCGTCGAAAACCATCGCCACATCCGAGCCGAGCGCGCGCTGGATCTGCATCGAGCGTTCCGGGTCGAGGAAGACCTCGCTGCCGTCGACCGGTGAGCGGAACCGCACGCCCTCCTCAGTGAGCTTGCGCATCGCGGCCAGGCTGAAGACCTGGTAGCCGCCGGAGTCCGTCAGGATCGGCCGCTCCCAGTGCATCAGGCGGGGCAGGCCACCGTGCGGGCGCAGGATGTCGGGCCCGGGCCGCAACATCAGGTGAAAGGTGTTCGCGAGCACCATCTCGGCGCCGCAGGCGACGAGTTCCTCGGGGGTGACGCCCTTGACCGTGCCGCAGGTGCCGACCGGCATGAAGGCCGGCGTCTCGACCGTGCCGCGCGCGAACTCGAGGCGGCCGCGCCGCGCGGCGCCGTCTGCGGCCAGCAGCGTGAACTTCACGTGCGCGCTCCGCGTGCGATCCGCGCCGCGGGATCGGGCGTGACGAACATCGCGTCCCCGTAACTGAAGAACCGGTAGTGCCCGGCGATCGCATGATGATACGCGGCGAGCACGCGTTCGCGCCCGGCGAAAGCGGAAACCAGCACGAGAAGCGTCGATTCCGGCAGGTGGAAGTTCGTCAGCAGCGCGTCGATCACGCGAAAGCGGTAGCCGGGCACGATGAAGAGATCGGTGTCGCCCTCGCCCGCCACGAGTGAACCGCCGCTGGCGGCCGATTCCAGTGCACGCACCACGGTTGTGCCGACCGCGACGACGCGCCCGCCTCGCGCGCGCGCCCCGGCGATCGCTGCCACCGTCGCCGCCGGCACGCGGTAGCGTTCGGCGTGCATGCGATGACCGGCGAGTTCATCCGCGCGCAGCGGCTGGAAGGTCCCGGCGCCGATGTGCAGCGTCACATGCGCGATCGCGACGCCCGCGGCCTCGAGCTGCCGCAGGGTCGGACGATCGAAGTGCAGGCCCGCGGTCGGCGCGGCGACAGCGCCGGGTTCCGCCGCGAACACGGTCTGGTAGCGCTCGCGATCCGCGGTTTCCGCCGCGCGCCCGAGATACGGCGGCAAGGGCACGCTGCCCTGTGCTTCGAAATACGGAAGCGCATCGCAGTCCAGTTCGAGTTCGTACCAGTCGCCGCGGCGGCCGATGACGGTCGCCGTCGCGGCCCCCGGCAACGCAATCGTCGTACCGGCCCGCAGGCCCTTGCTGGCGCGCGCCTGCGCCAGGATCCGGCGGGGTTCGAGGATACGCTCCAGCAGCAGCTCACAGGCGCCGCCGCTGGCCTTGCGGCCGACCAGGCGCGCCGGCAGCACGCGCGTATCGTTCAGCACGAGCAGGTCGCCGCGGCGAAGCAGCGCAGGCAGGTCGGTGAAACGCAGGTCCTGGAGCGCGCCGCTCGCGCCATCGAGCGCGAGCAGCCGGCTCGCGGTGCGCTCGGGCAGCGGATGCTGCGCGATCAGTTCCTGCGGCAGCGGGTAGGAAAAGTCTGCGCGGCGCATGGGCCGCGCAGACTAGCACAGCGCTGCCGCGGATCAGCCCCCGGACACTGCGGCGGGCGGTGCCGGTGGCGCGGGCGGCGCGATGCGATGCCGCAGTACCTTGAGCTCCGCGCGCTCCGGCGCCTTGGCGCTCAGGGTCTGCGCCTTGCGGTCCCGCAGGATGCGCAGTTCGACCGTCTCGCCGGGCTGGTACGAACGCAGGATGCGCATCGCGTGGCGGCCGTTCTGCGGCTCGCGGCCGGCAATCGCCACGATGACGTCGCCGTCCTGCAGGCCAAGCGTCGAGTTTTCCGGCACGCGCGCCACCAGCACGCCCTGGTCGGCGCCAAAGTAACGCCCGAGGCCCGGCGTCAGGGTCACGAACTCGGCGTTGCCCCATTCGTCCAGCAACCAGTGGGCATCGCCCTCGAACGCGTGCATCGGCGGCAGCGCCGGCAGCGCGCGGATCGCCGGATAGGCCGCCATCGCGCCCGGAGCGGCGAAGAGCACCTGGCTGAGCGGCCGCGCCTCGACGCTGAGCTTGACCGGCTTGCCGGCGCGGCGCAGCTCGAGCGCGACCTTCTGGCCGGGTTCGATCGACTCCATCACCTTGACCAGTTCCCGACCGGTCGCGACCGGCTTCGCTTCGATCGCGACGATCACGTCGCCGGCCTTCACGCCTGCTTCCGCCGCCGGTCCGCCCGGACTCACGCCCTCCACGCGCACCCCGCCGCCATTCGGCTCGGTGCCGCCCAGGTTGACGCCGAGCATCGCCCGATTCTGGCGCGGCAGGAACACTTCGAACCGCCGCTCGGCGCCGGAACCGGCCGCCTCGCCACTCAGTTCGGCAATTTCGCGGGCTGCGTCTTCGAGCCGCCGCTGGGCGTCCGCCAGGCGCTGCTCGAGCGCCGCGTCATCCGCGGGCTGCGCGAGCGCGGGCGCTGCGGCGGTACCCAGGGCAAGCGTCGCGAACGCTGCAAGAATCTTCCTGTTCATCGTTGTCTCCATGATTCAGTAAGTGCCGACCGCGTCCGCATAGCGGACCTGGACCAGCGAATTCATCAGGTCGACGCGCTCCCGCCACAGGCCTTCGGCCCGCTCGGGCGCATTCGGCTCGAGGGCCACCTGGCTCAGGCGGTCATCGAGGAGCGCGAGGCGGTCTTCGATCTCGGCCACCGTGAAAGCCGTGCTGCCGCGCATCGCATGGCGTTCCGGCAGCGTCGCGAGCAGCCATTCGAGCCGTGCGTTTTCCGCGCGGATGCCGTCGCTCACCAGCAAGCCGCCGCGATCCGCGGCAAACGGCGCCAGCACCTGTTCGCGCTGTGCCGACTGCAGCCACCAGCCGAGCCCGGCGGCGGTCATCAGGACGGCCGCGGCCAGCGCGGCCGGCCAACGCAGGCTGTGGTGCGATTCGCGGGCGCGGCGCGCCGCCAGCACGCCCGCGAAGCCCGCTGCCGGCGGCTCGAAATCGGCCAGCGCCGACAGGCGCGTGCTCCATTCGTTCAGGCCGGTGTGCATGTCGTTCCCTCCGCGAGCCTGTCGCGCGCGCCGAGCGCCGCGCGCAGGCGCGCATGCGCCCGCGACAACTGCGACTTGGAGAAGCTCGGCGTGCGTCCGAGCGCCGTGCCGATTTCCGCGTGGGTGTAGCCCTCGACGTCGTGCAGCCAGACGATCGCGCGGCTGACCGCCGGCAGTGTCATCAGCGCACGCTCGAGGCCCGGGTCTGCATCGGTCAGCGGGCCGCGGTCGATCGCAGGCAGCCGGTCGACCCCGCCCGGATCCTTGTCGAGCCACTCGAGGCTGCGGTGCCAGGGCGAACGCAGGTACATCAACGCCCGGTTGACGGCGATCGAGCGGATCCAGGCCGGCAGCGGGCAGCGGCCTTCGAAGGCGCCGATGTGCAGCAGCACGTCGACGAAGGTCTCCTGCAGCAGCTCTTCGGCGATCGCCGGGCGCCGTACCAGGCGCCGCAGCAGCGTGTAGATCGGTCCCGCGGTCGCGTGGTAGATGGATTCGATGGCGGCGGCCTCGCCGCGCTGGGCGGCGGCCACGACCGGGGCCGGAATTTCGATGTCTGCAATGCGGGCCATCAGGCGCTTAGATGCCCCGGCCCGTCAAAAGGTCGCGGTCCGGGACAGAAATTTGCTGGTGCCGAGGGCGAGAATCGAACTCGCATGACCTTGCGGTCGGCAGATTTTGAGTCTGCTGTGTCTACCAATTCCACCACCCCGGCCGCGCGGGGGGCGAGTATACGGCGGCTTGGCACGGCCTGCCTCTGCGACCACAATGCCGCCGATGAAGTTCTGCCCGAACTGCGGCGCGCCGGTGACGCGCCGCGTCCCCGATGGCGATCACCTGCCCCGTTCCGTCTGCACCGCCTGCGGAACGATTCATTATGAGAACCCCAAGCTGGTGGCCGGCTGTGTCGTGGAAATCGACGGCCGGATCCTCCTGTGCCGGCGCGCAATCGAGCCGCGCCATGGCTTCTGGACCATACCCGCGGGCTTCATGGAGAACGGCGAGACGCTGCAGCAGGCGGCAGCGCGCGAATGCCACGAGGAAGCGCTCGCGCGCGCCGAGGTCGGTAATCTCTGCGCGATCGTCCACGTGCTGCACGCGCACCAGGTGCACGTGATGTTCCGCGCGACGCTCGCCGAACCCGGCTATGGCGTCGGCGTCGAGAGCCTGGAAGTCCGGGTTTGCGCGGAACAGGAGATTCCCTGGCCGGAGATCGCATTCCGGAGCGTCGAGTTCGCGCTGCGCCGCTACTTCGAAGACCGCGCCACCGGCCGCAGCGGACTGCATTTCCATACGATCGAGTGACCGCCTCGGGCACCCGCCTGTGGCACAATGCGCCGCTCGAAAATCGGGCCATCAGACGAGGGAATCAGGGGTTCCATAGATGACGTTTGTCGTCACCGAAAGCTGCATCAAGTGCAAGTACATGGACTGCGTGGAAGTCTGCCCGGTGGATTGCTTCCACGAGGGCCCGAACTTCCTCGTGATCGACCCCGAGGAATGCATCGACTGCACGCTCTGCGAACCCGAATGCCCGGTCGAGGCGATTTATTCCGAAGAGGAAGTGCCGGCCGGCCAGGAAGCGTTCCTGGCGATCAATGCGGATTTGGCCAAGCAGTGGCCCGTGATCACGCAGCGCGGTGAGCCGCCGGCGGATGCGGACGCGTGGAAGGACGTAGCGGAGAAGCTGCCGCTGCTCGAACGGTGAGTGCTCACGGTCCGGTGGTGCCGGACTTTGCCAGGTATTCCGCCATGTTCGCCGCGGGCATGTAGCCGGCGAGGTATTCACCCTGGCCCGTAATGATACCGGGCGTGCCGCGGATGCCGAGTTGCTGCCCGAGCGCATGCAGCGCGGCGACCGGCGTTTCGCATTTCGGTGCCTTGATGGTTTCACCGCGCTTGGCGCGGGTCAATGCGTCCCGCCGGTCGGCGCTGCACAGCACCGCTTCGGCCTTCTTCCAGGCCTCCGAACCGGGACCGCCGGCCGGATACATCACGTAGCGCACCTGGAAACCGAGCCGGTTGAACTCGGCGATTTCCTGGTGCATGTGGCGGCAATACCTGCAATCCACCTCGGTGAATACGGTGAGCGTCTGGCGCACCTTGCCCGCAGGCGAGAACACGATCGCATCGGCATCGTCGATCCGCGCGAGCAGCTCGAGACGGCCCTCCTGGCGCCGCGGCTCGGTCATGTTCTGCCTGGAGTTCATGTCGAACACGTCGCCATCGACGTAGAAGCGCCCGTCCGTCGAGACATAACCGACTTCGGCACCGGATCGGATCTCGTACAGGCCGGCGATCGGCGAGGGCTTGACGTCCTCGATCGCGACCTCAAGCCGGCGCGCGATCTCGGCGCGGGCGTCCGGCTTTGCGGGCGGCGGGTTGTTTGCAGCCGAAGCGGCCAGCGCCAGCATCGCGGCGGCCGGGATCAGCATGCGCTGGATCGGGCGGTTCACGGCCGCCAGTCTATCAGCCGCGCGGGTGATGCTGCGCGTGCAGCTCTTTCATGCGCTCGCGCGCGACGTGCGTGTAGATCTGGGTCGTCGAAAGGTCGCTGTGGCCCAGCAGCATCTGCACGACCCGCAGGTCCGCGCCGTGGTTCAGCAGGTGTGTCGCGAAAGCATGGCGCAGCGTATGCGGCGACAACTCCTTCTCGACCCCGCCCTTCTTCGCGTAGCGCTTGATGATGTGCCAAAAGGCCTGGCGCGTCATGCGGTCGCCACGGCGGGTCGGGAACAGGTGATCGGTCTGGCGGTCGAGCAGGATCTCGCCGCGTGCGCCGCGCAGGAACTCGGTCAGCCAGCGCACAGCCTCCTCGCCGAGCGGGATCAGGCGCTCGCGGTTACCCTTGCCGACGATGCGGATCACGCCCTGGTTCAGGTTGACCTGGCCATGACGCAGGCTCACGAGCTCGGAGACCCGCAGCCCGGTGGCGTAGAGCACTTCGAGCATGGTCCGGTCGCGGTGGCCAAGCGGGTCGGTGGTCTGCGGCGCCGCCAGCAACGCGTCCACCTGCGCCTCGGTCAGCGACCGCGGCAGGCTGCGGCCGATCTTCGGCATGGCGATCTGGGCCGTCGGGTCTTCCTTGATCACGCCCTCGCGCACCAGGTAGCGGAAGAACCGGCGGAAGCTCGACAACTGGCGCGCGGTCGAGCGCGGCCGCGCGCCGGTCTCCACGCGCCAGGCGATGAAACCCAGCAGGTCGTTGCGACTGGTCTTCGCGAGCGCCGTGCCATGCTGGCGCAGCCAGCGGGCCAGCGCCGTCAGGTCGGCGCGATAGGCGGCGAGCGTGTTCGGCGACAGGCCGCGCTCCATCCACACCGCGTCGAGGAAGCGCACGATCATCGGTTCGACAGCCTCGTCCGCCGCATTGGCGGTAGCGAGTGTCGCCGCGCGCACCGATGTCGAGGATTTCATAGCTGCGCTCATGGACCTGCCCTGCTTGCTGTCGCGGACAGCACGACCGCCGCAGACTCACCTGCGGCGGGCTGGTGCGACAGAATGCAGGCGCAGTATGGTTTGGCTGCCGCGCAATCGAACGTGACCCGTCTCACAGACCCCCATGACCATTAACATAACCGGAACCAGTTCACAGTACCCGACGGTGCAAGGCCAAGCTGCGCAATGACCTGGAATCCGATCCGCCTGGCCTGGGGCCTGTGGGCCTGGCTGCTGCTGTTGCCGCTCCTGCTGATCGCGGCCGTGCCGATCCTGGCGCTGCCGACGCTCGCGCAGCGCCGCGCGCTGGCGCGGCTCGTCTGCCGCGCGTGGTTCCTGCTCTGCGGCCTGCCGGTGCGCGTCGCCGGCCTCGAGCGGCTGCCGCCGGGCGCCTGCATCATCGTCGCGAATCACGCGAGCTATGTGGACGGACCGCTGCTGTTTGCCAGCCTGCCGCCGCGCTTCGGCTTCGTGATCAAGAAGGAAGCCTCGCGCCTGCCGCTGGCAGGCCGGCTGATGCACCGCCTGGGCCATCATTTCGTTGAGCGCCGTAACCGCCACGAAGGAGCCAGCGATGCGCGGCGGATCCTGCGCGCGGTCGAACAGGGCCAGGCGGTCGCATTCTTTCCCGAGGGGACCTTCAGCGCCGAGACCGGCCTTGCCCGCTTCCACAGCGGCGCCTTCGCGGCGGCGGCACGCGCGGGCGTGCCGGTTGCGCCGGTCGTGATTCGCGGCACGCGCGCGATCCTGCGCGCCCGGACCATCCTGCCGCGCTGGGGTCGCATTGAAGTCGAGGTGCTCGAACCGTTCGCGGCGATGAGCGGGGCCGGCGATCGCGCGGCGGAACTGCGCGACGCCGCACGCGCGCGCATCGGCGCCGCCGTCGGTGAACCGCTGCTCTGAAAGGGGACGCATCCCTTTCTTACGGCGGCGGACCGAGAAAGGGATGCGTCCCCCTTTTCCGTCACATGTTGCGGCGGTACTGCCCCCCGACCGCATAGAGCGCGCGCGAGATGCGCCCGAGCGAGGCCGACTTCACGGTCTCCATCAGCTCGCCGAAGACGTTGCTCCCGGCCGCTGCGGCCGCCTGCAACCGGCGCAACGCCGCATCCTGCGTCGGGCCGCGCACATCATTGAATGCGCGCACTTCCACGACCTGTGCCTGCTTCTCTTCCTCGGTCGAGCGGATCAACTCGGCATTGCGATTCTCATCGCCGCCGGCGCGTTCCGGCAGGAATGTATTGACGCCGACGATCGGCAGGCTGCCGTCGTGCTTCTTGTGCTCGTAATAGAGCGACTCTTCCTGGATCTTGCCGCGCTGGTACATCGTCTCCATGGCGCCCAGCACGCCGCCGCGCTCGGAGAGGCTGTCGAATTCGCGGTAAACGGCCTCTTCGACCAGGTCGGTCAGCTGCTCGACCGCGAACGAGCCCTGCCACGGATTCTGGTTCTGGTTGAGCCCGAGCTCGCGCGCGATGATGAGCTGGATCGCCACGGCGCGCCGGACACTCTCCTCTGTCGGCGTCGTGATCGCCTCGTCGTAAGCATTGGTGTGCAGGCTGTTGCAGCTGTCGAACAGCGCATACATGGCCTGCAGCGTCGTGCGGATGTCGTTGAACTGGATCTCGCGCGCGTGCAGCGAACGGCCCGAGGTCTGCACGTGGTATTTCAGCATCTGGCTGCGCGCGGAGGCACCGTAGCGCTCGCGCATCGCGCGCGCCCAGATGCGCCGGGCGACTCGGCCGATCACCGCGTATTCGGGATCCATGCCGTTGGAGAAGAAGAACGACAGGTTCGGCGCGAAGTCGTCCACGTGCATGCCGCGTGACAGGTAGTACTCGACGATCGTGAAACCGTTCGCGAGCGTGAAGGCGAGCTGCGAGACCGGGTTCGCCCCGGCCTCGGCGATGTGGTAGCCGGAGATCGACACCGAGTAGAAATTCCGCACGCGGTGGTCGATGAAGAACTGCTGCACGTCGCCCATCATCCGGAGCGCAAACTCGGTCGAAAAGATGCAGGTGTTCTGCGCCTGGTCTTCCTTGAGGATGTCGGCCTGCACCGTGCCGCGCACGCGCGCAAGCGCATCGCTCAGGATCTTCCCGTATGTCTCGCGGTCGACCACCTGGTCGCCGCTGACGCCGAGCAGCCCGAGGCCCGTGCCATCGTGGCCCGCCGGCAGTTCGCCGCGGTAACGCGGGCGTTCGCGGCTGGCGAACAGTTTCGCGATCTTCGCCTCTGCCTGTTCCCAGCCGCCGGTCTCGCGCAGGTGGCGCTCGACCTGCTGGTCGACCGCGGTATTCATGAACATCGCGAGGATCATCGGCGCCGGGCCGTTGATCGTCATCGACACCGAGGTCGACGGCGCACACAGGTCGAAGCCGGAATAGAGCCGCTTCATGTCGTCGAGCGAGGCGATCGAGACGCCGGAGTTGCCGATGCGGCCGTAGATGTCCGGGCGCTCGTCCGGATCCTCGCCATAGAGCGTGGTCGAATCGAATGCCGTCGACAGCCGCGTCGCCTGGTGACCGCGCGCGAGGTAATGGAACCGGCGATTCGTCCGCTCGGGCATGCCCTCGCCCGCGAACATGCGGGTCGGATCCTCGTCCTCGCGGCGGTACGGATAGATCCCGCCGGTGAACGGATACGCGCCCGGCAGGTTTTCGGTCAGCAGGAACGCGAGCTGCGCGCCCCAGTCGCTGAAGCGGGGAGTCGCGATCTTCGGCAGTTTCAGGTGCGACAGCGACTCGCTATAGTTGGGGCCGCGCACCTCGCGATCACGCACGCGGTAGCTGTACTCGTCGGTGCCGGTCGCCGCCTGCCGAGCCGGCCATTCCTTCAGCAGCGCGAGGCCTTCGGGACCGACGGCATCGAGCGCCTGGTTGTACTCGCGCCGCAGCCTGGCGAGGCTGCCATCTGCATTCGCGAGCGCCGACTCCGCGTATCGCCCGAGTGGCGCGGCCAGCTGCGGGTCGCCGATCGCCGCGAGAGCCCGGTGCAGCCCGTGCGCGCGGCTCGCGGCCTCTGCGGCGGTAAATGCCGCGCGATGTTCCGCACGGCCAGCAGCCGCGATCTCCGCGAGATAGCGCACGCGCTCGCCCGGGATGACGGCCTGGCGTTTCGGCAGGCCGACCGGGGCAAGTCCCTCGGGCTGCCAGGGCCGCAGTCGCCCCCACTGCTCGTGCAGCCGGGCGCACAGGGCGCCGAACAGCGCGTTGACGCCGGCGTCGTTGAACTGGCTGGCGATCGTCGGGTAAACGGGCAGCTCCTCCGGCGGCGTCTTGAATAGCTTGCGGTTGCGCATCACCTGCTTGCGGATGTCGCGCAGCGCATCCTCGGCGCCGCGCTTCTCGAACTTGTTCAGTGCAATGAAATCGGCGAAGTCCAGCATGTCGATCTTCTCGAGCTGGCTGGCTGCGCCGTAGTCGGAGGTCATCACATACATCGACAGGTCCACCAGATCGACGATCTCGGTGTCGCTTTGCCCGATGCCGGCGGTCTCGACCACTATCAGGTCGAAGCCGGCCGATTTCAGCAGTTGCACGGTATCCGCGAGCACCGCGCTGGTCGCCAGGTGCTGGCGGCGCGTCGCCAGCGAGCGCATGAAGAGCTGCTCGTTCGCGAGCGAGTTCATGCGGATGCGATCGCCGAGCAGTGCGCCGCCGGAGCGGCGCCGGGTCGGGTCCATTGCGACCACGGCCACTTTCCGGTCCGGGAAGCAGCGCACGATGCGGTTCAGGATTTCGTCGGTCAGCGAGGATTTGCCGGCGCCGCCGGTGCCGGTGATGCCGAGCACCGGTGTCCGATGCAGTGTCTTGGCGGCGGCGCCGCGCAGGCGCGCAACCAGGCCCTCGTCGCCGCCCTGCTCGAGAAGCGTGATCGCGCGCGCGAGGTTCACCGGGTCATCGGCCGAAACCGCGCCCCCTTCGAAGGTCGGTCGTGGCGTGCCCTGCACGCGCCGGAACACGTCGTCGATCATGCCGTCCAGGCCGAGCCGGAGGCCGTCGTCCGGCGTGTAGATTTTCTCGACGCCGTAGGCTTCGAGCTCTTCGACCTCGTGCCCGGCGATCGTGCCGCCGCCGCCGACCACGACTTTCACATGGCCCGCGCCCGCCGCGCGCAGCATGTCCACCATGTAGCGAAAATACTCGTTGTGCCCGCCCTGGTAGCTGCTGACGGCGACGCCGTCGACGTCCTCCTGGATCGCCGCGCGCACGATGTCGGCGACGCTGCGGTTGTGGCCCAGGTGGATCACCTCGGCGCCGTGCGACTGCAGGATGCGCCGGATGATGTTGATCGCCGCGTCGTGGCCGTCAAACAGCGAAGCCGCGCTGACGAAGCGCAAAGGCCCGCGCGCGGGGTCTGCCGCCTTGTCGATGCGTTCGGCCGGACTGCTCATCGCGAATCTCCAGCGAGCCGGTCAGACAGTGTAGCGGCAGCCCGTCTCGACACATATCCGGTGCGAAACCGGCGGCCGGATGGCGGTACGCTGCCTGCCACGCGACAACGATCATTTTGCAGGGCAAAATGGTGGTTTCCAATCGACCCAGGACCACTGCCATGGCCACCGATCCCGTCGTCATCCTCGGCGCGCGCCGCACACCGATCGGCGCCATGCTGGGCGTCTATTCTGCGGTCGCCGCCCCCGCCCTCGGCGCTGCTGCAATGCGCGCGGCGCTCGCCAGCGCCGGTGCCGACCCAGGAGTTGTCAATGAAGTGGTCATGGGCTGCGTGCTCCCCGCAGGCCAGGGCCAGGCGCCCGCGCGCCAGGCCGCGATTGCGGCCGGCGTTCCGCAATCCGTGCCCGCGACGACGGTCAACAAGATGTGCGGTTCCGGCATGCGTGCCGTCATGTACGGCGCCGACCAGATTGCCGCCGGCAGCGCGGACTTCGTGCTCGCGGGCGGTCTCGAATCCATGACCAATGCGCCCTACCTGCTGCCGAAAGCGCGCGCGGGCTACCGCATGGGCCACGGCGAGATCCTCGACCACATGTTCTACGACGGCCTGCAAAGCCCGTGGGACGGCAAGTTGATGGGCTGCTTCGCCGACGCGACTGCCGCGAAGTACGGGTTTACGCGCGCGGACCAGGACGCGTTTGCGGCCGAATCCGTACGCCGCGCACTCGCCGCCATCGAGTCCGGCGCTTTCGCGGCGGAACTCGCGCCGGTCACGATCACCGACCGCAAGGGCGAGCGCGTGATCGCGCGCGATGAAACGCCATTCACGGTATCGATCGAAAAGATCCCGAACCTGAAGCCGGCCTTCGGCAAGGACGGCACGGTCACGGCGGCCAGTTCCTCGTCGATCGCCGACGGCGCCGCGGCTCTCGTGCTGGCACGCGCGAGCGCCGCCGCCGTCCTCCGCTCCGATCTGCTCGCGTCCGATGGGCACCTCGCCGCCGCTCGTGCCGTGCTCTGCTCCGCACTCGAACTGCGCCCTGAAAGCCCCGCCCTCCACGAAGCCCTCATCCGCATCGACGCCCAGCAAGACCATCGCTCCTCAAAAGCCGCGTAATTTCCACGATCGAACAACTCATTCG
>JBBEAB010000098.1:27907-65886 GCA_040899645.1 Steroidobacteraceae bacterium
ACGCGCGAGCGCCGCCGCCGGCGCCGGGCTGAAGCCCATCGCCCGCATCGTCGCGCATGCCAGCCACGCGCACGCGCCCGAATGGTTCACGACCGCCCCGGGCGGGGCGATCGCAACCGTGCTGAAGCGCGCGGGCTGGAAAGCCACCGACGTCGACCTGTACGAAATCAACGAGGCGTTTGCGGTCGTGACCATGGCCGCGATGAAGGACATCGGCATCGCCCATGATCGCGTCAACGTGCACGGCGGCGCCTGCGCGCTGGGTCACCCGATCGGCGCGACCGGCGCCCGCATCCTGACGACGCTCATTCATGCGCTGCAGCGTCACGGCAAGAAGCGCGGGCTCGCGGCGCTCTGCATCGGTGGCGGCGAGGCGACTGCGGTCGCCATCGAACTCAGCTGAGCCCGGGCGCGGCGGGATCGAAGTCCTCGCCGACGACGGTCGACAGCGGAATGCCGGCGACCTCGTAGCCGCGGCGAAAGTCGCGCACGTGGCGGCTCATCCAGGCCGCTGCGGTCGCCGCATCCCGCGCCGCCACCGCCGCGACGATCTGTTGCTGCGCCGCTTCGATGCGCGCGCGCGCCTGCGGCACGCGATCGATGATGATGGCGAGACTCGGCTTCAGGAGCCGCAGCATCGGCTCGTTCAGCAGCATGAACACCGCGTTGTCGCTGGCCTCGCCGAGCGCGTCGAAGAAAGTCGCGACATCGCCGACCGCGAGGCCGCGCTCGGCGTGACGCCGGGCGAACTGCAGGGCGGCCGCCTCGAGATTGCACAGCGCTTCCGGCGAGCGGCGTTCCGCGGCTGCTGCCGCAATGCCCGGCTGAACCGCTTGCAGGGCTTCCCAGACGTCCACCACGCGCGCGCGGTGCAGCGCCAGCGCCTGCGACAGTCCGCCACCGACCGATTCGCGCGTCGGTCGTGTCACGTAGAGGCGCTTGCCGCCGCGACGCCGCCCCAGCAAGCCGTTGCTTTCGAGCTTGCGCAGTGCCTCGCGCACGGTTGAGCGATTGACCTCGAACTGGCGCGCCAGCTCGGTTTCGGTCGGCAGGGCCTGGCCTTCCACCAGTTCGCGACGCAGGATCCGGGTCCTGATCGCCTCAGAAACACGCCAGTAGGCCGGCGCATACCCCAGTGGATCGAACATGGGTCGCAAAACTCCGTCTCAGGCTTGCCTGTCGGATTGTCGGACAATATGATGTCGCTTGCAAGAGCGGGTCCGATCGGCGGAGGCCTCATGTTTCCCATTGATTTCGACTTCGGGCTCGGCGAACGGGCCGACGAACTGCGTCAGGCCGTGCGCGACTTCGCGCTGCGCCGGATCGCGCCGCAGGCCGACGAGATCGATCGCAGCAACCGCTTTCCGCGTGAGTTGTGGCCCGAGATGGGCGCCATGGGCCTGCTCGGCATGACCGTGCCCGAGGAATTCGGCGGGCTCGGCTTCGGCTACCTCGAACATGTGGTCGCGATGGAGGAAATCAGCCGCGTCTCGGGCTCCATCGGGCTCTCCTATGGCGCGCACTCGAATCTCTGCGTCAACCAGCTGCGGCGCTTTGGCACCGATGCGCAGAAGCAGCGCTACCTGCCGCGCCTGGTCAGTGGCGAGGATATCGGCGCGCTCGCGATGAGCGAGGCCGGTTCGGGTTCCGACGTCGTCTCGATGCGCACGCGTGCGGACCGCAAGCCCGGCGGCTACCTGCTGAACGGCAGCAAGATGTGGATCACGAACGGTCCTGAGGCCGACACGGCAGTGATCTACGCAACGCTCGAGCCCGGCAGCGGCGCGGCCGGCATCACGGCCTTCATCGTCGAGCGCGGCATGAAGGGCTTCCGCGCCGCACAGAAGCTCGACAAGCTCGGCATGCGCGGCTCGGACACCTGCGAACTGGTGTTCATTGACTGCTTCGTGCCGGACGAGAACCTGCTCGGCCAGCCGGGCGGCGGCGCCGAGATCCTGATGTCCGGCCTCGATTACGAGCGCGTCGTGCTCGCGGGCGGGCCGCTCGGCCTGATGCGCGCGGCGCTCGATCTGGTGGTGCCCTATCTGCACGACCGCGAACAGTTCGGCCGTCCGATCGGCACCTTCCAGCTGATGCAGGCCAAGCTCGCGGATCTCTACGCCGCATGCAATTCCTCGCGCGCGTATGCCTATGGCGTCGCGCGCGCCTGCGATGCCGGCCGGACCACGCGCTACGATGCCGCCGCCTGCCTGATGCTCGCCTCCGAGCATGCAACGCGGGCCGGCCTCGAGGCGATCCAGATGCTGGGTGGCAATGGCTACATCAATGAATATCCCGCGGGGCGCATCCTGCGCGATGCCAAGCTCTACGAGATCGGCGCCGGCACCAACGAGATCCGCCGCATGCTGATCGGCCGCGAACTGTTCCGGGCGACGACCCTATGACGCGCATCGTCTCGCGCGTGGACGCCGGCGGCGCGGATTTCCGCGACAACGCGGCGCACATGGCATCGCTGGTCGCCGAGCTGCAGAGCCGGCTCGCGACAGCCGCCGCGGGCGGCGGCGAGGAGGCCCGCGCGAAGCACCTGGCGCGCGGCAAGCTGCTGCCGCGCGACCGCATCGAGGCCCTGCTCGATCCGGGCAGCCCGTTCCTCGAGATCGCGCCGCTGGCCGCGAGCGGCCTGTACAGCGACGACGCGCCGGCGGCGGGCCTCGTCGCCGGGATCGGCCGCATCCACGGCCATCCGCTGCTGGTCGTGGCCAATGACGCCACTGTCAAGGGCGGCACCTATTACCCGATCACCGTCAAGAAGCACCTGCGCGCGCAGGCAATCGCCTTCGAGAACCGCCTGCCCTGCGTCTACCTCGTGGACTCCGGCGGCGCATTCCTGCCGCTGCAGGACGAGGTGTTCCCGGATCGCGAGCATTTCGGCCGCATCTTCTACAACCAGGCGCGCCTGTCGGCAGCCGGCATTGCGCAGGTGGCGGTCGTGATGGGCTCCTGCACCGCGGGCGGCGCCTACGTGCCGGCGATGTGCGACGAATCCATCATCGTCAGGAACCAGGGCACGATCTTCCTCGGCGGTCCGCCGCTGGTGAAGGCCGCGACCGGGGAAGTCGTCGATGCCGAGTCGCTGGGCGGCGGCGACGTGCACGCGCGCACCTCGGGCGTCGTCGATCACCTGGCCGACAGCGACGCGCATGCGCTCGCAATGGCGCGCGAGATCGTGGCGAGCCTCAATCATCGCCCGGCGGCGTGGCTCGGGCAGCGGGATCCCGTCGAGCCCGCCTACGCGGCCGACCAGCTCGGTGGACTGGTGCCGCGCGACCTGCGCCAGCCCTATGACGTGCGCGAGGTCATCGCGCGGCTCGTCGACGGCTCCGAATTTCACGAGTTCAAGGCGCTGTACGGCAAGACGCTGGTGTGCGGCTTTGCACACCTCTGGGGCTACCCGGTCGCGATCGTGGCGAACAACGGCATCCTGTTCTCGGAGTCGGCGTTGAAGGGCGCGCACTTCGTGCAGCTCGCGAATCGCCGCCGGGTGCCGCTCCTCTTCCTGCAGAACATCACCGGCTTCATGGTCGGCAAGCGCTATGAAGCCGGCGGCATCGCGCGCGACGGCGCAAAGATGGTAACCGCAGTCGCCTGCTCGACCGTGCCGAAGCTCACGGTCGTGATCGGCGGTTCGTTCGGCGCCGGCAACTACGCGATGTGCGGACGCGCCTATGGCGGCCGCTTCCTGTGGACCTGGCCCAATGCGCGCATCTCCGTGATGGGCGGCGAGCAGGCAGCCTCGGTGCTCGCGACCGTGCGTCGCGACGGCGTCGAGGCGCGCGGCGGCAGCTGGCCCGAGGTGGAGCAGCAGGCGTTCATGGCGGGCATTCGCGAGCAGTATGAGCGGCAGGGCAACCCCTACTACGCGACCGCGCGCCTGTGGGACGATGGCGTCATCGACCCAGAGCAGACGCGACGTGTGCTCGGGCTCGCGCTCGAAGTCGTCGCCACCGGCCCGGCGCCGCAGCCGGAATCCTACGGCGTGTTCCGGATGTAACGACGATGCTCACCCTCACGCGCGACCCGCGCGGCACGGCCACGCTCACGCTCGACCGCCCCGAGGCGCGCAATGCGCTGTCGGCGGAACTGGTCGCGCGGCTCACCGACGCACTCGCCAGCCTCGCCGCCGAGCCCGCGGTGCGGGTCGTGCTGCTGACCGGCGCCGGCAACCTGTTCTGCGCCGGCGCCGACATCGGCGAGATGCGCGCCGCCGGCGCCGCATCGACCGAGCACAACGAGGCGGATTCGCGGCGTTTTGCCGGGCTGCTGCAACAACTCGACAACCAGCCGCAGCCGACGGTCGCGATCGTGAACGGCGCGGCCTACGGCGGCGCGCTCGGGCTGATCGCGGCCTGCGACATCGCGCTCGCGGCAGCCAGCGCGCGCTTCGCCCTCTCCGAGGTCCGGCTCGGCCTGGTGCCGGCGATGATCTCGCCATTCGTCATCCGGGCGATTGGAACCCGGCAGGCGCACCGCTGGTTCCTGAGCGGCGAGACGATGGATGCGGTGACGGCGCGCGGTATCGGCCTCGTGCATGAAGCCGTGGACGATGCGGCTCTGCCCGCAGCCACGTGCGCGATGGTGGATGCGCTCCTGGCCGGCGGACCGCGGGCGCAAGCCGAGATCAAGCAGCTGCTACGCCATGTGACCGGCCGCAGCAGCGCCGCAGATGCCGCGCTCCTGCAGGACACCTCGCGCTGGATCGCGCGCATCCGCGCGAGTGACGAAGGCAAGGAGGGCCTGTCCGCCTTCCTGGCAAAACGCCAGCCGCGCTGGCGCGATCCTGGCTGATGCTGCAACGTCTTCTGATCGCGAACCGCGGCGAGATCGCCTGCCGCATCATCCGGACCTGCCGCCGGCTCGGCATCCATGCGATCGCGGTTTATTCCGAGGCGGACCGCAACGCGCTGCATGTACGGAACGCCGACGAAGCCGTCTGCATCGGACCGGCCGCGGCGCGCGAGTCGTACCTCCACATCGAGGCCGTGATCGCCGCCGCCCGCGCCACGCGCGCCGATGCGATCCACCCGGGTTACGGCTTCCTGTCGGAGAACGCGGCTTTCGCCGAGGCCTGCGCGGCCGCCGGCATCCGTTTCGTCGGCCCGCAGGCAGAGGCGATCCGCAGAATGGGGCTGAAGCACGAAGCCAAGGCGATCGTGTCGGCAGCCGGCGTGCCGGTCGTGCCCGGCTACATGGGCGAGGATCAGTCGGCTGCACGGCTTGCGAGGGAAGCCGCTCGTGTTGGTTTTCCGCTGCTGGTCAAGGCCGTTGCGGGCGGTGGCGGCAAGGGCATGCGCGTCGTGCGCACACCTGAGGAGCTGCCGGAGGCCGCCGCAGGCGCGCGCGGCGAGGCCCGGAATGCATTCGGCGACGACCGGCTGATGCTCGAGCGATTCCTCGAGCGGCCGCGCCACATCGAGGTGCAGGTCTTCGGCGACTGTCACGGCGGCTGCGTGCACCTGTTCGAGCGCGAATGCTCGGTGCAGCGGCGGTACCAGAAGATCATCGAGGAATCGCCCTCGCCTTTCATCAACCAGTCGACGCGGGACGCGATGACGGCTGCCGCTGTGCGCGCCGCGCAGGCGGTCGGCTACGTCAACGCCGGCACGATCGAGTTCATCGTCGATGCGGACGGCCAGTTCTATTTCATGGAGATGAACACGCGCCTGCAGGTCGAGCATCCGGTCACCGAGTCGGTCACCGGCCTGGACCTGGTCGAATGGCAATTGCGCATCGCCTCCGGCGAACGCCTGCCGCTCGCCCAGCACGAGATCCGGAGCCAGGGCCATGCCATCGAAGCGCGACTCTACAGCGAGGATCCGCGGCGCGGCTTCCTGCCCTCCGTCGGCCGCGTCCAGCGCTTCGTGCGGCCACCGGAGGACGAGACCTGGCGCGTAGACGGCGGCATCGAGGACGGCGATTCGATCACCGTGCACTACGATCCGATGATCGCGAAGGTCATCGCCTCGGGGCGCGACCGCGCAGCGGCACTGGCAAAGCTGCGGCACCAGCTGGACCGGACCGCGATCTTTGGCGTTGCGGGCAACCTGGCGCTGCTGCGCGCCATTGCCGCGCACCCGCAGTTTGCCGCCGGTGACGTGGACACCGGTTTCGTCGACCGGGAACTCGCCGTGCTGACCGCGGACCGCCCGCCCGCGCCGGAATCGTTGTTGCTTGCGGCTGCGCTCGCGCTCGACGATCGCGCGGCCGCCGCTGCGCGCAACACGCCCTGGACCCGCAGCGACGGCTGGCGGAGCGGCGGCGACCACTCGCAGTCGATCGGTCTCTGCACGCCGGGCTTCCTGCGGCTGCGTGCGGTGCGTGAGGGTACGCGCATTGCACTCGACACCGGCACGGAGCGGATCGCGGGCTGCGTCCAGGCGATCGGCGGCAATCGCTACCACGTCGACGCCGGCCTGGAGTCCCGCGAGTTCGAGCTGATCCGGCATCGGGATCGCCTGCAGGTGATCGGCCTGCAGGCCGACGAGATCATGCTGGCGCCGGCCTGGCCGTTCGAACGCGACGTCGAGGACGCCGACGCGCATCCGGCCTCGCCCCTGCCAGGACGCGTCGTCGAGTTGCGCGTCAAGGCCGGCGAGCAGGTCGCGCGCGGTGACGTGCTCGCGGTCGTCGAGGGCATGAAAATGCAGCACGCGATCCGCGCTGGCCGTGCCGGCCGCGTTGCCGCGGTGTTCGCGCGCGCCGGGGAGCTCGTCGAGGCGGATGCCGTCCTGTTTGACATAGCGCCCGCCTGACGGTTGTGTTGCGACGCAAAAATCGCTAACGTCCTGACCCCATTGCGTTGTCTGCCCCTCTGTTCGCAGGTGCAGTAAAGGACTTCATGCAACTTTCCAGCAAGGTCGTGGCGGTCACCGGTGCGGGCCGCGGCATCGGGCGCAGTATCGCGCTCGCATTCGCCCGGGCCGGCGCCGACATCGCGGCACTCGACCTCAATGCCGCCGAACTCGAAGAGACCTGTTCGCAGTGCCGCGCGCTGGGTACGCGCGCAAGGCCTTACTTGGCAAACGTCGTCGACGAAGCGCAGGTGATCAAGAGCTTCGATGCCGTGGTCGCGGAGCTCGGCCGGCTCGATGTGCTGGTCAACAATGCCGGCATCACCCGGGACGCGCTGCTCGTCAAGGTGCAGGACGGCGAAGTCGTCTCGAAGATGTCGCTCGCGCAATGGCAGGCGGTCGTTGACGTCAACCTGACCGGTGTCTTTCTCTGCGGGCGCGAGGCAGCCGCACGCATGATCAAGCTCAGCCACGGCGGCCTGATCATCAACATCTCGTCGATCTCGCGCGAAGGCAATCCGGGCCAGACCAATTATTCGGCCACCAAAGCCGGCGTTGCCGCGATGACCGTGGTCTGGGCCAAGGAACTCGCGCGCTACGGCATCCGCTGCGCGGCGATCGCGCCGGGCTTCTGCGCGACCGAGATTTTGGCCGCGATGAAACCGGAAATGGTCGAGCGGGTCAAAGCAGCCGTGCCGCTGCATCGCCTCGGCGAACCGTCCGAGATTGCGGCGACCGCGGTCTTCATCGCCGAGAACGACTTTGTGACCGGCCGTGTGATCGAAGTGGACGGTGGATTAAGGCTGTAGACTGTCCGCGAGGGGAATCCGCATGCAACTCGATCGGGTACGGGCGGTCATCAGCGGTGGTGCTTCGGGCCTCGGGCTGGCTACGGCCGCGCGACTGCTCAGGGGTGGCGGACAGGTCACGCTGCTCGATGTGCAAGACGATGCCGGCCGCAATGCGGCCGCCGCGCTCGGCACCGCGGCCAGCTACCGACACTGCGATGTCACCAGCGAATCCGAGGTCGATGCCGCGGTCCGCGCGGCCGCGGACAAAATGGGCGGCCTCAACCTGGCGGTCGCCTGCGCCGGCGTCGCAACCCCCGGCAAGCTGCTCGGCAAGGACGGGCCGCTGCCCACCGCCGCATTTGAGCGCGTCATGAACATCAATGTGCTGGGCACTTTCCTGCTCGACCGCGCGGCAGCGGCGCTGATGCAGTCGAACGCGCCGGACGCCGACGGCGAGCGCGGGCTCCTGATCCACACCGCGTCGGTCGCCGCGTTCGAAGGACAGGTCGGGCAAGTGGCGTACGCGACGTCGAAGGCGGCGGTCGCAGGAATGGTCCTGCCGCTCGCGCGCGAACTGGCGCGATTCGGTATCCGCGTCGTCGGCATCGCGCCCGGCATCTTCCAGACGCCGATGATGGCGGGCCTGCCGCAGGAAGCCCAGGATTCGCTCGGCAGGCAGGTGCCGTTTCCGCCACGCCTCGGGCGGCCGGAAGAATACGCCGAGCTGGTCGCCGCGATCTGCAGCAACTGCATGATGAACGGCACCACGATCCGGCTGGACGGCGCCATCCGGATGGCCCCGCGATGATGACTCGCCCGGCCCGCTTGTGGATTGGACTGACTTGCGCCGCGGCGCTCGCCGGCTGTTCGGCGCAGCCGGTCGCGCACGATGCAGCGACTCCATCGGTAGGCGCTGCGACCGGCATCCACATTCCGGTCGAGTACTACCAGCTCGACAACGGCCTGAAAGTCGTGTTGTCGCGCGACACGTCGGCGCCGACGGTGACAGTCGGCGTCTATTACCACATCGGTTTTCGGATCGAGCCGCGCGGGCGCACCGGATTTGCGCACCTGTTCGAGCACCTGATGTTCCAGGGCTCCGGCAACCTCGGCAAGATGGAGTTCATCCGGCTGGTCGAGGGCAATGGCGGCGTGCTGAACGGCTCGACGCGCTTCGACTTCACGAATTACTACCAGATCATGCCGGCGCATACGCTCGAGACCGTGCTGTGGGCCGAGGCGGACCGCATGAAGGCGCTCGCCATCACGCAGGAGAACCTGGTCAACCAGCAGGGCGTCGTCAAGAACGAGGTCCGCGACAATGTGCTGAACCAGCCGTATGGCGGCTTTCCGTGGCTGACGATGCCGCAGGTCGCGAACGAGAACTGGTACAACGCGCACAACTTCTACGGCGACCTGGCCGATCTCGACGCGGCGACGCTCGAGGACGCACGTGCGTTCTTCGACACCTACTACGCGCCGAACAACGCGGTGCTCGTGGTCGCGGGCGATTTCGACGCCGCGCAGGCGCGGCAATGGATCGGCAGGCATTTTGCATCGATCCGCGCGCGGCCACAGCCGCCGCGCCCGGACCTAACGGAGCCGGAGCAGCAACGCGAGAAGCGTGACACCTACACCGACCCGCTCGCGCCGCGCCCGGGCCTCGCGCTCGCCTGGCAGGTGCCGGAACGCGGCACGCCCGAGCACAGCGCATTCAGCCTGCTGGACCAGATCCTGCTGCAGGGCGAAGACAGCGCGCTGTGGCAGCGGCTCGTGCAGGAGCGCGGCTATGCAGGCAGTGTCGCCGGCGGCATCAACCTGCTCGGCAACGAGTACACCTACGACGGTCCGATGCTCTGGATGCTGTACCTGGTGCATGATCCCGGCGTCGCGCCCGAAATGATCCTTGCGGATATCGATGCGGAGATCGCGCGCCTGCAGCAGGCGCCGCCGACTGCCGCCGAGTACCAGCGCGCGCTGACCAAGACCCGCGCGGCCCTCTACGACGTCGCCGGTTCCAGCACGCGATTCGGGCTGCTCGACCTGCTCGCCTCCTTTGCGCTGTTCGATGACGACCCGTCGCGCATCAACCGCATCGAGGACGAACTGCGCGCGGTCACGCCAGAACTGGTCAGCGAAGTCGCGCGGCGCTACCTGACGCCTGCGCGGCGCACGGCTCAGGTCGTCGTGCCGGGCCGCAAGCCGGCCGCCGGAGCATCGCCATGAAGCGCATCGGCGCCGTCTTGCTCGGGCTCATCGCCGGCGCCGCCCTTGCACAGGCGCGCGAACTGCCGCCGGCGCCCGGCGAGCCGCGCGATTTCCGGCTGCCCGCCAAGGAAACGCTGCAGCTCGGCAACGGGCTCGCGGTGACGTTCATTGACTACGGCAGCGTGCCGAAGGTGACGGTGCTGGCCGTCGTTCGCACCGGCAACGTCGACGAGGGCCGCGCCACCTGGCTCGCCGACGTCGCGGTCGAGATGCTGAAGGAAGGCACGACAACCCGCTCGGCCGGAGACATCGCACGCGCTGCCGCCGACATGGGCGGCACGCTCGGCGTCGGCGCGGGCGGTGAGCAGACCACCATCGGCATCTCGGTGCTGTCGGAACACGCGGTTGCCGCCGCCCACCTTGTCGCCGACGTGCTGCGCAATCCGCGGTTTCCGGAGTCCGAATTGCCGCGGGTCATCGCGAACTTCGAACGCAGCCTCGCGGTTGCACGCTCCGACCCGCAGTCGCAGGCGGGCGAAGCGCTCGCGCGCCTGGTCTACGGCGATCATCCGTTCGGTCGTACCCTGCCGCAGGAAGGCCTGCTTGCGACCTATGACATCGACTCGGTCCGCGATTTCTACCGGCGCAACTTCGGCGCGGCGCGCACGCATGTCTATGTGGCCGGCCGCTACGACCGCACGGCGCTCGAGGCGGCGCTGCGAAACGCATTCGGCGACTGGCAGCCAGGCGCCGTGCCCAGCGTCATGCCGGCCGCCGTCAGCGACACCCTGCGGCTCGCCCTGGTGGACAGTCCCGGCGCGCAGCAGACTTCGGTGCGCATCGCGGTGCCGGTGCCGGACCCGGCACACGCGCAGTACTTTCCGACGACCGTGATGAACAGCCTGCTGGGCGGCGTATTCGGCTCGCGCATCACGACCAACATCCGCGAGGACAAGGGTTACAGCTATTCGCCCGGCTCCTCGATCAGCGCGCGCCGTGGCGGCGCCCTGTGGGTCATGTCGGCCGAAGTCACGAGCGAACATACGGCCGCGGCCATCACCGAAGTGTTCCGCGAGGTCGAGCGCCTGCAGCAGGAGGCGCCGGGTATCGCTGAACTCGATGCGGTCAAGACCTACCGGTCCGGTGTGTTCGTGATCAGCAATTCCTCGCCGAATGGCGTGCTCGGACAGCTCGCGTTCATGAACCTGCACGGTCTGCCGGATGATTTTTTGACGCACTGGGTCGCAAATATCCACGCGGTGACTCCGCAGCAGGTCAGCGAGATGGCCGCGCGGTTCATCCGGCCCGAGAAAATGACGGTGGTGGTCGTCGGCGATCTCGCGAAGATCGGTGAGAGCGTGCGCGGCCTGCCGCAATTCGAGAGGGCCGAAATGCCGTGACCGACCGTGACGTCATGCAGTACGACGTCGTGATCGTCGGCGCCGGCCCTGCCGGTCTCGCCTGCGCAATCCGTCTCAGGCAGCTAAAGCCCGAACTGGCGGTCTGCGTGCTGGAAAAAGGCTCGACGATCGGCGCGCACATGCTGTCCGGCTGTGTGATGGAGCCGGCGCCGCTCGATGCGCTGCTGCCCGAATGGCGCGATGCGCCACCCGGCATCTGCGTGCCGGCGCAGCGCGACGAGTTCTGGTACCTGACGCGCAAGTCCGCGATCCGGCTGCCGAACCCGCCGCAGATGCACAACCGCGGCAACTTCATCGTCTCGCTCTGCCAGCTGGTGCCGTGGATGGCCGGGCGCGCGGAGGCGCTGGGCGTCGATGTATTCCCCGGGTTTGCCGCCGCAGAGGCGCTCGTGGCGGACGATGGCCGCGTGCAGGGCGTGCGCATCGGCGAAATGGGGCTCGACCGTGACGGCCAGCCGGGCCCGGGCTATGCGCCGGGCGCCGAGATCCGCGCCGGCACGACGATCCTCGCCGAGGGTTGCCGCGGCAGTGTCACCCAGCAGTTGATCGCGCGGCTCGGCCTCGCTGACGGGCGCTCGCCGCAGACCTACGGGCTGGGCTTCAAGGAACTGTGGCAATTGCCCGCCGGACGCGCCGAACCGGGGCTGATCCAGCACACGGTCGGCTGGCCGGTGGATTCGCACACCTACGGCGGCAGTTTCGTCTATCACCTCGGCGGCGATCGCGTGTACGTCGGCTATGTCGTCGGCCTCGACTACGCGGACCCGCGCTTCAAGCCGTTCGAGGCGTTCCAGCAGTTCAAGCATCATCCACGCGTGCATGCCCTGCTGCAGGGTGGCGAACTCGTGTCATATGGCGCCCGCGCGATCGCGGCCGGCGGCTGGCAGTCATTGCCGCGCATGGATGCGCCGGGTCTGATGCTCATCGGCGACACCGCGGGCACGCTGAACGTGCCGAAGATCAAGGGCGTGCACCAGGCCATCCGTTGTGGCGTGCTGGCGGCACAGCACCTGGCGGGCCACGGCAGCAGCGACGGATTCGAAGCGCACTGGCGTCGATCCGACGGCGGCCGCGAACTGAAGCGCGTGCGCAACTTCAAGCCGGGGTTCCACCGCGGACTGTGGTGGGGTCTCGCGAATGCCGGCCTTGAAACCGCCCTTGGCGGCTGGACGCCCTGGACGCTGTCGCACCGCGAGAATCACCTGGCGCTGCATCGCCTCGAATCCTCCGCCGTCATCGACCGCGGCTGGCAGGATCGCGATCTGCAGCCGCGTGACCGGCCCGCTGCCGTGTTCCATGCCGGCAATGTCCACGAGGAGAGCCAGCCGGTGCATCTGCACGTGGCCGATACGACCATCTGCGCGACGCGCTGCGTCACCGAGTTCGGCAATCCCTGCGAGAACTTCTGCCCGGCGCAGGTCTACGAGATGGTGGACGATGGCGCGGGCGGCAAGCGCTTGCAGATCAATGCCGCGAACTGCGTGCACTGCAAGGCCTGCGACATCAAGGATCCGTACGGCATCATCACCTGGACGACGCCCGAAGGCGGATCGGGACCGAACTACCAGAATCTCTAGATGGCCGCCGAGCAACCGATATGGACCCCATCGCTGTTTCGCATCGCGGATGCGAACCTGGTGCGGTTCATGGCGCGGGTCGCCGGACGCGGCGTCGCGGTCGCGGATTACGACGCGCTGTATCGCTGGTCCATCGACGAACCCGCGGCATTCTGGAAGGCGCTGTTCGAGTTTGCAGGCGTGATTGCCGAGGGCGATACCGAACCGGTGCTGGTGGACGGCGCTCGCATGCCCGGTGCGCGCTGGTTTCCGGGCACGCGGCTCAACTTCGCCGAGAACCTGCTGCGCGGGCCGGATGCGGAACCTGCGCTCGTGTTCCGCAATGAACGCGGCCAGCGCCGCGAATTGAGCTGGCAGCAACTGCGTGACGCGGCCGCGCGGATCGCGGCCGGCCTGCGTGCGGATGGCATCGGCCCCGGCGATCGCGTCGCCGGGTTCCTGCCGAACCTGCCCGAAGCGGTGGTCGCGATGCTCGCGACCGCCAGCGTCGGCGGAACCTGGACCTCCTGCTCACCGGATTTCGGCATCCATGGCGTGCTCGATCGCTTCGGACAGGTGGAACCGAAAGTCCTGTTCACGGCCGACGGCTACTTCTACGCCGGCAAGACCATCGATTCGCTCGCGCCCATCGCAAGCGTGCTCGCAAAACTCCCCTCCGTCCGCCGCGTCGTCATCGTTCCCTATTTGAGCGATGCGCCCGCGATCGATGCGCTGCCGCAGGCGGTCCGCTTCGCGGACTACGGTGACGCCAGAGTGGCGCTCGCATTCGAGCGCCTGCCCTTCGATCATCCGTTGTACGTGCTGTATTCGTCCGGTACGACGGGTGTGCCGAAGTGCATCGTCCACGGCGCCGGCGGCACGCTGCTGCAGCACCTGAAGGAACACCTGCTGCACGCGGACCTGAAGCGCGGGGACCGGCTGTTCTACTTCACGACCTGCGGCTGGATGATGTGGAACTGGCTCGCCAGCGCGCTGGCGGTGGAGGCGACACTCATCCTCTATGACGGCTCGCCGTTTCATCCGGGACCCGGGGTGCTCTGGGACATGGCGGCCGAAGAAGGCGTCACGGTCTTCGGCACCAGCCCGAAGTACCTCGCGGCGCTCGAGAAGGAAGGCTACCGCCCGCGTGAGCGCCATGCGCAGGTCGTGCTGCGAACGCTGATCAGCACCGGCTCGCCGCTCGCGCCGGAGCAGTACGACTTCGTCGCGCAGGCAATCGGTCCCGACATCCAGCTCAGCTCCATTTCCGGCGGCACCGACATCGTTTCCTGCTTCGCGCTCGGCAATCCGCTGCTGCCGGTTTATCGCGGCGAACTGCAGTGCCGCGGGCTCGGCATGAAAGTCGAAGTCTGGAGCGAGGACGGCCAGTCCGTCACCGGAGAGAAAGGCGAGCTGGTGTGCAGTGCGCCTTTCCCCTCGATGCCGGTCGGGTTCTGGAATGACGCGGATGGCAGCCGCTATCGCGCCGCTTACTTCGAGCGTTTTCCGGGGGTCTGGCACCACGGCGACTACGCGCTGCTGACGCCGCGCGGTGGTCTCGTCATCCTCGGCCGCTCCGATGCAGTGCTGAACCCGGGCGGCGTGCGCATCGGCACGGCCGAGATCTACCGGCAGGTCGAACAGCTCGAGGAAGTGCAGGACAGCGTCGTCGTCGGCCAGGACTTCGACAACGACGTGCGCGTCGTGCTGTTCGTGCGATTACGCGAGGGACTCACGCTGGATGACCCACTCCGCGATCGCATTCGCCGCCAGATCCGTGCGAACACCACACCCCGTCATGTGCCGGCCAGGATCGTCCAGGTGCCGGAGATTCCGCGCACGATCAGCGGCAAAGTCGTGGAACTCGCGGTGCGCGAGACGATCCACGGGCGGCCGGTGAAGAATACGGATGCGCTCGCGAATCCTGCTGCGCTCGCGCACTTCCGCGACCGGCCGGAGCTTGCCGGCTGAATCGCGCGGCCGCTCCGCCGCCGCTGACGGCCCGCTGCGAGGCGGCGCTCGCGCTGCACGGCCATGTGCCCGACGATTCGCAACGCCAGGTGCTGCAGCGGCTGGAAGGCCTGCGCAGGCGCGTGCTGACGCGGCAATCGCGCCTGCTGCTGCTGCGGAGCCTCAGCCTGCTGCCGGGCCGGCGTCGGGCGATCGCGCCGCTGCGTGGCCTCTACCTCTGCGGTGGCGTCGGGCGCGGCAAGACCTTCCTGGTCGACGAGTTTTTCGCCGAGCTGCCAGTCATTGAAAAGCGCCGCGATCATTTCCATCGTTTCATGCAGGAGATCCACGCCGGCCTGCGCCGCCATCGCAACCAGTCATCGCCCCTGGCACACGTTGCCGACGGCATTGCCGCGAAGGCCCGCCTGCTGTGTATCGACGAGTTCGTGGTCCATGACGTCGCGGACGCGATGATCCTCGCGGGAATCCTCGACGCGCTGTTCGCCCGTGGCGTCACGCTGGTCGCCACCTCGAACCTGCCGCCATCCGAGCTTTATCGCGGCGGACTGCAGCGCGCGAGATTCCTGCCCGCCATCGCGCTGATCGAGCGGCACTGCAAGATCATGGAACTGGATGCCGGCGTCGACTACCGGCTGAAGCGGCTCGAATCCGCGGAACTGTTCCTCGATTGCGGCACCGCGGATGCGGAATCGAGGCTCGCGTCCGAATTCGAGCGGCTCGCCGATGGACCCGGCGAGCGCGAGGTGCGGGTGCGGGTCGAGGGCCGCGCCGTGCGTGCGCGGCGCGAGGCGGAGGACCTGGTCTGGTTCGATTTCCGCGAGTTGTGCGAAAGCCCGCGCTCGGCAGCCGACTACATCGAGATCGCGCGTTGCTACCACACGGTGTTCGTCAGCCGGGTCCCGGTCATGGACGGGCATGCCGACGACGCCGCGCGCCGCTTCATCTCGATGGTCGACGAATTCTACGACCGCGGCGTCAAGCTCATCCTGTCCGCCGCCGCCTCGCAGCCGGATGATCTCTATCGCGGTGAGCGTCTCGCATTCGAGTTCCGGCGAACCGCGAGCCGCCTGCACGAGATGACGAGTCGCAAGTATCTCGCGCGCCCTCATCGGCCATAGGTACTGATAGCACGACCTCGGCCTGGCCGGGCGGGGCATCCCTCACTCGCTCAGCAGATCGGACATTCGCTCGCTCGGGACCCCGCCCGGCCAGGCCCGGGTCGTGCCCGAGATGCGTCGGCCCATGGTGCCGCGTCAGATCACGCCGCGGCGTTCCTGGTCCAGCTCGATGGATTCAAACAGCGCGCGGAAGTTGCCCTCGCCAAAGCCCTCGTTGCCCTTGCGCTGGATGATCTCGAAGAAGATCGGGCCGATGACGTTCTTCGTGAAGATCTGCAACAGGATGCCGTCCTCGGCGCTGCCGTCGATCAGGATGCGCCGCTCCATCATGCGCGTGAGCGATTCGCGATGGCCGGTGACCCGGGCTTCGACGCCCTCGTAATAGGTGTCCGGCGTGTCCTGGAACTCGACCCCGTTCGCCCGCAACGCGTCCACGCTTGCGTAGATGTCGTCGGTGAAGAGCGCGATGTGCTGGATGCCCTCGCCGTGGTACTCGCGCAGGTACTCCTCGATCTGGCTCTTGTCGTCCTGGCTCTCGTTGATCGGAATGCGGATCTTGCCGCAGGGACTCGTCATCGCGCGGCTGAACAGCCCGGTCTTCTTGCCCTCGATGTCGAAATAGCGGATCTCGCGGAAGTTGAACAGCTTTTCATAGAAGCCGGCCCAGTGGTTCATGTTGCCGCGGCTGACATTGTGGGTCAGGTGATCGATCAGCGTCAGTCCGGTGGCGCGCGTTCCCTGCGGGTCCTGGACCGGCACGAAATCCACGTCATAGATCGTGCGTTCCCCGTAGCGGTCGACCAGATAGATCAGGCTGCCGCCGATTCCCTCGATTGCCGGGATGTGCAGTTCCATCGGACCGACGCGCGTCTCGACTGGCGTGGCGCCCTGCTCGACCGCACAGCGGAACGCCACGGCGGCGTCCTTGACGCGGAACGCCATCGCGCAGGCGGACGGGCCATGCGTGCGCGCGAACTGCTGGCCAAAGCCCTGCGGCTCGGCATTGATCACGAAGTTGATGTCGCCCTGGCGATGCAGCGTGACGTTCTTGCTGCGGTGCCGCGCCGTCACCGGGAACCCCATGCGCCCGAACAGCGAGCGCAGCTGATCCGGATCCGGGGCTGTGTATTCGACGAACTCGAAGCCGTCGGTACCCATCGGGTTGTCGAACCGCTCGCCCATGTCCTGCTCCCAGGTTAGTTGCAATTGCAACTATAATCCGTCCGTGCCAGCCAAGAAACCATCGACGCCCTCCGGCGAGGTGCCGGCGCTCGACCTGGAACATTTCCTGCCTTACCGGCTGTCCGTGCTGTCGAACACGGTCTCTTCTGCCCTGGCCGGTGCCTATGCCCGGCGCTTCGCGCTGACGATACCGCAATGGCGCGTCATCGCGGTGCTCGCGCGTTCGCCGGGGCTTTCAGCCGCGGCCGTCGCCGAGCGCACGGCCATGGACAAGGTCGCGGTCAGCCGTGCGGTTTCGGGGCTGACACGGGCCGGCCGCGTCCGGCGCTTGCTGGCCGCCAATGACCGCCGCCGTTCCGTGCTGACCCTGACGGTACGCGGGCAGGCCGTTTATCGCCAGATCGTTCCGCTGGCGCGCGCCTATGAGCGGCGCCTGCTCGGCGAACTGAGCCCGTCCGAGCGATCGCAGTTCGACCAATTACTGGGCCGACTGCAGAAGCGCTCCTGGCTGCTCGGCCCTGCCGGGGACTCGCGTGTATAATCCGCGCCGCCACGCCATGGCCCGTGCAGCAATGGTCCGGGCGCGTCTGGAGTGTTGATGCTAGGCAGGATCCCGGCCGCCCGACAGGCAATGATCGATCGCATCGCCGCCAGCGCGCGCCGCGCCGGACGCCATGGCCTGCCCGTTTCCGCCGAACGGCTGGTGCGCTGTTTTTACCACGGCGTCTCGGAACTCGACCTCGTGCAGCGCGCGGATGCGGATCTTGCAGGCGCTGCCCTCAGCACACTCGCGCTCGGGCGCGTGCGCCGCGCCGGCCGCTCACTGGTGCGCGTGTTCAATCCGGACCCGGCCAGGGACGGATTCGCCTCCTCGCACACGATCATCATGGTCGTCACTGACGACATGCCCTTCCTGGTCGATTCGCTCGGCATCGTCTGCTCGCAGAGCGGCCTAGCCGTGCACCTGCTGGCGCACCCGGTCTTCTCGGTGCTGCGCGACCGGCGCGGGCGGCTCACCGGCCTGTTCCTCGAAGACGCGCCGCCCGGCGCCCGGATGGAATCCTGGCAGCTGATCGAGATCGATCGCGAGCCGGATCCGCGCCGTCTTGCCGACATCGAGCGTGCGATCAGGCGCAGCCTCGACGACGTCCGCGCCGCGACCAACGACTGGCGCCGCATGCGCGGCAAGGCGCTCGAAGCCGCCGCCGAGATCGGCGCCGCCCGGCTGCCGGGGCGGAGGCGCGAGATCAGCGAGGCGAAGGCGCTGCTGAAATGGATGGAGGAAGACCACTTCACCTTCCTCGGCTACCGGCAGTACCGCCTGCGGCGTGGCGCGCGCCACGACCTGCTGGTGCCAGCGCCGGGTTCCGGGCTCGGATTCATGCGCCAGCGCGCCGGCCGCAGGGCCCGGTCCATCGTGGTAGCGGGCGACGTGCGCGCGTTCGCGCGCTCACAGGAACCGCTGATCATCACCAAGGCCAACTCGATCGCGACCGTCCATCGCGCGACCTACCTCGATTACGTCGGCATCAAGACCTTCGATGCCAAGGGCCGCGTGACCGGCGAACGGCGCTTCATCGGCCTGTGGACCTCCTCGGCCTACAGCCGCAATCCGCGCGAGATCCCGGTGCTGCGCCACAAGATCCAGCGCGTGATCGATCATTTCGGGCTCAAGGCCTCGAGTCACGACAACAAGGCGCTGGTGCATGCGCTCGAGACCTTCCCGCGCGACGAGCTGTTCCAGGCGACGGTTCCCGACCTGATCCGCATCGTGCGCGGCGTGGTCAACCTGTACGAGCGCTCGCAGGTGCGGCTGTTCGTGCGCCGCGACATCTTCCGCCGCTTTTACTCCTGCCTCGTGTTCGTGCCGCGCGACCGCTACAACACGCAGGCGCGCGAGCGCATCGAGCGCCTGGCGCTCGAGGCGTTCGGCGGCAAGTCGGTC
Source organism: Steroidobacteraceae bacterium (assembly GCA_040899645.1). Taxonomy (GTDB): domain Bacteria; phylum Pseudomonadota; class Gammaproteobacteria; order Steroidobacterales; family Steroidobacteraceae; genus SCUD01. Next base: position 46,909 of record JBBEAB010000098.1, read on the forward strand.
GAATCACAGGTCGCATTGTCGGAATCGGTGCTCGCCCGCCTGCATATCCTGGTGCGCACGCCGCCGGAGTCGGATGCGGGTGTCGACGCGGTCGAGCTGGAGCGCCGTATTACGGAGACCGTCCGCACCTGGCAGGACCAGCTGAAGGACGCGCTGCTCGATTCGCACGGGGAAGCCGATGCGCTGCGCCTGCACCGCACCTGGGGCTACGCCTTTCCCGCCGCCTACCAGGAAGACACGCCATTCCATGCCGCGGTCGACGACATCTCCATCCTCGAGGGCCTGGTGGCCGAGCCGCAGGGCCTGCGCATGGCGCTCTACCGCCGTGACGACCAGCCGGCGCACAAGGTCCAGTTCAAGTTGCTGCGCAGCGACCGGCCGATTCCGATCTCCGACGTGCTGCCCACGATCGAGAATCTCGGCCTCAAGCTGATCAGCGAGCGGCCCTACGAGATCGAGACCCCTGGCAGCCGCTCATGGATCCAGGATTTCGAGCTCGAACATCCGCGCGGCGTGCGCATCGATCTGGACAGCGACGGGCCCCGGTTCAAGTCCACCTTCGCGAATGTCTGGCTTGGCAATGCCGACAATGACGGCTTCAATCGCCTCGTACTGGCGGCCGACCTGAACTGGCGCGAAGTGACGGTGCTGCGTGCCTACGCGCGCTGGTTCGGCCAGCTCGGCCTGCCGCTGTCGCAGGCCTACCTGGAAGAAGCGCTCGCCAGTAATGCCGCAGCGGCCGGCAGATTGTTGCGGCTGTTCATCGCGCGATTCGACCCGGGCCTGCAGCGTAAAGAACGGCGGCGCGCGGAAACCGCGCAGCGGCGCGCGCTGGACCGCCTGCTGACAAAGGTCACGAGCATCGATCACGACCGCATCCTGCGCGGATTCCTGGCCGCCATCGAAGCGACGAGCCGTACCAGTTATTTCCAGACCGGCCCCGACGGAGCGCCAAAACCCTACCTGTCATTGAAGCTCGATCCGCGCCAGGTCGCGCAGGTGCCGCTGCCGCGACCGATGTACGAGATCTTCGTCCATTCGCCGCGCGTTGAGGGCGTGCACCTGCGCATGGGTCGCGTCGCGCGCGGCGGACTGCGCTGGTCCGACCGCCGTGATGACTTCCGCACCGAGGTCCTCGGCCTGATGAAGGCGCAGCACGTCAAGAACACGGTCATCGTGCCGGTCGGCGCCAAGGGTGGCTTCGTGCCGCGGCGCCTGCCCGCGACGCGCGATGAGGCACAGGCAGAAGGAACCGAGTGCTACCGGATCTTCATCCGCGCGCTGCTCGACGTGACCGACAACGTGGTCGCCGGCAAGGTGGTCGCGCCGCCCGCGGTCGTGCGGCACGACGGCGATGACGCGTATCTGGTCGTCGCGGCCGACAAGGGCACGGCCAAGTTCTCCGACATCGCCAATGCAATCTCGGAGCAGTACGGCTTCTGGCTCGGCGACGCATTCGCGTCGGGCGGCTCCGCTGGCTACGACCACAAGGACATGGCGATCACCGCGCGCGGCGGCTGGGAGTCGGTGCGGCGCCATTTCCGCGAGCTCGGCATCGACACGCAGTCACAGGACTTCACCGTGGCCGGCATCGGCGACATGTCCGGCGACGTGTTTGGCAACGCGATGCTGCTTTCGAAGCACATTCGCCTGCTCGCGGCCTTCGATCACCGGCATATCTTCCTCGACCCCTCGCCCGACGCCGCCAGGAGCTTCAGGGAACGCAGGCGCATCTACGACCTGCCGCGGTCGAGCTGGCAAGATTACAACCGCAAGTTCCTCTCGAAAGGCGGTGGTGTCCACTCGCGCCACGACAAGACGATCGCGCTGTCGCCCGAGGCGCGCGCGATGCTCGGCATCGAAGCCGCCTCGGCCGCGCCGGTCGACATCATCCGCGCGATCCTGAAGATGCAGGTGGACCTGCTCTGGAACGGCGGCATCGGCACCTACGTCAAGTCAGTCGACGAAACGCACGCCGAGATCGGCGACCGCGCCAACGACGGGGTCCGCGTCAATGGCATGGAACTGCGCTGCCGCGTCGCCGGCGAGGGCGGCAACCTGGGGTTTTCGCAACGCGGCCGCATCGAGTACGCCGCCGCCGGCGGGCGCATCAACACGGATTTCATCGACAATTCCGCCGGCGTCAACTGTTCGGACGTCGAGGTCAACCTCAAGATCCTGTTCGCGTCGCTGATGGAGTCGGGCAAGCTGAAGCGCGCCGCGCGCAACCAGCTGCTGGCGAGCATGACCGAGGAAGTCGGCCGGCTGGTGCTGCGCAACAACTACCTGCAGTGCCTCGCAATTTCGGGGCTGCAGGCGCGCGCCGTGGAGCGCATCTTCGAGCTCGGGCACGTGACCCGCGCGCTGGAGCGCGCAGGTACGCTCGACCGCACGCTCGAGGCGCTGCCCGCCGAGGATGAAATCGTCGAGCGGCATCGCAAGGGACAGGGCCTGACGCGGCCCGAGCTCGCGATGCTGCTGTCGTTCTCGAAGATCTGGTTGTCCGGCAAGCTCATCGAATCCGATATCGCCGAGGATCCGTTCCTCGGCAGCGAGCTGACCCGCTATTTCCCGGTGCCGGTGCAGCGCCGCTATCCGCGCGAGATCCTGCGGCACCAGTTGCGCCGCGAGATCATCGTGATGGCGACGACCAACAGCCTCGTCAACCGCATGGGCCCGGTGTTCGCGATCCGCACGCAGGAGGACACCGGCGCTGATGTCGGCAGCATCGCGCGCGCATTTGCGATCGCGCGCGAGATCAGCGGCATGCGCGACCTGTGGGCGGACATCGAGGCGCTCGACGACCGGGTGCCGACGTCCCTGCAATACGACATGGCACACGAGACGACCCGCCTGCTCCGTCACCTGACTTACTGGGTGCTGCGCAACTGCGGCCGCAACCTCGATATCGAGCGTGCAGTCAATCGCCTGCGGCCCGGCATCCGCGAGATCATGGCCGAACTCCCGGAGCTGATCGAGGGTCTGGAAGTCGAGCGCTACGACCGCGGTCTGCAGCGCTTCGGGGTGGACGGCGTGCCGGCCGGCGTCGCGCGCCGCGTCGCTGGCCTCGCGGCGATCCACTCGAGCGTCGACATCGTCGAAGTGGCGCTGGCGCGCCGTGCGAGGATCACTTACGCGGCGCGAGTCTATTTCTGCCTCGGCGCCGCAATCGGGCTCGACTGGATTCGTGGCGAGATTGAGCGCCTCGCCGTCGAGGGCCACTGGCAGGCGCTCGCGCGCGGCACCCTGCGCGAGGAGGCCTACTCGATGCAACGCCGGCTGTGCGACCAGGTGCTGGCACGCGGCCGATCCGGAGACCCGGCGGCGCGGGTCGACGCGTGGCTGCAGTCCGGCGGCGCGGCAGTCGAAAACCTCGCGCGCACGGTCGGTGAAATGCGCGCGACCGGTACCGCGGATTTCCCCACCCTGTCGGTGGCGCTGCAGGCCGTGCGGCGCCTCGCCGATCGCTGAGCCTCGACGGTGGCCGCCAAACTGGTGCTCGTCCGGCATGGCCAGAGCAGCTGGAACCTCCAAAACCTGTTCACCGGCTGGACCGACGTCGACCTGACCGAACAGGGCCGCGCCGAGGCCCGCGCGGCCGGACACCTGCTGCGCGAGCGGGGCTACGCTTTCGACCTGGCTTTCACGTCCGTGCTGAAGCGCGCAATCCGTACGCTGTGGATCATGCTGGACGAAATGGACCATATGTGGATGCCGATCGAGGGCGACTGGCGGCTGAACGAGCGTCATTACGGCACGCTGCAGGGCCTCGACAAGGCGGCCACGACCGAGAAGTTCGGCGCAGAACAGGTCAAGGTCTGGCGCCGCAGCTACGACGTGCCGCCGCCCGCGCTCGCTGCTGACGATCCGCGTCACCCGAAGTTCGACGCGCGCTATCGCGGCGTCGAGGCCGCGGTACTGCCTGCGACCGAGTCGCTGAAGGACACGCTGGCCCGGGTTCTGCCCTGCTGGCGCGAGCGCATCGCGCCGGTGCTCACGCAGGGCGGCAACGTACTGATCGTCGCGCATGGCAACAGCCTGCGCGCGCTGGTCAAGATGCTGGATGGCATGGGCGACGACCAGATCGTGGAGTTCAACATTCCGACCGGCGTCCCGATCCTGTACGAACTGGATGCCGGGCTGCGGCCGTCGGTGCCGCGCCGGTTTCTCGGCGATGCAGCTGCGGTCGAGGCGGCCGCACGGGCCGTTGCGCAACAGGCCGAAAGCCGCTAGCCGCCTGCCCTACTCCTCGGGCGCGATCTCGACTTCCATGCCGGCGAGCCCCGCCTCGAACGGGATCTGGCAGGACAGCCGCGAGCCCTGCGGCCGGTAACTGTCGAGTTCCTGCAGGATTTCCTTTTCGTCACCCTGCATCGCCGGAAGCGTGTCGAGCCACTGTGTGCCGATATGGACATGGCAAGTGGCGCAGGAACACATGCCGCCGCAGATCGCGGCGACGCCGTAGTCGAGTTCGCGCAGCGTCTCCATCAGGCTGACGCCTTCGCGCGCATCGACGCGATGCACGCCACCGTCGCGGTCTGTCACCTGGATCTCGGCCATGGGTCGCGCATCTTGCTGGAAGCGCGCACCGCTGTGCAACCGTTCACGCGCCCAGCCGCGCGATGAGCCGTTGTTGCAGCCCGAGGTCCACTTCGAGACCCGCGCACGCGGCGACGCCATTCCAGCCATACCAGAGGCAATCGAAGATCCAGGCCATCGCGTCGAGCCGCGTGCGCAGCACCGCGCTGTCCTGCCCGAAGCCGGCGAGCAGCGCGTCGACCTCGGCGGGACCCAGGGCGTGGTAACCGATGCAGGACGCGAGGTCGGCAGCCGGATCGCCGGGCCCCGCGTACTCCCAGTCAATGACCAGGATCGCAGCCCCGGTGTCCACCAGATTGCGGCGATGCAGGTCATGATGACAGCAGACGCGGTGTGCCGTTGGCGCAAGCGCCGCGCGGCGGCGTGCGAGTTCGACGCCGAGGCGCGCATGCAACCCGGGCGGCTCGCGGTCCTGCAACTGCGCCAGGTAGGCCGCTGCGCGCTCACCGAAATCGACGGGCCTCAGGCCGATCGGCAGCGGCACGGCCTGCAGCCGTGCGATCCACGCGCCCAGTTGTCGCAGGAACCCTGCATCCCGCAGAGCGCCAGATTCCGGCGTGCGGCCTGCGGCGTGCTGCATCACGATGTATCCCAGTTCCGGCCGGGCCAGTACGACGGCTGGCGCGAGACCGGCGCTGGCCGCGGCTTCGAGCATGGCCAGTTCCGATACGAGATCGGCGCGCAGCGTCGCGCCGCTGTCCCCCGCGAGCCGGACGACGAGATCGCGGCGCGCATCCTGGATCCGCAGTGTCCGGTTTGCAGGTCCACCCGGCAGCCGCGTGACCCGCGGCTGTTCGAGCCCGAGCATGGCTGCAATCTCCAGGAGGCGAGGATCGAGCAGCTGCTCGGGTGCGCCGCTCATGTCAGCGGCGACTGGCCGCGGCGCCAGGCGCGCCAGCCCGCGATTGCAAGGACTGCGAAAGCGAGGTACAGCAGGGCGGTGAATGACAGGCCCTGGCTCGCAAACAGCGCCGCGAGCCCCGCATCGATCACGATCCACCACAGCCAGGTCTCCATGATGCGTCGGGCCAGCAGCCAGGTCGCGGCCACGCTCGCCCAGCTGCCGAGCGAGTCGGCGAGCGGCGCATCCGATGCCGCGAAGCGGGCGAGCAGGAAGGTACTGGCTGCGGTCGCGAGGCCGACACCCGCCAGCAGCAGCAGGTGGCGCGGCCACGGCCAGCTGCGCGGCAGCCCACCGCCGGCGCCGCCGGGTCGCCAGGCAATCCAGCCGTAAACGGACAGCGCGACGTACAGGACCTGCAATGCCGCCTGCAATGGCAGGCCTGCATCGACGAACACCGCGATGTAGAGCGCCGTGCTGATGCCGCCCGCGACCCAGCAGGCGCGATGCTGGCGGATCGCCAGCAGGATATAGGCGATGCCGAACGCGACCGCGACGTACTCAGTCACCGCCGCCCAGCACCTTCATCACGAATACCACGCGACGGTCGCCGGCGAGGGTCGCCGCAATCTCGGTCCGGAGCGCGTCGAACACCGCGCCGAACTCGCCGCTGAGCTGCGTGCTCATCGAGTTGGTGACGACCACCAGCCCGGGCCGCGCGTTCAGGCGCTCGATGAAATCGAGGATCGGCGGGATGAAGGTATCGGTCAGCGGATAGAGGCTCATTTCGACGGCAACATGCATGGGATCACCTCAGAAGGAATAGCGCGCCGTGACGCCGAGCTGGCGGGGGTCGCCCCAGCGCAGGTACAGGGTCGCCGGGAAGTCCGGCGGCTCATTGCCGAAAAAGAACCCACGAACCGGATAGCGCTCGTCGAACAGGTTGTGGGCCCAGGCGTGAATCGACCACCGGCCCGCGTCGTAACCCGCGCGCAGATTGACCAGGAAGCGGGACCCAGCCCGCTCGTCGTGGCTGGCATCGAAGTAGAAGCCGGCCTCGCCCGACAGGTCGAGGCGCATCATCCAGCCTGCTGGATGCCGCCAGCTCGCCGACAGCGCCGTTTTCCACTCGGGTGCGTGGGCAAACTCACGACCGTCCAGGTCGTGATCGCCGAAGCGGTAGCCGCGGTAGCGCGAATCCATCCACGACAGCATCGCGCCGAGTTCAGTGCGCGCGGAAATTCGCCAACTCGCGGCCGATTCGATGCCCCAGGCCTCCGCACCATCGGCATTCTCGTTCAGGAACATGAAGGTCAGCGGGTCCTCCGGGTCGAGCTGCAGCGAGGTCGCGACCTGCGGATGCGAGCGGCGCGTGTAGAACGCATTGATGTCGGCCGCAATGTCGCCGTCCGCTCCCGCGCCTTTCCAGCCGAACTCGGCAGACCAGAGGTACTCGTCGTCGAACTGCTGTCGTGTGGCAGGCACCGAGGTGCCAAGGTTGAAGCCGCCGGCGCGATAGCCACGCGACAATGAGGCCCACACGCGCTGCCGCTCGCCGAGCTGCTGCGTGACCGACAGTTCGCCGCCCCACATCCGATCGCGCGGTTCGAATCGACTGCCGTCGCTGTCATGGTAGCGGGCATCGCGTTCCTCGAGGCGCAAGCCTGCGGTCACGGTCGTCGCGGGCCGCAGCGACCACTCGAGCTGGCCGTAGAGCGCCGCGCTGGTTGCGCGGTAGTCGCTGTCCTGCAGCCGCACGAAGGCGTCCGTCAGGTAGAGGCCGTCGTCGGTGATCCTGTTCCACTCCTCGAGGCGCAGGAGCCAGGCGCCCGCGATCCATGACCAGTCGCTCTCCATCCCGGACGACAGCCGCAGGTCCTGGCTCAGACTGCGGCGTTGGCGCAGGGTGCGGGAGAAATAGTCATAGGGTCCGGCTGCGCCCCAGTCCGTGTCATTGCCCCAGTCGCCGTCGAAGCTCGCCTCGATGTCCGATTCGGCCCAGGTCGTGATCGAGCGCAGCGTGTGTGTGCCTGCAATCGGCCAGGCGACGTCGAGCGCGGCGCCTGCGGAGCGCTGTGCATCCCGACCCGGCCGGTCGGAAAGCGTGCGCAGGCTGTTGTCGATCGCAAAGGCGTCGTAGCCATTGTCGAAATCCGCATGCATCAGGCCGAGGTCGGCCTGCCAGCCCGCGGCCGACGCCACGCGGAACTTGAGCCGCGCGCTCGTCTCGTCGCGGCCATTGGTGTCGTCGCGCCCGAGGTGCGCATTGCGGCGGAAGCCGTCGCTGACTGCGCGATGCAGCACCGCTCGCCAGGCGCTCTCGACGCCACCGCCCGACGCCAACCCGCCGCCGGCCGCTACGCCTGCGCTCCACAATCCGTCGTCGCCGATACCGCTCTCGACTTCGAGCGATGGCACCGGCGCCGGATCGCGCGTCTTGAGCTTGATCAGGCCAGCGAGCGCATTGGCGCCGAAGCGCGTGCCCTGCGGACCGCGCAGCACCTCGACCTGCTCGACGTCGAACAGCGAGGCGATCATGCCGATGCCGCTGAAGTCGATTTCGTCGACCAGGAAACCGAGCGAGGGATTGGGCGCGCCCTGGTACTGCTCCAGTTCACCGATGCCACGCAGCTGGAAGTAGCGCGGTCGCGAGCTCGCGCCCGCCCAGGACAGGGACGGCACGAGCGGCAGCAGCTCCTCGAGATGCACGACCGCCGCGTCGGTGACATCCGCGCCCGCAAGCACGGTCGCCCCGCCCGGCCGCTGATTCGCCGGCACCGGACGCAGACCCGCCGTGACGATGACTTCGTCGAGCGTCGCGGGCGGCTGCGCCGGCGTCGCGAACGGCCATGTCGCGGCGGCGAGGCCAAGAGCAATCCAGATTGGCGGGTTCGGCACGCCTGCTCCCTACGCCGGTCCTAACCGGATCAGGTTCAACGGGTTCGCCGGGCATGACCGGCATCTCAGGTCCTCGCGGACCACCCCAAGGCAGAATGGATACTACCGGCGGCGGCAGGCGGCCGCAATCGCGATGGAACCGATGGGCGCGCTAGCCGCGATCGAATTTCGGCGACCGGCGCTTGCGGACCGCGTCGAGTCCTTCGCGTACGTCGCCGAGCCGGAAACCCAGGAACTCGAGCGCCAGCGACGCATCGAACGACGGCCCCGCGAGGCGCAGCCAGTTGTTGAGCGCGTGCTTGGTGAACGCGAGCGCGGTGCGGCTGCCGGCAGCCAGCTTCGACGCAATGCCGAGCGCCGTGTCGCGCACCGCGTCGTCGTCCACGCACAATGACACTAGCCCGATGCGCTCGGCCTCGGCGCCGCTGAGCGGCTCATTGGTGAGCAGGTAGTAGCGCGCCTTCGCGAGTCCGCACAGCAGCGGCCAGATGATCACCGAGTGATCACCCGCCGCAACGCCAAGCCTGGTGTGGCCGTCCAGGATCTTCGCATTGCGGCCGGCGACCGACACGTCGGCAAGCAGCGCGACGGCGAGCCCGGCGCCGACCGCGGTGCCGCGGATCGCCGAGACCACCGGCTTGCTGCAATCGACCAGGTTGTAAACCAGGTCGCTCGCTTCGCGCCAGACGCGAAGCAGCGTTGCTTCGTCCTCGATCATCCGCTCGATCAATGCGAAATCACCACCCGACGAAAAATGCTCGCCGGCGCCGCGCACCAGCACCGTGCGCACCGCGGGATCCGCATCGATCGCGCGCCAGACGTTGGCCAGCTCACGATGCATTTGCTCGGTCGCCGAGTTCTGGCTGCCCTCGTTCGCAATGACGAGCTCGAGTACCGCGTCGGCCGGTTGCTCGAAACCGAGTCCCGGGAACTCGGCGCGAAATCGCTGCAGGTCGATCGCCACGGGCTATTCCTTTACCGCGTCCGGCACGGCATGGATGCTGACCATCGTCAGCACATGATAGGCCGCGACCGTTTCGCCGGCCTGGTTCGTGATCTCGGTGTCCCAGCTCACCTCGCCCCAGCCCTTGTCGGCGCGCAGCGACTTCTCCCGGCAGGTGAGCCGCACGCGGATGCGGTCGCCGGGCTTGACCGGCTTCACGAAGCGCAGGTTGTCGAGTCCGTAGTTGCCGAGCACCGGCCCGTAATCCGGATCGACGAACAGCCCCGCCGCGGCCGAGATCAGGAAATAGCCATGCGCCACGCGCCCGCCGAACAGCGGATTGCGCGCCGCCTGCGCCTCGTCCATGTGCGCATAGAAGTTGTCTCCGGACAGCGCAGCGAAACTCTCGATATCCAGGACGGTGACTTCGCGTTCCGCCGAGTTGAAGGTGTCGCCGATCACGAGCGCGTGCAAGGGCTTGCGGAACGGGTGCGTCCCGGGATCGCGCTGCGTGCTGCCGCGCACCCAGCGCCCGCCGACCGCCGTCAGCGTGTCGGGCGAACCCTGCACGGCCGTGCGCTGCATGTAATGCAGCACGCCGCGAATGCCGCCCAGTTCCTCGCCGCCGCCGGCGCGGCCGGGCCCGCCATGCACCAGCGGCGCGAGCGGCGAGCCGTGGCCGGTCGATTCCTTCGCGCAGTGCCGGTTCACGACCAGCACACGGCCATGATAAGGAGCGAGCCCCAGCACCAGTTCGGCCGCGATGCGATCATCCGCCGTGAATACCGACCCGGCGAGGCTGCCCTCCCCGCGTCGCGCGAGCGCAATCGCATCCGGCGTATCGGCATAGCCGATGATCGTGGAGACCGGGCCGAAGGCCTCGACCGAATGCACTGCCCGCGATTTCGCCGCGTCGCGGCACAGGAGCAGGAGCGGCGGCAGGAATGCGCCGTGCTCGCGGTCGCCGCCGCTCACCTCGAAGCGGCCGGGATCGCCGCAGACGAGTTCCGATTCCGCGCGCAGTTCGGCCACGCGCGCCAGCACCTCGTCGCGCTGCGCGAGGCTCGCCAATGGCCCCATCGTCACGCCCTCCGCACGCGGATCGCCGACGACGGTCTTCGCGAGTCGCGCCTGCAATGCGCCGACGACATCGGCCAGCAGAGCCTGCGGCACCAGCGCCTTGCGGATCGCCGTGCATTTCTGCCCGGCTTTCGCCGTCATCTCGCGCGCGACCTCCTGGATGAACAGTTCGAACTCCGGCGTGCCGGGCGCGGCATCCGGCCCGAGGATCGAGGAATTGAGTGAGTCCGTCTCCGCCACGAAGCGCACGGAGTGACGGACCACGACGGGATGCGTGCGCAATTTCGCCGCGGTCGTCGCGGAGCCCGTGAACGAGACGATATCCTGGCAGCCGAGGTGCTCGAACAGTTCGCCGACGCTTCCACAGATCAATTGCAGTGCCCCGGCAGGCAGCAGGCCGGTCTCGACGATGCGCCGCACCACCCGTTCGGTGAGGTAGCTGGTCGCGGTCGCCGGCTTCACGATCGCGGGCACGCCCGCCAGCAGGGCCGGCGCGAGTTTCTCGAGCATGCCCCAGACCGGGAAATTGAAGGCGTTGATGTGCACCGCCGCCCCCTCGAGCGGCGTGCAGATGTGCTGGCCGACGAAGCTGCCACCCTTCGACAGGCCTTCGACGGCACCGTCCAGGTAGACGCGGCTGTTCGGCAATTCGCGCGCGCCCTTGCTCGCGAACACCAGCATGGTGCCGATACCGCCATCGATGTCGATCCAGGAATCCGACTTCGTCGCGCCGGTCCGGTAGGACAACGTGTAAAACTCGTCCTTGAAGTCGAACAGCCGCTTGCCGAGCGCGCGCAGCATCGCGGCACGCTCGTGGAACGTCATCGCCCGCAGGGCCGCCCCGCCGACCTCGCGTGCGTGCGCAAGCGCGGCGGGGAAATCGAAGCCGTCGCTTGCCACTTCCGCGACCAGCGCTCCCGTGCTGGCATCGCGCAATGCGCTCGCGCGCCCCTCGCCGCTCTTCCAGTTCCCCGCCAGGTAACTCTGCAATCGCATCAATGCCTCCCGGTCCGCTATCGCGTCAGACTGTGGCGCAGCGCGCCGCTTGCCAGGCCCCGAAACTCGAGTCTTCGCCTGCCAGGCGGAGCAACAGCGGTGACGGCGTCCAGTAACGCTCGCCGTGTTCCCGGGCATTGCGCTCAATCGCCTCGACGACCATCCTGAGCCCGATCGTGTCGGCATGGAACATCGGCCCGCCGCGGTGCCGCGGGAAGCCGTAGCCATTGCACCAGATCACGTCGATGTCGGCCGGGCCCGCGGCGATGCCCTCGTCGAGGATCGCGGCGCCCTCGTTGATCAGCGCGAAGATGCAGCGTCCGACGATTTCACCATCGCGGATGCTGCGCTGCCGTATCGACAGGCGCTCTGCCTCCTTGCGGATCAGGTCCTGCACCTCCGGGTCCGGCTGGCGCTCCCCGTCCGCCCCGTCGTAACGATAGAAACCGCGGCCCGTCTTCTGCCCGAAGCGGCCGAGTTCCGCGAGCCGGTCGGAGACGCGGTAGAAACGCGGGTCCTCTGGCCGGCCGCTCCATTCACGACGCACCTGCAAGCCGATGTCGAGGCCGGCGAGGTCGCCTACCGCGTTCGGGCCCATGGCCATGCCGAAATCCTGCAGCGCCTGGTCGATCTGCAGGGGCGTCGCGCCCTCGAGCAGCATCAGTTCCTTCTCGCGGCCATAGGCATACAGCATCCGGTTGCCGACGAAGCCAAAGCAGTTGCCGACCATCACGCCGATCTTGCCGATGCGTTTCGTCACCGCAAATGCAGTCGCGAGCGCCGCGCGCGAGCTGTCGCGACCGCGCACGATCTCGACAAGGCGCATCACGTGCGCAGGGCTGAAGAAGTGCATGCCGAGCACGTCGCCCGGGCGGCCGCTGGCCGAGGCGATCGCATCCACGTCGAGTGTCGAGGTATTCGTCGCCAGCACCGCGCCTTCCCTGCAACTGGCCCCGAGCCGCGCGAACACCTCCTGCTTGACGGCCAGGTTTTCGAATACGGCCTCGATCACGAGGTCCGCAGCGCCGACCGCACCGAAGTCGGACGTGCCCACGACGCGCGCGCGCGCGCCGGCGGCGGCCTCGGCACTGAGCCGGCCCTTGCGCGCCGCGGTCGCGATCGCCGTAGCCACGCGCGCGAGGCCCGCTTCGAGCGCATCGGGCTTCGGATCCACGAGCGTCACCGGGACACCGGCGATCGCCAGGCTGATCGCGATGCCCGCCCCCATCGTCCCGGCGCCGAGGACCGCAGCCTGGGTGACGTCCCGCGCCAGTTCGCGATCGGGCGCGGGGCCGCGCTCGGCGAAGAACAGGTGGCGCAACGCGCGCGATTCGTTGGACTCGAGGCACTCGACGAACAGCGCCCGCGCGCGCGCGACCGCGGCATCGAAGGGCAGCATCGCGGCCGACGCGAGCGCCTCGATGATGCGGGGCGGCGCCGGCAGCCGGCGCGCCGCTGCCGACAGGCTCAGCAGGAACTCCTCGAACAGCAATGGACGCGAGGGCGGCACCGGCAGGTCGCGGACCCGGCGCAGCGGCGCCGAAGCATCGGCGAGTTCCCGCGCCCAGGCGACGGCACCGGCCCGCAACTCGCCGTCCATCCGCCGATCGACGAGTCCGAGTTCGATCGCGGCATCGATTCCGATCGGCTTGCCGGAAATCATCAGGTCGAGCGCGACTTTCCAGCCGACCAGCCGCGGCAGCCGGACCGTGCCGCCGGCGCCCGGCAACAGGCCGAGGCTCACTTCCGGAAAGCCGAGCTGCAGGTCCCCGGCCGCGCAACGATGGTGGCTGGCGAGCGCGGTTTCGGCGCCGCCGCCGAGCGTCGCGCCGTGCAGCGCGGCGACCACCGGCTTGCCGCAGGACTCGAGCCGCGTGAGCACGCCGGGCAGCATGGGCTCGAGCGGCGGACCGTCGAACTCGCGCACGTCGGCGCCGGCGATGAAATTGCGGCCCGCGCCCTGCAGCACGATCGCCCGCACGGCCGGGTCGGCATCCAGCGACTCGATTGCGGCGAGGAATGCGCTACGCACCGGATGCGACAGGGCATTGACCGGCGGATGTTCGAACAGGATGACGGCGACGTCGCCGTCGCGCAGGACGGAAACCGGCGCGTTCACGCGATGCGCTCGATTGCGAGTGCGATGCCCTGGCCGACGCCGATGCACATCGCGCACAGCGCGCGGCGGCCGCCGGTCCGGCCGAGCTGCAGCATCGCGGTCGTCGCGAGCCGCGCCCCACTCATGCCGAGCGGGTGCCCGAGCGCGATCGCGCCGCCGTTCGGGTTCACGTGCGCTGCATCGTCCGGCAGGCCGAGCCGGCGCATCACGGCAAGCGCCTGCGAAGCAAATGCCTCATTGAGCTCGATCACGTCGAAGTCGGCGATGCCGAGGCCGAGCCGCGCCAGCAGCTTCTCGGCCGCCGGCGCCGGCCCGATGCCCATGATGCGTGGTTCGACGCCGGCGACCGCCGCGCCCAGGATTCGCGCGCGCGGCGTCAGGCCGTGTTTCCTTGCGCCGCGTTCGCTTGCGATCACGAGCGCACAGGCGCCATCGTTGACCCCCGAGGCATTGCCGGCCGTCACCGTGCCGCCGGCGCGAAACGGCGTCGCCAGTTTTGCGAGCGTCTCCAGGCTCGTCTCGCGCGGGTGCTCGTCGCGATCGACCACGACCGGCTCGCCCTTGCGGGCGGGCAGCGTCACCGCAACGATCTCCTGCGCCAGTGTGCCATCGGCCTGCGCCCTGAGCGCGCGCTGCTGGCTACGCAGCGCAAAGGCGTCCTGGTCCGCGCGCGAGACCGCGAACTCCGCGGCGACGTTCTCGCCGGTCTCCGGCATCGAATCGATGCCGCATTGCTGCTTCATCAACGGGTTGACGAAGCGCCAGCCGATCGTCGTGTCGAACATCTGCTGGTTGCGCGAGTACGCGGCGTCCGGCTTCGACAGCACATAAGGTGCGCGACTCATGCTCTCGGCGCCGCCGGCGATGACCAGCTCCGCCTCGCCGCTCCGTATCATACGGGCCGCAATCGCGACCGCGTCGAGACCGGAGCCGCACAGCCGGTTGACCGTGACTCCCGGCACCACGACCGGCAGGCCGGCGAGCAGCGCCGCCATGCGCGCGAGGTTGCGGTTGTCTTCGCCCGCCTGGTTCGCGCAGCCGAGCACGACGTCGTCCACCGCCTGCCAGTCCACCGACGGGTTGCGCCTGAGCAGCGCCGCAAGCGGCACGGCCGCGAGGTCGTCGGTGCGCAAGCCCGCGAGCATGCCGCCGTAGCGGCCGATTGGCGTGCGGATCGCGTCGCAGATCAGTGCATCAGTCATCGATCAGTCTCCCCGCGATCTGGTGGCTGCGACCGCGGAACAGCGCTATAGCCTCGCCGCGCTGGTTGCGGACCTCGATCTCATAGATGCCCGTGCGGCCGGTGCGCCAGCGTTCATGAGCGGTCGCGGTCAGCAGGTCGCCCTGCCGCCCCGGCGCCAGGAACTCGATCGCTGCGCCCGCGGCGACGGTGTTGTCGCCATGCGAGTTGCAGGCAAATGCGAAGGCGCTGTCGGCGAGCGCGAAGATCAGCCCGCCATGGCAGACGCCATGGCCATTGACCATGTCCGCGCGCACCGGCATCGATACGCTCGCGACGCCGGGCGCGCAGGACTCGACCGTCATGCCGAGCATCTGCGATGCGCGGTCGCCCCCGTACAGCGCGCGCACCGCGCGTCGCGCTACCGACTGGTCGCGGGTTTCTTCACCGCCTGGTTCGTCGTTCATACCGTCATCGCCCGACGAAGCGCGGCGCCCGCTTTTCCGTGAACGCGGCGACGCCCTCGGCGTAGTCGTCGGTATAGCCGAGTTCGCGCTGCAGGTCGCGCTCGATGTCGAGCTGCAGGGCGAGCGTGCGCTGCCAGGACCCGCGTATCGCCTCGCGCGTGCGCACGAGGGCCCGGGTCGGCGCAGCGGCCAGTTCGGCCGCGAGGCCGTCGACGGCTGCGGGGAACGCGGCATCTTCCACGCAACGCCAGATCAGGCCCCACTCTGCCGCTGCTGCGGCGCCGAGGCGCTCGCCCAGCATCGCGAGCCCGAGCGCACGCGCCTGGCCGACCAGCCGTGGCAACACCCAGGTCGCGCCGGAATCCGGCACCAGCCCGAGCTGGCAGAAGGCCTGGATGAAGGTGGCGGAACGTGCCGCGATCACGAGGTCGCAGGCGAGCGCCAGGCTCGCGCCTGCGCCCGCGGCGACGCCGTTGACTGCGGCGATTACCGGCATCGGCAGCTGGCCGAGCGCCAGCACCAGCGGCTTGTAGTTGCGCTCGATCGACTCGCCGAGATCGGCGCGCGCGCCGTCGGGCGCAACCAGGCGGTCGCCGAGGTCCTGGCCCGCGCAGAATCCCCGGCCCGCGCCGGTGAGGACCAGCACGCGCGCGCCGTCGCCGGCGACGCGGTCGAGGACGGCGCGTACTTCCGCATGCATCTGCCCATTGAAACTGTTGAGACGCTCCGGACGATTCAGCGTCAGACGCGCGATGCCGCCGCTCACCGAGTACTGGATCGTCTGGTAACTCATTCGTCGTAGCTGATTTCGAGCGCCGGACTGGTGGGTCGTGCCTGGCAACAGAGAATATAGCCTGCCTCGACTTCCCAATCCTCGAGCGCGACGTTGTGTTCCATCTCGGCGCTGCCGCTGACGAGCCTCGCCCGGCAGGTCGAGCAGACGCCCGCGCGACAGGAGAACGGCAGGTCGAACCCGGCCTTGCCTGCCGCGTCGAGGATGACCTCGCCTCCCATCGGCATCGTGAACCTGCGCCGGCGGCCGTCCATGACGATCGTGATTTCGGCCCCGCCCGTGGCCGCGCCGGGCGCCGGTGCATTGGGCTGCGCCGGCGCCACCGCGGATCCGGCGGCGACGAAATGCTCGACGTGCATGCGGCCGCGCGCGCCGAGCCCCGCCAGAGTTTCCTGCACGACCACCGACATCGTCCCGGGCCCGCAGATGAAATACTCGTCGCTGCCGGCCAGACCCGGGTCATGGCGCGCGAACTCACGCAGCTTTGCCGCGTCGATGCGGCCATTGAACCAGTCCACTTCCTGCGGTTCGCGGCTCATCACGAAGCAGACCGAGAATCTCGGCATGAAGCGGTCCTTCAACGCCAGCACCTCGTCGAGGAACATCGTGCGCGCGGTGCTGGTATTGCCGAAGTAGAGGCTGAAGCGGCTGCCGTCATCGCGCCCGAGCAGGGTCGCCGCGATCGACAACACTGGCGTGATGCCGCTGCCGGCCGCGAAGGCCGCGCAGGCGCGCGCGCGCGCGGGCTCGTCATGCAGGTGAAAGCTGCCATTCGGCGTCATCACGTCGAACGTGGCGCCGATCGTCGCCGCGCTCGCCAGGTATTGCGACATGCGCCCGTCACCGGCGAGGCGCACGCCGATCCTCAACTCCGCGGCGCCTTCAGGACTGACGATCGAGTAGGTGCGCCGCTCCTCCCGGCCATCGATGAGCGCGCGCAGCACGACATGCTGCCCGGCGCGGAAGCGGAATTCATCGCGCAGCGCCACGGGCAGGCCGAAGCCGAGCGCGATCGCGTCGTCGGCGGCCGCGCCCCGGTGCGTGACGGTCAGCGGGTGGAATCGGAGCACGTCAGATGCACTTGAAGTAGTCGAATGGCTCCAGGCAGGTCTCGCAGCGATACAGGGCCTTGCACGGCGTCGAACCGAACTCGCTCTGCTTCGCCGTCTGCGTGGAACCACAGCGCGGGCACGCGATCGCAGGATCCGCCTGCCACAGGCGGCGCGCGCTGCCGACCGCTTGCGCAGGCGGCGCAATTCCGTAGGCGGCGAGCTTGCCGCGGCCCTCCGCACTGATCCAGTCGCTGGTCCAGGGCGGCGCCAGCACGTCCACGGCGATCGCGCGAAATCCGGCCTGCACCAGCGCGCGGACGACGTCGGCCTTGATGACGCGCGTGGCCGGGCATCCCGAATAGGTGGGCGAAATGCCCACCTCGATCGTGCCGTCCGGCCACTGCAGCAAGTGGCGGACCACGCCGAGATCGAGCACGGAAAGCACCGGAATCTCGGGATCGGGCACCTGCGCGAGCAACGACTGCAGGCGAGCGAGGACGTCCGCGGGTGGCGTTGCGGCAACGACCGAATGCGCGGTCATCTCTTCACCACGTAGCGCCCGGGTGCGCGCGGTGCAGCGACTGCATCTCGGCGAGCAGATAGCCGAGGTGTTCGCCGTGGCGACCCTGCTTGCCGTACCAGTTGAATGGCGCAGGCGGCGGGCGCGCAAGCGTCGCCTCCGCGAGCGCCTCGTCCATGCGCCCTGACCAGGACGCTGCGAGCAATCCGGGTGCCGGACCGATGCCAGCCTCCGCCGCCGCGCGATCCACGTCGTCGGCATCCAACAACTCGTTCGTGAACGGCCACAGCCGCTCGAGCGCCTGCTGCACGCGGCGGTGGCTTTCCGGCGTGCCATCGCCGAGGCGAACCAGCCAGCCACTGCTGTATCGCAGGTGGTAGGCGGATTCCCTGGCGCCCTTCGCGGCGATGGCCGCGAGCACCGCATCCTTCGACTGCTGCAGGGCCTCGTACAGCGCGACCTGCCAGGTATCGAACAGGCACTGGCGCACGATGGTCTGGCCGAAGTCGCCATTCGGCTGCTCGACCAGCGTCAGGTTCAGGAACTCGGATTCCGCGCGCAGGTAGGCGAGATCGTCCTCGCTGCGTCCGCGGCCCTCGAGTTCGCCCGCATGCGCCAGCAAGAGGCGCGCCTGGCCGAGCAGGTCGAGCGCGATATTCGCGAGTCCGAGGTCCTCTTCGAGTGCCGGCGCATGGCCAACCCACTCGCCGAGGCGCTGCGCCAGCACCAGGTTCGTGTCGGCGAGCCTCTGCACATAGCGGCAGTGCGGCGTCACAGCGTTTTCACCTCGTCCGGGATATCGTAAAAAGTCGGGTGGCGATAAACCTTGTCACGCGCAGGCTCGAACAGCGCATCGGACTCCGCGGGATCGGAGGCGATGATGTCACTCGAGCGCACGGCCCAGATGCTGACGCCTTCCTGCCTGCGCGTGTACAGGTCGCGCGCGTGCTCGATCGCCATGCGCGCATCGGTCGCATGCAGGCTGCCGACATGCTTGTGGTCGAGGCCAGACTTTGCGCGGATGAAGATCTCGTAGAGCGGCCAGTCCTTCGGGCTGTCTGACATGGGTGTCTCCTTCCGAACTTCAGGCCGCACGGGGCGCAGCCAGTGCGCGGCGTTTTTCCGCCCAGGCGCTGGCCGCCTCGCGGACCCATCGTCCCTCCTCGTGCGCGCGGCGGCGCGCTTCGAGACGCTCCCGATTGCAGGGACCATGGCCGGCGAGCACCTGCTCGAACTCGCGCCAGTCGATTGCGCCGAACCGGTAGTGCTGCGCCTCGTCGTCCCAGCGAAGCTCGGGATCCGGCACCTTGAGCCCCAGGAAATCCGCCTGCGGCACCGTGTAGTCCACGAACTTCTGGCGCAGCTCGTCATTGCTGAAGCGCTTGATCTTCCAGCGCATCGACTGCGCGCTGTGCTTCGAGTCGATATCGGACGGGCCGAACATCATCAGCGACGGCCACCACCAGCGATCGAGCGCGGCCTGCGCCATC
>JBBEAB010000099.1:0-12143 GCA_040899645.1 Steroidobacteraceae bacterium
CCGGCAGCAGCGTTTCGCCCATCGGCTCGACCGGCACGTACTCGACGACGTGCAGCACGGACAGTTCGGCGCCGAGCAGGGCAGCGAGGTCGCGCGCGCGCGCGCCGACCTGCTCGCTCTGCTCGCCGAGGTCGACGACCAGCAGGATCCTGCGGTAAATGCTCATCGCACGGCCATTATAGCGCCGCCAGTCGCCCAAACTCGGCGGGAGAAAGCGTCTCCGGGCGCCGGTTCGCATCGATGCCGCTGGCCTCGAATGCCGCAGGTCCGAGCAGGCCGCGCAGCCCGTTGCGCAGGGTCTTGCGACGCATCGAAAAGGCGGCCGCGACGATCTGGGCATAGCGCGCGCGATCGGGCAACGGGAATGGATCCGCCACATGCGGCACCAGACGCACGACGGCGGAATCGACCGCAGGTGGCGGCTGGAATGCCCCGCGGCCGACGCGAAACAGGGCCTCGGAGCGACAACTGGCCGCCAGCATTACGGTCAGGCGGCCGTAGATCTTGCTGCCGGGCGCGGCGACCATCCGGTCCACCACTTCCTTCTGCAGCATGAAATGCATGTCGGCGATCACGCCACGCGCCGCGAGCAGGTGGAACAGCAGCGGCGTCGAGATATTGTAGGGCAGGTTGCCGCAGACCCGGAGCCTGGCGCCGCCCCCGTGCAACGCCGCGATGTCCATTTCGAGCACATCACCCTGGTGCACGACGAGTTCTCCCGCGCCCGCACAGCGCCTCTGCAATTCCGGAATCACGTCGCGGTCGATCTCGATGACCTCGAGGCGCCGACAGCGCTCGAGCAATGGCAAGGACAGCGCGCCGAGGCCCGGGCCGATCTCGACGACGCGCTCGCCGGGCCGTGGATCGATGGCGGCGACGATGCGCGCGAGGACGCCCGGATCATGCAGGAAATGCTGGCCGAAGCGCTTGCGGGCCCGGATCATCCGAGCGTCAATGCGAGGTTGATTGCCTCGAACAGGCTGCCCGGATCGGCGCGGCCGCTGCCGGCGAGATCGAGCGCCGTGCCATGATCGACCGAGGTGCGATGGAACGGCAGGCCGAGCGTCACGTTGACCGCGCGGCCGAATCCCGCGTGCTTGAGCACCGGCAGTCCCTGGTCGTGGTACATCGCAAGCACCGCGTCGGTCGTCGCGAGCGCGGCCGGCGTAAAGGCCGTGTCGGCCGGCACCGGGCCGGTCACCGCGATGCCGCGCGCCCGGGCGGCGGCGACCGCCGGACCGATGACCTCGATTTCCTCACGCCCCAGGTGGCCGCCCTCGCCGGCGTGCGGATTGAGCCCGCAGACCAGGATGCGCGGCGCCGGCAAGCCGAAGGATTTCCGCAGTCCCGCATCCAACGCACTGAGCGTGCGATCGAGGGATTCAAGCGTGAGCCGGCCCGGCACTTCCGCCAGCGGCAGGTGCGTGGTCGCAAGCGCGATGCGGAGATTTCCCGCGACCAGCAGCATCACCGGGCTGGCGGCGCCGCTGCGCGCCGCGAGGTATTCGGTATGGCCGGTGAACGGGATGCCGGCCTCGTTGATCGTGGACTTCTGCACCGGGGCGGTCACCATCGCGGCGAAATGCCCGGCAATGCAGCCGTCCATCGCCGCATCGAGCAGGTCGAGCACGTAACGGGCGTTCGCCGGATCCGGTCGGCCCGGCAGGGCAGGGCGCGCGAGCGCGAGAGGCAGCACCGGCATCAGGCCGGCGCGATGTGCCGCGGGCGATGCGACGCCGGTCCAGCCGACAATGGTGATCTGGAGGCCGAGCGTGGCAGCGCGCCTGGCCAGCAGCCCCGGGTCGCCGGCGAACACGAGCTCGCAGGGCCAGTCACGCAACGCCGCCGCAAGCGCGAGGTCCGGGCCGATGCCGGCCGGCTCGCCGCTGGTGATGACGAGTCGCGGGACGTTCAGGGGTTGCGGATCTCGACGTAGGCTTCGTCGCGCAGTCGTCGCAGCCACAGTTCGGTTTCCTCGTCGACCTTGCTTTCACGCAACGCGATCAGCACGCGCTGGCGGCGCACCTCGTCGCTCTGGTCGTGGGTGCGACGGCCGAGCATCTGCACGATATGCCAGCCGAACTGGGTGCGGAACGGTTCGCTGATCTGGTCCGGCTCGAGCGAGCCCAGCACTTCCTCGAACTGCGGGTCGAACGTCCCGGGCGAATTCCAGCCGAGGTCGCCGCCGCGGCTGCCCGAGGCCGGATCCTCGGAAGTCACGCTCGCCAGCGCTTCGAAATCCTCGCCCGCCAGGATCCGGTCGCGCAGTGCCGCCAGGCGCTGGCGCGTGGTGGCGTCGTCCTGCACCTCGTTTGGCCGCAACAGGATGTGGCGCGCGTGGATCTGTTCGACCAGCATCGGGCCGCTCTCGCCGCCACGCGTCTCGTCAAGGCGGATCAGGTGGAAGCCGGTCGGCGTGCGTACCGGTTCGCTGACGTCGCCAGGCTGCATCCGGCCGACCAGTTCGGCGATGAACTGCGGCAGCTGGCCCATGCGCCGCCAGCCGAGCTTGCCGCGCTCGAGCGCGGACTGCGCCTGCGAGTAGGCGAGGGCCAGCTGGCCGAAGTCCTCGCCGGCCTTCGCGCGCGCATGGATCTGGCGCGCCAGCTCTTCGACGCGGCTCATCTGCTCGGCGGTCGCCGACTCCGGCAGCGACAGCAGGATGTGGGACACGTCGAACTCGCCGTTCTCGTCGGCCTGGCCGGCCTGGCGATCGAGCGCCTGTTCGAGTTCGCGCGGCGACACGTAAATACGCGGGATCACGTCGCGCTGGCGCAGCAGCGAGAGGATGATCTCGCGGCGCATTTCCTCGCGATATGCCGCGTAATCGATGCCTTGCCCGGCAAGCGCCACCGGCATCTGCTCGAACGGGATGCCGTTGCGCTCCGCGACATCGCGCAGCGCCTGGTTCAGCATCTCGTCGGACACCTGCACGCCGAGGCGCGTAGCGCGCTGCACCTGGATCTCCTGCAGCACGAGTCGCTCGAGCACCTGCTGGCGGATCACGTCCGGCGGCGGCAGCTGCGTGCCCTGGCCGCGCAGCCGGTCGAGGATCAGCAAGGTCTGGCTCTCGAGCTGGCTCTGCAGCACGATGCCGTCATTGACGATCGCGACTACGCGATCGAGCGCGACGCCGCTGGACGACAGTTCGCGCGTCTGGGCATGGGCCGCGGCGGACAAGGACAGGGCGCAGAGCAGGGCAGTCAGCAATCGGATCATGGCGTACCCGGGTCAAGGGGGGTGACAGCGGAGGCGGGGGAGTATCCCCGAATGCCGCGCTGCAGGAAAGTATCGTTGCTGGTTCCGACCGACGAAAGGCCCTTGAGTTCCAGCTGCAACATGATCGAATTGTCGCTTTCTCCCGTGCGATTCGAGACATAGCGGCGGCCGATCAGCCGGACGCGCCAGCAGCAGCTGCCATACTCGAAACCCGCAAAACGGTCGATCGACTTGCTCTCCTTGACCGAATAGACCTGCCGCGCGAAGACCTGCCAGCTCGGCGACAGCCGCCAGGCGGCCGAGGCGTCCCACTGTTCGAGCAGCCCGTGGCGATAGCGGTAGCCGAGATTGATCACTGCATCGGGCCGCGGCCGGTACTGCAGGCTCGCCTGGCCGAGCCGCGTATCCGATTCGGCGCGGTCCCATTCCATCGCCAGTCGCGCGCTCCAGTTGCGCCAGGCGGTCAGCTCGATCTCACCGATCAGGTTCGACGAACTGCGCGTTTCCGGCAGTTCACCCGGCAGTACGACCCGCGGGCTTTCGAAATAGAAGCGCTGGCCGATCGTGGCGGTCAGGTACTGCTGGCCGTTGTCCTCGCGCACCAGGCGCGTCGTCAGGCCGGCCGCGAGTTCGTTCGCATCGCCCAGCCGGTCCGCTCCGACATAGCGATTGGTGCGGAACAGCTGGATCAGGTTCAGGTCCGGCAGCGCCGTGTCGAACACCGGCAGGTCGTCCTGGTCGCGGAATGGAATCCAGGTGTAGCGCAGCCGCGGCTCTACGGTCTGCACCAGATGCCTGCGCTCGCCGGCGGCGCGTTCGAACACGAGGCCGGCGTCCAGCGACAGGATCGGCGCGGAGCGGTCGGGCGAATCGTCCGCGCCGGTCGGCAGGTCCGAGAGCTGGTAGGCCGTCATGCGCCAGGCGGCGCTCGGCTCGAGGTGATATCCGGGGCCGCGCAGCGCCCAGGCGAGCCGCGGCGCGAGATCGACGCGCAATCCCGTCGTGCCGGTGTCCCGGTCGAACCAGGTGGCCTCGGCGTCGAGCGAAGTCGCGAGTCGCCCGCTGCCGGCCGTGGGCCATGCGCCGCTGAACGCGAGCTGCGGCAGGCGCGAGTAGGGCCGCACGAGCGGATCGACCGTGAGGTCGATGGTCTGGAAATCCTGCATGCGGCCGTCGAAGCGCCAGCCGCGGCCGAGCCAGGCGAGATGCAGGTAGCGATCGAGGAAGGTGATGCTGGTGCCGTCCGGGCCGAGACCGAAGTCCTCGAAATACTGGCTGTCGCTGGCGTCCGCGAGGCTGGCGTCGAGGCGCAGGCGCCCGCTGAAATCGGTGCGGTGCCAGACCGTGCTGAGGCGGCGGTCACGGCCGGCAACGGCGTCGCCCGGCAGGAAACGCGTGTCGAGCGTGCCGTGGCTGCGCGCCGTCAGGTAACGGAATTCTGCATTCAATCCTGCTCCACGCCGCGAGAGGTAGAAGGGAGCCAGGCTCAGGTCGTAATTCGGCGCCAGGTTGGCGTAATAGGGAACACCCAGTTCGAAGCCGCCCTTGTCCGAGTTGCCGAACGATGGAAACAGGAAACCGGACTTGCGCGCATCGCCGACCGGAAACGAGATCACCGGCGCATAGAGGATCGGTACGCCCTTCAGTTCGATGCGCACGTTGCGGCCATGCCCTTGCTGCGATTTCTGGTCGATGTCGATCGAGGAGGCGCGCAGGAACCAGTCGTCATTGCCGGCCGGGCAGGTCGTGAAGCTCACCTCGCGCAATTTCAGGTCGCCGGCCGCGGTCATGTCCAGAGCGGCCGCGCTGCCGCGTGCGGGACGTGCCGGCAGTTCGAACTCCGCCCCGGTGAAGCGGCCATTGCCGACCGCGTCCCAGCTGCCGCTGCCACCCTTCACGCGCAGTTCCTGCGAGCGGTACTCGACGTCCCCCTCGACGTCGAAGCGCCGTGCGGACGCGTCATAGGTCGCGGAATCGGCACTGACCTCGCGCTCGCCCTGCCGGATCACGACGCCATCGCTTAGCCTGGCATTGCCGTCGCGCGAAAGCTCCGCGCCGCCGCTCGTGACCTGCACCGGAAGTTCTTCGGGACTGTGGATCGCGGTGTCGCCGGCGGCGGGCAGGATCGCGGCCGGCGCCCTTTCCGGCTGCGGCCACAGGCATTCATCGGCCGCAGCCTGCGGCAGGATGGATGCGGCTGCGAGCCATGCGATGAGTCGGCGAGGTAGCACTGGAGCCTGCAAGTCTATAATGCGAGCCCCCCGGCCGTCGCCTGCGCATGACAACGAACGATCAAGCCGACCTGCGGCTCCAAAGTCTCGAACGCTGGATTGCGGGCCTGCCGGGCCCGCCGGTCGAACGCATCCTGCCGGCTTCGTCGGACGCAAGCTTCCGGCGCTACTTCCGCGTGCATCGCGCGGGCCAGACGCAGATCGCGATGGATGCGCCACCCGCGCACGAGAGCCTCGAGGCGTGGCTGCGTGTCGCGCGCATCCTGGCGGCGACCGGCGTCCACGTGCCCCCCGTGCTCGCGGTCGATGCCGAGCAGGGTTTCGTGCTGATCGGTGATCTCGGGCGCCAGCACTATCTCGAGGCGCTCGGCGCCGGCAGCGATCCGGCGCCGCTCTATGCGGACGCGATCGAGGCGCTCGTGCAGATGCAGGCGGGCGGCGCAGCCGCCGCGGCGGAATTGCCGCCCTACGACCGCGAGCTGCTGCAGCGCGAACTCGCGCTCTTTCCGGAATGGTTCGTCGGGCGCCACCTGGGTCTCGCAGTGGGCCTGCCCGAGCGCCGGGTGATCGCCGAGGCGTTCGACTGGCTCTGCGACCAAGCGCTCGCGCAGCCGGTCGTGCTGGTGCATCGCGACTACCACTCGCGCAATCTGCTGGTCCGCCCGGAGGGCAATCCCGGCATCGTCGATTTCCAGGACGCCGTGCGCGGGCCGATCAGCTATGACCTCGTGTCGCTGCTGAAGGACTGCTACATTGTCTGGCCGCGCAAGCGCCTGCTCGGCTGGCTCGATCACTATCGCGAGCGCGCCGCCGCCGCGGGTCTCGATGTGGGTGTCGACCGCGGCGAATTCCTGCAGTGGTTCGACCGGATGGGCCTGCAACGGCACCTGAAGGTGCTCGGCATCTTCGCGCGCCTGTGGCACCGCGATGGCAAGCCAGGGTACCTCGCCGACCTGCCGCGGGTGCTCGATTACACGCTCGAGGCGACGGCCGCCGCACCCGCGCTTGCCGCGTTCGACGCATGGCTGCGCAAGCAGGTCGTGCCGGCGTTCGCCGCCGCAACCCGGCGCTCGGGAATGCCGCGTTGAAGGCGATGATCCTGGCCGCCGGGCTCGGCGAACGCATGCGTCCGCTCACGCAGCGCGTGCCGAAGCCGCTGCTGGAGGCGGGCGGTCACCGGCTGATCGACTATCACCTGGCGTCACTCGCAAGGCACGGCCTCGCAGAGGTCGTCATCAATCTTTCCTGGCTCGGCAGCCTGATTCGCGAGACGCTCGGCGATGGGGCCCGCTACGGACTCTCCATCCGGTACAGCGAAGAGGGTCCGGAGCCGCTCGGCACGGCTGGCGGGTTATTCGCCGCGCTGCCCTTGCTCGGCGCGGATCCTTTCCTGGTGCTGAACGGCGACATCTGGACCGACTTCGCGCTCGATGGCTTGCAGCGGCCAGCGGGATCGCTGGCGCATCTCGTGATGGTCGCGAATCCCGGGCATCACCCGCTCGGCGATTTCGGCCTCGGGCTCACCTATTCCGGCATCTCGGTGCTCGATCCACGCCTGTTCGACGGTTGCGGGCCGGGCGCCTATCCGCTGAAGCCGCTGCTCGACCGCGCGCTCGCGGCCGGGCGCATGAGTTGGCAGCGCCATCCCGGCGCCTGGACGGATGTCGGCACGCCAGCGCGACTGGCGGCGCTCGACGCGGAACTGCGTCTTGGGGAAGTCCGCCACCCCGTGCTGGCCTCACCGGTCGGCTAGAATGGCGCCGTGCTCGACAGCGGCCTGAATATATATGTCTGATTTAAAAGGAATTCCCGTGCGGGTCGAGCCGCGTTCGGCCAGCAGCGGGGAGAAGTACCGGACGCCGCAGGGATTCACGGCCATCCGCGATGGCATCAAGCCAGGCGCCGCGGCCGAGACGACGGTCCCGGTCAGGAAGCCACACTGGCTGCGTGCGCCGATGCCCGCCGGCCCGCGATTCGATGCGCTGCGCAACACGGTTCGCGCACACCGGCTGTCTACGGTCTGTGAAGAGGCGCATTGCCCGAACATCGGCGAGTGCTGGAACGCAGGCACCGCGACCCTGATGCTGATGGGATCGGTGTGCACACGCGCCTGCCGTTTCTGCGCGGTTGACACCGGCAATCCGCGCGGCTGGCTCGACGCGGATGAACCGGCGAATGCGGCGCGCACCGTTTCGCTGATGAACCTCGGCTATGTCGTGCTGACTTCCGTGAATCGCGACGACCTGCCCGACGGTGGCGCCGCGCATTTCGCCGCCTGCGTGCGGGCGATCAAGTCCGCGAGTCCGCGCACCGCGGTCGAAGCGCTGACGCCGGATTTCCAGGGAGTGCCGGCCGCGGTTGAAACCGTCGTCGCCTCGGGGATCGAGGTATTTGCGCAGAACGTCGAAACGGTCGAACGGCTGACGCATCCGGTGCGTGATCCGCGTGCGGGCTACCGCCAGACGCTCGACGTACTCGCGCATGCCAAGCGTTTCCGGCCCTATGTGCTGACCAAGACCAGCCTGATGCTCGGACTCGGTGAGACCGAAGGCGAGCTGCTGCAGACGATGGAGGAGCTGCGCGCGATCGGCTGCGACCTGCTGACGCTCGGGCAGTACCTGCGCCCGACGATGAATCACCTGCCGGTGACGCGGTTCGTCGCGCCCGGGGAATTCGCGCAGTTTCGCGAGGCGGCGCTCGCACGCGGCTTCCGCGAATGCGTTGCGGGCCCGATGGTCCGCTCAAGCTATCGTGCCGAGCGCGCACTCGCCGGCGACAACTGCGGGATCATCAATGCACCCGTTTCCACACCACTATAAGGTCCGGGTCGCCGCCGCTCCGGAGGGCGTCATCCAGCTGTCGAGCGCGGGGCTGCCGGCGCTCGAATCCCTGCCGCCACCCGAGTTTGACGGTCCCGGCGGTTACTGGTCGCCGGAATCGCTGCTGATCGCCGCGGTCGCCGACTGCGTGACGCTGACGTTTCGCGCGATCGCCCGCGGATCGCATTTCGAGTGGCGCGAGCTCTCGGCAGACGTCGAGGGAACCCTCGAACGCAGCGACGGCAACAGCCGTTTCACGCAGATCCATACGCGTGTCCGGCTCGTGGTGCCGGCGGGCACCGACCCGGCCCGCGCGCGGGCGTTGATGGAAAAGGCGGAAAAGGGCTGCCTGATCTCCAACTCGCTGACGGCTGCGCGCCATCTCGAATGCGAGGTCGTCGAGGCCGCATGAACGCCGTGCTGCGCTGGCTCGGCCGCGTCCAATACGATCCGGTCTGGCGCGCGATGCAGGCGCTGACCGATGCGCGCGATGCCGAAACGGCGGATGAGATCTGGTTCCTGGAACATGCGCCGGTCTTTACCCAGGGCCTGAACGGACGCGCGGAACACCTGCTCGCGACCGGCGATATCCCGGTGGTCGGCATCGACCGCGGCGGGCAGGTGACCTATCACGGACCCGGGCAGCTCGTGGCCTACGCGTTGATCGACCTGAAGAGGCGCGGCATCGGCGTGCGCGAGCTCGTGGTCGCGCTCGAAAACGCGGTGATCGCGCTCGCCGCGCGGCATGGCATCGAGGCCGGCGGTCGGCGCGAAGCGCCCGGCGTCTATGTCGGGGGACACAAGCTGGCGAGCCTGGGTCTTCGCGTCCGGCGCGGTTGCAGTTACCACGGCCTCGCGCTGAACGTGGACATGGACCTGGAGCCGTTCCGGCGCATCAATCCCTGCGGCGTGGCGGGCCTGGCGATGACGCAGATCGCGGACCATGGCGTCGCCGCGGATGTGCACGGCGTCGCGCTTGAACTGGCGCCCGTGCTGTGCGATGCGCTCGGCCTGCAGTGGGACGGGACCTGGTGCGAGGCGCCGCTGCCGGCGCCGGCTCAGAGCGCGACCAGCACGACCCCGCTGTCGGTCAGGTCCTGGTAGATCCGGTCGAGCTGCGCGCGGCTTTCGGCGCGGATCGTATAGGTGAGCGCCAGGAAGCGCCCCTTGCTGCTGGTGCGCTCGCTGATCCGGTCCGCAGCCAGCGCTCCCGCGTGTCGCTCGATGATCGCGAGCGTCAGCGTGCGGAAGGATTCCGAATCGCGACCCATCACCTTGACCGGGAATTCGCAGGGAAACTGGAACAGTTCATCGGTGCCGCTCATGCGGGCAGCGCGGTCGAGAATTCCTGCATCGTCGCCCTGAATCCCTCGTGGATGGCGCGGAACACGGGGCCCGGCGCGCCCTGGCCGACCGGCCTGCCGTCGAGCGTCGTCACCGCGCGAATCCCGCCGCCGGCCGAGGCGATGATGATCTCATCGGCGCTCTGCAGTTCCGCCTCGCGCACCGGCCGTCGTTCCGAGGCGATGCCCGCGCGCGCGGCGAGCTCGAACAACACGCCGCGCGTTGTTCCGGGCAGGATCGCGTGGGTCTGAGGCGGCGTCAGCAGTCCACCGTTCCTGACGATGTGAGTGCTGCTGGTGCTGCCCTCGGTGACCCAGCCGTCGCGCAACAGGATGGATTCCGTTGCACCGGCATCAGCCGCCTGCCAGCGCAGCAACACGTTGCCGAGCAGCGAAGTGGTCTTGATATCGCAGCGCGACCAGCGCAGGTCCGCTGCGGTGATCGCGGCGGTGCCGCGCTCCATGGTCGATGCCGGTATCACCGGCAGTGCCGAAACGCAGGCAAATACGGTCGGGCGCACGGCCGGCCTTGGCACATGGTTGCGTTCAGGCTCGACGCCGCGCGTCACCTGCACATACAACAGCAGGTCGCCGCCGCCGTTGCGGTGCACCAGCTGGCCGAACGCGGCCAGCCAGCCGGCGCGATCCATCGCAGGCATCATGCGGATCTCGCGCAGGCTGCGGTCGAGCCGCTCGAGATGTTCGTCGAAGCGGTAGGCGCGTCCGCCGTAGACCGGCAGCACTTCGTAGACGCCGTCGCCAAACAGGAAACCCCGGTCGAGCGGCGAAATGCGCGCCTCGGCGAGCGGCAGCAGGTGGCCGTCGAGCCAGACGAGCGGCAGCGGCATCAGGCGTTCCTCAGGCGAACCACGACAGGATCGTGTCCCAGATCCTGCGGAAGATGTTGCCGCGCGGCACTTCTGCAAGCGGCGACAGCGGCGCTTCGGCCACCACCTTGCCGTCGATCAGCGCGCGCAAGACGCCGACCTGGTCCGACGCCGAAAGCGGCGCGAACAGCTTGGGCGCGAGCTCGAGCTTCAGTTCCGCGCGTTCCGCATGGCCGCGCGGCAGCGTGACGATGAGATCCTGCGCGATGCCGACCGCCGCGCGACCACTGCGCGCCTTGTAGACGCGCGCCACTGCCATTTCCATGCCGGCAGCCTGCAGCACGCGCGACTCGAAGAAGCTGAAGCCGTAATTCAGCAGCGCAAGGCTCGCATCCTCGCGCGCCTTCATGCTCTTCGTGCCCATCACAACGGCCACGAGGCGCATGCCGTCGCGCAGTGCGGACGATACCAGGCAGTAGCCCGCGGCATCGGTCATGCCGGTCTTGACGCCGTCCACGCTGGGGTCGCGTGCGAGCAGCCCGTTGCGGTTGGGCTGTCGGATGTTGTTCCAGGTGAATTCGCGTTGCGAATACCAGCGGTAGTACTGCGGAAACTCGCCGATGATCGCGCGCGTCAGTCGCGCGATGTCGGCGACCGTCATGCGATGATCCGCGCCCGGCAGGCCGGTCGAGTTCTCGAAATGACTGTCGCGCATTCCGAGTCGCCTGGCATACTGGTTCATCAGCGCGGCGAACGTTGCCTCGGTGCCCGCGATTGCCTCGGCGAGCGCGATGGTCGCGTCATTGCCGCTCTGCACGATCATGCCCTGGATCAGCACCTCGACCGGGACCCGGGTTCCGACCTCGAGATAGGTGCGCGATCCCTCGGAACGCCAGGCCGTTTCGCTGATCGGCACGCTCGCGTCGAGCGTCAGCTTGCCGCCCTGCAGCGCATGGAACACTGCGTACGCCGTCATCAGTTTCGTGAGGCTCGCGGGCTCGACGCGTTCACCCGTATTGTGGCCCGCGAGCGCCTGGCCGCTGGCCTGGTCCACCAGGATCCATGCGGTCGCCGCGAGCGCGGGCGGCGGCGGCACGGGCGGCGCTTCTGCGCGGGCAGCGGCGGCGATGGAGAGCAGCAGGGCGGTGGTCAGGATTTTCAATGGCAACCTCGTGGTGGGGCACTGATTCTACTGGAGCGCAAGGCGCGGCGAGTCGACTCCGGCCGCGCGCAGGCGCTCGATCAGCGCATCGAACTCGGCGACGCTGGCGACCGGGCCGACGCGGACGCGAAACAGGCGCCGGCCCTCGCTGCGTGTTTCCGAAACGCTGACGCCGGCCATTCCCGCATGGCGCAGGCTCGCGGCCAGGCGCTCGGCGTTGTCCGCGCTGCCAAACGCGCCGGCCTGCGCAAAGAACTGCTGGGTCGGCGCGGGCGCGGGCGCGGCACTGCCTGCACCGGCCGCGAGGCTCCGGACTTCGACCAGCGCCGTGCGGACCGGCGAGTCGTTCGGCCTGACCCTGACCTGCTCGGTCGTCGAGACGGAAGCCAACCAGGTCGTGGCCGACTTTTCGAAGCTCGATCCGACGGTGGTGCAGCTGCCGCCGTTCGAGGTGATCAACGGCACGCACGCCGGCGACCTGGTGACGCCCGGCAAGCGGTTCTTCCAGTATGACTACCGGCTGCGGTTGATCGCCGAGGACG
>JBBEAB010000100.1:0-11501 GCA_040899645.1 Steroidobacteraceae bacterium
GGCGCTGAAGCGCGGGGAGATGGAAGTGGCGGCCGTGCAGGTATAAAGGGTTCCAGGGGTTCCAAGGGGTTCCAAGGGTTCCAGGGTTCCAAGGGTTCCAAGGGGTTCCAAAGGCGGGGTTCTCGTGGGGTCTCCGCGGAGGACCGAGCTGACCGCCGCCTGAAGGCGGTCTCTACTTCTGTAACGCGGCGTAGTAGTCCGCGGCGTCGCGCATTTGGGCCGGGGTCAGGCGCGAGGCAATCGGCTGCATGATCTGCGCGTACGGCGACCCACCGCGCCGGTTCTCGCTGAACAGCAGGAGCTGCTCGAAGAGATAGTCGGCATCCTGGCCGGCAAGGGTGGGATACGCGGGATTGCGATCGGTTGCGCCGGGACCGTGGCATTCGCGGCACGCCGGGACGTGCCTCGACGGTTGGCCTGCCGAAACCAGCGTCGCGCCGCGAGTGACGGGAGCCCGCGGCTCGCGGGTGCGCGGCAGGCGGGCAAAGTGGGTCACGACGGCTGCCCGTGCCCGGTCGTCGAGCTCGGCGGCTTCGGGTCGCATGAATCCGCTGTGACGATGCCCGCTGCGGTAGGCCAGCAGCGCATTGTGCAGATACTCCGGCCGCTGGCCTGCGAGCACCGGAAAATCACCGCCGCGTCCCATCCCATCGGTGCCGTGACACCGCGCGCATCGCTCGATGGCCGACACCCCATCGGAGGTGGTCGTGCCGCCAAAGGCCAGCTCGCGATAGGACTCCGGCGTGAGATTCGGCAGCGCGCGCAGGAACGCGACCATCGTCCAGATTTCGTCGGCGCGCTGCGGTGCCGGCCATGCCGGCATCGCGGTGAACTTGATGCCGTGCTTCACGATTTGAAACAGCTCGCGCGAGTCCCAGCGTGCCATTCGCGGCGGCAACTCGGGGGGGTGCGGCGTCATTCGCATCATCAGCGGCGGCCGCGGCGACAGAGGACTCCCGTGGCACGGCCGGCACACGCTCTCATAGTGTGCGGCGCCGCGCGCGATCCACCACGGCTGATCGACCGGCGGCGGCACGATCAAGCGCGAATAGGTGTTTACCGATCGACGCTTGATCAGATCGAGCACCCATGCGGTGGCGCGCCAATGACCCGAACTCGCCTGAATCGGGATCACCCCGCCGAGCACGACCAACGCCGCCACCAGCAGGGCGGCCGCGCCGAAGAGCAGGTACCTGGCGCGGGTCACGTTCGTCCTCCACTGGCCACGCGCGGCGCGACGAGCGATCGCGACAACCAGAGGGCGGCCGCGGGGTAGGCCAGCGCCGCGGCGAGGACCATCACCGCGCCGCCGCGCTGCTGATCCAACAGCGCGCCGGCGCCGTGACCATACAGCTCACGCGGCGCCAGCGCGATCAACACGCCGAGCATGGTCATGTGCGCGAACGTCAGCACCAGCGCGATCACGCCGGCGCCGGCACGCGCCGCCCGCTCACGTGTGTCTCCACCCAGGATCGCGATCCAGAGAAATAGTGCCGCGGCGGCAAACGACAGTTGCTCCGCGACGAACCAGGCGCTGCTGTGTCGTGCCGCCGTATGCGGCGCCGGCAGGTGCCATCCCCAGGCGACGACAAACTCGATCAGGCAGGCGATGATGGGCGAGAACAGCGCCGGCGCGACACGGACCGGATCGACGCGCGTGCCCCTGATCATCGCGGCGACGGCCGGCGCCGCGCCCGCCACCAGGAACATGTGCCACGCCATGTGTTGCGTGAAGGTCACCGGCATCCTCCAACCGCGATGGCCGAGATGCTCACATACAGCGTGCCCACCAGGCTCAATGCCGCGAGGAGCATGGTGGTGAACGCCATGAACCGCGTTCGATCCTCGGGCGTGCCATCGTCGTTAGGCCGATCGGGCAGCCGATAGCCGTGGCGATACAAGCCGTAGACCAGGCACACGGCGATAGCCGCGACGGCGACGGCCGTCAGGATCGCCACGCCGGTGCGTGCGCGGTCGAAACTGCCGAAACGGCCGCACGCCATCGCCACCCAGATGTAGCAGACCGTGAAGTGGGTCGACCAGACGAGCGGCGCGACGATCGGCACCCACAGCGATTGACGCGTTCTGGCCGGCGTCATATCAGGCCAGATACGGGATGCCCGCGGTGATGGCGATCGTGATGGCGACCGTCACCATGGTGAAGTGCCAATAAAGCGCGACGTTGACGATGTCCATGTCGTAGTTCGCCGTCATGCGCCCGGCGAGGCGCCGCGCCGCGCAGTAGAGCAGCATGATCACGCCGACCGCGAGATGCAGCGCCGACCAGATCGCGAGCAGCCAGACGATGGCCGGATAGACGGTGGTGGCCGGGTTCAGGTCCGAGAAGTACGGATGCGCGAGCAGGGCGGCGCCACCGGCGACCGCGGTCACCACGCCGAACAGGGTTCCCGCATAGAACGCGGCCGCGCGATCAGCGGCATTCCATTTCCTGGCGAGCAGGGTGGACGCCCATGCCGCCACGGTTGCGACGAGCGCGATCACCGCCCACACGGCCTGCTCGCGCGCGTCATCCGGCATGAAGATCTCGTGGCGCGTCCAGTAGAAGAAGTAGCCGAACACCAGGCTGATGAACGCGCTGAAAATCGCGAGCATCGTGACGCCCATCGCCCACCAGCCTGGCGCATGGCGTCCGGAGAGATAGAGCGGCGCCGTCGCACCACGGCCGATTGGCTTGCGGGCTTTCTCCGGAATCTCGGCCGTGCCGGTCCACAGCCAGATCACGATCACGACCAGTGACACCGCGGCGCTGACCCCCATCATCGAATACATCTTGAACGTGGGAAAAATGAAGATGCCGCCGACCGCGATCGCGGCGAACAAGGTGATGAAGGTGGGCCCCGGGATGCGCATGCACTGCAGCGGCTCGGCATCGATCGACGACGTGACGAGCATCTCGCGCCGGCCCTCTTCCGCATCCGGCAGAAAGAACTCGCCGGCATCGTAGTCGCGAAGGAAATTCGGCGTCTCCCACAACGGATAGCGGCGATCGACGAATGGAATGGTGCGTACGCCCCACGGCAGGCCGGGAATTTCCTGCAGCCATTCGACCGATCCGGCGTTCCATGGATTACGCGGCGCGTATGGCCGGCGCGACTTCGGCCGCACGACGTCCCACGCCATCACCGCAAAGCCGGCCGCCAGCACGAACGCGCCGGCGGTGGACAGCAGGTTGAGCGGTTCGAGGCCCAGGCCGGCCGGGTAGGTGAAGACGCGCCGCGGCAGGCCCATCAAACCGGTCAGGTGCATCGGCAGGAACGTCGCGTTGAAGCCGGTGAAGATCAGCCAGAACGACACGCGGCCCAGCCGCTCGGAGAGCAGCTTCCCGAGCGCGAGCGGATAGTAGTAGTAGATCCCGGCCACCACCGGAAAGACCGCGCCGGCGATCAGCACCGTGTGCAGATGCGCGACCACGAAATAGGTGTCGTGCGCCTGGAAATTGAACGGCGCCATGGCGACCATGACCCCGGTGAGGCCGCCGATCACGAATGTCGAGAGGCCGCCGATGATGTAGAGCATCGGCACCGAGCGGGTGATCGTGCCGGCGAGCAGCGTG
This sequence comes from Steroidobacteraceae bacterium, assembly GCA_040899645.1. Classification (GTDB taxonomy): domain Bacteria; phylum Pseudomonadota; class Gammaproteobacteria; order Steroidobacterales; family Steroidobacteraceae; genus SCUD01. Next base: position 3,575 of record JBBEAB010000100.1, read on the forward strand.
GCCAGGAAGCAGAAGATCTGAATGCCGGTGGGGATGGCGACCGCCATCGAGGCGGCCGAGAAGATCGCGAGCGTCACACCGGGCAGGCCGGTAGTGAACATGTGGTGGACCCACAACCCGAAGCTCAGAAAGCCCGTGCCGATGGCGGCCAGCACGATCCAGCTGTAGCCGACGATCGGCCGTCGTGCCGCCGTCGGCACGATCATCGCGATGAGCGCCACCGACGGCAGGAAGATGATGTAGACCTCGGGGTGGCCGAAGATCCAGAACAGGTGCTGCCACAGCAGCGGGTCGCCGCCGCCGGCCGGATCGAAGAAGGGCCACCCGAACGCGCGCTCGAGCTCGAGTAGAATCGTGCCGGCGATCAACGGCGGAAACGCAAACACCACCATCACGCCGGCCACGAGCACGTACCATGCGTACAGGGGGATCAGGTTCAGGCGCATGCCGGGCGCGCGGCATCGCAGCACGCCGACGATCAGCTCCACCGCTGCCGCGATGGCCGACACCTCGATGAACGAGAAGCCGAGCAGCCAGATGTCGGCCCCGATGCCGGGCTGGTAGCGGCTGGTGAGCGGCGGGTACATGAACCAGCCGCCCTGCGGGGCGGCGTCGAAGAACAGCGAGCCACAGAGGAACAGCCCGCCGATGGTGAACGCCCAGAAGCCAAACGCGGAGATGCGCGGAAAGGGCAGCTCGCGCGCGCCGATCATCGCCGGCAGGAGCAGGATCGACACCGATTCGAAGATCGGAATCGCGAACAGGAACATCATCACCGAGCCGTGGAGGGTGAAGATCTGGTTGTAGCGATCGGCGGAGAGGAAGTCGTTGTCAGGCCGGGCGAGCTGCCACCGCATCAGCAACGCGAGCACGCCGCCGAAGATGAAGAACAGGAGGGTGACGGCGATGTACCACAACCCCACCACGTTGTTGTTGACCGCCGACCAATAGCGCCATCCGGTGGGCTGTCGCCAGGCCTCGCGCAGGCGGCGCGCCTGCGCGTGTCGATCCGTGCCGTCGGGTTCGATCATTGGAGGGATCGCAGATACGCGGCGATCGTGATGAGCTCGTCCGGCGGCAACATGCCGAACGGCGGCATCAGCGCGCCGGGCTTGATGTGATTTGGCCGGGCGATAAACCGCGCGATGTCGTCCGCTTGATTGGCCAGCGATGCGGCCGCGATGCTGCGACGGCTGCCCACGTGGGTGAGGTCGGGTCCGATCGTGGCCACCGAGAGCGTGCCGCGAATGGCGTGACACGCGCCGCAGCCGTTGGCGCGAAATGCGCGGGCGCCCGCCTCGACCGCGGTACCGGCCGCGCCGGCAGGTCGTGATTGAGCCGCGAGCCACTGCTCGAACGCGTCCGGCTCCATGACCTCGACCACGAACGCCATGCGGGCGTGCGACGCGCCACAATATTCCGCACAGACGCCGCGATATGTGCCGGTGGCCGCCGGCTCCAGTGTGAGATGCGTGAACCGGCCCGGCGTCATATCCAACTTGCCGGCGAGCGCTGGAATCCAGAACGAGTGGATGACGTTGGTGCTGGTCAGCGTCACAGCGGTGACGCGACCGCGGGGCAGGCGAACCTCGTTGGCGAGCTCGACGTGGCTGCCGTCCGGCAGATCATACCGCACCCGCCACCACCATTGCTCGCCGACGACGGTCATGCGCACGCTCGCCGGTGTGGAAATGTCCAGCTGTCGCGCCAATGTGGGCATGCCGTACGCCAGCAGTGCCGCCAGCACGACCGTCGGAATCGCGCCGCCGCCAATCGCGATAAGAAGGAGGCCCGCCCGTTCGCTCCACGGTGATCGGCGCGATCGAATCGCGTGCAGCGCGAGCGCGGTGACGATGAGCCAGATCACGGCCGCACCGCCCGCCATCATCCAGAAAAGTTCAGCAATCTCTGCCGCATCGCGACCGGCGCCGGTCAATGCCTCGAGCACGCGCGTTTCTGATTCAAGAGCGCTGCCACCAAACACCAACTACGGCTCACGTGGATGGCCGGCGGCGTGAGCGGCGCGACTCTTGCTAATTCACACTCTGGGGGAACCGCCATGAATCGCCAATGGGTATCGATTGCGCTCGTCACCGCCGTGGCGGCCACCGCATGTTCAAACACATCCGGTTTCGATGCGGTGTGGGGCTACGGCCCGAACCCGACCTTACCTGAACCGGACACGTCGTTGATTCCAACCATCAACGTCGTCGAGGCCATTGGCTGGGCCGAAGGTGAGCAGCCGACTCCCGCGCCTGGCGCCGTGGTCACCGCGTTTGCCCAGGGCCTGGACCATCCGCGCTGGCTGCACGTGCTGCCGAACGGTGATGTGCTCGTGGCGGAGACCAATGCTCCTGTTCGGCCTGACGCCGGCAAGGGCATCAAAGGCTGGTTCTTCAAGCGCTACCAGAAGAAGGCCGGCGGCGCTGTGCCGAGCGCCAATCGCATCACGCTGTTGCGCGATGTGGATGGCGATGGGAAAGCCGACCTCAGCGTGCCGTTCATGACCGGGCTGAACTCACCGTTCGGGATGGCGCTGGTCGGGCAGACGTTATTCATCGCCAACAGTGATGCCGTGGTCAAAGTGAATTATCGCGAGGGCGCGACGGAGATTCGCGAGGCGCCGCAAACGGTCGCCGGCCTGCCGGGTGGCACGCTCAATCATCATTGGACCAAGGGACTCATCGCCAGTCCTGATGGCGCCACGCTGTATGCCTCGGTCGGCTCGAACAGCAACGTCGCCGAGAACGGCATGGACAAGGAAGAAGGCCGCGCCGCGATCTGGGAGATTGATACCGCTACGGGCGCATCGAGAATTTACGCGACCGGTTTGCGCAATCCCGTCGGCATGGCGTGGGAGCCGGCCACCAACACGCTGTGGGCCGCTGTCAACGAGCGCGATGAACTGGGGAATGATCTCGTGCCTGATTACATGACGTCGGTGCGCGACGGCGGTTTCTACGGCTGGCCGTACAGCTACTACGGCCAGCACGTCGATGACCGGGTCAAACCGGCGCGTCCCGATCTCGTGGCGACGGCGATCGTGCCCGACTACGCGCTGGGATCGCATACTGCGTCGCTGGGCCTCGCGCATTCCACGTCGAACCGGCTGCCGGCGGCCATGCAGGAAGGCATGTTCGTGGGCCAGCACGGGTCGTGGAACCGTGAGCCCCATGCCGGCTACAAGGTGATCTTCGTGCCGTTCAGCGGCGGCAAGCCCTCGGGCATGCCGATCGACGTGCTGACCGGTTTTGTTCGCGGAGACGAGGCGATGGGGCGTCCCGTTGGTGTGGCGCTCGATTCGCGTGGCGGCTTGCTGGTGGCCGACGACGTGGGTAACGCCGTGTGGCGTGTGAGCGGCGCCAGCGCGATGACGCGACGCTAGCCCCTCAAGGAGACATGTCGATGCAAAGCAAAGCGAGATTCCTCGGCCATCCGATTCACCCCATGCTCGTCGTCCTGCCACTCGGCCTGTTCATCGCCGCCGCCGTGCTCGACGGCCTCTACTACTGGCGTGGCGACGTCCTGTTTGCCACGCTCAGCTACTACAACATCGCCGGCGGCATCCTGGGCGGCCTGCTCGCCGCCGTGTTCGGGTTGCGAGACTGGCTGGCCATTCCGAAGGGGACCCGCGCCAAACGCATCGGGCTGTTCCACGGCGCCCTCAACGTCATCATGGTGATGCTGTTCGCCGCCGTCTGGATCGCGCGCACGGCGTTGCCCGACAACGCCCCGACCACGTTCATCCTTGCCGTGGAAGCCGTGGCGATTTCGATGGCACTCGTCGCCGGCTGGCTGGGCGGCGAACTGGTCGATCGGTTGGGTGTGGGCGTGGACGAGGGCGCGAATCTCAATGCACCGAATTCTCTGTCGGGCCGTCCCGCGAGCGCCGGGCGAGTCTAACTGAGTCAGTTTCCAGGAGGGCAGCATGGCCAAGTGTGATGTGTGCGGCAACAACTACGACAAGAGCTTCGAAGTCAGAGCGGCGGGGAAGACCTATACCTTCGACAGCTTCGAATGCGCCATTCACAAGCTGGCGCCGGAGTGCGAGCACTGCGGGTGCAAGATCATCGGTCACGGCATGGAGAGCGAGGGACGGATGTTCTGTTGCGCGACGTGCGCGGCACATTCCGGAGTCCCTGAGATGGTCGATCGCGTGCCGGAAGAAGGCCGGGTCTAACAGCGAGAGGGCCTTCGAGGAGCATCACGCCCGGCTGGTCGAGAATATTGAGTAAATTTACTCAGTATATTGAGTAAATTGTCCCTCGATTCTTGCGATCAGCCGGCGCCGAAAATTCCAATCAGCCGGCCCTGATTCTTTCAATTAGCCGGACCATAAACTTTCAATCAGCCGACATCCAAACTTGCAATCAGCCGACGCGTGAATTTGCGAAAGGAGTCTGCTGGTCGCGACTTTGCGGCGGGCGTAGTGCTGTACATCGGCTCGATGACGGTGAGGTTCGCGGCAGACATGTTTGCGGTCCCCGTGTCGGCGCTCTGGGAGGCGGCGTGAGTCCTGCCTTCACCGAATCGGTGGGAAGTCCTGTCGGCGGAGTGGCTAGCGGCCTGAAGACCTCAAAGAAAAAAGCGCTATTGAAGGGCGGTCCGCGGATCGACCAACGAGGCGCGGCGAGCCGGCAGGTACGCGGCGGCAATTGCCGTCATCAACAATAGCAGCGCCACCGCCCCGTAGGTGAGGGGATCCTGCGGGCGGATTTCGAACAAGGTGCTGTTCAGGACCCGTGACACGACTGAGGCGGCGGTGATGCCGATCGCGAGACCGAGCAACGCCGGCCCGACGCCATTCCAGATCATCAGCCGCATGACGTGCGGCCGCGCGGCGCCGAGGGCCATGCGGATGCCGATTTCGGCGGTCCGCTGCGCCACGGCGTACGACAGCACACCGTAAATGCCGACGATCGCCAGGAGCAGGGCTGCGCCGCCAAAGATCGACAACAGCAACATGCTGAATCGTCGAGACGACAACGTGCGATTCAACAATTCATCAGCGGTCTGTACGTTGGCGATCGGCACATTCGCGTCGAGGTTGCGGATCTCCGCACGGAGCGGCGCGATGAGTTGCTCAGGCCGATCGGATGCCGCCCTCACGACCAGGAACATCCCGCCAAGCGGCTGCTGCGCGTGGGGCACGTAGACCTCCGGCTCCGGCTCGCGGTCGAGACCGCGTTGACGAATATCCTGCACGACGCCGACGATGGTGCGCGAGCGTGGCCCCAGAATGCGAATGGCCTGCCCGATGGGATCCTGGCCAGGGAAGTACCGGTTGACGAGCGCGCGATTCACGACTGCGACGAAGCCGCTCTCGGCGTGATCGCTCGATTCGATCCCGCGGCCCGACGCGACCGCGATGCCGATGCTACGGAAGTAGTCCGGCGTGATCGATGCGAACCCTGTCGTTGGTCCCGTGCCCGGAGACGGCGGCGGTTGCGACGGAATAGAGAACACGACGATCGCCGTCGTCCCCGAGAATGGGAAGGCGCTGACGGCGGCTGCCCGCTCGACACCCGGCAGAGCCCTGGCGCGTTCGACCATCTGCTCGTACAGCTGCACGCTGCGCGCGGACGGATAGCTCACCCTCGGCAGGAAGAACCTCATCGTCAGCAAGCGCTCCGCGTCAAAGCCGGTCTCGACCTGGTTCAACCGGTAAAAACTTCGAATCAGCAAGCCCGAGCCGGTGAGCAGAACGACCGCGGCCGCCACTTCCACCACCAGCAGCGCTGGCCGCAGCCAGCCTGTTCGCGCGGTGCCGCGATTGGCCTGGACCTCGCGCAGCTCCGCGCGCGAGGCGCTCCACGCGGAAATCAATCCGATGGTGAACGCGGTAACGATCGCCGCGACGATGGCCAACGCGAAGACCCGCAAATCGAGCGACACCTCGCTCGATCGGGGCAGCGACGTGAGTGCGAGTAAGGGATCAATCGCGAGCGCGGCGATCCCGAAGCCGACCGCACCCGACAGCACGGAGAGGACCAGGCTCTCGGTCAGCAGCTGCTGAAGGAGGCGGCGCCGGCTGGCCCCGAGCGCATTGCGCATCGACAACTCCTGGCGGCGCGCGACGGCCCGCGACGCCAGCAGACTGGCCACGTTCGCGCAGGCAATCAGCAACAGGCACGCGGCGGCGCCGCTGAGAATCCACAGCGAGCGCGTGGCCGGCCCGACGGTGGCCTCGAGCAAGGACGAGACTTGCACGCCCCAATCTTTGTTGGTATTGGCGAATGCGCTGGACGACGCGGCGGCGATTGCCGATAGCTCCTCCTCCGTGGCGGCGATGGAGGCCCCTGGTTTCAGTCGTCCAACGACCTGCAACAGGTGATACCCGCGGTTCATGCCTTCTTCAGGCACGAGCGGAATCCACAACTCCGTCGCCGGTGGCCATGCAAACTCCTGGGGCATGACGCCGATCACGGTGTGCGGCCTGCCATTCAACTCAACCCGGCGGCCGACCACGTTGGTGTCGGCGGCGAACCGGCGGCGCCAGAGGTCATGCGCAATCACCACGACCTGGCGATCCTGATTGGGCGCATTGGCCAGGCGGTGGCCGACGATCGGATCGACGCGCAATGTCTCGAAGAATCCTGCCGTGACCGCCGCCCCCGACAGACGCTCCGGCTCGTCGATGCCGGTGAGGTTGTACGCGGCGGTCCAGGCTCCACCAATCGACATCAGCGTGGTCGACCCTTCCCGCCAGTCGTTGAAGTCCGGCAACGTCGCCAGCTCCGGCCCAAATTGCGCATGACGTTGGACAATGCCGACCAGTTCGTGCGGCTGCGGATAAGGCAACGGCCGCAACAGGACGGCGTTGACCACGGTGAAGATCGCGGTGTTGGCACCGATGCCGATGGCCAGCGACAACGTCGCCGCTATCGCGAGCACTGGCGCGCCCATGAGCATCCGGATCCCGAAGCGAACGTCGCCGACGACATCATCCAGGAGGCGGCCGCCCCACACGTCGCGGGTCGTTTCCTTGATCAGGAGGATGTTGCCGAAGTCGCGCTGCGAAGCGCGGGCGGCCTCGTCAGGGGATTCGCCGCGCTCGCGGCGCAGCTGCGCTTCCTGATGGAGGTGGAATCGGATCTCGTCGTCGAGATCGTGGTCGGCGTTCGAGCGGCGGAACCGGCTGAACCAAGACGCCATGACTCCCTGCCTATGCTGGATCGAGGATTCGCGCGATCGCGCCGGCGAGCTTGCCCCATCGCGACCGTTCCGACGCCAGCTGCCGTTTGCCCGCCGCGGTCAGCCGGTAATACTTCGCGCGCTGTTGATTTTCCGTGAGCTTCCAGGTCGAGGTGATCCTGCCCTGCTTCTCGAGGCGATGCAGCGCCGGATACATCGACCCCGAGTCGACCTGCAGCACATCGTCCGAGCCGCTGCGAATTGCGACCCCGATCCCATGGCCGTGCTGCGGGCCCCATTGCAGGGTCCGCAGGATCAACAGGTCCAGGGTGCCCTGCAGGAGGTCGATACGGTTCTGGTAGCGTCGTGCCATGGGTAGTGGACATCCTACTACCTAGGTAGTGGACTGTCTACTACCTTGGACGAAGGCCGGGGAAATGGGTTGGCAAAGAAAAAGGGGCGGGTTCAAGGACCCGCCCCTACGATTTCGAAAGTACGTCGAATTTAGCGAAGGCGCGCAGCGCGGCCGCGGAGGGTGTCCGCGAGCGCCGCATAGCGTTTGGCGTCGACGCCGGACTTCGACTTGCCGTCCGCCTCAACCTGCGCGGCCACCGCCTCGAGCTGGTCGAGCGCGGCCTTGGCGTTACCCTCTTTGCCGGTGCGCAGTGAATCAACCTTCGACAGCGCCTCGTTGATCGCACGCATGCGCTCGGCGGAGATGCTCTTCGAGCGGTTCAACTGATCGACGTAGGCCTTCGCCACCGCCGTGGTCGGCTCCCACGCCACCTTCGGC
>JBBEAB010000101.1:0-11418 GCA_040899645.1 Steroidobacteraceae bacterium
GATCTCGCTGTCGAAGTGGCCGATGTTGCAGACGATCGCCTGGTGCTTCATGCGCCGCATGTGCTCATGGGTGATCACGTTCACGTTGCCGGTCGCGGTGACGAACAGGTCCGCCATCGAGCAGGCGTCGTCCATCGTGACCACGCGATAGCCTTCCATCGCGGCCTGCAGCGCGCAGATCGGGTCGATCTCGGTGACCCACACGGTCGCGCCGAGCCCGCGCAGCGACTGCGCGCAACCCTTGCCGACGTCGCCGTAGCCGGCGACCAGCGCGATCTTGCCGGCGATCATGACATCCGTTGCGCGCTTGATGCCGTCCACCAGCGATTCGCGGCAGCCGTACAGGTTGTCGAACTTCGACTTGGTGACCGAGTCGTTGACGTTGATCGCCGGGAAGGGCAGGCGGCCTTCACCTGCCATCTTGTACAGGCGCTTGACGCCGGTCGTCGTTTCCTCGGTGACGCCCTTGATCTCCGCGAGCCGCGTCGAGTACCAGCCCGGCTGGGCCTCCAGCCGGCGGCGGATCGAGGCGTAGAGCGACTGCTCTTCCTCGTTCATCGGCTTCGCGATCACCGATGCATCGTGCTCGGCGAGCGAACCCAGCATCAGCAAGAGCGTCGCGTCGCCGCCGTCGTCCAGGATCATGTTCGCGTGCCGGCCAGCCGGCCATTCGAAGATCCGGTGCGCGTAGTCCCAGTACTCGTCGAGCGTCTCGCCCTTGGTCGCGAACACCGGGATGCCCGCGGCCGCGATCGCCGCTGCCGCGTGGTCCTGGGTCGAGAAGATGTTGCAGGATGCCCAGCGCACTTCGGCGCCGAGCGCCGCGAGCGATTCGATCAGCACCGCGGTCTGGATCGTCATGTGCAGCGAACCCGCGATGCGGGCGCCGGCGAGCGGGCGGCTTTTGCCGAACTCGGCGCGCACCGCCATGAGGCCCGGCATCTCGGTTTCCGCGATCGCGATTTCGCGCCGGCCCCAGTCGGCCTGCGAAATATCCGCGACGTGATAGTCATTGAACTTCGTATTGATCACGGCATTCATCGTCGTACCTCTCCTTTGCGAGCGAGAGCGCCGTTGTGTTTCGCCGTTCCCGAGCCTGGCAGGCGGATGCCTGTTGCAACGCTCCTCGGGAATCGCGGGGACTGTCCCCTCTTAAAACCTCAAAGCCCCGCTGCCTTCCGCAGCGCCTCCGCGCGATCGGTTCGTTCCCAGCTGAATGCCGTGAACGTCGACTGGCGCGGGACCCTCGCGCCATTCGATTCTTCCAGCCAATCGTAGTTCATCTCGACCGGTTCCCGCCCGAAATGACCATAAGCCGCCGTGGCCTGGTACATGGGGTGGATCAGGTCGAGCATCTTCATGATGCCCCAGGGCCGCAGGTCGAAGTGCGCCCGGACCAGTTTTTCGAGACGTTCGTCGCTGATCTTGCCGGTGCCGAAGGTCTGCACCGAGATCGAGGTCGGGCGGGCGACGCCGATCGCGTAGGACACCTGGATCTCGCAGCGGCTGGCGAGGCCCGCCGCCACCAGGTTCTTCGCGACATAGCGCGCCGCGTAGGCCGCCGAGCGGTCCACCTTCGACGGGTCCTTGCCGGAAAACGCGCCGCCGCCATGGCGCGCCATGCCGCCGTAGGTGTCGACGATGATCTTGCGCCCGGTCAGGCCGCAGTCGCCGACCGGCCCGCCGATCACGAACCGGCCGGTCGGGTTGATGTGGTATTTCGTGCGTTTGCTGAGCCAGCGCGCCGGCAGCACCGGCTTGATGATCTCTTCCATGACGGCCTCGCGGAGGTCCTTCTGGCGGACCTCGGGGCCATGCTGGGTCGAGAGCACGACAGCCTCGATGCCGACCGGCTTGTGGTCCTCATAGGCGAAAGTCAGCTGGCTCTTGGCGTCCGGGCGCAACCACGGCAATTTCGAATTGCGGCCCTTGCGGACCTTGGCCTGGCGCTCGACCAGCTTGTGCGCGTAATGGATCGGCGCCGGCATCAGGACCGGCGTCTCGCTGGTCGCGTAGCCGAACATGAGGCCCTGGTCGCCCGCGCCCTGGTCCTCGGGATTGCTGCGGTCCACGCCCTGGGCGATGTCCGAGGACTGCTTGCCGATGACGTTCATGACGCCGCAGGTGCGGCCGTCGAAGCCGACGGTCGAGGAGGTATAGCCGATGTCGCAGATGACCTTGCGCACCAGCTCTTCGAGGTCGACCCAGGCGCGGGTCGTGACCTCGCCGGCCACGACCGCGATGCCGGTCTTGACCAGGGTTTCGCAGGCGACGCGCGAGCGCGGGTCGCGCGCCAGCAGTGCGTCGAGTACCGCGTCCGAGATCTGGTCCGCGACCTTGTCGGGATGACCTTCGGAGACCGATTCGGAGGTGAACAGGAATGAGGCAGACATCGAAAAATTATACGCCATCGGAGACAATGGCGGTTTGCCGCCGGAGTGTCCTGATGCCCAGTCGCCGCGAGCTCGCCAACGCCATCCGGGCCCTCAGCATGGACGCCGTCCAGCGCGCCAATTCAGGCCACCCGGGCATGCCGATGGGCATGGCGGATATTGCGGAAGTCCTGTGGCGCGATTGCCTGAAGCACAACCCGGGCAACCCCCGCTGGGCCGATCGGGACCGCTTCGTTTTGTCAAACGGCCATGGCTCGATGCTGCTGTATTCGGTCCTGCACCTGACCGGTTACCCCTTGTCGCTGGATGAACTGAAGAACTTCCGGCAGCTGGGATCGCGCACTGCCGGCCACCCGGAGCACGAGATTGCCATCGGCATCGAGACCACCACCGGTCCGCTGGGGCAGGGTCTCGCCAATGCGGTCGGCATGGCGCTCGCCGAGAAGATGCTGGCGAACAGCTTCAACCGGCCCGGCCACGAGATCGTGGATCACCACACCTTCGTGTTCCTCGGCGACGGCTGCCTGATGGAGGGCATCTCGCACGAGGCCTGCTCGCTGGCCGGCACCTGGGGCCTCGGCAAGCTGATCTGCTTCTATGACGACAACGGCATCTCGATCGACGGCGAGGTGGCCGGCTGGTTCACGGACGACACGCCGAAGCGTTTCGAAGCCTATGGCTGGCAGGTGATCCGCGGCGTGGACGGCCACGATGCCGAGGCCGTGATGCGCGCGATCCGCAAGGCGAAGCGCGAGAAGTTGAAACCCACCCTGATCTGCTGCAAGACGATCATCGGCTTCGGCGCGCCCAACAAGCAGGGCAAGGAGGAAAGCCACGGCGCTGCGCTCGGGACCGAGGAAGTCGCACTCGCGCGCAAGACTCTGGGCTGGCCGCACGAGCCCTTCGTGGTGCCGGACGAGATGCGCGCCGCCTGGGACGGGCGCGCCGCCGGCAAGCGCGCGGAGAGCCGCTGGCGCCGGCGCTTCAAGGCCTACCAGCAGGCCCATCCGGAACTGGCGGCGGAGTTCCTGCGCCGCCTGGCAGCGGAATTGCCCGCGGATCTCGACGCCGTGATCGCCCAAGGCGCCGCGGCCGCGCAGGCTGCCGCCCAGGCGGTCGCGACCCGCCAGAGTTCGCAGGCCGTGCTGAACGGCCTCGCGGAGCGCGTACCGGAGCTGCTCGGCGGTTCCGCCGACCTCACCGGCTCCAACAACACGCGCATCAAGGGGACGCAGCCCTTTTCGGCCGCCAATCCAGACGGTCGCTACCTGCACTACGGCGTGCGCGAATTCGGCATGGGCGCGATCATGAATGGCGTGGCGCTGCACGGCGGGTACATCCCGTTCGGCGGAACCTTCCTCGTGTTCGCGGACTACGCGCGCAGTTCGCTCAGGATGGCGTCAATCATCGAGGCCGGCAGCATCTTCGTGCTGACGCACGACTCGATCGGGCTCGGCGAGGACGGCCCGACGCACCAGCCGATCGAGCATCTCGCGTCACTGCGCATGATCCCGCGCATGGAAGTCTGGCGGCCCTGCGATACCGCCGAGACCTGGGTCGCGTGGGGCGCCGCGATCGCGCGCCGGCATGCGCCCACCGTACTGGCGCTGACGCGGCAGGCCCTGCCGCAGCAGGCGCGCGATGCCACGCAACTCGCGGCGATTCGCCGTGGCGGCTACGTGCTGGTGGACTGCGCCGGCACGCCCGAGTGCATCCTGCTCGCGACCGGCTCGGAGGTCTCGATTGCGGTCGAGGCGGCGCGCGAACTCACCGGCCGCGGCCGCCGCGTGCGCGTCGTGTCGATGCCGGCCACCAGCGTGTTCGACGAACAGGACGAATCCTGGCGCGCCGCCGTACTGCCGCGCGAAGTGACGCGCCGGATCGCGATCGAGGCCGGTTCGCCCGACGGCTGGTGGCGCTTCGTCGGCACTCACGGGCGCGTGCTCGGCATGCGCAGCTTCGGCGCGTCGGGCAAGGGCCCCGACCTGTTCAGGCATTTTGGATTCACGACTGCCGCCGTCGTCGAGGCGGCGCAGTCGCTGCTCAACAATGGAGTGAATTGACCATGGCGATCAAAGTAGGCATCAACGGGTACGGTCGCATCGGACGCAACGTGCTGCGCGCGCTGTACGAAGCGAAGCGCACGGGCGAACTGCAGATTGTCGCGATCAACGATCTCGGCGACGCCAACACGAATGCGCACCTGACCCGCCGCGACACGGCGCACGGGCCGTTCCCCGGCCAGATTTCCGTCGAAGGCAACCACATGATCGTCAATGGCGATCGCGTGCGGGTGCTGGCGGAACGCGATCCGGCGAAGCTGCCCTGGGGCGAGCTCGGCGTCGAGATGGTGCTCGAGTGCACCGGGCTCTTTGCCAGCAAGGAAAAAGCTTCGAAGCACATCGCCGGCGGCGCGAAGAAAGTGGTGATCTCGGCGCCGGGCGAGGGCGTGGACGCGACCATCGTCTATGGCGTGAACCACCAGACCCTGCGCGGCGACATGAAGGTGATCTCGAACGCCTCCTGCACCACGAACTGCCTCGCTCCGCTCGTCAAGCCGCTGCACGATTCGCTCGGCGTCGTCGCCGGCATCATGACGACGATCCACGCCTACACCAACGACCAGGTGCTGACCGACGTCTATCACTCGGATCTCCGCCGCGCGCGCTCGGCGACGATGTCCATGATCCCCACAAAAACCGGAGCGGCAGCATCTGTAGGCCTCGTGCTGCCGGAACTGAAGGGCAAGCTCGACGGCTTTTCGGTGCGCGTGCCGACCATCAACGTGTCGTTCGTGGACCTGACGTTCACGGCGAAGCGCGCCACCACGGCGAAGGAAGTCAATGAGATCCTGCGCGCGGCCTCGAATGGTGCGTTGAAGGGCATCCTCGACTACACCGAAGAGCCGCTGGTCTCCGTGGACTTCAACCACAATCCGGCCTCGGGCACGGTGGACGCGCAGCTCACCAAGGTGCTGGAAGGCACGCTGGTCAAGGTCTGCGCCTGGTACGACAACGAATGGGGCTTCTCCAACCGCATGCTCGACACGACGCTCGCCTGGGCGCGCGCTTGAAGCGAATGGTCGACCTGGACCTCGCGGGCAGGCGCGTGCTGATCCGCGAGGACCTGAACGTGCCGATTGCTGCGGGCAAGGTCACGAGCGATGCGCGCATCCGCGCCGCGCTGCCGACGATCCGCCTCGCGCAGGAGCGCGGCGCGCGCGTGCTCGTGATGTCGCACCTCGGCCGGCCGAAGGAAGGCGTGGCAGACCCGGCGCTCTCGCTCGCGCCGGTCGCGGCGCAGTTGTCGTCGCTGCTCGGACGGCCCGTGCGCCTCGCCACGAACTGGCTGGACGGCGTGGAGGCGGCAGCCGGCGAGGTCGTGCTGCTGGAGAACGTGCGTTTCCACAAGGGCGAGAAGAAGGATGATGAGTCGCTCGCGCGCCGGATGGCGGCGCTCTGCGACGTGTTCGTGATGGACGCCTTCGGCACCGCGCACCGGGCCGAGGCCAGCACGCATGGTGTCGCGCTCTTCGCGCCCATCGCCTGCGCCGGGCCGCTGCTCACCGCCGAGCTAGATGCGCTCGGCAAGGCGCTGCTCGAGCCGAAGCGGCCGCTGGTCGCGGTGGTCGGCGGTGCCAAGGTCTCGACCAAGCTCGCGGTGCTCGAGAGCCTGATCGACAAGGTGGATCAGCTGGTGGTCGGCGGCGGCATCGCGAACACCTTCCTCGCCGCCAGTGGTCTGCCGGTCGGACAGTCGCTGCAGGAACCCGACATGCACGACACCGCCCGCCGCCTGCTCGCGCAGGCGCAGGCCCGCGGCGTCGGCCTGCCGCTGCCGACGGACGTCGTGGTCGCGCACGAGTTCGCCGCCGACGCGGTCGCGACGACCAAGGCCGTTGCGGCGGTCGCATCCGAGGACCGCATCCTCGACATCGGCCCGCAATCGGCAGCGGCAATCGCCAGCATCATCGAGCAGGCCGGCACGGTGATCTGGAACGGCCCGGTCGGGGTTTTCGAGTTCGACCAGTTCGGCGGGGGCACCCGCGTGCTGGCGCAGGCGATCGCGCAGAGCCCCGCGTTCTCGATCGCCGGGGGCGGCGATACGCTCGCCGCCATCGAAAAGTACGGCATCGAGTCCGATATCTCCTATATTTCGACCGGCGGCGGCGCCTTCCTCGAGTTCGTCGAGGGCAAGACGCTGCCGGCGGTTGCCGCGCTCGAACGGCGCGCGGCGGCCTGAAGGCCGAGGTCACAGGAACACCCATGCCAAGACGCACCAAGATCGTGGCGACACTCGGGCCGGCGACCGACAGCGAGCGCGCGCTCGCCGACCTGATGGCCGCGGGCGTGGACCTGGTCCGCGTCAACTTCTCGCATGGCGGCTACGAGGATCATGCGAAGCGCATCGAGCGCACGCGCAAGGCCGCCGCGAAAGCGGGACGCGTGGTCGGGATCCTGGGCGACTTGCGCGGCCCGAAAGTGCGGATCGAACGCTTCGCGACCGGCAGTGCGACCCTCATCGAGGGCGAGTCCTTCGCGCTCGATGCCTCGTTCGATCCAGAGGCGGGCACGGACAAGATCGTCGGCGTCGCCTACGAGAGCCTGCCGCGCGACGTGCAGAAAGGCGACACGCTCCTGCTGAACGACGGCCTGATCTCGGTCGAGGTCGTCAAGGTCGAGGGCACACGCGTGCACACGCGCGTGCTGACCGGCGGCGAGCTCTCGGACAAGAAGGGCCTCAACAAGCAGGGCGGCGGGCTCTCGGCCGGCGCGCTGACCGACAAGGATCGCGAAGACATCGCGATGGCGGCAAAGCTCGGCGTGGACTACCTCGCCGTCTCGTTCGTGCGCGATCGCGAGGACATCGTCGAGGCCTGGGACCTGCTGCGCGCCGCGGGCGGGGAGGGCCGCATCGTCGCCAAGATCGAGCGGCGCGAGGCGATCGACAACCTCGAGTCGATCATCGAGGAGACGGCGGCGGTGATGGTCGCGCGCGGCGATCTCGGCGTCGAGGTCGGTTACGCCGAGCTGACCGGCCTGCAGAAGCACATCATCGCGCGGGCGCGCGCGAAGAACCGGCTCGTGATCACCGCGACGCAGATGATGGAGTCGATGATCCACGCGCCGGTGCCGACCCGCGCGGAAGTTTCCGACGTCGCGAATGCGGTGATGGACGATACCGATGCGGTGATGCTCTCGGCCGAGACCGCGGTCGGCAAGCACCCGGCACGCGTGGTGCGGGCGATGGCGCAAGTGATCGAGGGCGCCGAGAAGTGGCAGACGAGCAACCGGCCCGACCTGCAAAGTCCCGACCTGCATTTCAAGCGCACGGATGAGGCGATCGCGGCTTCGGTGATGTACACCGCCAATCACCTCGATGTGCGCGCGATCGTTGCGTTGACGGAATCCGGCTCGACAGCACTGTGGATGTCGCGCATGCGCTCGGACATCCCGATCTATGCTTTCACGCGCCATGCGGCGACGCAGCGCCGCGTGACACTCTACCGCGGCGTGTATCCGGTCGGCTTCGACGTCACGACGCCGAGGCCCGAGAAGATGTATCCGGCCATATTTGAGCGCATGATCGCGGACGGCCTCGCGGCCGAGGGCGACCTGATCATCGTGACCAAGGGCGAGTTCTCCGGCGTCTCCGGCGGCACCAACACGATGAAAATCATCCAGGTTCAATCGCGCCCGTCATGACGCCCCCCGCTCGGGAAAACGGGAAGTTTCCCTTTTCCTTCCGCGAGAAGAGAAAACGTCCCCTGTTGCGCTGGCTGCGCAATGCACTCATCACGCTCGCGGGCCTTCTGCTGGTCGTGCTGTTCGTGGCCTGGCTGGCGCTGCGGGGCAGTTTGCCGCAGCTCGAGGGTGAGCTGACACTCGCCGGGCTTTCGGCGCCGGTGACAATCGAGCGCGATGCACAGGGCGTGCCGGTGATCCGTGGCGCAACGCGCGAGGACGTGGCGCGCGCTACGGGTTTCGTGCATGCGCAGGACCGCTATTTCCAGATGGACCTGCTGCGCCGCACCGGCGCGGGGGAACTTGCGGCGTTGCTCGGCCCTGCGCTCCTCGACACCGACCGGCGCATCCGCCTGCAGCAGTTTCGCCAGCGGGCGCGCGCGGCGATCGCTGCGCTCATCACGCGCGAACGCGCGCTGCTCGAAGCCTATACAGAGGGCGTCAATGCCGGGCTTGCCGAGGCCGCCGTGCGGCCGTTCGAGTACCTGCTGTTGCGCCAGCCGCCGGCGCCCTGGCAGCTGGAGGATTCGCTGCTGGTCGTTTACGCGATGTGGATCGACCTGCAAGGTCTCGAAGGGCGCACCGAGCAGCGGCGCGGACGCTTGGCCGCGGCATTGCCGCCGGTGCTGTACCGATTCCTGACCGATCCGGATCCGACCTGGGAAGCGCCGCTCGACGGCAGCCGCCTGCCGGAGGCGCGATTGCCGACCGCTGAGGAATACGATTTGCGCCGCCTCGACCGCGCGTTGTTTGAGCCTGCGGCGACGGCGGTGACGGCGCGCCTGCCGCTGTTCGACTTCGATCGAGAGGAGATGGTCGGCAGCAACAACTGGGCCGTGGCCGGCGCGCGCACCGCGAATGGCGGCGCGTTGCTTGCCAACGACATGCACCTCGGCCTCAATGTGCCGAACATATGGTATCGCCTGCGCTTCGTGATCGAGCCCGAAGGCATCGACATCACGGGCGTCAGCCTGCCGGGCGGGCCGGCGATCGTCGCCGGCAGCAATGGTGCGGTCGCCTGGGGATACACGAACAGCTACGGCGATTTCCAGGACCTGATCGCGCTCGCACCGGGACCGGCAGGCGAGGGCAGCTACCTGGCACCCGACGGACCACGGGAGTTCGAGACGGAAACCGAAGTGCTGCAGGTCGCGGGCGGCGACGATGTCGAACTCACGGTGCGCAAGACGATCTGGGGCCCGGTCGTCGCAGACGATGGCGACGGCGGCGAGCTCGCGCTCGCCTGGACTGCGCACCGCGCGGGCGCTACGGATCTCTCGCTGCTCGCACTCGAAACCGCGCGCAATCTCGACGAAGCCGCCGCGATCATCGGCGGCGCGGGCATGCCCGCGCAGAACGTGATGATTGCGGACCAGGGTGGCCGCATCGGCTGGGTCCTGTCCGGGCGCCTGCCGCGCCGGCAGGGCATCGATCCCTTGCGTCCGTCAGCCTGGCATGTCGCCGGCGCTGGGTGGGACGGCTTCCTGCCAGCGGCTGATTCGCCGCGCCTGCTCGACCCGCCGGAGGGTTTTGCGTGGAGCGCGAATGCGCGCGTGGTCGGTGGTCATCAGTTTGCGGCGATCGGCGACGGCGACTATGCACCCGCGGCCCGCGCACGTCAGATCCGCGATCGACTGCAGGCAATCGAGCAAGCGACCCCGGCGAGCCTGCTCGCAATCCAGCTCGACGATCGCGCCGACTACCTGGCGAACTGGCAGCCGATCGCCGGCGCCGCATTCGAGCGCGCAGGGGAAATCGAAGCGGCGCGGCTGGTTGCGCAATGGAGCGGCCGCGCGGCGCTGGATGACGCCGGCTTTCGATTGCTGCGCGAGTTTGAGCGTCGAACGACCGATCGCGCGTTCGAGATGTTGACGGTCGAGGCGCGTGCGCGCTGGCCCGAGTTCCGCTGGCGTACGCCGCAGCGATTCACGGAGGTGACGTGGCGGTTACTGCGCGAGCGCCCGGCGCACCTGCTCGATCCACGCTTTGCAGACTGGGATGCGTGGCTCGCCCACGTAGCGGAGGAAACGGCGCGCGATCTTCCGGAGGTCTGCGCAGATCTGGCGCAGTGCACCTGGGGCGTGGTGAATCGCGTCCGCATCCAGCACCCGATCAGCAAAGCCGTGCCGGTCCTCGGCCGATGGCTCGACATGCCGGCCGATGCGCTGCCGGGCGACTGGTCCACGCCGCGTGTGCAGTCGCCGACCTTTGGCGCCTCCGAACGATTCGTTGTTTCACCGGGACGCGAGGCCGAGGGCTATTTCCACATGCCGGGCGGGCAAAGCGGGCATCCGCTGTCGCCGTTCTATCGCGCCGGTCATGAGGCCTGGGTGCGCGGGGAGGCGACGCCTTTCCTGCCCGGGGATTCGGCGCAGGTGCTGCGGCTTGAACCCGCCCAGCGCTAGTCCCGGGTCTGAGGTGCGCAAGCCTTGCGCATCGGTCAAATGCAGCGTTTCACTCTTGCAGGCTAAATATGACTCCCACCAGCCTAGTCAAGGACTTACATGTCGGCTGGATGATTAAACGGCTGAAATGACGTAAAACATCATGTGAGTTTTCATACCCAATAGTAGTTAGACATCAGTCTGCAAGAGCCGAGCCCGCGGCCATGAAACCTGCATGAAGGCGTTCTGGATTGTCCGAGACCCATCCTTTGCAGCCTCTTCCGGTACCCCTGGCGAGCGCTCCCGCCGCATTCTGTTCTATCCGTGTCCGCGCCTTCCCGACCGGCGTATCCTGTTCGCCACGGTTCGTGGCACCCAGTAGATAGCGCCACCAGGACAAACGGGATCACAGGACTGATGCCTAACTATGCGTTGGAGCGGTCCGTGAAAGGTTTGGCAGCGCGCGCCGCGGGCGCGGGGAAGATTGTCGCGCCCGCGGCGCGTACCAACTGCCTCGCGCGGCCCGCTCAACGCAGACGTTAGGCCACAAGGGCGGACATATGCTCGACGAACGTGAGGCGGCGAAGATCAAGCGCCAACTGGCGAAAAAGGCCCGGGAAGATCAGCTGAACCGCAGGCGAACTAACACCAGTGCCCGAATGGCCCGAAAGTCCGACGAAAAAGTGAAGAAGCATCACACGGGCAAGAGACGCAGTGTTTGGACAGTTCAAGGTGGTGCTGTAGAAAGAAATCGGAGCAAATTTTGAGATCGGTGCGACTTTAGTACGACGCAATGAATGCCTTGTGGCCTAACAATGCGTTGGAGCGGTCCGTGAGACGGTGCGGGTGGCGCGCCGCTCGCGTGCAGAGAGATTTTACGCTCGCGGCGCGCTGGAC
>JBBEAB010000102.1:0-2208 GCA_040899645.1 Steroidobacteraceae bacterium
ACGTCGTCGCCTCGGAGCTGACGACGGCTTCCGAAAAGACCCAGGGCAGCATCGGCTTCGTCGGTCTCGTGACGCCGCATCTCGTGCGGCTCGTGATCGGCTCTTCGCACCGCGCCGTGATCCCGGCGGCGGCACTCGCCGGCGGCTCGCTGCTGGTCGTCGCCGACCTGCTCGCGCGCACGATCGTGGCACCGCGCCAGTTGCCGGTGGGCGCGCTGACCGCGCTGATCGGCGTGCCGCTGTTCCTGCTGCTGATGCGGCGGCAGCCGACGGCCTGAAACGGCGCTCACTGCGTGGCTGAAGCGACCTCTGGCCCGTAGTGCTTCGACAGGTAGCGGACCATGATGGCCGCGTCGGCGTCCGAGATCGGCGCGCCCATGACAGTGACCATCTTCCGGACGCTCCTTTCCCAGGCCGCCGCGTCCTGGAATGGCGAGTTCATGACGATGTAATCCACACTGTGGCACATCGAGCAGAACGCCTGGACCTGGACCTTGCCCTCGCCTTCGGCCAGCACGACGCTGGACTCATCGGCGGCGAGCGCCAGCGGAAAGGCCAGCAGGCAGCCGGCCAGCAGCAGGCCCGATCCACGCTCATGCGGCATGGTATTCAACCCGCTGCACCACGTTGTGGTGATAGCCGGCCGGGTTCGCGATGAGCGTGTCCGATTGCGTTGATCCGTCCCGGGCGCGAGCGCGCGCCATCAGCGTGAACGCGCCCGCCTGCTGCGGCCGCAGCGGGAAGCGCCAGTGCCGCCAGGCATAGCGGCCGATATCGCGGTCGAGCGTCGCCGCGCGCCAGCTGGCGCCATCGTCGAGCGACACCTCGACGCTCCGGATGCCGGATCCGCCGTCCCAGGCGATGCCGAGCAGCTCGGTGAGAAAGTCGATCGGAACGGTTGCGCCCGGTGCGGGCGCGACGATCAGCGAATTGACCCGGATCGCGGTGATCGCAGAAGTCTGCCCGGTGTCCTGCGACTCGAAGCCGCTCGGGCCGAACGTGGCCTTCGGCACGCGATAGCCCGTCTTCATCCAGAAGCCGTCGAACGGCTGGTCGAGCACACGCAAATCGGTCAGCGCCTTGATCCAGTAGGTCGCGGTCCAGCCCGGGACGACCAGGCGCGCCGGGAAGCCGTGCCAGTTCGACAGCGGTTCGCCATTCATCTCGAAGGCGATCAGGGTATCGCGATCGAGCGCCTTCGCCATCGGCAGGCTCTTGACGAAATCGGGACCCGCCAGCATCGGCGCATCCGCGCCGTTCGCGACGACCTCGAGCGCATTCGCGCCGAGCCCGGCATCTGCGAGCACGTCCTTCAGGCGCACGCCGCGCCAGCGCGCATTGCCCATCGCGCCATGGCCCCACTGCACTCCCGGGACGTGCGGCTTGAAAAGGCCACGCCGATTGCCCGAGCACTGGTTCACGGCTGCCACTTCGTGCAGCCTGAATTTCTTCAGCAACCCGGCGTGCGTGTAATCGCGCGCAGTGCCGTTCGGCGAGCTGGTGACGCGCAGGCGCCACTCGGCCAGCGCAACGTCGGGCACGCCCGTATGCCAGCGCACGTAGAACGCGTCGTTTGGCGTGTACGGGTGCCGGAAATAATCGACCGGCGTTTCGTAGTTCGGCGGACGAAATGACCTCTTGATCAGCGGCTGCTTGCCGGCGAGCGCGTGCAGCGACGAAGCAGCGACCGTGCCGGCCGGCAGTTCACGGTCCGCGGCAGCGAACAGGCGAGCCGGCGGCAGCAGGATTCCGGCCGCCAATGCCGTGGTGTCGAGGATGAACCGTCGCCGGAACACGTTGCCCCCTTCAGGAGCGGGTCTGGCGTAGTCTAGCGCCGCGCCCGGGCGCGTTTGCCTGATTTTCTCGCGTGACAATGCGAGCACTCGGCGGCGGCTATTCGAACTCAAGGCGTCACGGCGGATCAGCGCCGGCAAGCAGCGTCAATGCGCGGGCAGCGAACCTGCTCGCCATGCCGCAAGTCCGGAACGGTCTGACTCGATCGCGCGGAACTTTCCGGTCCTCTGTCGCTCCACTCGACGGCCTGCAGCCTGTCCTTTTTTTGCCCGAGGAGACCATTCAATGCGCTCGATGCTGATCGCCGTCCTGTTGCTGGCCTTGCATGCCGTCCCCAGTGTGGCGGCATCCGCCGAGAATTCGCGAACCCGGATCGCGGCCTATATCGACGCGCTCTCCTCGGGCGACGCCCCC
>JBBEAB010000102.1:2218-11348 GCA_040899645.1 Steroidobacteraceae bacterium
GACGCCGCCAGCTTCGAGGCGGCGGCGCGCGAGAACCTGACGGCGGAACTGTACGGGTCGCGTACGCCAGCCCAGCGCGCGCAGACGATCCAGCGCCTATCTGGCGATTTCGGCCGCATGGTGATCACCGCACTGACCATTGAGGGCGCAAGGGGTCGCGCCGACGTGCGCGGCCAGACAGGACTCAACGGCGTGCTCGTCTTCACGTTCGACGGAACGCCGGAGAACCGGATCGCCAATATCACCGTCGAGGTCCGGCCAGGCGGCGGGCCGGCACACGCCGGCGGTCCCAATGTTCCCACACCACCGCTGCGGCCCGACATGTCACCGAGTGAGATGTCGGCCGCGATCGACTCCTGGATCGCGCCATTCGTCGCTCACGACGATTTTGCCGGCGTCGTGCTGATCGCCCGCGATGGCAAGCCCCATGCGGTACGCGCCCTGGGTCCCGCCGATCGCGCCCGCAGTCTCGCGGCCGACAATGACACGACCTTCAATGTCGCCTCGATCGGCAAGCGCTTTACGCAGACTGCCATCGCGCGCCTGGTTCAGGAAGGGCGAATCGGGCTCGATTCGACGATCGGGCAGTTGTTGCCTGATTATCCAAACGCGGAGGCGCACGGCGCCACGATTGACCAGCTCATCAGGATGCAGGGCGGCATCGCCGACATTTTTGCGCCCGAGCGCGCGTCGATCCCGCGCTCACGGCTTGCGTCGAACCATGACTACTTCAACTTTGTCTCGTCGCTGCCGCAACGCTTCGCGCCCGGCGCAAAGGAGGAGTACTGCAACGGCTGCTACGTCGTGCTCGGCGAGATTGTCGAACGTGTCTCCGGCATGCGCTTCGAGGACTACATCCAGCGGGTCGTCTTCGCACCCGCCGGCATGAAGCGCACCGGTTACTTCCGGACCGACCGCTTGCCGCCGAACACGGCAATCGCCTACCAGCGCGCGAATGGACCGGGATCGCCCTACGTGGACGCGACCGAACAGGAAGGACTCGCCGGCAGCGGTGCAGGCGGGCTCTACTCCACGGCAGGTGATCTGCTCGCCTTCGATAATGCGCTGCGCGACGGCCGCCTGCTCGACGCAAAGCAATCGGGCTGGGTGCTGGGCGGCAGCGCCATGGACGGACGCAACACGACGCCACTCGCAATCCAGGGCGGCGGACCCGGCGTCAGTGCCGTTCTCTACTCGGATGGACACTGGTCGGTGATCGTCACGTCCAATGTTTCGCGACCGCTGCCGTTCCAGATTGCCGCGGCAATCGCGCGCGCGCTGCGGACATCATGAGCCTGCCGCTACCGAGGCCCGCCCTCAAGTAAGGCAAGTAAGGGGACGCATCCCTTTCTTGCTCAAGAATGCGCTAAGGCAACTTGCCTGCTGAAAAGGGATGCGTCCCCTTACTAAAGGGATGCGTCCCCATTTAACCCCGCGGAAATCCGACCAGGTGTTGCGCATCGAGGCGGATGCCGATGCGCTCGCCGATCGCGTGGTCGTGGTGGCTCGGCACGAACGACAGCGCAGTGGTGCCGGACGGCAGCCGCAGCTTGTACTGGAACTGCGCGCCGCGGAACACGCGCTCGACGACTTCCGCCTGCAAGGCGCTTGCATCGTCGTGGATCACGTCATCGGGCCGCAGCAGCAGGTCCACCAGGGTGCCGGCCGGCTGGTCGAGTGTCAGCTGGCCCTCGATGATGCCGAGCTCGGTCGCGACGCGCCCCGGTCCGAGCACCGTGCCCTGGATGAAACTGCCCTCGCCGACAAAGTCCGCGACGAAGCGCGTGGCCGGAGAGTGATACAGCGTCCACGGCGCATCCCATTGCTCGAGGCGACCCGCGCGCAGCACGCCGATCTCGTCGGCGATCGCAAAAGCCTCGCGCTGGTCGTGCGTCACGAGCAGCGCCGTTGCTCCCTCGGCGCGGAGCGCCGCGCGCACCTGCTGCGCCAGCTCCATGCGCACCTCGGCGTCCAGGTTCGAGAACGGCTCGTCCAGCAGCACCAGGCGCGGACGCGGCGCGAGCGCCCGCGCGAGCGCGACGCGCTGCTGCTGCCCGCCGGACAACTCGTGCGGCAGTTTGCCGGCGTGGTCCGCGAGGCCGACCAGTTCTAGCAACTCGGTTGCGCGGCGGCGGCGCGCGGCCCGATCCACATCGCGCAGGCCGAAGGCGACGTTGGCGAGCGCGTCGAGGTGCGGGAACAGCGCGTAGTCCTGAAACACCATGCCGATGCGCCGCCGTTCCGGCGGCACCCAGATGCCGGGCCCCGACAGGCGCTCGCCGCCCGCAAGGATTTCACCCGCATCGGACCGCTCGAAGCCGGCGATGGCGCGCAGCACGGTGGTCTTGCCCGAGCCGGAGGGCCCGAGCAGGCAGCCAATGCGACCGGCGTCCAGCACGAACGACAGCCGCTCGACCGCGACCGTTGCGCCGTAGGTCTTGGTCAGGTCACGCAGCTCGAGCCGCACGTTCCATCCTCCTGGTCAGCAACGCGACCGGCAGCAAGCCCGCGATCACGATCGCGAGCGACGGCAGCGCCGCGCGCTCCCAGTCGCCTTCCGCGGTCATCTCGAACACCCGGACCGCCAGTGTGTCCCAGCCGAAAGGCCGGGTCATCAGCGTGATCGGCATCTCCTTCATGACGTCGACGAAGACCAGCAGCACCGCCGTGCCGATGCCGGCGCCGAGCAACGGCAGGTGCAGGCGCGCGAGCAGTTCGCGCGCGCCGAGTCCGAGGCCGCGCGCAGCTTCCTCGAGCGACGGCCGGATGCGCGCGAAACCGCCCTGCACGGGGCCGTGCGCGACGGCGAGGAAACGCGCGACATAGCCGAGCAGCAGGGCGAACACCGTGCCCTGCAGCCAGAGTCCTTCCCCGCCCGCCAGCGCGCGGAAGCCCTGGTCGGTGGCGCCGAGTACGGTGACGACGCCGACCGCGAGCACGGCGCCCGGCACCGCATAACCGAGCGTCGCGACGCGCGCGGCGGCCTGGGTGATGCGACCTGCGGACTGGCGCGTCGCGTAGCCGAGCACGAGCGCAAGCGTGAGGCACGCGAACGCGGCCATGCCCGCGAGCCCGACGGTGCGCAGCGCATAGTCCACGTAGCGCGCATCGAGGTCGATGGGTGCAACCTTCCAGGCCCAGCGCGCGAGCGCGAGCGCCGGCAGCGCGAAGCCGAGCGCGAACACCAGCGACGCATAGCCGGTCGCTGCCCAGCCGCGCGCGCCGGAAAGCCCGACCCGCAGCGCCGTGCGCGCACCGGAATCCGCGGCCGAGTAGCGCGCGCGGCCCCGCGCCGCGCGCTCGATGGCGAGTGCCGCGGCGACGAACAGCAGCAGTAGCAGCGCGAGACCAAGCGCCGTCTCGATCGAGAACAACGCGAACCAGGCCTGGTAGATCGCGGTCGTGAAGGTGTCGTAGTTGAAGATCGACACCGCTCCGAAATCGGCCAGCGTCTCCATCGCAACCAGCGCCGCGCCGCCCGCGAGCCAGGGCCGTGCCAGCGGCACGGCGACGCGGAACAGACCCTGCCACGGCCCAAGTCCCAGCGACTGGGCGGCCTCGAGCGCGCGCGCGCCGTGCGTCAGGAAGGCGCCGCGCGCCATCAGGTACACGTAGGGATAGCCCGCGAGCGCGAGCACCCCGATCACGCCAGCAGTCGAACGGATCGGCGGCAGCCAGAGCCCGTCCCCGAACCAGCCGCGCAGCGCCATCGGCACGGCGCCCGCATAGTCGAGCGCCGCCACCGCGACGAAGGCCAGCACATAGGCCGGCATCGCCATCGGCAACAGCAGCGCCCAGGAAAAGAATGAGCGCCCCGGAAAGTCGCAGGCGGCGGTCAACCAGGCAAGTGAGGTGCCGAGCGCCATCGCGATCGCAACCACGCCGAGCACGAGGATCACGGTATTCAGCGCGACGCGGCCGAGCACGTGCTCGCGCAGATGCGACCACAGCTCGGGATCGGCGCCGCTCGCGCCCTGCACGACGGCGATGATGACGGCGATCATCGGCAGCGCCACCGCGATCGCGGCGAGCGCTGGACCCAGGCGTTGCGACGAGGTCATTCGATCAGGCACCCCGCCGGCATGATGTCAGCGCCAGCCGGCGCGATCCATCAATTTGACGGCGGCGGGCTGGGTGCGGCCGATGGTGCCGACATTGACCAGATTCGGCTCGAACTTGCCCCAGGCGGCGACGGTCGGCAACGGTTCGACGCCCGCATTCGCCGGGAATTCGAAATTGACCGCCGCGAAGCGTTGCTGGATGGCGGGCGATGCGAGCCATTCGAGGAAACGGATCGCCTCGGCGCGGTTCTTTGCGTATTTCGTCACGCCGCCGCCCGAAATGTTGACGTGCGTGCCGCGCCCGCCCTGATCGGCCCAGAAAATCTGCACCGGAAAACCGGGCGTCTCGTGCTGCAGCCGGCCGAGGTAGTAACTGTTGGTGATGCCGACGTCGCACTGTCCCGCCGCGATCGCCTTCAGCATCAGCGTATCGCTCGAGAACGGCTCGGCCGCCAGGTTCGCGATCCAGGAACGCACGACGCGTTCGGTCGCCTGCTCGCCGAGATCACCGATCATCATCGCGACCAGAGACTGGTTGTAGGCGTGCTTGCCGCTGCGCATGCACAGCCTGCCCTTCCAGCGCGCCTCACCGAGGGCGGCATAGGTCGAGAGTTCGGACGGCTGCACGCGCGCGGTCGAATAGGCGATGGTGCGCGCGCGCACCGCGAGTCCGAACCAGTGACCGGCCGGATCGCGCAGGTGCGCCGGGATCGCGGCCTCGAGCATCGGCGATTTCACGGCTTACAGCAGGCCCGCCTCGGTCGCGCGCCACAGGTCGCCGGCATCCACCGTGATGAGCAGGTCGGCCGGGCTGTTCGCGCCCTCGGCGGTGAGGCGCGCGACGAGCGGCGCGCCGTCATCCGTGACAAAGCTCACGTCGATGCCGCGTTCGCGCCCGTACTCGGCAAACAGCTGGTCCACCAGCTGGTACTTGCGCGCCGTGTAGACCACCAGCGGCTCACCAGCGGCCGCTGCCGGCCCGGCGAGGCCGAGGCTGGCCAGCATCAAGACCAGCGCCACAGGGCGCGTCAGGATCTTCGGCATGTGCATCGGGGCCTCGGTCTCTTAATGAGAATGACTCTCATTAGCATATCAGGTCCGACGGGCTGTGGCACGGTCCTGCAGGTAGCTCTGACCGCGTCGCATCAGGCGCGCGAAACCGGCGGCATCCTGATTGGCAACAAGGGCTTGCAGCCGGATCACGGCATCCGCAAGCGCCGCCAGCGACTCGCCGCCGTACTGGTTCAGCGCCTGGATCTCGAAGTACAGCGCCGGGCTTTCGCTGGCTACCAGGGAGGCCACCTCAAGCTGCGCATCGAAGGTCGTGCTCGACAGCCGCGCGAGCCGCGGCGCCGCCTCGCCGCTCTCGGCAAGCGCCGTGAAGAAGGCGATGTTGATCGCATGCGAGAGCCCGAGTACGTAGGCGATCAGGCGGTCGTGATCATCGAGCGTCGTGACGACCTGCTCCGCCATCGTCGTGGCAAACAGCTGCTGCGCATCGGCGACCGCGTCCGGCCGGCCGACGTCCACGTGGATGATGTGCCGCCCCGACAGCAGGTCGGTGTCCGGCCCGAACATCGGGTGCAACGAAGTCACGCGCACACCCGCCTGCTGCAGCGCCTGGAGCCCGGCCCGCAATGGCGTTTTCAGGGACCCGATGTCGAACACGAGCCCCGGCGGATGATGGCGCGCGAGCTGCTCGAGGATCGAGGCCGTGATGCCGAGCGGCGTTGCGACCACGATCAGCTCGTGCGACAGGTCGTCCGACTGCCAGTCGGGGCGATGCGCGAAGAGCTCGAGCGGCCCGGCGGGATCGGCGATCTCGACGGCGTAGCCCTGTGAATCGAGGAACTCGACGAACCAGCGGCCCATCTTGCCGCAGCCGCCGATCACGAGTGCGCGCCGGCCGGCGCCCTGTCCCTGCGCCCGCAGCTGCGCTTGTTCCTGGGTCGCGAGCGAACTACGGATCAGGAGCCGGAGCAGGTTGTCGGCAAGCTGCGGCGACAGGCCCAGTTTCCCGGCCGCGGCGCGGGCATGCAGCAGGACCTCGCGTTCACGCTGGAAATCGCGGGTCGGGTGGCCGGTTGCGCGCTTGGCGCGGGCGATTTCCTCGCTGAGGCGCTGACGCTCGGCGATCAACGCGAGGAGCTCGCCGTCGAGTTGCGTCAGCCTTGCGCGGAGTTCCTTGAGATCCATGCGGGTGGTCGCCTGTATCGGGTCCACCCTGTGTACCGGCCCGCCTGCAGCGGTGCAAGCGGGCCGGTGATGGTCACATCAGCCGATGATCTGGAAGCCGAAGTACCAGCTGTCACGCGAGTCGCGCGACCAGCGCCCCGGACGATAGCCGGAACCGTAGTACCGGGCCGCATCACGCCAACCGGCATCGTAACCGGACCGGTAGCCGATATCGATGCGATAACGGCTCGGGTACCGGCGCCAGTTGCGGTCGTGGCGCCCGTAACGCGCCCAGTCGCTCCAGGCCCGTTCATAGGCCGACCGGTAGCCGAAGTCGGCGCGGTAGCGCGAGGGCGGCACGTGGCGCCGGCCGCGGTCGCGACCCCAGTTGCGGTTGTCGTGGCCGTTGCTGAATCGGCTGCGCTTGTCGCGACGGTCATAACGGTGATTGCGATCGCGGTCATCGCGCCGGTCGTCGTAGCGATGATCGTAGCGATCGTCGCGGTCACCCCGACGGCGGCGGTCATCGTCGTCATCGGCAAACGCCGGACCGGCGAGCAACATCGCCAGGGTCGCGGCGGTCAATGTGGACTTGATCATGGCGGCTCCTCCTCAGGGTGCGTGGGGCCAGTCTCTGCCCCGCAACCTGAATCGCGGCTTAATCAGGTACTTGGCCAATCGGGCGGTCTGGCGCGCTACCATTCGGCCATGCATGCGCGATTCCAGACCCTGCCGGACCCGCTGCCGGGGGATCCGATGCCGCTCGCCGCCACCTGGTTCCGACAGGCCTGGGATGAGCAGGTCCAGCGCAACCCGAATTCGATGAGCCTCGCGACCACCGATGCGGACGGCAAGCCCTCGGTCCGCATCGTGCTCTGCAAGGAAATCGTCACGGACCCCGGCTACCTCGTTTTCTATACGAACTACAGCTCCCGCAAGGGCCGCGAACTGGCGGAACACCCCTGGGCCGCGGTCGTGTTCCAGTGGGACATGCTTGGCCGGCAGCTGCGCATCGAGGGCCCGGTCGTGCACGCGCTCGCCAGCGAGAGCGACGATTATTTCGCGAGCCGCCCCTGGCGCAGCCGGCTCGCGGCGATGATCAGCGAACAGAGCGCGCCGGTCGCGACACGCCAGATGCTGTTCGAGCGGCTGCGCGAGGCGGCAGCGCGCTTTGGCACGCCGGATCCGCTCACCGCGCCCGAGGACGACCAGGAACCGGGCCTGCAGCTGCCACGCCCCGCGAACTGGGGTGGCTACCGCCTGTGGGCGGTCGCAGTCGAATTGTGGGTCGAGGGCGAGCACCGCCTGCACGACCGCGCGCGCTGGACGCGCGAACTCGTGCCGACCGGCAACGGCCGCTTCCATGCCGAGCCATGGCGACACCAGCGCCTGCAGCCCTGAACGACGCGGCGCGGCCGCGCCTGGCGTGCCGCGCGCTCGAGGTCGCCGTGGCGCAGCGCACGCTGGTGCGCGCGCTCGACTTCGAGGCCACGGGCGGCGAGTTCGTCGCGGTGCTCGGCTGCAACGGCGTCGGCAAGACACTGACGCTGCATACGCTCGCGGGCTTGCGCGCACCGACCGCGGGCGCGGTGTCGCTCGACGGGCGCAATCTCGCGCGCTGGAGCGGACGCGAACGCGCGCGGCGGCTCGCGCTCCTGCCGCAGACCACCGAGGATCCGTTTCCATCGACGGTGTTCGACACCGCGCTGATCGGCCGCCATCCGCATCTGCCGTTCTGGCAATGGGAAGGCGCGGAGGATCTGGCCTCTGCGCGCGGCGCGCTCGCCGCCGTCGGGCTTGAGGAGCTCGCGGGGCGCGCAGTCGACTCCCTCTCAGGCGGCGAACGCCGCCGGCTCGACGTCGCAACCCTGCTCGCGCAGGACGCGGCGGTCTGCCTGCTCGACGAGCCGATCAATCACCTCGATCCACAACACCGCAATGAAGTGCTCGCGCTGTTTCGCGCCCGCGCCGATGCCGGCGGCCTGGTGATCGCCTCGCTGCACGATCCGACGCTCGCGGCGCGCTTTGCCGACCGCGTGCTGCTGCTGCACGGCGACGGTCGCTGGCAGTATGGCGACGCGGCGACGACGCTGACGGCTGACGACCTGTCGGAACTCTACGGCGTGCCGGTCGAGGAAATGCACTCCCGCGGCCGGCGCATTTTCGTCAGCATCTAGTCAACGATTCAGCTCGGTGAGGATCGCATCGTGCAGCCGGCCGTTGCTGGCCAGGATGCTGCGGGTCTGCAGTCCGATCGGGGCGCCTCCGAGGTCCGTCACCCGCCCGCCTGCTTCCTCGACGATGACCGTGAGCGCGGCGATATCGAGGATCTGGATGTCGGACTCGATCACCGCTTCGATCTTGCCGGCAGCGAGCAGGTGGTAGTGCAGGAAATCGCCGAAGCCGCGGATACGGTCGAGCCGCGTCACCAGGCGCCCGAGCGCCGCCCAGCGCTTGCTTGCTGCGAGCGAACGCAGGTTGCCGGTCGAGATCGTCGCCTCCTCGATGGCCGCGATCGCGCTGACCGCAAGCGGCGCGCCCTCCATGAAGGCGCCGGCGCCGCGCTCCGCCCACGCTGTTTCACCATAGACCGGCGCGCAGGAAACGCCGAGCTCGAGGACGCCGCGCTGCAGCAGCGCAATCTGCGTCGAGAACATCGGATACTGCCGCACGAAGGATTTCGTGCCGTCGATCGGATCGACCAGCCAGAGCCGCTCCGCGTCCATGCGCTCCGCGACCGATTCCTCGCCGTAGAAGCCGTCTTCCGGAAAACGGCCCTGCACGATTTCGCGGATCGCCTGCTCGGCGGCGACATCGGCGTCCGTGACCGGCGAGCCGTCGGCCTTGAGTCGCACGTCGATATGGCGGCGATAGCTGCCGCGGATCAGTTTGGC
>JBBEAB010000103.1:0-432 GCA_040899645.1 Steroidobacteraceae bacterium
CCGCCTTTTCCGCTTCGCGTAAAAGGGGACCGTCCCTGAATCGGTCCCGCGCGGTCCGATGCCACGTTCGGCGTCAATTGACCCAGGTTAGCCCGCTACCACGGAAGAATTCATCGCGGCTCAGATTGCCATTGCGGCTGGTATCGAGGCGGTCGAAGGTTGCACGATCGCCGTTCCACTCGGCGGAGCCGATGACACCATTGTTGTTGCGATCCAGCGCCGCGAAGCGGGCATTCAAATCGTTGTTGCCGTAGCGCTCATCCCAGCGCGCAAACTCGTCGTGGCTCAGGTTGCCGTTGCGGCTGGTATCCAGGCGGTCAAAGGTTGCACGATCGCCGTCCCACTCGGCGGAGCCGATGACGCCGTTGCTGTTGCGGTCCAGCGCCGCGAAGCGGGCATTCAGATCGTTGTTGCCGTAGCGCTCATCCCAGC
>JBBEAB010000103.1:532-11235 GCA_040899645.1 Steroidobacteraceae bacterium
AGGTTGCGCGATCGCCGTCCCACTCGGCCGAGCCGATGACGCCGTTGTTGTTGCGATCCAGCGCCGCGAAGCGGGCATTCAGATCGTTGTTGCCGTAGCGCTCATCCCAGCGCGCAAACTCGTCGCGGCTCAGATTGCCGTTGCGGCTGGTATCCAGGCGTTCGAAGGTTGCGCGATCGCCGTCCCACTCGGCCGAGCCGATGACGCCGTTGTTGTTGCGGTCGAGCGCAGTGAAGCGTGCATTCAAATTATTCTTTCTGTCGTGTTTTTTGTGGCGCCCGCCTTCGTGCACTTCGTTGCCGGAAAGCACGCCGTCACCGTTCCGGTCCTGATTGGCGAACGAACGGTCGTCGCCGCGCCACTCCGCGCGGGAGATCTGGCCATCGTTGTTGCGGTCCAGGCCGAGGTAGCTCATTTGCTCGCGATCGTCGTTTTTGCCTTTCTGGCTATCGCGTTTGTCGTCGGCATAAGCCGGCAGAGCCGCCATCGATGCAGCGGCCAGGAGAATGGGGACAATCAAATATCGCTTGTTCATCGTAGTT
This sequence comes from Steroidobacteraceae bacterium, assembly GCA_040899645.1. Taxonomy (GTDB): domain Bacteria; phylum Pseudomonadota; class Gammaproteobacteria; order Steroidobacterales; family Steroidobacteraceae; genus SCUD01. Next base: position 1,075 of record JBBEAB010000103.1, read on the forward strand.
CGCTCGCTATTGTCGGAGGCTTCCGGCTGGCGCCCCTGATTGGTCACGTCTCCCGCAAGCAAATGGCAGGCGGGCAGGCACATGCTTTATACGTGCGGCGGGGGTGTCCGTCTGTTCGATACCGCACTAGGCGACAGGGCACTCGTGCCCGTCTGCAAATCAAGTGGGCTGCGATCGCTCAGGGACTGTCCCCTTTGCCGCGGAGCGGAAAAGGCGGATTGTCCCTTCTTGGAGGGGACAGTCTCCAATGCGGCACTGACTGTCCCTTCTTCGGCCAATGCAGCCCGCGACGCCGCGGCACGGTCTTGCACCCAATCGCCATGACGAAAAGGCCGTTTGAATTTCCTGTCCCTCAGGGTCGCACGGGTCTAGCATGCGTTCATAACAAACTAACGCCAGGTGGACCATGCGCTTCGCGATTCCGGGCGGGTTTGCAGCCATCGTCTTGATGGCTTGCGCAGGCTGAGGGCGGGACTCGAAGTCCGGCCTTGATCTGCCTCCCGCCGGGCAAGACAAACGATCAGCGCAGGCGGGATATGCCGCAATTACTCGCAATTGATGCGTTCGGGGAGGGGAGGGTCAAACGATGAGAATCGAAATCAGTGGACGGTCCCGATTTTTCCACGGCCTTGCGATGTGTGCAGTGCTTGCGTCGCCAATCCTCAGTGAGGCGGCTCGGGGCCAGGAGGCAGGGGGCTCGAAGTTCGATGCCAAGGCGCTTCAGATGACGGTAGCCTTGATGGTCGACAAGGGGCAAGGCCGCGTGGGGGTGGGCATCACGAATCCATCCGACACCCAGGTCTGGGCCAACGTCGGCATTGAGGCACCCGGCCGCGTGCAGTGCGGCGTCGGAAAAACCAGCCTGGCTCCAGGAGAGCGGACCTGGGTCCTGTGCGCAGTCGACAACATCGTTGCCAATAAGAAGTACCCTATCACCGCCGAGATCTATCTCGACGAGAAAATGTCGGTGAGCGCGGGCAGAAAGGAAGGCACTGGCCGTTTTCGCCATAGCGACATCGAGTGGCTGCAGAACCAGCTCAAGCCGCTGGTATTTCCACTGACAATGACGGGTGTCGTCCATTCGGACTCCGTATCACTTTTTGCCACGATGGGCGGCAAGGCGGGGGAGCTTCTCGTCAACGAGGAAGGACTGCAGTACAGCAATGCGGACAAGACCCTCGCCATCCCGGTGGCGCAGATGCTAGCGGTCAAGCCAAGGATCGATCGCCAGCACTGGATCATCGTGGTCGAATACCAGGAAGGCGAGGAAAGCAAGACGGCCGTGTTCCAGCGAAGCTACGGCCGGGGAACGCACGAGGGTCTCGACCTGTTCATGCGCGGCCTGATGGCCGTCTACAGGCCGAAAGCCACAGCGCAGTAGGGTGGGTTCTATTCACTGATCACTCATCGCCCTCACCGGGAATCAAGATTCGTCGAGCGAGTGGCCCGGCGCGTGGGCCGCTCGCTCGAGCGTCAGGGCCCGCTGGTGCGGGATAGTGAAAACGATTTCCTGGTTTCGGGCCCGAGGCGGGCGGGGCCATGGCCGATCTGATCGGCCACTCGATCACGTACCAGGTGGCGGTGGACCCGCGCGCGGGACAGAAGGTGTTCACGCTGCAGACCGTGCCGGAGCGATCGCTGGGACGACCGCGGCGCGGGGCAACTGCGCGGCCGGTTCCGCCAGACTGTGACCGGGCTCACACTTGGTGCGCACCGGCTGTCGGGCATCTTTACACCGGCTTTAGGCGCGCATCGTAAGTAGCTGTTATTAAATGGAATAATTGGCTGGCACAGGGCTTGCACTTTGTCCTGTCATGAACACGACGTACCGCGCGCGACTCATCCTCGGCTGCCTATTGACCCTCCTGGCACCCAACGCGATGGCGGGTGAATTGAGCGCCGTCCTGAACGGACGCTCGATCCACATCGGTGCCACGGAGGCCTGGAACGAGAACAACCTCGGACTCGGCGTCGAATACCAGTTCGCGTCGGAATCGCGCTGGAAGACCATCCTCATGGCGAACGGCTTTCGCGACAGCAACGAGAGCATGTCGTACATGGCTGGAGCCGGACTGCATCGCACGTTGTTCGCCACGCCCCGGCTCGGCGATTTTTACGTTGACGTCGGTATCAGCGCGTTCCTCATGACACGCGAGGACGTCAACGACAACCGCCCGTTCCCGGGCGTGCTGCCGAGCCTGACGATCGGCAACCGCTACGCCGGGATCAATATCACCTACCTACCCGTGAAGGCCGTCGAGAAGCTCACCAACACGCGCATGGTTGACGAATCGGTCAGCGGCATCGTCTTCGTGCAGTTCAAGCTGAGCATGCGTCAACTGTTCCCGACCGATTGATTCCGCGCGGTGGTCTCGACGGCCGCGCTCAGGCTACAGGCCGTGCCGGCACGGGCTCGGCGTCGACTACGCGCAGGGCTACGGCGTGTCGCAGCCGCAGCGGATGCAGCGGGCGACGATCGCCTAGAACGGCAGGCCGTGCCCCTGGCCGCCCATGCACATCAGCATCGGGACGGACAAGACGAAATTGGCGCGGGAAGCGAGCAGCGCGGTCTTGCGTGCCTTGGCCTTTTGCTCGTCGCTCGCCGGCACGAGGCCGAGGATCTTTTTCTGGTTGGGCCAGATGAAGATCCAGACGTTGAGCGCCATGATCGTGCCGAGCCAGACGCCCACGCCGATGACGCGGAAGCCGGGCTGCAGCGTGAAGGCCTGGGTGAATGCGGTCGGATCGCCATAACCGCTGCCGAGGTACCAGGCCCCGGTGATCCAGGTGGCGACGGCCGCCCAGCGGAACCACCAGAGCGCACGCGGCGCAATGTACTTGCTGATGCCGGCGCCGCCGGGCCCGCCCTTGTCGGCGGCCGCATCCGCGAGGCCGGGAACCTGCACGACATTGAAATAGTAGAGCAGGCCGATCCACATGACGCCCGAGACGATGTGCAGCCAGCGACCCAGCTGCGCGTGGTGCAGGGCGATGTCCGAGCCCGCGGCGATGGTCAGCCAGATGCTGACGATGGCTGCCAGGACCAGAGCCGTAATGATGGAACCCTTGACGCTGGTGAGCGGATTCATGGTGCATCTCCCCGGGATTCATTGAAGAATAGGCCAGCGCACCCCATAATTCAACGCGTTAGCGCCATCCACCCATGACCGAACGCGGTCCCAGTTCCCCTTGTCTCAACATCTGCTCGCTGGACGACCGGGGCGTCTGCCGGGGCTGCTTCCGGACGCTCGCGGAGATCGCGGAATGGAGCCGGATGAACGCGGGCGAGCAGTGGGCGGTGGTCGATCGGGCCGAGCGACGGCGACTGGCGGATGAACAGGAGCGTGGAATTCGATGATTGACGAAGCAACGACCCGGCAGATCCGGGAACACCTCGATGCGGCGCCGGTGGTGCTGTTCATGAAAGGTACGCCGGACTTCCCGCAATGCGGCTTCTCGGCACAGACGGCGGCGGCACTGCGCGCGCTCAAAGCCGAATACCGCCACGTCAACATTTTCGAGGAGCCGGAACTGCGCGAGGCGCTCAAGGCCTACTCGAACTGGCCGACCTATCCGCAGCTGTACGTGAAGGGCGAGCTGGTCGGCGGTTGCGACATCGTGATCGAGATGTACCGCTCGGGCGAACTGAAGACGCTGCTGCAGGAAGCCGGCGCGATCCACTGAGCCGCGGCGCGGCCCCTCATTCCGGCGCGGGTTCGAGCAGCGGATTGTGCTCGTCGGCAGCCGGCGCCGTGCCCGCCAGCCGCCGCGCGGCCGCTTCATACAGCGGCTGGAACTGGTTGCAGACCACGCAGAAGAGGTCCGCGGTGCGTTCCGCATCGTAGGCCGCGGAGTGCGCCTCCTGTGTGTCCCATTCGAGACCGGCTGCCTGGATCGCGCGCGACAACACGGTCTGGCCGAAGGCGACGCCGGCGAGCGTCGCGGTATCGAAGCACGAGAACGGGTGGAACGGATTGCGCCGGATACCGGCGCGCGCCACCGCCGCATTCAGGAAACCCAGGTCGAATGACGCGTTGTGACCGACCAGGATCGCGCGCGTGCACTGTTGCTCGCGCACCGCCTGGCGCACCGCGCCGAAGATCGAGCCGAGCGCGTCGCTCTCGGTACTCGCGATCCGCAGCGGATGCCACGGGTCGATGCCATTGACCGCGAGCGACGCCGGGTCCATCCGCGCGCCCTCGAAGGGCCGCACGTGCTGACGCACTGTCGCGTCGCGCACGACCCGGCCATTGGCGTCAATTTTCAGCAGCACGGCAGCGATCTCGAGCAGCGCATCGGTTGCGGCCACAAAGCCGCCCGTCTCGACGTCGACGACGACTGGCAGGAAGCCGCGGAAACGGTCACGCATGTCGACCGGCGTCCCTTTCATGCCGCGCCCGGCGACTGCAACTGCCAGGGCAGGCGCTCGCCTGCGGCCATCGGCACGATTTCGCCGGCGCCGAAGGCCAGGCGCCCGGGCACCGACCACTCCGTGCGCACCAGCGTGATCGTGTCGCGATTGCGCGGCAACCGGTAGAAGTCCGCGCCGTGATGGCTCGCGAAAGCTTCCAGGCGGTCGAGCGCGCCCGCCTGCTCGAACGCCTGCGCGTAGAATTCGATCGCCGCGGGCGCGGAGAACACGCCGGCGCAGCCGCAGTCCGATTCCTTCGCGGCACGCGCATGCGGCGCGCTGTCGGTGCCGAGGAAGAAGCGCGGATCAGCGGCGGTCGCCGCCTCGATCAGCGCCAGCCGGTCGCGCTCGCGCTTCAAGAGCGGCAGGCAGTACAGATGCGGGCGCAGGCCGCCCGCGAACATCGCGCCGCGATTGTGCAGCAGGTGCTGGGGCGTGATCGTCGCGGCCACGCGCTGCGGGTGCGCGCGCACGAAGTCGACGCCGGCGCTGGTTGTCACGTGCTCGAGCACGATGCGCAGCCGCGGATGCCGTCGCACGAGCGGCGCGAGCTCGCGTTCGATGAACACGCTTTCGCGGTCGTAGGGGTCGATCGCGGCGCCGGTCGCTTCGCCATGCAGTTGCAGCACCAGATCGCGTTCCTCCATGCGCGCGAGCACGGCCGCGCAATGCTCGAGCGAGGTCACCCCGGCATCGGAATGCGTAGTAGCCCCGGCCGGGTAGTACTTGACGCCGAGCACGAATCCGCACTGCGCCGCGCGGTCGATTTCCGCGGGATCCGTCGTGTCGGTCAGATACAGGGTCATCAAGGGCTCGAAACCGGAGCGCGCCGGCAGCGCCGCCCGGATACGGTCGCGATAGCGCGCCGCGGCGTCGACGCTGGTCACCGGCGGCTTCAGGTTCGGCATCACGATGGCTCGCGCAAAGGTCCGCGCCGTGTAGCCGAGGACGGCAGCAAGTTCGGGACCGTCCCGCAGGTGCAGGTGCCAGTCGTCCGGCCGTGTCATCGTCAATGTGGGATTCGGGCTCGGCAAGGGAACTCAATCTTGACCCGCGGGCACCGCAGACAGGATCATATCGGGCCGGCCGCCGGCATGGGAGCATTGCCGAGGATTCTTCATGGCTGACGGCCCACCTACCGACGACGTCGATCCGCTCGAGACCCGGGAATGGCTCGAATCGATTGATTCGGTGCTGAAGACGCACGGGCCGGTGCGCGCGCACTTCCTGCTCGACCGCCTGATCGACCACGCGCGGCGTTCCGGCGCCTGGCTGCCATTCAAGCCGAACACGGCCTACGTCAACACGATCCACGTCTCGCGCGAAAAGCCCTATCCGGGCGACCGCGCGATCGAGCGTCGCATCGAGTCGCTGATCCGCTGGAATGCGGTGGCGATGGTGGTGCACGCCAACCGCGTCAGTTCGGAGTATGGCGGGCACATCGCGACCTATGCCTCGTCGGCGACGCTCTACGAGGTCGGCTTCCACCATTTCTGGCGCGCGCCTTCGGAGCAGCACCGCGGCGACATGATCTTCGCCCAGGGGCACTCGAGTCCGGGGCTCTATGCGCGCGCCTACCTTGAGGGGCGACTGACCGAGGAGCAGCTGCGCCGTTTCCGCCAGGAAGTCGGCGGCGAGGGGTTGTCTTCTTATCCGCATCCCTGGCTGATGCCGGATTTCTGGCAGTACCCGACCGTGTCGATGGGGCTCGGGCCGCTGCAGGCCATCATGCAGGCGCGGTTCATCCGCTACCTGGAGCACCGTGGGCTGGTCGAGCCCTCCGACCAGAAAGTCTGGTGCTTCCTCGGCGACGGCGAAATGGATGAGCCGGAGTCGATGGGCGCGCTGACCATGCCGGTGCGCGAGAAGCTCGACAACCTCGTCTTCGTGATCAACTGCAACCTGCAGCGCCTCGACGGACCCGTGCGCGGCAACGGCAAGATCATCCAGGAGCTGGAAGCCGCGTTCCTGGGCGCCGGATGGAACGTCATCAAGGTCGTCTGGGGCTATCGCTGGGACCCGTTGCTCGCGCGCGACACCAGAGGCGAGCTCCGCAAGCGGATGGAAGAAGCGGTCGACGGCGAGTACCAGAACTTCAAGGCCAAGGGCGGCGCCTACACACGCGAGAACTTCTTCGGCAAGTACCCGGAACTGCTGGAACTCGTCGCCCACATGTCCGACGACGAGATTGCGCTGCTCAATCGCGGCGGCCACGACGCGCAGAAAGTGTGGAATGCCTATGCCGCCGCGGTCGCGCACAAGGGCCGCCCGACCGTGATCCTCGCGAAGACCGTCAAGGGCTACGGCATGGGCAAGGCCGGCGAGGCGCTGAACGTCACGCACCAGCAGAAGAAGCTCGACGACGAGGCGCTCCGGGCGTTCCGCGACCGCTTCAACATACCGATCTCGGATGAGGAGATCAGTCGGCTGCCGTTCTTCCGTCCCACGGAGGACAGCGCCGAGATGCAGTACCTGAAGAGCCACCGCAAGGCGCTCGGCGGCTCGCTGCCGGTGCGGCGCACCTCGGCGCCCGCGCTGACGGTGCCGCCGCTCGAGGCATTCAAGAGCCTGCTCGATGGCAGCGACGGCCGCGAGATATCGACCACGATGGCCTGCGTGCGGATCCTGACCCAATGGCTCAAGGACAAGAACATCGGCGCGCACGTCGTGCCGATCGTGCCGGACGAAGCACGAACGTTTGGCATGGAAGGCCTGTTCCGCCAGGTCGGCATTTATTCGTCGGTCGGGCAGCTTTACACGCCGCAGGATGCCGACCAGCTGATGTACTACCGCGAGGACCGCAAGGGCCAGATCCTGGAAGAGGGCATCAATGAGGCCGGCGCGTTCTGCTCGTGGATGGCCGCGGGCACTGCCTACGCCAACCACGGCATCAACATGATCCCGCTGTACATCTTCTACTCGATGTTCGGCTTCCAGCGCATCGGCGACTTCGCATGGGCGGCGGGCGACATGCAGGCGCGCGGCTTCCTGATCGGCGCAACCGCCGGGCGCACGACGCTCGCTGGCGAGGGCCTGCAGCACCAGGACGGCCACAGCCATTTGCTCGCGTCGACGATCCCGAACTGCGTTTCCTACGATCCCTGCTACGCCTACGAACTCGCGGTGATCATGCAGGACGGCCTGCGGCGCATGGTCGCCGAGCAGGAAAGCGTCTTCTATTACATCACCTGCATGAACGAGAACTACGCACAGCCGGCGATGCCAAAAGGCGTCGAGCAGGGGATCCTGCGCGGCATGTACCTGCTGCATATCGGCGGGCGCGGCGCGGTCCGGGTGACGCTGTTCGGCGCGGGCACGATCCTGCGCGAGACGCTTGCCGCCGCGGCGCTGCTCGAGTCCGAGTTCGGCATCCCGGCCGACGTGTTCAGCGTCACCAGCTTCTCGGAACTGCGCCGCGATGCGCTCGCCTGCGAACGCATGGCGATGCTGGCGCCGGAGCAGAAGGCAAAAGTCCCGTGGGTGCGCGAGTGCCTCGCCGGGCGCGACGGCCCGTTCATTGCCGCGACCGATTACATGAAGATCGTCGCTGACCAGATCCGCCAGTGGGTGCCGGGTCGCTACGTTGCGCTCGGGACCGACGGATTCGGCCGCAGCGACTCGCGCCAGGCGTTGCGTGAGCACTTCGAAGTGAGTCGCAACTGGATCGTGGTCGCGGCGCTCAAGGCGCTCGCCGACGACGGGCGGCTCGACAAGGCGACTGTCGCGCTCGCGATCAAGAAGTTCGGCCTCGATCCGGCGAAGCCGGACCCGCTGGTCAGCTGAGCCGCGCCGTGTCCGATCGCACCACGATCCTCGTGCCCGACCTCGGCGACTTCCACGAGGTCGAAGTCATCGAAGTCCTGGTCAAGGCCGGCGACACCGTCGCCGTGGACAGCCCGCTGATCACGCTCGAGACCGACAAGGCGACCATGGATGTGCCCTCGACCGCCGCCGGGCGTGTCGCAGCGGTGTCGGTCCGCAAAGGCGACCGCGTGTCGCAGGGCCACGCGATCGTCGAACTGGAGGGTGCTGCGGTTCCCGCGGCAGCAAAGCCGGAGACAATCCCGCAAGCGACCGGGGCGGCACCAGCGCCTGCGGCGGCCGCCGCAGGTTCCATGGCGCCACCGCCATCGGCATCCGGCGCCGCACCGGCCCGGGCGCCGACCGCCGCCGCCGTGATCGTCGCTGCCGATGCCGATATCCGGCGCGCGCATGCGGGCCCGGCCGTGCGGCGCTTCGCGCGCGAGCTTGGGGTCGACCTGACGCGTATCACCGGCACCGGCGTCAAGGGCCGCATCAGCGAAGACGACGTCAAGGCGTTCGTCAAGCAAGTGCTCATTGGCGCGGCGGCTACAGGCGCGGCGCTGCCGCGCGTGCACGACGTCGATTTTGCCGCTTTCGGGCAGGTCGAGGTCAAGCCGCTCGGACGCATCCAGAAGATATCCGGTGCGCGCCTGCAGGCGGCCTGGGTCAACCTGCCGCATGTCACGCAGCACGATGAGGCGGACATCACGGAGCTCGAGCAGTTGCGCGTCTCGTTGAAGGACCGCGCTTCGTCGCTCGGCATCAAGCTGACGCCGCTCGCGTTCATCGCGCGCGCCTGCGCGCGGGTGATCGCGCAGTTCCCGAACTTCAACAGCTCGCTCGATGCTTCGGGCCAGAACCAGGTTTTCAAGAAGTATCTGCACCTCGGTTTCGCCGCCGACACGCCGAATGGCCTGGTTGTGCCGGTGATCCGCGACGCCGGGCGCAAGGACATCTACGAACTCGCGCGGGACCTCGGCGAACTCGCCGGAAAGGCGCGCGCCGGCAAGCTGAAAGCCGCCGAAATGCAGGGCGGCTGCTTCACGATCTCAAGTCTCGGTGGCATCGGCGGCACGGCCTTCACGCCGATCATCAATGCCCCGGAGGTGGCGATCCTCGGCGTATCGCGTTCGCAGCAGCGGCCCGTATGGCGCGATGGCGCTTTCGTGCCGCGCCTCATGCTGCCGCTGTCCCTCTCCTACGACCATCGCGTGATCGACGGGGCCGAAGCCGTACGCTTCGTGGTAGCGCTCGCGGAGGCGCTCGCGAATCCGCGCAGCCTGACCGAGGCCGTGCCGTGACCGGTCTCGTCGAACAGCGTGTCCCGGATCTCGGCGAGTTCCGGGATGTCGAGGTCATCGAGGTGCTGGTCCGGCCCGGCGACAGTGTCGAGCCGGAAACGCCGCTGATCACGCTCGAAACCGACAAGGCGACGATGGACGTCCCGGCGACCGTCGCCGGTATCGTGCAGGACGTGAAGCTCGCCAAGGGCGACCGCGTATCGAAGGATTCGCTGATCGCCCTCGTCGCCGCAGCCACGAGCGACACGGTGCGATTGCCATCGCTCGGCTCGTCGAAAGCCGCGCTCGATCCCGAGCGCACGACCGTGTTGCCGCCGCCGGCCAAGCCGGCGTCGCGCAGCGAGCCCGGGATTTCCGCCGGTGAACCGGCCGCCGACCTGCAGACCCAGCTGTTGGTGATCGGCGCCGGGCCCGGCGGCTACACCGCGGCCTTCCGCGCGGCGGACCTGGGACTGCGCGTGATCCTGGTGGATCGCTGGCCGCAGCTCGGCGGCGTGTGCCTCAATGTCGGTTGCATTCCATCGAAGGCCTTGCTGCATGCCGCGCGGGTGATCGAGGAGGCGGAGTCGATGGCGGTCCACGGCATCCGCTTCCAGAAGCCCGAGATCGACACCGAGGCGCTGAAGCTGTGGAAGAACAGGATCG
>JBBEAB010000104.1:0-11055 GCA_040899645.1 Steroidobacteraceae bacterium
GTGTTCCTGTTCACGCTGGCGGCCGGCATCACGGTGCTGCTCGCCGCGATCCAGGCGACGCGCGACGAGCGTCGCTACGAGAGCGCGATGCTGCGCACGCTCGGCGCGCGGCGGCGCGTGGTGCTCGCTGGCGTCGCTTCCGAGTTCGCCGCGCTCGGCATGCTGGCCGGCGTGCTCGCCGCGATCGGTGCAACCATCGCGGGCTGGCTGCTGGCGACGGAAGTGTTCGACCTCGAGTACACGATCGATCCCTGGGTGTGGCTGGTCGGGCTGGTCGCCGGGGCGGTCATCGTCGGCGGGGCGGGGACCTTCGCGGCGCGCAACGTCATCAATCATCCGCCGATCAGCACCTTGCGCGAGGGATAGTCACAAGGCGGCCGGTTCGGGCAGCAGCGACAGGAACTCCTCGAACTTGCCGGTCGGCCCGCGCGCGATCGCGTCGACCGCAACGATCGTCACCCGATAGGGATGGCCGAGCGTTTCGCGGACGACTTCGATCGCCTGCTCCGTTTCCGCCTCGGTCATCGGACGATCGAGGACCGCGCGCAATTCGATGGCATCGCGTGCCGTCTGTACCCACTGCGACTGGCGGATGACGGGAACCGTGCGGATTCTGAAGAGGTGTATCGGGTAGTAGCGACGGCCGTCCGGACTAACGGCCATGTTCTTCACGCGGCCCAGTACGCGGCGGATCACCGGCGACGCGCGCCCGCAACCGCAGGGTTCGCCGACCGTCGCGTAGTCGCCGATCTGGTAACGGATCAGGGGTGTCGCGAGATTGTGGAGCGAGGTCAGCACGACCTGGCCCGATTCGCCGGTGGCGCAGCGTGCGCCGCGGTCATTCAGGATCTCGACGAAGATGCCCTCGCTCTGCACGTGCAAATTGTCGTGCTCGCGGCAGCGCATCGCGATCTTGCCATTTTCGTTGCTGGAATAGATGTCGGAGACGCGCACGCCCCAGGCATCCTTGATCGCCGCTTCGAATTCGACGTCCAGCGGCTCGGACATGAGCCGCACTTCCTCGAGCGCCGGTGTCCTGCCGCCCGGACCGAGCGCATCGAACAAGGCCTGCGCGACGCTCGGGTAGGTCAGCAGGTAATGCGGGTTGAAGCGGCGCAGCCACTCGATCAGGACCTCGACCGGCTGCTTCACGTGCACGACTGACGCGGGGCCGGTGCGGTACAGGTCAGCGACCGGCGGCCCCCAGTCCGGGTTGTCGATGCCCCGGCGGATGCCTTCGGCCGGCTTGAAGGAGCGGATTACGCCGAGCCGTTTGCCGAAATCGCGCCCCTGCCAGAGATGCTCGCGCACCGCGAGCGCGTTCCAGACCAGGCGCGTCACGGCCGTCGTGTCGACCTCGACCGGGATGCCGGTGGAACCGGAAGTGCGCACGCTGGCAAGCGGCCGATGCGGCTCCGGCACGGCGCGCGCTTTCAGCACGGCGCCAGAGCTGCGCAGCGTCTCCTTCGTCAGCAGCGGCAACTGCAGCCACTGTTCATCAAAGCGCTCGGGCGAGCGGCGCAGGATCTTGAGGGCGGCCATCAGCGCGCCATTGCGCTGGTAGTACGGCACGTTGTGGGCCGTCCATTCGAGCAGCAGCATGCGTTGCGATTGCGCGCCGGCGGCGAGTTCAGCCGCGGACCAGCACTCCGATGCGGCGAGTCCCCGCATCACGTCTGCCAGCGCAGTACCGGGTCTTGCGAAGAACGGAGGCCAGGACAGGAACGGCGAGAGCGGGGGCAGAAAGTGCGCCATCGGCGGATTCTATCCGCAGCGGCCAGTTCGGCAGCGGACGCCAGTCGCCTTACCGGCCCGCCACCCGCATCCTCGCTTCCGCGAACCGTTCCATCGCACCGTTGCGCGTATAGCCCTCGATGCGGATCAGGTACGCCCCGTCCGGCAGGATCGAGGTATTGAATGACAGCTTCAGGTCGTTGTTCGAATCCCGCACCAGGCGATCGGCGTGCAGCACGAGCGTGCCGTCCTCGCGCAGGAAGCTGACGCGGAAGCGCTCGTACTTGCTGGTCACCGCGGCGATCTGCAGGTCGATGCGCTGCGGGAAGCCGCCGGAGTGAATGCTGACGAGCCGCGCCGCGCGCGGATCGACGCGCACGGAGCGCGTCGAGGAGGGTGCCTGCAGGAATCCCTCGGCTGCCTTCTGCTCGAGCATCTCGAAGCGGTCCTCGGCGATGCCCCAGCGCCAGACCGCGAAGATGAGCGCCAGCACCAGCACCAGCAGGAGCCCGGCGATACCCGCCAGGAACTTGGGTTGCTGCAGCTTCTCCAACCAGGGCGGCAATTCGGTCTGCATTGACCCGTCTCCGTGGCCAGTACCGTTTATTCTAGACAACCACGCCCAAGGAGGGCTTGTCATGAGTTCGCATTTTGTGAAATCCGGCCTGCTGGCGGCCGGGGTCCTGCTGGCCCTCAATGCCGTGGCGGCCGAGCCGCAGGTGTCCCTGACCGTCTACAGTTCGGCGCAACCCGGGGGCATCCCGGTCGAATGGTACCGCCCGCTGCCCGGCATGGGTACGCCGCAGGCGAACGCGCTTCCGGGCTTTGCGCTGGTACGCCTCGACCGTGACCTGGATCTCACGAAAGGGCGCAGCCTGCTCAAGTTCACCGATGTCGCGGCGCTGATCGACCCGACTACCGTGCAGTTCCTGTCGCTGACCGATCCCACGGGCACCAAGGTACTGGAGCAGAACTTCCAGTTCGACCTGGTGAGCCAGGAGAAGCTGCTGTCGAAGTACATCGACCGCAGCGTCAGCGTCGAGCAGCAGCAGGGCGACGGCGTCAAGCTCATCGAAGGCACGCTGGTCTCGTCGAACGACGGCCTCGTGATCCGCGGCGCCGACGGCCAGATCAGCGCGCTGCGTGAATGGAGCAACATGCGCTTCGGCGAACTGCCGGGCGGGCTGATCACGCGCCCGACGCTCGAGTGGGATGTATTGTCCGCCAAGGGCGGCACGCAGCGCGCGCGGGTCGCCTACCAGACCGGCGGCATCACCTGGTGGGCCGACTACAACCTGATCTTCAGCGAGGGCGCGGATGCGAACTCCGGCTTCGTGGACGTCGGCGCCTGGGTCAGCCTGCTGAACCAGTCGGGTGCCACCTATGAGAAGGCGAAACTCAAGCTGATCGCCGGCGATGTCAATCGCGTACAGGCAGACGCCCGCAACATCATGGTGACCGCATCCCGGATGAAGACGATGGAGATGTCCGCGGACGCCGGCTTCGAGGAAAAAGCCTTCTTCGAATATCACCTTTACACGCTCGGTCGCCCGGCGACGATCCCGAACAATTCGACCAAGCAGATCGAACTGTTCGAGGCGGCGACCCGCGTGCCGGCCAGGAAGCAGCTGGTCTACTACGGAGCGGACTTCGGCGGCTACTACGGCGGGCCGATGCTCGATCGCGAGTTCGGGCCGACCTCCAACACGAAAGTGGATGTCTGGCTGAACTTCCGCAACGACAAGGCCTCGGGCATGGGCATGCCGCTCCCGGCCGGCCGCATCCGCGTGTCGCAGCTGGACAAGGCGGACGGCAGCCTCGAGTTCATCGGCGAGGACCAGATCGACCACACGCCCAAGGACGAGGACGTGCGGGTCAAGCTCGGTACGGCCTTCGACGTGGTCGGCGAACGGCGCCAGACCGATTTCGTCGTGAACACGAAGGGCCGCGTCATGGAAGAGGCCTTCGAGATCAAGGTCCGCAACCACAAGGAGCAGGCGGTCGAGGTGATCGTGCGCGAGAACCTGTACCGCTGGAGCCAGTGGACGCTGCTCTCGCAGTCGATCCCGTCGCAGAAGAAGGATGCGCGGACGATCGAGTTCCCGGTGCGCATCGCCGCGGGCGGCGAGGCGGTTGTCAGCTACCGCGTGCGCTATACCTGGTAGGGCTCGATGGCGAGCGCCGCGCCGATGGCGAGGCGCTGGCCGATGCCGGCGTGCAGCCTGCAGTTCTGGCCGAAGATCACGCCGCGCAGCGCATGATCGTGACGGTACTTGCCGAGCGCGCGTAAGGGCTGCTGCTGCGGATCGCGCGCGCCGCTCACCTGGTCGGTGGTCGTCACCGCGCAGCGCGTGCAGAGCTTGACGCCGCGCAGCACCACGGGCCCGAAGCGGAACAGCGACATCGCATCCTCCGCGTAGGCGGCGACGCCCTCGACCACGATATTCGGGCGGAAGCGCGCCATCGGGATCGGTGCCGGCAGTCGCTCGTTCAGGTCCGCGAGCGATTCCTGCGAGACCATCAGCACCGGATAGCCGTCGGTGAAGGTCACGGGCTGCGGCGTGGTGCCGGTGTACTTCGGGTTGGCGAGCCGCGGCGCGCGCTCATTGATGCGCACGAGGCCGAGTTCCTCGCCGAGGACCTGGCCGAGCCACGCCGCGGCGGCACTGCCGGCATCCGTCGCCTCGCAGGTGTCGTCCCAGATCGTCACGCGGCGCGTCGCACCGCCGTGCTCGGTATCGACGACGAGCGGCGCCTGGCCGTCCGCCTGCAGCGTCAACTTGCCGTTACCGACGGTGACCGTGATGGTCGCGAGCAGGGGGTGTTCGCGTTGCGTGATGAACTCGCCATCGGGCCGCACGATCATCCAGCGGCGGTCCCATTCGAGGCCGGTCGGCGTGATCAGCGCGTCCTCGACGTCGATGCCGCGGCAGGACTTGACCGGATAGATGTGCAGGCTGGTGATGCGCGCCATCGGTGCGGGCCTCAGCGACCGGCCTTGAGCGCGAAGTCGAAGCTGCCGTAGTGCAGGTAGTTGGCCCAGTCGGCGGATGGCAGCGTGCGCACCGCGCCGCGCGAGGCATTGAGCGCCGCGCCGATCGACTGGCCTATCGCCAGGTCGCGATAGAGCGTGGTCGCGAAAGCCGCTGCGGCCGTATCCGACACCGGCCACCAGGTGCCGATGAAGTTCGCGACGCCGCCGCGCAGAAAGGCCTCGGCAAAGCCCACGCTGCGATCGAGCTGGCGCAGCGGCTTGACCGCCTGGCGCAACCGGCCCGATTCGCAGGCGTTGAAGAACACCAGCGCGGGCACCGAATCGAGCGCCGCGAGGTCGGCGCCCGACAGCACGCGTCCGCCGGCGCACAGGATGCCGCTCGAAGCCGGCGACGCGGCATCGAAGAAGGCGTGGCCTGCGTAGTGGATCGCGTCGTAGTCGCCGGAGCGGAACTCCGCGAGCAGGCGCGCGCGCGTGGCATCGCCGCCGCGGATCGCGGTGATACCGGCGCCGGGCAGGTGCGCCAGCATCTTCGCGACGCGATCGCCTTCCTCGTTGGCGCCCGGCAGGTCGCCGGTCGGGTTGATCACCAGCAGCACGTTGAATTCGCGCTCGCGGCGACGCTGTTCGCGCCATTTCGCGACCGACATGCCTTCCGCGGCGTAGCGCCGGCTCAGGCCCTTCGCGGCGGCCGGCTGCCAGCCATCGATGCAAAGCGCCTCCCAGGGCCAGTGCGCGCTTGCGCTGTCGTGTACCACGACAAGCGGCGCCGACTTGACGACCGGCAGCGCCTGCGCAATTTCCTCGGGCAGCAACAGGTCGGTCAGCCGCTCGCCGAAAGTCTCGAGCTCCGCGACCGCAAGGCCGGGCACCAGGCGCGCGTGTTCGCGCTCGAGCGCGCGCAGGTCAAGTCGCCGTGTCGCGACCAGTGCGGTCGCCTTCGGCGCAGGACCGAGCAGCGCCGCGCGCATCTGTCCCGCGGACTGCTGCACGAACAGCCAGGCGAGCGGCGTTGCAGTCGATGCCACGGCAGGCTGGGCCTTGCGGGCCGCCTTGCGCTCCGGCTGGAGCCGCATCAGCGGCGCGGACGGATGCAGGCGCAGCAGGTCTTCCGCGACCAGGCGGGCCGCCTGCAGCCGTTTTGCGTTCCGCGAGATGACCGAGATGCGCCGCAGCCGCAGCGCCGGCGCGAGGTCGCCGAGCGCCGTCAGTACGCCCTCGAGCTGGGCACGCGCGGCAGAGGCCGCATCCGCACCCGAGGCCGTGCCCCACAGCACCATCGCGAAGTCGTCCACGCCCGCGAGCGCGAGCGTGCGCGTGACGTTCGCTGCGGCGAGGCGCTGCACGTCCGGGCCATAGCGGCCGAAATCGCCGAGACCCGCGAACACGACCAGACGCGCGGCGAGTCCGCGCCGGCCGACCGGCAGCACGAACACTTCACCGGCGGCGGCGCCGATCGCGCGGCGACGCGCCAGGTCGCTGATCGCGCCGTGCAGGATGCGGTCGATGGCCTGCGCGGCGCCCGCGGGCTCGACTTTGGCGAAGGCGCCGAGCACCAGCGCCGAGGCGCTGCTCTGCGTGATATCGCCTTCGATGAAGGACAGCTCGACGGGCTTTGTGGCGGTGCCGCGCTGGACTTGAGGGGTCGTCGCGGCATGGGCGAGGCCGACGAACTCGTGCAGGAACTCGCGCTGCTCGCGTTCGGAGAGATCGTTCCAGTCGACTTTCGGGGCGGGCGCCTGGCGCGTGTCTTCCTGCCACAGCGTCGGCACGCCACGGCGGCGCGGTAACACATGCGGCAAGCTGTCGGTGGTTTCGCCGCGCGCCAGATCGATCACGGCGCGGCCAACCTCGGCATTGCCGGGCAGCGAGCCGTGATTTTCCTCCACATACCAGGTCGGCAGGCCCGGCCAGTGCGCCAGTGCGAGCGGCACCGTGCCATCGCCCGCCGGGCCGCGGCCGAACTCGAGCTTCTGCTTGCGGCGGCGGAGCGCGAGCACCGTGTCCTGGCCAAAACCCGCGATCAGTGCAAAGCGCTCGTCCGGCGGGGGCAGGGCCTCGATCTGTTCATCCGCCGTGGTGAGCAACTCGATCGACGGCCGCGGGCCGCCAGGCCACTGGGCCGCTTCGAAGGGATCGAAGTCCTTGCAGGCGCTCGCGGCCGGCAGCAGGCTGCAGAGGCCGGGCAGCGTCGTCAGCATCTGCTCGGCAAGCTCCTCGGCATTGTGTTTCAGGTCGAGCATCGCGATCCGGCGGATCAGCGGGTAAGTCCCGCGCAGCGCCTGCACGGCGACATAGGCGCCGCGGTTCGGCGTGCCGAGCTGGATCACGCGCGCGATGCGGTCGGCGCCGCGGTGGGCGAGCGCCGCGCGCGCGACCAGACCGCCCATGCTGTGGCCGACCAGGATCACGTCCTGGCGGCGTTCGCGCAGCAGGCGATCGGCCAGTTCGCGGCCGCTTGCGTTCAGGTCGCGACGCCAGTCGTAGGGGTGGAAAGCCGCGTCGAAGCCGGCGATGCGCAGCACCAGGCGCAGGCGTTCATAGGCAAAACGCAACACGTCGAGCGCGCCGTAGCGGCTGCCGCCCGGCAGGGCGAGCTTGACGAGCTGGCCCTGGGCGATTTCGAACGGGTCGAACCAGGTGATGTCCGCGCGGCCGTTCTTGCGCAGCCGGCCGATGGTCGAGCCCATGATGCCCGGCAGGATCAGCACCCGCGGCCCGCCGCGCATGCCGGCCGCGCGCCGCGCCAGTCGCGCGAGCTCCTGATCCGTCTCCAGAAATGCCGCCATCGGCCAATTCTACTAAAAAGGGGACGCATCCCTTTTCCTATCTTGCGCCCCTGGCACCGCGCGAGGATTGAGAAAGGGATGCGTCCCCTTTTTAGTAGAATATCGCCGTGGATACATTTGCACGGGACCGGCTGCCGCCGAAGGAGTTGTGGCCGCGACTGCATTTCGACCTGCCGGAGCTTCAGTATCCGGCGCGGCTGAACTGCGCGACGGTACTGCTCGACGACGCAATTCCCGAAGGTCACGGCGATCGCCCGGCGCTGCTGACCGACGCAGGCCCCATCAGCTATGCCGAGCTGCTCGAGCGCGCGAACCGCATCGCGAATGTGCTGAAGGATGCGGGCGTCGTGCCCGGCAACCGCGTGCTGCTGCGCGGCTACAACGGCCCCGAGCTTTATTCGGCCTGGCTGGCCGTGATGAAGACCGGCGCGATCGCCGTGACGACCATGCCGATGCTGCGCGCGCCGGAGCTTGCGGCGATCATCATCAAGGCCGAACCTGCCTTCGCGCTCTGCGACCATCGGCTGCTGATGGAACTGCGCACCGCCATCTCCGCACAGGGCTTCGTCCGGACGGTGATCTCCTGGGGTGGCGGCGACCTCGAGGGCCGCATGGAGCGGGCGGCAGATGAGTTCGTCAACGCCAACACGGCCGCGGACGACGTCTGCCTGCTGGCTTTCACCTCCGGCACCACCGGCCAGCCCAAGGCCTGCATGCATTTCCACCGCGACGTGCTCGCGATGGCGGATGTCGTCGGGCGCCACTTGCTGCGGACGCAACCCGGCGATATCTATGCCGGCAGCCCGCCGCTCGGCTTCACCTTCGGCCTCGGCGCGCTGCTCGTGTTTCCGCTGCGCTTTCGCGCGGCATCCGTGCCGATCGAGGCGCCCGCGCCCGCAACCATCCTGGCCGCAATCGAGAAATACCGCGTCACCTGCCTGTTCACGGCACCATTTGCCTATCGCGCACTCTCGGGCGAGCTCGCGGGCCACGACATTTCGTCGTTGAGATGCTGCGTATCGGCCGGCGAGTTCCTGCCGAAGTCCGTGTCGGACACCTGGCACGAGAAGACCGGCATCCGGATCATCGACGGCATCGGCGCGACCGAGATGATCCACATCTTCATCTCGGCGAGCGGCGCCGACATCCGTCCCGGCGCCACCGGCAAGCCGTTGCCTGGCTATGTGGCCTGCGTGCTCGACGAGGACGGCAAGCCCCTGCCGTCCGGCGGTGTTGGCCGGCTCGCGGTTACCGGCCCGACCGGCTGCCGTTATCTCGACGACCGCCGCCAGCTCGAGTACGTGCTGAATGGCTGGAACATCACTGGAGACGTTTATCGCGTGGACGAAGAGGGCTATTTCTGGTTCGTCGCCCGTGCCGACGACATGATCGTCTCGGCCGGCTACAACATCGCCGGTCCTGAGGTCGAGTGGGCGCTGCTCGCACACCCGGCGGTGCGCGAGTGCGCCGTCGTCGGCGCGCCCGACCCGGAGCGTGGCACCGTCGTCAAGGCCTGCGTCGTGCTGGCACCGGGCCGGGCAGGGGACGCCGCCCTGACGCGCGAGCTGCAGGATTTCGTCAAGCAGCGCATCGCGCCATACAAGTACCCGCGCGTGATCGAATACCTCGAGGCGCTGCCGAAGACCGCCACCGGCAAACTCCAGCGCA
The DNA here is from genome assembly GCA_040899645.1 of Steroidobacteraceae bacterium. Taxonomy (GTDB): domain Bacteria; phylum Pseudomonadota; class Gammaproteobacteria; order Steroidobacterales; family Steroidobacteraceae; genus SCUD01. Next base: position 9,187 of record JBBEAB010000104.1, read on the forward strand.
AGGCGCTGCGCTAAGAGGGGACGCATCCCTTTCTCCGGCGGCCGGAGAAAGGGATGCGTCCCCATTCTGCGTTCCATGTCGCAGTTCCCGGGTAAATAGTTGACATGTCAACTATTGAGGCCTGTAATACAGCCCAGGCACCGGAGAGCCGCTTGAAACGCATCGTCTGTCTGGGCGGCGGCCCCGCCGGCCTGTACGCCGCGATCCTGTTCCGCAAGGCCCTGCCGAAGGCGCGGGTCGAGGTCTACGAACGCAACCGGCCGGACGACACCTTCGGCTGGGGCGTCGTGTTCTCGGACCGCACGATGGAGGGCTTCCGCGCCGCAGACGCGCCCTCGCATGCCGCGATCACCGGCGACTTTCATCACTGGGACGACATCGACGTCCACTACCGCGGCACGACCATCACGACCGGTGGCCACGGCTTCTGCGGCATCGAGCGCAAGCGCCTGCTGCAGATCCTGCAGGAGCGGGGCGCCGCGCTCGGCGTCCAGCACACCTACCAGCACGAGGTCGAGGACGACGCGGCCTTCGCCGATGCCGACCTCATCGTCGCCGCCGACGGCGTCAACAGCCGCACGCGCAAGCGCCATGAGGCGACCTTCGAGCCGGACGTCGACACCCGCGAATGCCGCTTCATCTGGCTCGGCACGACCAGGCCGTTCCCGGCCTTCACCTTCGCGTTCGAGGAGACGCCGCACGGCTGGTTCCAGATTCACGCCTACCAGTTCAGCAAGACGCTCTCGACAGTCATCGTCGAGACGCGCGAGGAAACCTGGCGCGCGCACGGTCTCGACCGCGCCAGCCACGAACAATCGATCGGCTTCTGCGAAAAGCTGTTCGCGAAATACCTGCAGGGCCACCGTCTCGTCAGCAATGCCGCGCACCTGCGCGGCTCCGCCTGGCTCAACTTCCAGCGCGTGTTGTGCAAGCGCTGGCATTTCGGCAAGCGTGTACTGATCGGCGATGCCGCCCACACCGCGCATTTCTCGATCGGCTCCGGCACCAAGCTCGCGATGGAGGATGCGATCGCGCTGGTCGCGCGCACGGCGGGCAGCACGGATGTGCCAGGCGCGCTCGCCGCCTACCAGGAGGAACGCGAAACCGAGGCCCTCAAGCTGCAGAGCGCGGCACGCAACCGCATGCGCTGGTTCGAGGATGTCGCGCGCTACACGCGGCTCGAACCCTGGCAATTCACCTACAGCCTGCTGACCGGCAGCCAGCGCATCGGCCATGCCAACCTGAAGCTGCGCGATGCGGCCTTCGTCGCGAGCGTCGAGGCCAGGCTGGCGGAGCGGGTCGCCGCCACGCCGCGGCCGCCGATGTTCCTGCCCTTCGAAGTCCGCGGCCTGCGCCTGGAGAACCGTATCGTCGTTTCGCCGATGGCGCAGTATTCGGCGGAGGACGGCATGCCCGGCGACTGGCACCTGGTGCATCTCGGCGCGCGCGCGACGGGCGGCGCGGGGCTTGTGTTCACCGAGATGACCTGCCCGTCGCCGCAGGCGCGCATCTCGCCCGGCTGCACCGGGCTCTGGAACGAGGCGCAGCGCGATGCCTGGCAGCGCATCGTAGCGTTCGTGCACGGCCACAGCCGCGCGAAGATCTGCCTGCAACTCGGTCATTCGGGACGCAAGGGCTCGACGCAGCTCGGCTGGGAGGACGACGACCACCCGTTGCCGGCCGGCAACTGGGAGACGATCGCGCCATCGCCGTTGCCGTATCTCGAAGGCATCAGTCCGCCGCCGCGCGAGATGACTCGCGCCGACATGGAACGGGTGCAAGCCGAGTTCGTGCAGAGCACGCGCTACGCGGCGGAGGCCGGCTTCGACATGCTGGAACTGCACATGGCGCACGGCTACCTGCTCGCGA
>JBBEAB010000105.1:0-1609 GCA_040899645.1 Steroidobacteraceae bacterium
TGCTGCTGGAGTCGTAGATCATGCGGGGCGATCTCTCGTACGCGATCCGCTCACTCGCGCGCAGCCCGGGTTTCACTACCGCCGCGATCCTCACGCTCTCAATCGGTATTGGCGCCACGACGGCGATCTACAGCGTCGTCCACACCATCCTGCTGCAGCCGCTGCCCTATCCGGACGCGGATCGCCTGTTCATGGTTGTCGAAAACATCGCGCCGGCGCGGGCGGGGTTTCAGTGGATGCAACGCGGGCCCAACAACCTCGAGTTCGCGGAGTGGCGCGCGCGCACGAAGACTTTTGACGTCACGGCCGCCACGATCGGCATGGGCCAGCGGCTCGTCCGGACCAGCCGCGGAACAGCCGGATTGTGGGGAACCGCGGTGTCCGGCAACATGCTGGAACTGCTCGGCGCCACCCCGATGTTAGGTCGGACGCTGTCCGCCGCCGACGATCACAGTCCGGATGTCGTGGTTCTCAGCTTCGACACCTGGCGCCGCCACTTCGACGGCGATCCGAACATCATTGGCCGCGCCATCGAATTCCGCGCCGGCGGTATCACCCAGGCGGCGCCCCGGCTGCTGACGGTGATCGGTGTGATGCCGCCGTCGTTTCGGTACGGCGGGGATTTCCTGACGCCGATCGTTTTTTTTCTTGATCCGAAGCGGCCCGTCGGAGTGGGCATGCGCGCGAGACTCGCTCCTGGAGTTTCGCGTGAAGAGGCGACGGTTGAGGCCAACCAGATCGGTGCGGCGATTCGTCCACCGCGCCCGGCCGATGCGCCACCGTTGCCGGGCCTGCGTTTCGAGCTGATCGGTATGAAGGAACAGTTGGTACGGCCCGCCGAAACCGCACTGCAAGTGCTGTTGGCCGCCGTTGGCGTCGTCTTGCTGATCGTCTGCGCCAACGTGGCCAATCTGTTGCTGGCACGCGGCACCACGCGTCAACGCGAGATCGCGGTGCGCGCGGCCATGGGTGCCAGTCGAGCGCGAATCATCCGTCTCATCGCCGCTGAGTGCGGCGTTCTGGCGCTCGCCGGTGGCGTGGCCGGAGCACTCATCGGCGCCGGCGGCGTGTGGCTGGTCCGCGAGCTCGCCATCACCGAGGCCGAGGGCCTGTTCCGTTTGATCTTCGGCGCATCACTGTTGCCACGTGCCGACGAGCTCGCCATCGACCTTCGCGTGTTGGGCGTTGCGCTGGCGCTCGCCTCGATCACCGCGCTGGCGTTCGGACTGCTGCCGGCGATCATGCTGTCACGCACCACCCACCTCGCGGCGATGGGCACACGAGGTGCGTCGACCGGACGCCGCGAGCCGCGCACGCGTTCGGTGCTGGTCGTCGGCCAGCTGGTATTGGCCACCGTGTTGCTGGTCGGCGCAGGACTGCTGGCGCACAGCTTCGTGCGGTTGATGCGCACCGATCTCGGTTTCATCACGAGCAATCTGCTCGAGTTTCAGCTGCTGTTACCCGACACGTACTCCGTGCCGCAGAGGGCCGACGTCATCGGCGACATGTTGTCGCGGTTGCGGGCCTTGCCCGGCGTGACCGCTGCTGGGTTCTCGCGTCACGGCGTGTTGATCGGCGAAGAGCTGATGATCGGCAACTTCGTTCCGCC
>JBBEAB010000106.1:0-10834 GCA_040899645.1 Steroidobacteraceae bacterium
GGCCGCGCGGCGCGCGTGCAACGCGCCTCACGCCACCTGTGCAGAGCTTCCCTAGACACGTGGACCGGACCGAACGTTTCTACCGGATCCGGCGCCGGCTGGTCGAGAAGGGCACGCTGAAGCGGCGCGAGATCGAGGACGAACTCGAGATATCGCACGCGACCTTCAAGCGCGATATCGAATACCTGCGCGACCGGCTGAATGTGCCGATCGTCTGGTCGCGCGAGCGCCAGGCCTACATCATCGACCCGGATGCCGAGCTGTCGGAGCTGCCGGGCGTCTGGTTCAGCCCGGCCGAGATTTACGCGCTGCTCGAGATCGATCACCTGCTCGGCAGCCTCGGATCCGGCCTGCTCGGGCGCCAGTTCGAGCCGCTGCGCGCACGCCTCGGCGCGCTCCTCGAGCGCGGTGACCGCGGACATCGCGAGATCCGCCGCCGCATCCGGGTACTCGCGCTCGGCACGCGCCGGGTCAATCGCGACATTTTCGAGGCGCTGTCGCTCGCGCTGCTCGGCCGCAAGCAGGTCCGTATCCGGCACCAGAAGCGCGGCGACGGCGGCATCACTGAACGCACGGTCTCGCCGCAGCGGCTCGTGCATTACCGCTACAACTGGTACCTCGACGCCTGGTGCCACGTGCGCAAGGACCTGCGCGTGTTCGCGGTGGACGCGATCCAGGGCGCACAGGTGCAGGAGCTGGCGGCGCGGGAAGTGAACGATGAAGACCTCGACCGCGTACTGGGCGCGGGCTACGGCATCTTCGCGGGTGCCGAGACCGAGACTGCGGTGCTACGCTTCACGCCCGTGAGCGCGCGCTGGGTGGCCGACGAGGTCTGGCATTCGCGCCAGGTCGGTCGCATCGAGGCCGACGGCAGCTACGTGCTCGAACTGCCTTTCAGCAAGGAGCCGGAACTCGTGATGGACCTGTTGCGCCACGGCGCGGGTGTCGAAGTACTGGCGCCGCCGGGCCTGCGCGCGCGGGTCGCCGCCGAACTCGTTGCGGCGGCGCGGCAGTATCAATGAATCGCGCTGCGGCCGTTGCAATGTTGGGCTTGCAGGTCGCCTGCGCACCGGTGCCGGAATCCGCGCTGCCGCCCGCCGTGGCCATCGCGACGCATGCGACGCTGATCGAGCTCGAGGCCGGATTCGCGGCGGCATCGCGTGCCCGCGGTGCGAAGGCGGCATTCCTCGAACATCTCGGCGAGGAATCCATCCTGCTGCAGCCCGGGCCGGTCTGGGGACGCGCGGCATGGACCGCGAAGGACGACCTGCCGGGAACGCTCGACTGGCTACCCGACCGCGCGCAGATGTCTGCGGACGGCGAGCTCGGTTTTGCGAGCGGACCGTGGCTCTTTGAGCCGAAGGACCCGAAGGGCGCCCCGGTCGAGGGCCGCTACGTGACCGTCTGGCAGAAGACCCGCGACGGCTGGCGGGTGCTGTTCGATGGCGGCTTTGGCCGCGCGCCCGCAGGGGCTTGGGAGGCACGCAGCCGCGAGCCCCAGCTCGGCATGCATGACTGCGAGCGCGGGCAGTCGCTGCCGGCGAGCGAGCTGCAGCTTCTGGATCTGGAAATCTCCGGTATCGCAGGCGGCGATTCACATGCGGTTCGCGCCGCGCGCCGGCTCGCGGCCACCGCCGCCTTGTTTCATCCACCGTCGGCCGAAGGTGCACATGACGACAGGGCGCGCCACGCGGCGCTCGCGGCGCTGCCGGCGCCGCTGCAGTACTGGCCGATGGGCGCGGAAATCGCAGCCTCCGGCGACCTCGGCTATAGCTACGGGCTCTCGGCCCCCGAGCCGGGCGCAAGCGCAGATGCGGCCTACGTGCACATCTGGTGCCGGCAGGGCGCCGGATGGCGCCTCGTGCTGCAATTGCGCTCGCAACTGCCGCCCCGCGCGGCATGACTGCGACCAGCCGTTGCGCAGCCGCGCCAGGGCGTTGCGCGAACGCGCAACGTCTGTCTAAGGTGTCCGGATGAATCTGGACTTCCTGCGCGGCAACCGCAGCCTGTTGTTCTGTGGCCTGCACACGCTCGGCTGGAGCGCGTACGGACTCGCCCAGTACGTCGGTTCCGCGGTCTATGGCAAGGAACCCGGCTACGTCAAGGTGATCGCGATTGCAGCCCTGGCGGGCTTCCTGCTGTCCGCGCCGTTGCGGCTCATCTACCGGCGGCTATGGGCCGCCGGCCCGCGCGCGATGCTGATCGGCTCGCCGTTGATCTGCTGGCTCGTGGCGCTCGGCTGGCGCGCGATCATCAATACCGCCTACATGGAGATCGTGAAGCCGGAATGGGCGTTGGAGCATGCGCGGCAGCCGCTCGAGATCTTTGTCGGCACCTTGTCGTCGATGGCATTGCTGCTGTGCTGGACCGGGCTCTATTACGGCGTGAAATTTTACGAGCGCCTGCAGCTCGAGCGCGAGGCGACGCTGAAAGCCTCCGCGCTCGCCCAGGAGGCACAACTCAAGATGCTGCGCTACCAGCTGAACCCGCATTTCCTGTTCAACACGCTGAATGCGATCTCGACGCTGGTGCTCGACGGCCAGAACCGCACTGCGAACCTCGCCGTATCGCGGCTCTCCGAGTTCCTGCGCTATACGCTCGACCAGGACCCGATGAAGAAGGTCACGCTGCGCCAGGAACTCGATTCGCTCAATCTCTACCTCGGCATCGAGAAGCTGCGTTTCGGCGACCGCCTGCGGCTCGAGTTCGACGTCGACGAACGCGCGGAATCCGCACTGGTGCCGTCGCTGCTGCTGCAGCCGCTGGTCGAAAACGCCATGAAATACGCGATCGCCCCGCGCGAGCAGGGCGGATCGGTGACGGTCATCGCCGGGATCGAGAACGGCGGACTGCGGCTGGCGATCGTCGACGACGGCCCCGGCCTGCCGGCCGCCGTGGCGACTGCAAACGGCCGCGGCGTGGGACTGCGCAATACCCGCGAACGGCTCAAAGTGCTGTACGGCGACGCGCACCGGGTCGAAGTCGTCGACCTGGCCCCGGGCCTGCGCGTCGAAATGCGTCTGCCGCTGGAGGTATGAGCCCGATGAGCGCATCAGTTCGCGCGATCATCGTCGATGACGAGCCGCTCGCCCGCCGCGGCCTCGAGTTGCGGCTGCGCGCATTCAGGGACTTCGAGATCGTCGCGCAGTGCGGCAACGGCCGCGAGGCGGTGGACGCCGTCGCGCAGCATTCGCCGGACCTGATGTTCCTCGATATCGAGATGCCGGGCGTCGACGGTTTCGAAGTACTGCGGCGCATCCCGCAGACCAGCATGCCGATGGTGGTGTTCGTGACCGCCTTCGACCGCTATGCGGTCGAGGCTTTCGATGCCCATGCGCTCGACTACCTGCTGAAGCCGCTGGTGGACGAGCGTTTCGAGCGCACGATGGCGCACGTGCGCGAGCAGTTTGCGCAGCGCAAGTCGGTGAAGCATCGGGAACAGCTCGTCGCGCTGCTCGCGAGCGTCACCGGCGCCGGGCAGCTCGACGCCGAGGAGCTGCTGGCGCGCGGCGCGGAGGGCGTCTCGCGCCGTTTCCCGGAAGTGCTGCCCATCCGGCTCGGGCGCGAGACCATCCGCCTGCCGGTTGCCGCGATCGAATGGGTGGACGCGGCAGGGGATTACATGTGCGTGCACGCCGAGGGGCGCACGCATGTCGTGCGCGCGACTATGAAGCAGTTCGAGGAACGCCTGGACCCGGCTGATTTCCAGCGCATCCATCGTTCGACGATCGTCAACATCCGCCGCATCCGCAAGCTCAAGCCGCACACCAACGGCGAGTATTTCCTGACGCTGGAAGGCGGCCACGAGCTGAAGCTCTCCCGCAGCTACCGCGACCGGCTGGAAAGGATCCTCGGCAAGGATTGAACGGCCGCGACGGGCCGCCCGGATCAGCAGTCGGTGCTGGTTTCGCAGGGCTCCGCGCGCGGTTGCTCGTGCGCGTCGCCGCCGCACCAGCCGAAGAACAGCTGGAACAGCACGATCAGCATCGTGGCAACGGATTCCATGGTGAGGATTCTAGGCCGCCCGGCGGCACCGGGTGTCGGAACCCGGCCACGGGCCGGCGCATCAGCGGATCATTTCATCGCAGCCGTCATACGGCGCCGGTCGAGCCCCGCGCGTATGCTGGAGCCGTATGCGCATACCCGAGCCGATCGTGCTCACGGTCGATCTGGCGGCGACACCCGCCGAGGCTTATTCGGTCTTTACGGCCCGATTCTCCGACTGGTGGCCAATCACGACGCATTCCCTGTCGCGCGATGCGATGGCCTGTTGTCGCCTCGAGGCGCGGCCGGGCGGGGCGGTGGACGAAGTATTGCCAGACGGAACTCGCCATGTCTGGGGCGAGGTGCTGGCGGTCGAGCCGGGGCGCAGGATTCGCTTCAGCTGGCATCCGGGACGCGAGCCGGAATCGGCGCAGTGGATCCTGGTCGAGTTTGAGCCAGCCTCCGCAGGCAGCCGCGTCACGCTGACGCATGGCGGCTGGGAGACCCTCGGGGAGATCGCCCCGCTGCTGCGGCAGGAGTACGTGCCCGGCTGGCGCCATGTGCTCGGCACGCTGTTTGCGGGCTTCCTGCGCGCACTGCGCTGAGACGGGTCGCAGCCAGCTCAATCAACCAGTTACGCGCGGTCCGGCTGTCGCAGACTGGCTACGGCGGCCGCTTGCCCGAGGTTCGCGGCGCGTCCATAGTGATCCGTGTACAAGGAGGTATCGCCATGAAGGTTCCTGTCTGCGGCGGGCTCGTGCTCGCCGGTTTGCTGATACTGCAAGGCTGCGGTGGCGGCTCCGGTGACAGTGCGTCGACCGAAACCGGACGCCTCAGCCTTCGCATCGGTGACGCGCCCGTCGACGGCGCGAGCGCCGTGGTGGTCGTGTTCACCGGCGTCGAACTGCATTCGGATGGCGAGACGCGCTCGTTCGATTTCGCTGTACCTCGCGAGATTGACCTGCTCGCCTACCAGGACGGCGCGACGGTCAACCTGCTCGAGAACCTGGTCGTCGATGCCGGTACCTACCAGTGGCTGCGGCTCAAGGTGATTGCCGAACAGAACCGCAACGACGGGTCCTACATCCTGTTCGAGAACGGCCAGCAGTTTCCGCTGTTCATCCCGAGCGGGTCGGAGACGGGCCTCAAGATCAACCGGCCGTTCCGGGTCGCGGCAGGCGGCATCACGCGCCTCGTCGCCGATTTCGACCTGCGCAAGTCGATCATTGCGCCGCCCGGCCTGTCGCCGAACTACCTGCTGAAGCCCGTCCTGCGCCTGATGGACGAGCTGGAAATCGGCGACATCACCGGTGCAGTGGATCTGGCGGCGCTGGCGGCGCTGCAGCTCGGCGGCGGCGCGGGTGCGGCGGACTGCGACGGCGGCATCTACCTGTTCAGCGGCGCCGGGGTGACGCCTGACGACATGGATGGTGACGCCGGCGATGCGCCGGACCCGGTCGTGTTCAAGCCGCTCGCTTTCGACGGTCTCGAGCCGGTTGTGGCCTACCAGTTCGCGATGGTCGAGGCGGGCACCTATACGGTGGCGGCGACCTGCGATTTCGCGGTCGATGCGTCCACCGAAGTGAGCGAGTACGATCCGGGCGCCGCGACGGGGGAGCCGGGATTCGAGACGATGCGCTGGACCGCGTCCGATGCGGTCGTCGTCGCGCCGAATGCGACCGTCGTCGTCAACTTGCCCTGACGCCCGGCAGCGGGATCCAGAAACGAGAAACCCCGCCGGAGCGGGGTTTCTTTTTCAAACTGCCTGATCGCCAGGCGTCAGTGCTTGCGGCGCCCGCAGATGCCCGCTGCGATGCCGGCAAGGCCGAGGTTCAGGAGGCCGATCGTGCCCGGCTCCGGGACGCTCTTGAACGGACGCATGCGTCCCCTGCCTTCCATGCCGCTTGAGCCATGCCATGTTCATTAAGTATTTGAATAATAAGGGATAACATTGGAGCCTGGCGACGGCGTCCCGGCCTTTCAGGACCCTTTCGTAAAGAAAGTCGACACCCTGTTATTGCCGCAGAACCCAGTCGATCACGGCCGTCTGGATGGTCTCACCGACGCCGTTCTGCGCACCGGCGTGATTCACGAAAACGACGACCGCATAGGTCTTGCCGGAATCGCCGCTGACATAGCCCGCGATCGAACTGACATCGCGCAGCGAACCGGTCTTCATGCGGATGCGGCTCGGGTCATTGACGTTCGCAAAGCGCCGCTCGAGCGTGCCGTCGAGCCCGCCGAGCGCGAGCGAGGTCAGGAACTCGGGTGCGAAGCGGCTGCGCCAGGCGCCGACCAGCATGCGCGCCATGCTGTCGCCCGAGATGCGCGCCTCGCGCGACAGTCCCGAGCCGTTGCCGATCACCATTTCCGGAAACACCAGGCCGCGGGTCCTGAGCCAGTCCCGGATGGCCGCCTCGCCCGCGGCCGTGGTCGCCGGCGTGCCGGATTTCTCTGCAGCGATCGCGAGCACCAGCGCGCGCGCCATCATGTTGCTCGAATACTTGTTGGTGACCCGCACGATCTCGGCCAGCGGCTGCGATTCCTGGGTCAGCAGCAGGCGCGCGGCCGGCGGCGTCGGTGCGCGCAGCATCCCGCCCTTGAATTCGCCGCCGAGCTGTCGCCACAGCGTGACGAACGTGCCATAGGCGTACTGCGCGGGTTCCATGATCGCCAGTCGCTGGGTCTGCGGCCCGCAACTGGTTGCGAGCCGGCCGGTGACCACGACGCGCCCCGGGTCGGTCGGCGCGATCGTGTAGCCGATCCGCCGGTCGCGGCCCACGCAACGACCCTCGGTCAGTGTCACCCGGTTGTCGACGACGAGACCTTCCGGAAACGGCTGGATCGCGATCTCGATGCCCGAGCCGTCATCGGCGGGGCGGATCGTGAAGTCCGAGGACTGCCAGTTCACCAGCATCGCGTCCGGCAGCACGTTGTAGGTGCGCCAGAACCGGCCGTCGAAATCTTCGGGCCGTTCGTTGATCGGGGAGAACCGGTTCTGGTCGACGACGATGTCGCCTTCGATCACGCGCAAGCCGGTCTGGCGCAGGTCGGCGACGAAGCGCCACCAGCGTTCGATCGTCAGCAGCGGGTCGCCGCCACCCTGGAGGTAGAGATTGCCCTGCAACACGCCCTTGACCACGGGCACATCGGCAAAGGCGCGGGTTTTCCAGGTATAGGCCGGGCCCAGCAGGTCGAGTGCGGCCCAGGTCGGCAGCAGCTTCATCGTCGAAGCGGGCGTGCGCGGCAGATCCGCATTGAGCTCGACCAGGTTCTCGCCGCTCGCGACGTCACGCACGATCACGCTCACGTTGCTGTCGGGTACCAGCTGCTGGTTCAGGACTGCGCGCGGCCGTGCCGGCAGGTCGTTGGCGAGGGCGGGCGCGACGGCGAGCGTCGCACCGAGCAGCAGGCCCGGGGTGCAGAATCTCATTTGGTGCAATACTAATGTGCGTGACTGAACCTTGCAGGGATCGCGGCAGTCTGAGCGCTGCATCCATGACTGAACCCGGAGCGACGATGAAGTTCCAGATTCGCTGGCTGTGGGCCATGGCCCTCGTTTCGCTGCTCATGGCCTGTGAACGGCAGGCGCCGGCAATGGACACGCCGCAATCGCCTGCCGGCGCCACAGCGGCGGACGCCGCGCCCGCGCGCACGGACGCGGCACCGCCTGCGATTGCAATGGTCAGCGGACTGCCCGATTTTGCGCCGCTGGTGGACGCGTATGGCCCGGCGGTCGTCAACGTGACCACGGTCACCCGGCGCCGGGCCGTCGAGCAGGGCGGACCCGAACTCTCGCCCGATGATCCGATGTACGAATTCTTCCGTCGCTTCGGTTTCGGCGGTCCACGGGTGCAGCCACCGACGCGCGGCGAGGGCTCCGGATTCGTGATCAGCGGCGATGGCTACATCCTGACCAACGCCCATGTCGTCGACCAGGCTCGTGAAGTGACCGTGCGCACGACCGACCGGCGCGAGTACCGCGCGAAAGTCGTCGGCGTGGATGCGCGCACCGACGTGGCCGTGCTGAAAATCGAGGCGAGCGGACTGCCGGTCGTGCGAGTCGGCAGCCCGGGCCGGCTCAAGGCCGGCGAATGGGTCATCGCGATCGGCTCGCCGTTCGGCTTCGACAACTCGGTCACCGCCGGCATCGTCAGCGCGACGGCGCGCTCGCTGCCGGGCGATGCCTACACGCCATTCATCCAGACCGATGTCGCGGTCAATCCCGGCAACTCCGGCGGGCCGCTGTTCAACCTGCAGGGCGAGGTGATCGGCATCAATTCGCAGATCTACAGCCGCACCGGCGGCTACCAGGGCGTCTCGTTCGCGATCCCGATCGACGTCGCGATGAACGTCAAGGACCAGCTGGTCGCGAGCGGCCGCGTGCAGCGCGGCTACATCGGCGTGACGATCCAGGACGTCAACCAGGCACTCGCCGATTCGTTCAAGCTGTCGCGGCCGCGCGGCGCGCTGGTCAGCCAGGTCGAGCGCGGCAAGCCCGCGGACAAGGCGGGGCTGAAGCCCGGCGACGTGATCATCGCGGTGGAGGACCAGGCCATTGAACGCTCCGGCAACCTGCCAGCCGTGATTGCCGGCATCAAGCCGGGCAGTGAGGTGACGCTGACGGTGTGGCGCGACAAGTCCGAGCGGCGACTGCGCATCAAGGTCGGCGAACTCGCCGATGAACCGGAAGTGGCGCAGCGCAGCGCGCCGGGCGACGCCGAGGGCGGCCGGCTCGGGCTCGCGGTGCGACCGCTGAACGGCGCCGAACGCCAGCAGCTGCGCACCATCGGACGTCTCGTCGTCGAACAGGTGGATGGGCCCGCGGCAAGCGCCGGTGTCGAACCCGGGGACGTGCTGATCGCGGTCAATGGCGTGCAGGTGGCGACCGTCGGGGAGTTCGCGAGCGCCGTCGATGCCTCTGGATCCACCGTGGCGCTGTTGATCCAGCGCGGCAATGCACAGATCTTCGTGCCGGTCCGGATCGATTCCTGATGGGCTCCCGGCGCGCCGCACTGCTGGCACTCGCACTGGGATTCATCGGCGTGGCGACTGCTGCGCGCGCGGCAGAAGCGCGCGTCGCGGGCACCGTATTCCGCGATTGCGACAATTGCCCGGAGATGGTCGTGATTCCGGCCGGCAGCTTCGTGCTGGGCACGCCCGGCGCGCCGGCCGCCGCGGGCGCGCAGGCGGCGGAGGCCGGGAATCTCGTGATAGTCCTGCCGCGTGCCTTCGGCCTCGGCCGCTACGAAGTGACGCGCGGGCAGTTCGCGCGATTCGTTCGGGACAGCGGCTATGAGCCGCGGCCGGGGTGTCGCAACTGGGACCCGGCGCTCTCGCGTTTCAGCGAAGACGCACGCCGCGGCTGGGAGAGGCCGGCAACGCCGGCGGTTCTGCAGGACGATCATCCGGTAACTTGCGTGTCATTCGCGGATGCGCAGGCTTACGCGCAATGGCTGGCGCGCAAGACCGGCAAGCGCTACCGGCTCCCGTCCGAGACGGAGTGGGAATTTGCGGCGCGCGCGGGCAGCACGACGCTCCGGCCCTGGGGCGATGCGGCCGAGGCGGGTTGCGATTACGCCAATGTCTATGATCTCGTCGCGGACGCGGGCTACCGGCTCGGTTGGCCGAATGCCGGTTGTCGTGACGGCTACGCGGATCTCGCGCCGGTCGGGCAATTCAGCGCCAATGCATTCGGCCTGCACGACGTGATCGGCAACGTGCGCGAGTGGGTGCAGGACTGCGCGACCGGCAGTTTTGCCGGCCGCCCGCGCGACGCCCGCGCCTGGGAATGGCTCGGCGGTTGCCGGGAGCGCATACAGCGCGGCGGCAGCTGGCTCACGCCGCCGGCACAGAGTCGCAGCGCCTATCGCGAGGCAGCATGGGTCGGCCAGCAGGCCGATGACGCGGGATTCCGGGTCGCGATGGAACTTGATGCGCGTGCTGCCGACGCGGAGAACCGTTGATGCGTGGCTCGCTGCTGGCGGTCCTGCTGCTGATCGCGTTTCCTGCGATGGCGCAGATGTCGGCACCGGCAACAGCGACCACCGCGAGGGATTGCGCGGCCTGCCCGGAGCTTGCGCTGGTGCCGCCCGGCCAATTCGCGATGGGTACGGCGCCCGCTGCAGTGGAACAGGATGCGACGACTGGTGAGTCGCCCGCGGTGCCGATGTCATTCGCGCGGCCGTACTTCGTTTCGACCCGCGAGATCACGGTCGCCGAGTTTCGCCGCTATGTCGAGGCGACCGGCGCGGAACCCGCGCCGGGGTGCCGTGTCTGGCTCGGCGGGCAATGGGTGCAGGAACGCGACCGCAGCTGGCGGGACCCGGGATTTGCCTTGCCGCCGCGTGACGACGAGCCGGTCGTTTGCGTGAGCTGGGACGACGCGCGTGGCTACGCCGAGTGGCTGGCGCAGCAGAGCGGGAAGCGCTATCGACTGCCATCGGAAGCGGAATGGGAGTATGTCGCGCGCGGCGGCACCTCGTTCCCGCGCTATTGGGGCGAACGCGATTCGCGCGAGGACACCGTGTTGTCGCTTGCCTGCGATCACGCGAATGTCTACGACGCGTCGGCCGTCGATGCGCACCGGTTCCCATGGCCAAACGCACGCTGCAACGACCGCGCCGTGGCGCTTGCGCCGGGCGCGCAGTACAAGCCGAACGCCTTCGGCGTGCACGACATCATCGGCAATGCGCGCGAGTGGGTGATGGACTGTTATACTGCGAGTTACCTCGGCCGGCCCGAGGACGCGCGCGCGTGGATCTGGCAGGGCGGCTGCGAACGCCCCGGCGTGCGCGGCGGTTCCTGGGCGAGCCGCCCGCCCGATGCGCGCGCGCCCGCGCGCCGCGCC
>JBBEAB010000107.1:0-1596 GCA_040899645.1 Steroidobacteraceae bacterium
TCCGCCAGGGCCCTCGCCACCGCCGCCGCCGTCGTCGCCATCGCGACGTTGATTAAACACCGAAACGCGTCAGCGCACTCACGAACATCGCCGGCTGCTCCCAATGGAGCGTGTGACCGATGCCGTCCACGAGCTGGAGCTCGCCGCGCGGAAACTGGCGCGCGAGCACCATCTGCTCGGTCGGGGAAAACACCCCGTCCTCGCGTCCGCCGAGCACCAGCGTGCGCACCGGCGGCGGCGCCGGCGCGGGCTCGAACTCGATCAACCCCTGGATCACCGCCTTCCAGATGCGCGCCGGCATGCGGCGGCTGTTGGCGATTACGGCCTCGAGAAACGGTTCCGGTACGGGCGCGGCAATCGTGCTCATCTGGAACTCGCGGACGAACGTCTCATCCACCGGATCGGTCAGCCCGTTGATCATGCGCTGCAACTCGCACATGCCGTCGTTGTTCGCCGTGAGCGCGCCGCCAATCAACAGCAGCCGCGAGACTCGCTCCGGCGCGAGCTCGAACGCCTTGCGGACCACGAACGATCCCATCGAGTGGCCGATGAGCACCGCCTTCGGCACGTTCAGCGCGTCCATCAACCGAACCACGTCATCGGCCATGTCGGCGATGCGATAACCCGCGGGCGGCCGCTCCGAATCGCCGTGACCGCGCATGTCGGGCGCGATCACACGGAGCTCGGGCGGCAGCAGCGGCAGGATTCTGCTGAACGAGAACCACGAATCCGAGAAACCGTGGATCATGATGACCGCCGGTCCGGTGCGCGGTCCCTGCGACGCGTAATGCACCGTCACCCCGTTCGACAGCCGCACGACATCGAGAGAGACGGCCGGCGCCGTGGGCGCGACGGTCGTGAAACTCACCATGTCTGCGCTCCGTTCGATGACTTAGCCAGGCGCGCGTCGATGAGCGCCGCGTCGGCGGTCTTGTTCTGAAGTCGCAGCGCTTTCGAGAGCAGCGACAGGTTCCACACGTGCTCGGGATTCCGCTTGAGGTCTTCCCACAGCACGGTCTCGGCCTCATCGGCACGACCTGCGGCTATCAGCACGGCGGCGAGGTTCTGCCGCGCCGGCACGTGCCAGTCCGGCGGTTCCTGGTAGACCAACGCATCCTCGTAGCGCACGGCGCGCTCGAGATGCAGGATGGCGCGATCCCAGTCCCGGCGTTTTGCGGCAATCTCTCCCGCGATCACTTCGGGAGCGATGCGCAGGATCGCAATGCCGCTGTTGGCCGAGAAGGTGGTCTGCCCCGTCAAGGCCGGATCGGCGATGAGCGTCTTGATCTCCGCGAGCTCCCGTTCGGCCTCGTCCACGCGGTCCTTGCCGACGAGCGCCATCGCGCGGGCGTACTTCCAGATCGACGTCATGAACGTGGTGTCGTGCGCCGGTGCCTTCTCGGCGAGAATCTGGTCCCACTCGCTGAACCGCACCATCGCGAGGTACGGCACCGCCAGGAAGCCCTGGAGAATCGGCGCGGCCTGCAAGCCTTCGGCCGGCACCGCACCGGCGAGCTTTCTCGCCGATTCGATCGCGAGCGTCCGCTGCCCGCTTGCCGACGCACCCATCCAGATGAAGTGCAGGTTGTGCGGGTA
>JBBEAB010000108.1:0-10663 GCA_040899645.1 Steroidobacteraceae bacterium
CCGCATGATCCTCGCCATCGACGCCGGCAATTCGCGCGTCAAGTGGGGCTGGCACGACGGCAGCGGCTGGTCGAGCCTCGCCACCGTGTCGCTGATCGAGTTCGCCGCGGCGAACCACGACATCAATCCGTTCGCGGCGACGCATGAGAATCCCGCGCGCATCGTGATCTCGAACGTCGCCGGCGACGGCGCGCACCAGCTGCTGATCAACTGGACCAGCATCTTCGAGGCCGAGCCGCTGTGGCTGAAGGGCGAGGCAGAGCGCTGCGGCGTGAGCAGCCGCTATGAGCGGCCCGAGCAGCTCGGACCCGACCGCTGGGCCGCGCTGATTGCCGCGCGCGCCCTGCACCAGGGGCCCTGCCTGGTGGTCAACGCGGGGACCGCGACCACGGCCGACGTGCTTTCGGCGCAAGGCGAGTTCCTCGGCGGGCTGATCCTGCCGGGCGTGGACCTGATGAGGTTCGTCCTGCACGAGCACACCGGGCGGCTGCCCTTGCAGGAGGGGCGCTTCGTGCGCACGCCGCGCAACACCATCGACGCCATCGAAACCGGCTGCCGCCATGCGCAGGCGGGCGCGGTCGAGCGCATGGCGCGCGTAGCGGGCGACGGCGCGCTGTGCCTGGTGTCGGGTGGCGCCGGCCAGGCGCTCGTCGAGCAGCTCGGCATTCCCTGCCGCTACGTGGAGAACCTGGTGCTGGAAGGCCTCGCCAGGATCGCCTGGTCGTGAGGACGCTGTTCCTGCTGCTGCTCGCCGCGGGCCTGGGCTTCTTCGCCTGGGCGCGCTTCCTCGCCGCGCCGGACCCGGCGATCGATCCCCAGCCGCTGGCGCAGCAGATCGAGCCGGAGAAACTGCGCGTGGTCGCGGAGAGCGAGCTTGCCAGGACGCCGCCGCCCGCGCCGCCGAAACCCAAGCCCGGCCCGGCGCCGGCTGCGCCCGAGCCGGCCCCGCTCGCCTGCCTCGAATGGGGCAGCTTCAGCCCGGCGGACGCGGCGCAGGCGGAGCAGCGCCTGGAGCCGCTGGCGCTCGGCGCGCGGCTGGCCCAGTACCGCGGCGAGGAAACGGCCGGCTGGTGGGTGTTCATTCCGCCCCAGGCCAACCGCGGCGCCGCGCTGAAAAAAGCCGCAGAACTGAAGAAGCTCGGCGTGGAGGAATATTTCGTGGTGCAGGAAGAGGGCCGCCAGCGCTGGGCGCTGTCGCTGGGCGTGTTCCGCTCGGAAGAGGCGGCCAAGGCGCGCCTCGACGCGCTGCGCGCGAAGGGCGTGAGAAGCGCGCAGTTCGGCCAGCGCGAGACGCGCGTGCCGAAAGTATGGTTCCAGGTTCGGACTGTCGAACAGGCGCTGCAGGCGCGCCTGCAGGAAATCGCGCGCGAGTTCGAGGGCGCGACGCTGCACGAATGCGCGCAGCGCAGTTGAGCCGCTAACCGATCGGGATGGCCCCGCCGGGCACGTGCTGCGCCACCAGCGACAGCAGGCGGTCGGCGCGCACCGGCTTGGTGACGTAACCGACCGCGCCGAGCTCGCGGCCGCGCGCGTCGCCGTCTTCCACCGAAGTGAGGAAAATCACCGGGATCCGCGGCAGCGCGGCGTCCGCGCGCAGCGCGGCGACGAACTCGAACCCGTCCATGTGCGGCATGCTGACGTCGGTGATGATCAGGTCCGGCGCGCCCTTCAGCACGAGATAGCCGGCCGCGATCGCGTCCTCGGCCACCTGCACTTCATAACCGGCCGACGACAGGTGCAGCCGCAACAGCTCGCGGATGCTCTCGTCGTCGTCAACCACCAGTATGCGTGCGCCCAATGCGGGTTTCCCAAAAAATCGCCGTGCCTACCTTACGGTGCTGGTGCCCCGACTCGAACGGGGGACCTACTGATTACGAATCAGTTGCTCTACCAGCTGAGCTACACCAGCAGTGTGATTTATTGCCATTATACTGCGCCGCAACGCGCCGTTCGTGCCGCGCATCCGTCCGTTGGTCGCCGGATCTTTGCGGTATGCGCGGCGCTCCCATAGCATCCAACCCAAGCAAAGGAGGCAGCGTGCGTTACGGACGGGGTTTCACGCTCATCGAGCTGATGATCACGGTGGCGATCGTGGCGATCCTCGCCGCGATTGCATATCCCTCCTACGAGGGCTACCTCCAACGCTCGCGGCGCTCGGAAGCGCAGCAGCTGCTTGCGGCCATCGCCAACCGCGAGGCGCAGTACCTCCTCGATTCGCGCATGTACACGAACGTGATCGGCGCAACCGGCCTGAACGCGAACACCGAGCGCTGGACCTGCACTCCGGCGGGTGCGCCGACGAGCTGCTCGAACGTCGGATACGACGTCGCGGTCACGGTCGATAACGCGGCGACGCCGCCCGTCTTCACCGCGATGGCGACCGCAAAAGGCCCCCAGCTTCCGGACGGAAACCTCTCGATCGACCAAGCGGGCCAGAAGGTCCGCCAAGTGGGCGCCGGGCCCAACCTGGGATGGTAGCCGGCATGCGCGGCACGGCAACGTACGAGATGCGCGGCAACGCGGGGTTCAGCCTGATCGAACTGCTCATGGTCCTGGCGGTCCTCGCCGTGCTGGCGGCGCTCACCGCGCCCTCGATGCGCGCTTTCATGGATTCGCAGATCGTGAAGACCCCGGCGTCGGACCTTTATGCGAGCCTGGTCCTCGCGCGCAGCGAAGCCATCAAGCGTAACTCGGCCGTGGACCTGGTGCCGGGCGGGGCGGACTGGGCGGCGGGCTGGCAGGTCAGGGCCGGAACCACGGTGCTGCGCGTGCAGGAAGGTTATCCGCGCATTTCGATCGCCGCGAGTTCGGCAGGGACAGTGACTTACGGCGGCAACGGCCGACTTTCGACCTCGGCGTCGACGTTCCGCGTCCTGGTTCCCGGGAACCCGGAGGCGCGCATGCGCTGCGTGTCGGTCAGCGTGTCTGGCCGGCCCAACGTGCGCGTGGACAGCAACACGGACCAGGCGGCATGCGACTGAACCTGCACTCGCGACCGGGCCCGACGCGCCTCGGCGGCTTCACCATGCTGGAGGTGCTGATCTCCCTGCTCATCGCCGTGGTGGGGCTGCTCGGGCTGATCGGCCTGCAGACGCAGGCGCAGGTCGCCGAGTTCGAGTCCTATCAGCGCGCGCAGGCCCTGGTGCTCGTCAACGACATGGTGGACCGCATCGCCTTCAACCGCTCCACCGATGCCAGCGGCTACGTGATCGGCTGGCGCTGCTACATCGTCTCACCCAGTTCGGCCCAGTATCTCGGCACCGCCAATACCGCCGCTCCGGTGTGCGCGGACGCCGCCATTGCCGGCGACCCGAAGACCCGCGCCGATGCCGACCTCGCGGCATGGAACGACGTCCTGCAGGGCGCGGCAGAATCCGTTACCGCGACCGGCTCCAGGGTCGGCGGCCTGCTCGGCGCGCGCGGCTGCATCACCAACGATTCCACCAGCGGGGTGATCCGCGTCAGCGTCGCCTGGCAGGGCATGGCGCCCACGGTCGCGGCGGCCGACACGTGCGCCACAGGCCTCTACGGCGCAAACGACGCGCTGCGCCGCGTCGTGTTCACCGACGTGATCGTGCCCGTTCTCACGGTGGTGCCATGACGCTGCGCACCCAACGGGGACTCTCGCTCATCGAGCTGATGATCGCGATCGCGATCGGCCTCGGGCTGCTCGCCGCCCTCACGACCGTGTTCGTCAATTCGAGCCGCTCGCAGGCCGAGCTGACGCGCGCTTCGCAGCAGATCGAGAACGGGCGCTTCGCCACCCAGACGCTGCAGGACAACCTCTGGCACGCGGGCTTCTTCGGTCGGCATATCGCCTACGTCACCGCTGCCCCTGCGGCCCTGCCCGATCCGTGCTCCACGAACGTCGATACGGCGGTGGCGAGCCCGACGCCGTTGCAGAATTCGCTGGCATTTGGCGTGCAAGGCTACAACGCGCCGGCAAGCGTTCCGGCCGCCCTCTCGACCTGCCTGTCGTCGGACGACTTCCTCCCCGGAACGGACATTCTCGTCGTACGGCGCGCGGACTCGCGGCCGGTCGCGATCGGCGCGCTGTCGGCCGGCACCCTCTACCTCCAATCGGTCGCGGAGTCCTACAACCCGCTGACGCTGGAGACGATGAAGCCGGTGATCGCGAGTGGCAGCGCCCCGGGCGCGTTCATTCAGGCGAGCCCAACCACCGGGGAGCTCGGGGAGATCCGCCGTATGCACGTCCATATCTACTTCGTGGCGAAATGCAGCGTACCCGCAGGCGGCGCCGCGAACTGCAACGCCGGGGCCGACGGCGGCAGCCCGATCCCGACGCTGAAGCGCGTCGAGCTAGGCGCGGCCGGGACGTTCGAGGTCGTTCCGCTGGTCGAGGGGATCGAAAACCTGCAGGTGGAGTACGGCATCGACACGGTGCCGGGCGGGCTGCCGGCCAACTCGCCGTACGCCGGCGACGGCATGCCGGATACGTACATCGCCGACCCGACCGCTGCCCAGCAGAGCCAAGTGGTCGCGGTGCGGTTGTACCTCCTCGCGCGCGCCACGGAGCGCAGCGCAAATTACGCGGACGACAAGACCTACGACCTGGGCCTGCACGGCACCGTCGCCGGGACCGGCCCGTACAAACGGCGTGTGTTCACCACGGTGGTGCGCGTACAGAACGTCGCCGGCTGGAGAGAAAGATGAGACCTGACCTTCCCTTCGCGCGCCGGGCGCGCGCGCGGCAACGCGGCATGACGCTGGTCATTACGCTGATCATGCTCGTCCTGCTGACGATGTTCGCAATCTCGGCGATCAACCTCAGTTCCTCGACCACCAAGATCGTCGGCAACATGCAGGCGAGGAAGACCACCGACGCGGTGGCGCAGCGCGTAGTCGATCAGGTGGTCTCGGAGGGCCTGTTCGGCGACATGCGCGCCGTCCCGGTGGTCCCCTCGTGGACCCCCGCGGGCATGGCGATCGAGGTCACGCAGCGGCACTGCAAGGCGTTCACTCCGCAGCTTCTCGACCCGCAAGTCGGAACCGCGACCTGGGAGTTCGACGTCTGCGTGCGCGACTCTTTCACCGGCGCGAAGTCCTACATCCGCCAGGGCGTCTCCGTAAAGACGCTGAACGCCGGCACGCCGTGCCCGACGTCGGCGTTCGTGGCGACGAGCTGCATCTGAGCGCAAGGAGATTGCCATCATGAACGTGCGTAACTTCCTCGTATCCGTGGCGAGCGCCTGCGCGCTCGCGTATTCCGGCGGCGCGCTGCCGCAGTTCGACCCGGTCGGCGACGACACCGACATCTTTCTCGCCAACCCGCTGCTTCAGGCGACGCGGCCGAACGTGATGTTCTTCGTCGACAACACGGCGAACTGGAACACCGCGTTCTCCATCGAGAAGCAGGCGCTGGTCAACACGATGAACAGCCTCGTCACCGACGCGTTCAACGTCGGCCTGTCGATGTTCGTCGAGACCGGCTCCCCGAACGACAGCATCGACGGCGGCTACATACGCTTCGCGGCGCGCCAGATGACGCCGACCAACAAGACACGCTTCACCTCGCTGATCACCGCGCTCGACATCAACGGCGACAAGGGCAACAACGCCACCTACTCGCTCGCGATGGACGAGTTGTTCCGCTACTTCGCCGGAATGAACTCCTATTCCGGCTTCGGCAAGGCAAAGCGCGACTACGCGGGCAATACCGACTACAACCCGCTCGCAGCGGACCTGGCCGGCAACGCGTTCACCAGCGCGACCAGCCCGACCTACGTCAGCCCGATCGTCAGCGGCTGCCAAAAGAACTTCATCATCTTCATCAGCAACGGCCCGGCGGGCGACAACGCGAGCTCGCTCGCCACGGCGCAGAGCTTTCTTCAGGCCCACAACGGCAACGTCCTGCCGCCGACCATCCCCATCTCGCCGAGCGGCGAGCAAGGCATGTGGAGCGACGAGTACGCGAAGTTCATGGCGACGAGCGACTGCGCGCCGGCCATCGACGGCGTGCAGAACGTGTTCACCTACACGATCGACGTGCTGCCGCCGTCGACCGGGCAGGGTCCCGACCACACCGCGCTGCTGAAAAGCATGGCGGACAACGGCAAGGGCCGCTATTTCGCGGTGAACAGCATCGCCGACACCAGCCAGCTCGAAAACATCCTGCGCACCATCTTCGCGGAGGTGCAGGCGGTGAACTCGGTGTTCGCTTCGGTGGCGCTGCCGGTCAGCGTGAACGTGCGCGGCACCAACCTCAACCAGGTCTATATCGGGCAATTCCGCCCCGACGAGCTGAAGGGCCCGCGCTGGTTCGGCAACCTGAAGATGTACCGGATCGGCCAGGACACGCAGGGCAACGCCTTCCTCGTCGACGCCGACGGCAACGCCGCGGAGAACGCCGCCACCGGCTTCATCTCGCCGAACGCCAAGAGCTTCTGGAGCGCGACTTCGGGCTTCTGGAGCCACCGCAGCGTCGACCAGAACGGCGCCGGCGGCGTCTCCGACCTTCCCGACGGCGACCTGGTGGAAAAAGGCGGCGCGGCGCAGGGCCTGCGCACGCGGCACGCGAGCGACCAGGGGCTGCGGCAGATGTACACCTGCGTCAGCGCGACCGGTTACTGCAATCCGGGCAGCCTGCTTTCCGCGTCGCCGTTCACGGTGACGAACGCCGACGTCACTGCGGCGGATCTCGGGACCTATACGAAAAAGCCGGTCGCGGGCATCACGAGCGCGGATTCCGCCGGCGTGCCGACCGCGACGGCGACCGTCACCGCGCACGGCTGGAGCACCGGGAACACGGTCAAGGTGACCGGTGCGTCGCCGAATACCTATAACCAGACGCAGCCGATCACCATCGTCGACGCCAACACCTTCACCTACCCCTTGCCGCAGCTTCCGCCCGCCAACGTGGCGCGCGTGATTGCGACCAGCCATAACCTGGTGAGCGGCGATCTCGCGACGGTCACCGGCGCCCTGCCGGCGGAGTACAACGTCGCTGACGCCTCGGTGACGCGCATCGACGCGAACAATTTCGAGTACCAGATGGCCGGCAGCGCGACGAGCACCTCGAGCGGGCACACCGTGATCGGCAAGAAGCCCGTCACCAGCGCGACCGGCGTGGGCACCTCGGCGCGCGCCACCGTCCCGGGCCACGGCTACGGGGCCGCCGGAGCGACGGTCACCAACGTCACCATCAGCGGCGCGAACGAAGCGGCGTTCAACGTCACCGACGCCTCGGTGACCATCGTCGACGCCAGCAGTTTCGACTACACCACCTCCTTGTTGATCACGGGTACGGCGAACACCGCGCGCGTCACCGCGGCGAGCCACGGTTTCAGCACCGGCAACACCGTGACCATCGCCGGCTCGTCCGAGCCGCTGTTCAACGGTTCGTTCCCGATCGCCAAGATCGACGGCAACACCTTCAGCTACACCGTGAGCGGATCGGCGGCGACCGCGAGCAACGCCGGCATGGTCGCGAGCATCGGCATCTCGCAGATCACTCACCCGACCACCGGCGCCGCCGGCAGCCGCGACGTGGCTACCGTTACGACTGCGGTCTCGCACGGGTTCACCGATGGCCAGACGATCCTCGTCTCGAACACCGGCGGCACTCCGCCCGCGGGCTACGACGGCAGCTATGTGATCAGCAACGCGTCCAGCGGCGCGACCTTCACCATCACGAATGCGGACATCGACGGCTCGCCGACGCCGAAAACCACCGCCGGCATGCTCGCCGGGCGCACTGTGACGCAGATCCTGCCCGTGGTGCAGGCCTCGGGAACGATCCGCTCGGGCAAGGCGATCAGCGTCAGCTCGGTCTCCTCCAAGGCGAACGCGACCGGCGTGATGCTGGCGGGGCGGCCCGCGGACGCGAGCGCGGCCGACCGCGACAACCTGATCACCTGGGTGCGCGGGCGCGACAACGCGGAGAACGAGAAAGCCGACGTCGCGGCGCCCGACGTACGGCCTTCGGTGCACGGCGACGTGCTGCACTCGCGGCCGGCGGTGGTCAACTACGGGCGCGGCAGCGCCGAGGACGATGTGTACATCTTCTACGGCACGAACGACGGCGGGCTGCGCGCGGTCAAAGGCGGCCTCGCCGCGGTGAGCGGCGACAATCACCCCAACGGCGACCCGGTGCAGCCCGGCGAGGAGCGCTGGACCTTCATTCCGAAAGAGGTGTTCGGCAAGCTCGAGCGCCTGCGCTCGCGCACCCCCGAAATCAGCAAGGACTACCCGCGCGATTACTTCGTCGACGGCGCGATCAGCGCCTACACCAAGGACGCCAACGGCGACGGCAAACTCGTCGCCGCCGACGGCGACAAGGTGTACGCGTTCGCCGCCATGCGCCGCGGCGCGGACTCATTCTACGCGCTCGACGCCTCCGATCCCGGCGCGCCCGCGTTCCTCTGGCGCAAGCAGGCGGGCGACACGGGCTACGCGGAGCTCGGCCAGACCTGGTCGGAGGCGAAGGTGGCGCGCATCCAGGCCAATACGCGCCCGTCCGAATCGCCGAGCAGCAACCCGGACAACCTCGTGTTGGTCATGGGAGCAGGCTACGATCCCGCGGTCGAAGATCCGCATCCCTGCCTCATCGACCGCCACGACGCGGCCTCGATCCGCAAGATCGCGGTCGGCGACGGCAACGTCACCTTCACCTCCTCGGGCACCTGCACGGTGAGCGGAGCGACGGGCGCGGCGACGACCGTCTCGCGCAGCAAGGGGCGCGGCATCCTCGTCGTCGACGCGCTCGACGGCCACGTCATCTGGCAGGCCGGCCCGAACCCGAGCGGCGCGACGCACAACGTCACCGTTGCGGACATGACCTACGCGATCCCGTCGGACGTGCGCGTGGTCGACCTGAACGGCGACGGCTTCGCCGAGACCGCGTTCGTCGGCGACACCGGCGGCAACGTCTGGCGCATCGACCTCGCCGACGCCAACCCGGCGAACTGGAAGGTGCGCAAGCTGGCGACGCTCGCGCCGAGCAGCAGCACCGACATCGCGAACAAGCGCAAGTTCCTGTTCGCCCCCGAAGTGGTGGTCGCCCAGGACGCGCTCGGCACCTACCTGGCCGTCCTGGTCGGAAGCGGCGATCGCGAGCACCCGTTCGACGGCATCGTGGTCAACCGCTTCTACATGCTCAAGGACCGTGGGGAGGCGGGCACCCTCGGCTCGCTCGGCGGCACGCGCAGCTGGACGCAAACGACCACCGCGCCGTCGGCCGGCACGGGGACCGCGGTCGCGGGCGGCGTCATCGGCGAGGCGGACCTCTTCGACGCCTCGCTCACCCCCGGCGCCAGCGACTCCGGCTGGCTGCACACCATGCGGCCCGGCGAAAAGATCGTGAGCAGCGCGCTCGTCGTGTCCGGCACGGCGATCTTCAGTTCCAACCAGCCGACGGTGCTCGCCGGAACCGCCGTCGACGCCTGCGCCAGCAACCTCGGCGTGGCGCGCATCTATACGATCGACGTCGCCGACGCGAGCGGCGGCTCGGTGATCCGTGCAGGCGGCGGCTACGTGCCCTCGCCCGTCTTCGCCGCCATCCAGGTAGGCGTCGCGGGCGGCGGCGTGACGGTCATCCCGAGTTCCTCGCAGGGCGTTTGCGTCGGCGCAGCCTGCGGCAACGTGACCACCGCCGGGGGCGGTGCGCCGCCGGGGGGCCCGGTGACCGGAATCGTGTGCACCGGTACCTCGTGCTGGTCGGTCGGCGTTCTCGACGTCGGCTCGCGCAGGCGGTCCTACTGGTACAAGGCAATCGACTGAGCCTGCCCGCCCGGCTCGGCGCGATCGGCCCGGGCGAGTTCGAGCCCGCCGCCCATGGGCGTCAGGCATGGATGATGCAACTGCGGCTCGTCGCGCAAGCCGCGGCGGCGCCGCCGCCGTCCGCAGGCGTCAAAACCGAGCGCACCGCGCCGCCGGCACCCGCCTTGCGCGGCCCGGCATCGGTGAAGTATCTCCGACCGGACGAGCTCGACGAGCGCGCGACGCCGATCGAGGTTGCGCCGCTCGTCTATCCGGAAAAGGCCTACATCAACCGCATCCCCGGCACGGTGCGCATGCGCATCTACATTTCCAGCGACGGGCGCGTCGATCGCACTGAGATCATTGCCGCTTCCCCCCCGGATCATTTCGAGCGGGCGGCAATCGACGCCGTGCAGCGCACGCGCTTCCATCCCGCGCGCAAGGGCGGGCGGCCGGTGCCGAGCCAGAAGCTGATCGAGGTGGAGTTCGACCCCTACGGGCCAACACCGGAGCAAGCCGCACAGCGGTAGCGGCTATCCCAGGACCGGCGTCCTGCCGGCGCGCGGACCCTACGCCCCCGGCGCGCGCCGCTTAGGCGCCAGCTCGCGCGGCAAGGTGAACACCACGCGCTCGGTGATGCCCTCGAGCGGCTGCACGCTCGCCGCGCCGAGCGACTTCAAGCGCGCCACCAGCTCGTCCACCAGCACCTCGGGCGCGGAAGCGCCCGCGGTGACGCCCACGCGCCGCTTGCCCGCCACCCACTCGGGCCGCAGGTCGGCGGCGCTCTCCACCATGTAGGCCTCGGCGCCCATGTTCTCCGCCACCTCGCGCAGGCGGTTGGAATTGGAGCTGTTGGGCGAGCCCACCACGATCACCACGTCGCAGCGCGGGGTCATGAACTTGACCGCGTCCTGCCGGTTCTGCGTGGCGTAGCAGATGTCGTCCT
>JBBEAB010000109.1:0-56904 GCA_040899645.1 Steroidobacteraceae bacterium
GAGCCCATCACGACCGCAAGCGCCCCGCTCAGGTCGGCATCGAAAACCGCCCTTTCGGCGTCCTCCGCGGTCCCGACAATCCACAGCCCCGCGTCTTTCAAGTCCTTGAGCGAGCGCGCCAGGTTGGTCACCTGCGCAAAGGGCACGGTCTCGGCCGCCCCGGCGGCCACCTTGCGCACGACCGGCGTGAGACCGGCGGCACGGTCGCGCGGGGCGACCACGGCGAGCGCCCCCGCGGCGTCAGCGGTCCGCAGGCAGGCGCCGAGATTGTGGGGATCGGAGACACCGTCGAGCACCAGCACCAGCGCGGGTTTGGCGGCGCCGACCACCAGGTCCAGCAGTCCGTTTTCATTGAGCGCCACGCTCGGACGGACCTCCGCGACCACGCCCTGGTGCGCCGCGCCACCGCTGGCCTGGTCGAGCGTCGCGACCGGCACGGTCGTCGCCTGCACGCCGCACGCGTTGGCAAGCTCCCGCAACTCGCGCATGCGCGCGTCATCGCGGCCTGCAGCCAGCGACAGGCGCGTGACATCGCGTGGCCTGCGCGCCAGCACCGCACGCACCGCGTGCAGGCCGTAGATGATCGCCGCGCCGCTCATTTGTGGCGCGCCGGCGCCTTGCTGCCGCTGCGCCTGCGCGGATGGAAATGGTCGCCGGTCTTGGCCACGTGCTCGAAATCGATCTTGCGTTCGGTCGAATCGACGCGCACCAGGCGCACGCGCATCTCGTCGCCGATCGAGAACCGGAGCTTGGTCCGCTCGCCGACCAGCGTGCGATCCTTCTCATGGAAGCGGAAATAGTCGCGCGGCAAGGATGTGACGTGCACCAGTCCGTCGACCTGCAATTCCTTCAGCTGCACGAACACGCCGAACTCGGTGACGCCGGTCGCGACTGCGTCGAATTCCTCGCCGACCCGCGGGCGCATGAATTCGCACTTGAGCCACGCAACCACCGAGCGCGCAGCTTCGTCGGCCTTGCGCTCGCGCATCGAACATTCCGTACCGAGCGTTTCCATCTCGCGCGGCGAATGGTCGAAGTTCGAGGCCGTTCCGCCGGCGAGCGCATGGCGGATGCCGCGGTGCACCAGCAGGTCCGGGTAGCGGCGGATCGGCGAGGTGAAATGCGCGTACTCCTCGAGCGCGAGGCCGAAGTGGCCGATGTTCATCGGCTGGTACAGCGCCTGCGGCAGCGAGCGGATGATCGAATTCTCGAGCACGCCGGCATCGGGCCGCCCGGCGATCAGCTTCAGCGTCTTCTGCAGGCGCGCGGGCGTGAGGTCGCCGCTGATGTCGAGGTGCACGCCGCGCATCGACAGGAAGCGCTTGAGGTCCTCCATGCGCTCCTCGTCCGGCTTGCCGTGGATGCGGAACAGCGCCGGCAGCTTGTGCTTCTTGAGGAAACCCGCGGCCTCGACATTGGCCGCGATCATGCATTCCTCGATCAGGCGGTGGGCATCGTTGCGCGGGTACTCGCGGATGTCGCTGACCTTGCCGGCGGCATCCACCAGCACTTTGACTTCCGGTGCCTCGAAGTCGAGCGCGCCGCGCGATTCGCGGCGCTTGCGGAGCGCGAGGTACGCACGGTGCAGGCATTCGACGACCGGCAGCACCGGCGCGAGCGCCGCGCGTGCGCCCGGTTCGCGGCCCTCGAGCTGGGCCGCCACCTGCGTGTAGGTCAGCCGCGCGGCGGAGCGCATCACGCCGGCGTAGAAGCGGCTGCGCGTGATCGAACCCGAGCGGCCAACCTGCATGTCGCAGACCATGCAGCAGCGGTCCACCTGCGGCATCAGCGAGCACAGGTGATTCGACAGCTGCTCCGGCAGCATCGGCAGGACGCGTTGCGGGAAGTAGACCGAGGTCGCGCGCAGCCGCGCCTCGACATCGAGCGCCATGCCGGGCCGGACGTAATGACTGACGTCGGCAATCGCGACGATCAACCGGAACCCCGAAGCGTTCTCCTCGGCCCACACGGCGTCGTCGAAATCGCGCGCATCCTCGCCGTCGATCGTGATCAACGGCAACCGGCGCAGGTCCTCGCGGTCCGCGAGTGAGGCCGCAGACACTTCGCGGCCGCAGCGCTCCGCCTCGGCGAGTGCAGCGGCCGGGAACTCGTGCGACAGCCCGTGCGAGGCGATCGCGAGGTCGATCGCGGTGCCCGCGCCGCCGTCATCCGGCAGCACGCGCAGCACGCGGCCAACCGGGTCGCGGTTACGGCTCGGCTGCTCGGTGATCTCGACCACCGCGAGGTCGCCGTGGCGCGCGGGCCCGGCCGCTTCGCGCGGCACGACGACGCGCTGGCTGATGCGCCGGTTGTCCGGCACGACGAAACCGACGCCGCCTTCCAGCGTGAAACGGCCGGCGACCTGCTTCGTGCGATGCTCGAGCACCTCCACGACAGCGCCCTCGGACCGGCCGCGTTCGTCGCGCCCGGTCACGCGCGCGGCAGCACGGTCGCCGTGCATCAGCATGCGCATCTCGCGGTACGGCAGGAACAGGTCGTCGCCGCCGTCGTCCGGCACCAGGAAGCCGAATCCGTCGCGATGGCCGCTGACCGTGCCGACCACCAGCGCGAGGCGGTCGATCAGGCAATATTCCTGGGCGCGGTTGAGCAGCAACTGGCCGTCGCGCACCATCGCGGCAAGGCGTTTCGCAAGCGCCTGGCGCGCCGCTCCCTCGCCGATGCCGAGCTGCGTTGCGAGCGCGTCGAAGCCGACCGGCTGGCGCGCCTCTGACAGCTTCTTCAGCAGCAGTTCGCGGCTCGGGACCGGCTCCGCATAGCGCGCGGATTCGTCCTTGAATCGCGGGTCCTGGTCCTGCCAGCGCGACTTGCGGCTCATGGGTGTTTCTCAATTGACATCAAACGGGTGCCTGCGTAAATTGACGCGCCCTCGCCGGGGTTCCCCCGGCCGCAGCCTGTGCCCAGGTGGCGGAATTGGTAGACGCGCTAGGTTCAGGTCTTAGTGCCGAGAGGCGTGGAGGTTCGAGTCCTCTCCTGGGCACCATTTTTCGCGTCGGGATTGTACGCCAGCTGGTTTGACACTGCATGGCGTCGAGCGTAGATTTTTTTGATGCTTGCGACAATCGACGGTCCCGACTGGAGCGCCAACCCGGACCGCATCCGCGACGCGCTCGAGGCGAACCGGATCGTCTATTTCCCGACTTGCCCCATTCCGCTGCCCGACCGGGCGACGCTGGATTTCCTGCGCCGCGAACTGCCAGCGCGGCTCAAGCTCAAGAACATCAGTTATCACCCGGAAGCCGGCAGGGTCAGCGGCATCGAGGCCGACGACGCGACGACGACGCGCGTGACTGCCGTGCTGCGCGGGCACCTCGATGAAGTCAGCACCTTCCTGCGGCGCGTCACCGGCGACCTGACGGAGGGTGCCCGCATCGGCACCTGCAGCTTCCGCCCGATCGAGGAGAAGGGCCGCAATCTCAAGCCGCACGCCAGCAACGAGCTCGTGCACGTGGATGCCGGCGCCTATGGCGCCACCAACGGCGACCGCATCCTGCGGTTCTTCGTCAATGTGCACCCGGAGCGCGACCGCGTGTGGGCGACCAAGGGCAGCTTCGACGAGATGCTCGACCGCTACGGCCGGCGTGCCGGACTGCTCGATGATGCGGGACGGCTCCAGTTCCAGGTCGCCAAGGGCGGGGGCGGTCGTGCTTTCAGCGCCCTCGTCGCGGGCCTCGCGCGCCTCTACCCGCTCGCGACCGTGCTCGATTCGAGCCCCTACGACCGCGCGATGCGCCGGCTGCACAATTACATGAAGGACGACGAGTCCTTCAAGGCGGACATGAACGGCTACCAGGAAATCCGCTTCCCGCCGAACTCAGCGTGGATCGTGTTCACCGATGGCGTCAGCCACGCGAGCCTCGAAGGGCAGTTCGCGCTGGTCACGACGATGATCGTGCGGCGCGCGCGCATGCGTCACCCGGAACGGGCGCCGCTCAATGTCCTGCTCTCCCGTGCCGCGTCACCAGTGCACGCCGCGCAGGATTGACGCGAACATCACCGCCTCCTGCGTCGGCGGCGCATCGTCCTTCTTTTTCTCGCCCTGCTCGCCCTTCGCTGCCGCCGAGTCCGGGAACATGCGGTAGGCGGTGTTCATCACCACTTCGGTGATGCGCGGCGCGACCAGGTGCAGCACCTCCGCCGCAATGCCGAGCTTGGTCGCGATGCGCTTCGGCCGGTCAGTGATCGCCTCGGCCACCATGTCGGCCGCCTCCTCCGGCGTCGCGACCGGCATCTGCTCGTAGATCTTGGTCGGCGCGATCATCGGCGTGCGCACCAGCGGCATGTTGATGATCGTGAAGGTGACGCCGCGGTCCGCATACTCGGCGCCGGCACAGCGGGTCCACGCCTCCATCGCGGCCTTCGACGCGACATAGGCCGAGAAACGCGGCGCGTTCGACAGCACGCCGATCGACGAGATGTTGACGACATGGCCGCCGCGCTCGAGCAGCGACGGCATCAGCGCCATCGTCAGGCGGATGACCGCGAAGTAGTTGAGCTGCATCGTGCGCTCGAAGTCGTGGAAGCGGTCATGCGACAGGTCGATCGAGCGCCGGATCGAGCGCCCGGCGTTGTTGACCAGCACGTCCACGCCGCCGTGCTCCGCGAGCACCTGTTTCGCAAAGCCATCGCAGGCCGCGTAATCGGCGATATCGCAGGCATAGGCGAATACCGTGCCGCGCGCCGCGAGCTGCACGCGCGCGGCCTCGAGCTTCTCCGCATCGCGCGCGACGATCAGCACCGTGGCCCCGGCATCCGCGCAGCGCTCGGCCGCCGCGAGCCCGATGCCGGACGAGCCGCCGGTGATCAGCACGACCTTGCCGCGCACCGCGCCCGCGAGGCTGCGATCCAGCGACAGGTCGGGGTCGAGGTGGCGCTCCCAGTAGTCCCACAGCCGCCACGCGTAGTCCTCGAGCGACGGCACGCGGATCTCCGTGCCCTCGAGCAGGCGCTGCGTGCGCGTGGAATCGAAGCGCGTCTGCCAGTTGAAAAACTGCATGACATCGCGCGGGATGCGCAGGTCGCGCAGGATCGTGTCGACGACCTGCTGCAGCGGCCGATAGTTCGAGACCGACGCCGTCACGCCGGCGGGAATCAGGTTGAGCAGCTTCGGGTCCACGCGGAATGCCATCATCGGCGCGTGGCCGGCGCGGGCAAACAGGTTCAGCACCTCGCCGACGCGCCGCTGTCGCGGATCGGTCAGGTGGAAGCACTGTCCGTCCTGGCCCGGCAGGTGCGCAAGGTGATCCATCGCCCCCGCGACATAGTCGACCGGCACCAGGTTGATGTACCCGCCCTCAAGGCCGATCAGCGGAAACCAGGGCGGCAACGACTGCCGCAGCTTCTGGATCGCCTTGAAGAAATAGTAAGGCCCGTCGATCTTGTCGATCTGGCCGGTCTGCGAATGCCCGACGACGATGCCCGGCCGGTAGACGCGCCACGGCCGCTTGCAGCGATTGCGTACCATCGCTTCCGACTCGTGCTTGGTGCGGAAGTACGGATGGTCGAGGCCGGTCGCTTCCTCGAACATGTTCTCGCGGAAGCTGCCCTTGTAGAGGCCGGCGGCGGCGATCGAACTGGTCAGGTGGAAGCAACCCGCCTGTACCATGTCGGCAAACTGCAGCGCGTGATCGGTGCCGACGATATTGGCCGAATCCTGTTCCTCGCTGCTGGCCTGCAGGTCGTAGATGGCCGCCAGGTGAAACAGGTGATCGATCTTGCCGGTGAGCTTGCGCAGGTCCGCCTTCGACACGCCGAGGTCGCGCTCGGCGAGGTCGCCCGCGATCGGCACGACGCGGTTTGCGTGCGGCCCCCACCAGGCGCGCAGCGCCTCGAACTTCGGCATCGACTGCGGCCGGACCAGGACATAGACACGCTCGCCGCGCGCCAGCAGGCGCTCGACGAGATAGCGGCCGATGAATCCGGTCGCGCCGGTAACGAAGTACGCCATTTGAGATACTCTAAACCGATGTCAGGTGAAACGGAACGCATGTCCGCGGTGGATGCCGCGTGGCTCCGGATGGACCGGCCGACGAACCTGATGGTGATCATCGGCGTCGTCGTATTCGAAACCCGGGTCGACTTCCGGCGCTTCCGGCGCACGATCGAACAGCGCTTCCTGAAGTTCCCGCGGTTTCGCTGCCGTGCCACGCAGGACGGCGTTTCCGCGCAGTGGGAACCGGACCCCGACTTCGACCTCGACCAGCACGTCACCCGCATTGCGCTCCCCGCCCCCGCCGGCCAGCAGGAGCTGGAGGACCTCGTCTCGCGCCTGGCCGGCACCGACCTCGATCGCCGCCGGCCGATGTGGCAATTCCACTTCATCGACGATTTCCAGGGCGGCAGCGCGGTGATCCTGCGCATCCATCATTGCTATGCCGATGGCACGGCGATGGTCCGCGTGTTCCTGACACTGACCGACCTGCAGCCACGCCCGGCCGCTGCGCAGGCGACCGCGCTGGAAGCGAAGCTGGAAGCGACGGCCGAGGACGACATCGCCTCCTGGCTCGGGCGGCTGAATGTGCCGGGCGTGGCACTCGTGCAGAAAGCCTACGCCGAAGGCGCGGAGTGGCTCGCGAAAGCCGTCGACCTGGCGCAGGATCCGCAGCAGGCGAATGAACTCGCGCGCCATGCACTCGGCATCGCCGGCGAGTTGACCCGTGTCGCAACGCTCGCCGACGATCCGCCGACCCGATTCAAGGGTCCGCTCGGCACGCGCAAGATCGCGGCCTGGACCGATCCGCTGCCGCTCGCCGACGTCAAGTGCGTCGCCAAGGCGCTTGGCTGCACGATCAATGACCTGCTGATGTCGACGGCGGCCGGCGCGCTCGGTTCCTACCTGCGCGACCACGGCGAAGACACCGACGGCATGCGCATTCGCGCGACCGTGCCGGTGAACCTGCGCGACCCGAAGGCCGCGGCCTCGCTCGGCAATTATTTCGGCCTGGTGTTCCTCGAGCTGCCGGTCGGCATCCGCGATCCGCTCGAGCGCCTGTTCGAGGTGCATGCCGCGATGGCTGCGCTCAAGAGTTCCTATCAGCCGGTGCTCACGCTCGGGCTGATGGCGGCGCTCGGGCGCATGCCGGGTTCGGTCGAAGCCGCGGCCATCGACCTGCTGTCCAGCAAGGCGACGGCAGTCGCGACCAACGTGCCGGGCCCGCAGCAGCCCATGTACCTCGCGGGCAGGAAAATCTCGCGGCTGATCTTCTGGGTGCCGCAGTCGGGCGAGATCGGGCTCGGCATCAGCATCCTGTCCTACGACGGCCAGGTCCAGTTCGGGCTGATCGCCGACTACAAGCGCGTGCCGGACCCTGCGCTGGTCATGGCCAAGTTCCACGAGGAATTCGAGCGGGTCGTGCTGTCGCTGTTGCTCGGGCCGTACCTGAAGAACGGGCGCTGACAGCGTTCATTCGAGCTCGGCCTTCGCCTGCTCGACATCGAGCCGTTCCATCGCATCGGCGGGCTTGCAGGCCGCGGCCTTGCGATACAGCTCGACCGCCTGTTTTTTCTTCGCGTCGCCGTGCAGCATCAACAGCCCGTTCGCGTATTCCATGTGTGCGATGGCGGAACCCGGGTTGAGCTTCAATGCCTGCTCGAAGTGCCTGAGCGACTTCGCGGCATCCGCGCCATACGTCAGCCGGCCGGCGAGCGCGCCGACCTTGTCGATGATCTCCGCGTGATACAGGCCGAGCGCGATGTGCGCATCGGCATGCCTGGGTTCGAGTTCCAGCGCGCGATCGAGCGCCTTGCGCACCTTGCTGCCGATGCCCTCGGAGAGCGCCTTGACGATCGAGATGCGCTGCGCGTAGCGGCCGAGCACGAAGGCCTGCAGGTACCAGGCATTGGCGTGATTCGGCAACTTGCGCGTCGCCTGCTCCGCACGCTGCGCCGCGTCGAGCAGCAGTTTCAGCGCGCGGCTGTCGTCTTCCTCGAGATAGGTGGCCGCGACCGCTGCAGCCTTGCTGGCCGGCAATGAGCCGGGCGCGGACAGCTTCGCCCCTTGCGCGATCGCGTCGGCAAAATCGCCGCGATGGAACGCGCGCCAGGCCTGCTGCAGCGCGGCGGTTTCCGGGTACGGTTCGCAATCGCCCTGGTGCAGCCGTTTCCAGCCTTGCTTCAGCGCGTCGCCGTCATAGCTGTAGGGTTTCTGGTCGTATGGGAAGCGCAGCGGTTTCGCGGCAGCCATCATGAACTCCTGGTCAGAAAGCGGTATTCTTCGGCACGGACCGGCGGGCATGCGGCCCACGGCAAGGAGAGGATCATGGCGGCGAAGAAAAAGGGCAAGCTCAGCGGTGGCGGCGCAGCGAAGGAAGAGCAGAACCTGCTCTATTCGGCCCACCAGATCTGGCAGGCAGGGCTCGGCGCATTGTCGCGCGCGCAGGCCGGCGCGCCCAAGATCTTCGACGAGCTGATGCGCGAAGGCTCGAAGCTCCAGGGCGGCGCGCTCGACGCCGCCCAGAAGGCGGTGATGCAGGCGTTCCAGGGCGCGCAGAAGACGGTCAACAAGCGATTCGATACGGTCCAGGCGCAGGCCACCGAGACCTGGGACAACCTCGAAAAAATCTTCCAGTCGCGCGTGCAGCGCGCGATGCACCAGCTCGGCATGCCGTCCGCCGAGGAAATCAGCGCACTGACCCGCAAGGTCGCGGAACTCTCGGCGAGCGTCGAGCGGCTGGCCGGCAAGGCGCATGCCGCACCGAAGAAGAAGCGCCGCGCAGGCCGCGCCCGCAGGAAGGGCTGATGCGGGCGCAGAACCCGCGCCACCGATTGTGCTGACGCTGCAGACCGCCGCACGACCGCGCCGTACCGGGCGCATCGGCATCGCGCTCGCCGGCGGCGGCCCGCTCGGCGCGTTCTATGAACTCGGCGCATTGCAGGCGCTCAGCGAATGCATCGAGGGATTCGATCCCTGCAACCTGTACGCCTATGCGGGCGTCAGCTCCGGCTCGATGCTGGCCGCCGGACTCGCGAACGGCCTTACGCCCGTCGATATCGGCCGCATCACGATCAGCAACGACGCCGGCTTCGACCCGGCGCACCCGGGCCTGTTCCTGCAGCCGGCATTTGGCGAGTACGCACGCCGCCTCGCGAGTCTCCCGCGCCTGGCCTGGCAGGCGCTTCTGCAGTACGCACAGGCGCCGCTCTCGCAGGGAATCGCCGAGGTGCTGGCGCCGCTCGCGGCGGCGTTGCCGGCGGGCTTCCTCAACAGCGCGCCGTTCGAGCGTTACCTGCGCAGGCTTTATGAAAGCGGCGGCCGGACCAATGACTTTCGCAAGCTCAGGCAGCGGCTCTTCATCGTCGCGACCAACCTGAACACCGGCGAGGCAGCACTGTTCGGCGAGCGCGGGCTTGATCACGTGCCGATCTCGCGCGCGGTCCAGGCGAGCACGGCCCTGCCCGGGCTTTATTCCCCGGTCGAGATCGAGGGCGAGACCTATGCGGATGGCGCGCTGCTGCGCACGATGCATGCCTCGGTGCTGCTCGAAGCGGGAGTCGACCTGCTGTTCGGCATCAATCCGCTCGTGCCATTCGACGCCTCCGAAGGCGGCGAGGGCCCGCGGGAAATCGAATTGACGCGCCACGGCCTGCCGGTCGTGCTGGGCCAGACCTTCCGCGCGCTGATCCGCTCGCGCATGCAGGTCGGAGTAGCCGCCTACCGCGATCGGTTCCCGCGCGCCGAGATCCTGCTGCTCGAGCCGGACCGCGGCGACCGTCGCATGTTCTTCGCCAACGTCTTCCGTTATGCGGACCGGCGGCGCCTGGTGGATCATGCGTTCGACTGCACACGTCGCGACCTGAAGCGTCGCGCCAGCGAACTCGCGCCGGTGCTCGCGCGGCACGGGCTCAGGCTCAATCGCGCCGCGCTTGCCGATCCGGCGCGCAGCTTCCAGGCCGCGCTCGAGCGCCAGCGCCAGGCCGACCGGCACGTGAGCCGCAACCTGGGCGTGACGCTCGAGCGGCTCGAGCGGCTGCTGGCCTGAGCGAACCGGTCCGCGCTCAGTCGAACGGGTGCTGCGAGACGATCGTGTGTTCGCGGTCGGCGCCGGTCGAAACCATCGTGACTGCCACGCCGCAGGCCGCCTCGACACGCTGCAGGTAGGAGCGCGCCGCTGCGGGCAGCTCGGGGAGCGAGCGACGGCCCCTGGTCGAGTCCTTCCAGCCCGGCAGCGTCTCGTAAACCGGCAGACCGTCGCCGCCATAGTCCACGCAGATCTTCACGCTCTCCAGTCCATCCATGACGTCGAGCTTGGTGACGCAGAGCGCCGTGATGCCATTCGTCATGATCGAGCGCCGCATGGCGACCGCGTCGAACCAGCCGGTGCGGCGCGCGCGGCCGGTCACCGCGCCGAACTCCTGGCCAACGCGCGACAGGTGGCGGCCGGTCTCGTCGTCGAGTTCGGTCGGGAACGGACCCGCGCCGACCCGCGTCGTATAGGCCTTGACGATGCCGAGCACGGCGTCAATGTCGCGCGGCCCGAGGCCGGTGCCCACGGCGGCATACCCTGCGACGGTATTCGACGAGGTGACGAACGGATAGGTGCCGTGGTCCACGTCGAGCAGCGTCCCCTGAGCGCCTTCCAGCAGCACGTTACCGCCCGCGGTGCGCAACTTGTGCATCTCGAGCGTGACATCCCCGATCAGTGGCTGGACGCGCTCGGCCTGCGCATGGCATTCGGCCAGCGTGGCGGCGAAATCGACGGGTGACTCGTGAAGCTGATGCTGGAGCAGGAAATTGTGATAGTCGAGCAGCTCGCGCAGCCGCGCCTCGAAATGCGCCGGCTTCAACAGGTCGCCGACGCGCACCGCGCGGCGCGCGACCTTGTCCTCGTAGGCCGGGCCGACGCCGCGTCCCGTGGTGCCGATCTTGCGCTCACCGCTCGCGCGCTCGCGAGCGCGGTCGAGCGCGGCATGCGAAGGCAGCACCAGCGGGCACTGCGGACTGAGCATGAGCCGCTCGAACACCGGGATGCCGCGCGCGATGAGCCGGTCCGCCTCGGACAGCAGCGCTTCGAGCGACACGACGACGCCGTTGCCGATGAAGCAGCGCACGCGCTCGTGCAGCACGCCCGACGGAATCAGCGACAGCACGGTCTTCTCGCCGGCAATCACCAGCGTATGGCCGGCATTGTGCCCGCCCTGGAAACGGGCGACCGCCGCGACCCGCTCGGTCAGCAGGTCGACGACCTTGCCCTTGCCCTCGTCGCCCCACTGGGCGCCGACCACGACGACAAATTTTCCCATCGTGCCAGCGCCTCAGGAGCGGACGAACCACAGGAGCAGCAGGCCGCCCAGCATGCTCACGGCGCCGGCGATGCGAAGCGCGCGATCGTCCATCGCCGCGACTGCCGCCAGCGCGCGCCGGATGCCGGCAGGATTCAGGAATGGAAGGATGCCCTCGACGATCAGCAGCAGACCGAGCGCGGCCGCGAGATCCGGCCATGCGATGCTCATGCCCGGCTCAGCGGCCCGATTGCTTCAGGTACTTGAAGAACTCGCCGTCCGGCGCGATCACCAGCACGTCGTTCGGCCGGCCGAGCGACTTGCGATAGGCCTGCAGGCTGCGGTGGAACGAGTAGAAATCCGGGTAGCGCTGGTAGGCACGCGCATAGGTTGCGGCGGCGACCGCGTCGCCCTCGCCGCGGATCTTCTCCGCATCGCGGTTGGCGACCGCGAGCAACTCGGTGCGCTCGCGCTCGGCCTCGGCGCGGATGCGCTGGGCCTGCTCATCGCCCTCGGCGCGCAGCTGCGACGCCTGGCGCGCAAAGTCCTGGCGCATGCGGTTGAACACCGATTCCGACACTTCCGCCGGCAGGTCGATGCGCTTGACCCGCACGTCGACCAGGACCAGGCCGAGCTGCGCCACCGAGCTCGCGCCGAATTGCAGGATGTCCCCCATGAACTCTGTGCGCTCGGCGGCGACGACCTGCTGCAGCGTGCGCTTCGCGATGACGCCCTTGAGGCCGTCCTTGACGATTTCGGCCAGCCGGTTCGCGCCGACTTCCTCGTCGCCGCCGGTCGCGAGGTAGTACTGCACGACGTCGGCGATGCGCCACTTGATGTAGAAGTCGACGTCGAGGATCTTGCTCTCGCTGGTCAGGAACTGCTCCGCCGGGTAGTTCCGCGTGAGCACGCGCCGCTCGAACTTCTCCACCGACTCGATGAACGGGAACATCAGGTGCAGGCCCGGTTCGTAGTCGGCCTTGACGATCTCGCGCAGGCGCAGCTTGATCGCGAGCTCGGTCTCATGCACCTGGAACAACGAACTGTTCAGCAGCCAGGCCGCGAGGACCGCGATGATGATGGCCGGAAGGACGCGCTTGTTCATCAGCGTTCCCTCCCGGCACGCGGATCAGCGGCTTCGACCGTGCTGCCGTCCTCGAGGCGGATCGCCGGCGGCGTCTCTGCCGCGGAGCGCGACTGGCTGCGCTGCTCGAGCAGCTTGTCGAGCGGCAGGTAGATCATGTTCCCGGTACCTTTCGTGTCGACGATGATCTTGGTCGAGGCACCGAGCACTTCCTCGATCGTCTCGAGGTACAGGCGCTCGCGGGTCACGGCCGGCGCATTCTGGTGCTGCGCGGCGAGCAGCGTGAACCGCGTGGTTTCGCCTTCTGCGCCGGCGACCACGCGCGCGCGATACGCCTCCGCCCCTTCCAGCATGCTGACCGCGAGGCCGCGCGCCTTCGGGACGATGTCGTTGGCGTAGGTCTGCGCCGCGAGCGTCGCGCGGTCCTTGTCCTCGCGCGCCTTGATCGCGTCCTTCTGTGCGGGCGACACCTGCTCGGGCACGTTGACGTCCTGCAGGTTGACGCTCATGACCTCGATGCCGGTGTTGTAGGCCGCGATCGTGCGCTGGACCAGGTCCTTGGTGCGCACGCTGATTTCCTGGCGTCCGACGCCGAGCACGACTTCGAGCCGGCTCTGGCCGATGATCTCGCGGATCGCGCTGCCGCTGACCTCGCCGAGCGTCTCTTCCGGTTCACGCACGTTGAAAGCGAACTTGACGGGGTCCGCACGCCGGTATTGCACGGCGAGATTGATGTCGACCAGCGCTTCGTCCTGGGTCAGCATGCGGGTCTGCGCCGGATAGGTCAGCACCTCGCTGACGTTCACCACCTCGCGGCGGTCGATCGGCCAGGGCATTCGCAGGTTGAACCCCGCGCCGGTCGTATGGACGTACTTGCCGAAGCGGGTGATGACGGAGCGCTCGGCCGGCTCGTTCAGGTACCAGGAGCTCGTCAGGATCCAGATCGCGACCAGGCCGAGCGCGATCGAGCCGATGCCGATCGCGCGG
Organism: Steroidobacteraceae bacterium; assembly: GCA_040899645.1. GTDB lineage: Bacteria > Pseudomonadota > Gammaproteobacteria > Steroidobacterales > Steroidobacteraceae > SCUD01. The sequence goes on from JBBEAB010000109.1 coordinate 13,307, forward strand.
CCGCTGCCGCCGGACGAACCATTGCCGACCGGGCGCGGGCCGCCGCCGCCGAACAGCGCACGCAGCTTCTTCTGGAACTGGCGCAGGACCTCGTCGAGGTCCGGCGGGCCCTGCTCGGGCCGGCGTTTCCAGGGATTCTCGTTCTTGCCGGGATCATTCCAGGCCATCAGCTGCACTCACGGGTGGGTTTTTGGGTCAGGCCGCGGAACTTGCGGTCTCGCGCGGGAATTCTACGAAGCCTGCGCCGGGCAGACAAGGCGAAACAGCAGTGGCGAAGTCGAGGCCCGCCTCGCGGCACAGGGCCTCGAGCTGTTGGTGCGACGATTCGACCACGAGGCTCGTGCCGCCGTCAGTCGATGGCAGCTCGTCGCGCACCAGTTGGAGTTCATAGAGCCGGGCGCGCAGCCGTCCATGGGACGGCGGCAGCACGACCGCGAGGCGCATTGCCGCCTGGCCGAAGATCTCCTGCAGGCAGTCGCGGAGCAGCCCGACCCCCGCGCCGGTCGCTGCCGACAGGCGAACCGTGGCGGGACGCCCATGCGCATCGCGGATCAGCTCGGGCGCGTGGCCCAGGCGGTCGATCTTGTTGTAAACGCGCAGCTGCGGAATGGCATCGACGCCGATGCCGGCCAGCACTTCATCGACCTGCGCGATGTGCCGCTCCCGATCCGGATCGGCGGCGTCGACCACGTGCAGCAGGAGGTCTGCATCGCGCGCCTCCATCAGGGTCGAGCGGAATGCAGCGACCAGTTCATGCGGCAGGTCGCGCACGAAACCGACCGTGTCGGCGATGACCAGATCCGGCGTGTGCGGCAGCCTGAGCCGCCGCACGGTCGGGTCGAGTGTCGCGAACAGCTGGTCGGCGACATAGGCGACGCTCCCGGTCAGGGCGCGAAACAGCGTGGACTTGCCGGCGTTCGTGTAGCCGACCAGGGCGATGGACGGCACCGGCACGCGCTTGCGCACAGTGCGGCCGGTGTCGCGCTGGCGCGCGAGCTTCTCGAGCCGGGCCGCGAGCGTCTTGATCCGCTTGGCGACCAGGCGGCGGTCGGTCTCGAGCTGGGTTTCGCCGGGACCGCGCAACCCAATACCGCCCTTCTGCCGCTCGAGGTGGGTCCAGCCCCGCACCAGGCGCGTGGACAGGTGGCGCAGTTGCGCGAGTTCGACCTCGAGCTTGCCCTCCGCGCTCTTCGCACGTTGCGCGAAGATGTCGAGGATCAGCGCCGTGCGGTCAAGCACGCGCCGGCCGACCAGCTTCTCGAGATTGCGCTCCTGGCTCGGCGACAGCTCGTGATCGATGAGCACGAGCTCCGCCTCGTCCGTGATGATGCGCTGGCGGATCTCCTCGGCCTTGCCGCTGCCGATGAAGAATCGTGGATCGGGCACCTTGCGCGAGCCGGTGATCGTCGCGACCGGGATGGCGCCCGCGGAACGCGCGAGCGCGGCGAACTCGCCGAGCTCGTCGGCGTCCGCCGGCGCGCCCTGGCCGATGCGCACCAGGATCGCGCGTTCGCCGCGCTCAGCCCGTTCGAACAAGGTGTCCTGCCGACGCTCCGGTCAAGCGGGCTCCACTTCCTTGGGGCTTTCTTCCTCCGCACCCTCGGCCGACGGCAGCCTCACGTTCCGCGCCGGCACGACGGTCGAGATCGCGTGCTTGTAGACCATCTGGCTGACGGAGTTCTTGAGCAGCACGACGAACTGGTCGAAGGAGTCGACCTGACCCTGAAGCTTGATGCCATTGACCAGATAAATGGAGACGGGTACCCGCTCCTTGCGCAGCGCATTCAGGAACGGATCCTGTAGTGATTGACCTCTGGCCATGGTATCTCCTTGTTTTTTCTAGTACTTTCTTGCCGCTCTGGGTGTCGGCGGCTCCAACATACGCGAACCGGGCATTTCGAAAACGCAAGTGGCGTCGCCCGCAAGCGACCAGTCTAGCACCTCGCCTGGACCCGGTCTCAGCGCGCACCGAGCCAGCCTGCGATGCGCTCGGCCACGCGATCGGCGGCCGCGGCATCGAACGGATCGAACCACGCGGCGTCCGGCTCGGCCCGCAGCCACGTCAGCTGGCGCCGCGCCAGTTGCCGCGTGGCGACGATGGCCTGCTGCACCGCCAACTCCATTGACGCGCCGCCGTCGAGATGGTTCCAGAGCTGCCGGTAGCCGATCAGGCGCATTGCCGTCAGGCCCGCATGCAGGTCGCCGCGCGCATGCAGCCGACGCACTTCTTCGAGCAGCCCGCGGCGCAGCATCTCGTCGAAGCGCCCGGCGAGGCGTTCGTCGAGCCGCGCGCGATCCGCCGGCGCGAGCACCAGGCGCAGGTCCTGCCCGGTGCTGGCGCCGCGCAGGTCCTCGCATTGCTGCGCGGAAATCGGACGGCCGGTGAGCTCGATGACCTCGAGCGCGCGCTGAATGCGCTGCCGGTCGCCGGGCCGGATGCGCGCCGCCGCCGCCGGATCGAGGCGCGCCAGTTCCGCGTGCAGTGCCGGCCAACCCTCGCGCGCCGCGCGTATCTCGAGCTTGCCGCGCACGACAGCGTCGGCCCCCGGCAGCCGCGCGAGCCCCGACTGCAACGCGCGGAAGTACAGCATCGTGCCGCCGACCAAGAGCGGCGTGCGCCCGCGCGCAGCGATCTGCCGCATGGCCGTCTCTGCGTCCGCGACGAAACGCGCCGCCGAATAACTCTCGGCCGGGTCGATCAGGTCGATCAGGTGATGCGGCGCGCGCGCCAACAGCTCGGGCGCCGGTTTCGCCGTGCCGATGTCCATGCCGCGGAACACCATCGCGGCATCGACACTCACGATCTCGAGCGGCAGGCGCGCGACGAGCAGTGCCGCGAGCTCGGTCTTGCCGGCTCCGGTCGGGCCCATCAGGAGGACGGCGGGCGGTCTCGACATCAGCGGCCGCGCAGGAACATCCGGTCGAGTTCGGCCAGCGTGATGCGCGTCCAGGTCGGCCGGCCGTGACTGCACTGGCCTGAGCGCTCGGTCCGCTCCATGTCGCGTAGCAGCGCGTTCATCTCGGGAATCGAGAGCTGGCGGTGGGCGCGCACCGCACTGCGGCAGGCGATGTTCGCCAGCAGCTCGTTCTGGCGCTCGTCGATGCGGTGCGTCGCGCCGTGCTGCCCCAGGTCGGCCAGCGCATCGCGGAGCACGGAGGCGACATCCTGGCCCGCGAGCACCACCGGCACTTCGCGGATCGCAAGCGTCGCGGGTCCGATCCGGTCGACCGTCAGACCCGCTGCCGCGAGTTCCGCGCGGTGCTGCTCCGCAAGCGCTGCATCGGCCTCCGTGGTCTCGACGACCGCCGGCACCAGCAGCGGCTGGCGCGCGCCGCTGCCTGCATCCAGCGCCGCCTTCAGCCGCTCGTAGAGGATGCGCTCGTGCGCGGCATGCATGTCGACCAGGCCGAGGCCCTCGACCGTCTGCGTCAGGATGTAGATGCCGTGCAGCTGCGCGATCGCCTGGCCAAGCGGCTCATCGGCCTTCGCCTCGACCGGATGTACAGCCCCGGCCGCGGCTTGCCACGCATCGGCGACGCGCACGGATTCGCCGAAGGGCAGCGGCGCGCTGCCGGCGTCTGGCGCGCGCCCGAGCAGGGTCGCCGGCGACACGGGTGGCGCACCACCCGCTCCCTGGTCGACGGCGGCCAGCGCGCGTTCAACGGTACGAAACAGGAAATCGTGCACGCCACGCGCATCGCGGAAGCGCACTTCGAGCTTTTGCGGATGCGCATTGACATCGAGTTCCATCGGGTCGAGCGTCAGGTACAGGAGCCAGGCCGGGTGGCGGCCGCCATAGCTGACGTCGCGATAACCGAGCCGCGCGGCATTGGCGAGCAGCCGGTCCCGTACCATGCGCCCGTTGACGAACAAGAACTGGCGGTCGGGCTGCGCGCGCGACTGCGACGGCAGGCCGATCCAGCCCTCGAGCGCGAGTCCGGCCTGCATGTGTTCCAGGTAGCGCGAGTGGGCGACGAAATCCGCGCCGACCAGGCGCGCGATGCGCGCCTCGCGCTCGAGGCGTCCGGGAGCCGGCGGCAGGGCAAATTGCTCGCGGCGGTTGTGGCTGAGCGTAAAGCCGACATCGAAGCGCGACAGCGCGAGCCGCGTCACGGTCTTCAGCACATGCTGGAACTCGGTCGCCTCCGCACGCAGGAACTTGCGCCGCGCCGGAATCTTGTGGAACAGGTCGCGCACCGCGACCGTCGTGCCGGGCGGATGCGCGGCAGGCCGTGCCTTGCCAGTGCGCCCGTCCGCGCATTCGATTTCCGACGCCTCTTTCGCGCCCAGCGACCGCGAGCTCAGCTTGAGGCGCGAAACCGACGCGATCGACGGCAGCGCCTCGCCGCGAAAACCCAGCGTCGCGACACGCTCGAGGTCGTCGAGCGAGCGGATCTTGCTGGTCGCATGCCGCGCGAGCGCGAGCGGCAGCTCGCGCGCGGCGATGCCGGCGCCGTCGTCGCGCACGCGCAGCAACCGGATACCGCCTCCTTCGACCTCGATCGAGATGTGCCGGGCACCGGCGTCGAGCGCGTTCTCGATCAGTTCCTTGGCGACGGAAGCCGGGCGCTCGATGACCTCGCCGGCGGCGATCTGGTCGATGAGCGGGTCGGCGAGGATGCGGATCGGCATGGCGTGTTCAGTCGCCAGGCCAGTCTAGCAGCGGGGGTCGCCGCGATCAGGTCCCGGTATTGGGAAGCTCGAGGGTCGCGCTGTTGGCGAGCGTCCTGGCGGGTGCGACCACCGGCGCCCGCGCCTGGCCGCGCTCGCGCGCGGCCAGCATCGCGATGCGCGTGCCGGGCGGCGGGTTGTCGTAGAAAAAGCGCCGCACGCCGGCGTGGATGGCGCCCGCGAGCTTCGCCTGGTGGCCCGGGTCGCGCAGACGCTTCTCCTCGTCCGGATTGGAGATGTAGGCGGTCTCGACCAGGATCGACGGTACGTCGGGCGAAGTCAGCACGATCAGGCTGGCGTGCTGCACGTCGCTCTTCTTCAGCTGGCCGACGCGGTCGAGTTCGGACAGCACGCGCGCGGCCGCTTCACGGCTCGCGCTGATCGACGCATTCTGCGAGAGATCGAGCAGCACGGAAGCCAGCACGTCCGGCTTGTCGTCGAGCGACACGCCGCCGATCAGGTCGGCCGCGTTCTCACGCTCCGCCAGCCAGCGCGCCGCCTCGCTGCTCGCGCGCCGCGTCGACAGCACATAGACCGAAGAGCCGCGCACGTCGCGATTCACGAAGGCATCCGCGTGCACCGAGATGAAGAGATCGGCTTGCTGCGCCCGCGCGCGCCGCACGCGTTCGCGGAATGGCACGAAATAATCGCCGTCGCGCGTCAGCACGGCGCGCATGCCGGGTTCGGCATTGATGCGCTCGGCAAGTTTCTTCGCGACCGCCAGCACGACGCTCTTCTCGCGCGTGCCGGCCTTGCCGACCGCACCCGGGTCCTCGCCGCCGTGACCGGGGTCGATCGCGATCACGACATCGCGGTGCCCGTCATTGTTCGCGACCTTGACCGGGCGCTGCGCCTGCGCGTGCGCGAGATCGACGACCAGGCGATGGCCATAGGTCTCGTTCGGCGGCGTCAGGAAGCTCGTGGGTTTCACCTGCGCCGCGACGTCGAGCACGACGCGCAGGCCGCCCGCCTCGCGCGCGCCGAGCCGGATCGCGCTGACACTGCCGCTGCCCCCGGGCATGCGCAGGTTCGCGAGATCGCCACCAACCTGTTCGAGATCGATCACCACGCGAGCAGGATTGTCGAGCGAGAACATCGTGTAGCTCGCCGGTGCCGAGAGGTCGAGCACGATGCGCGTCGAGTCGGGACTCGCCCACAAGCGGATGTCCTGCAGCACGACCGGCTCCGCCTGCGCGGCCACCGACGCAAACAACAAGGCCGAAGTGCAGATCCGTTGCAGACGTCGCATGGCGACCTGATGACAGTGAAGCTCGCCCTACTCTAGCGACGCACCTGCAATATTTCAACCATTTCAGCCAGATACGTCACTAACTTAGAGCAGCACGCGATAACGCCTCAAGCCATTGCCGGCCGGCGGGTGTTCCTGCCTCGAGCATCAGACGCCGGCCCGTTCCCGCGAGTTCAAGCGTTCCGGCCAGATCGAGGATGCCGAGCCGAGCGCCCGCCCGCTCCGGCCATTCGACGATCACGAGCCCGGGCTCTGCACGCAGGTCGCGGTAGCCGAGCGCTTCGAGTTCCTGTGTGCCGGCAGCGAGCCGGTAGAGATCGAGGTGATACACCACCCCATGTGCCGTCTCGTACGGCTCGACCAGCGTGAAAGTGGGGCTGCGAATCGTCCCGGTCGCGCCGAGCGCACGCAGCAAGCCGCGGGCGAGCGTCGTCTTGCCGCTGCCGAGCTCGCCCGAGAGGCTGAGCAGCAGGCTCTGGCGCGCCATCTCCGCCGGCAGGCAGCGCGCGAGCGCCGCGCCTACGCGGGTGGTCGCCGCTTCGTCCGCCAGCATCAGGTCCATGATTCGTTGACCGCGCGGTGAAGTTCCGCGATCAGGTCGCTCGCGATCAGGCCGCGCACGCCGGCATGCGCCGCGCGATCGCCCGCGATGGCATGCAGCAGGACGCCGGCTGCCGCGCTCCGCTCCAGGTCGCCGCCAGACGCAAGCAGTGCGGCGAGGATGCCGGTCAACACGTCGCCGCTGCCGGCGGTCGCCATGCCCGGATTGCCGCGATCGCAGATCCAGGGCGTGGTCTCGCCAGCCTGCACCAGCGTGCCCGCGCCTTTCAGCACCGCGACGCCGCCATAACGGGCAGCGAGCTCGCGCACGGCGGCGAGGCGATCACGCTGCACCGACGCGACATCGGTCCCGAGCAGTCGCGCCGCCTCACCGGGATGCGGCGTCAGGATCCAGTGCGCCTGCCGCTGGGGTTGCTTCGCAAGCAAGCTCAGCGCATCGGCGTCGACGACCAGCGGCCGCCCGGCGCTCACGGCCGCATCAAAGAGTGCGTGCGCGCGCCGGTCGAGGCCGAGGCCGGGCCCGATCGCGATCGCGTCCGCCGCGGCGAGCAAGGCCGGTAGCCCGGTCGCGCCGCGCAGCGCATGGCAGATCAATTCGGGCTGGCCGGCGACGATTGCCGCGGCGCTCGCGGCCGTGGTCGCAACGCTGACGAGCCCGGCGCCGGTGCGCAATGCGGCCTCGCCCGCGAGCCGGGCCGCGCCCGCCATCGCCTGGCCGCCGATGACGAGCACGCGGCCATGATCGCCCTTGTGCGCGGTGCGCCGGCGCGGTGGCAGCGCCGCTGCCAGCATCCGCGTGTCGAGGCGCCGCAGCAGCGGCGCATGCGGCACACGCGCGGACGCCGGAATGCCGAGCTCCGCGAATGCGAGGACGCCCACGTGATCCGGCGCCTCGCCGAGGAAGAGTCCGGCTTTCAGCGCGACAAACGTGATGGTGCGCGTCGCCCGGATCGCGGCGCCCTGCACCTGGCCGGTGTCCGCGTCGAGTCCCGACGGGAGGTCGAGTGCGAGCACCGGCACTGCGGCGGCATTCACCGCCTCGATCGCGTCCCGCAACACGCCTGCCACGGGCCGGTCGAGACCGGTGCCGAGCAGCGCATCGACGATCAGCTGCGATTCACCGAGCGAGCGCGCGTCGAATGCCCGGTGACGGCCGCCGCCGGCCGCAAAGTCGGCGAAGGCCGTCGCCGCATCGCCCGTAAGCCGCGCGGGATCGCCGACCGCGAACACTTCGACCGCGCGGCCCGCGGCACCCGCCAGCCGCGCGAGCACATAGCCGTCGCCCGCATTGTTGCCGCTGCCGCAGACGATCGCGATCGGGGATGCCGCCGGCCAGTGCTGCTGCAGCGTCGCGAGCGCAGCCGCCGCCGCGCGCTGCATCAAGGTGTAACCGGGAATGCCCGCCTGCTCGATCGCATGCCGGTCCATCGCGCGCACCTGGGCGGCGGCATAGACCTCGACCGGAAGGGATTCCATCGGCACGATTATACTGGCCGCCCGTCGCCAGCCGCCGTGCCATGGCCAGCACACTCACCCAGGAACAACTCGCTGCGCTGCGCCTGCGGCTCGATGCGCATGCCACGGCACTTGGCTTCGACCAGGTGGGCGTCGCCGGCGTCGAACTGCCCGAGGACGAGGCGAATCTCGAACGCTGGATCGCCGACGGGCGCCACGGCGGGATGGACTACATGGTCCGCCATGGGCGCCGGCGCAGCCGGCCGGCGGAGCTGGTGCCGGGGACGATCCGCATCATCAGCGTACGCATGGCGAGCGGCGCGCCGGATGCGCGCCCGGCGACTGCCGTGCTGGCCGACGGCCGCCAGGGCTACATCGCGCGCTATGCGCTCGGCCGCGATTACCACAAGATCCTGCGCGCCCGGCTGCAGCAGCTCGCCGATCTGCTGGTGGCCGAGATCGGCCCGTTCGGCTATCGCGCCTTTGTCGATTCCGCGCCGGTGATGGAGAAGCCGCTCGCGCGCAACGCCGGTCTCGGCTGGATCGGCAAGCACACCAACCTGATCAACGAGCGCGCCGGCTCCCTGTTCATGCTCGGCGAGCTGTTCACCGACCTGCCGTTGCCGCTGGATGCGCCGGCGAAAGATCGTTGCGGCACCTGCAAGGCCTGCCTGCCCGCCTGTCCGACCGGCGCGATCACCGCGCCCTACCAGCTCGATGCCAGGCGCTGCATTTCCTATCTCACGATCGAGCATCACGGCAGCATTCCCGAGGCGTTGCGACCCGCGATCGGCAACCGCATCTTCGGCTGCGACGACTGCCAGCTCGTCTGTCCCTGGAACAAGTTTGCGCGGGTCGCGGCGGAACCCGGGTTTCGCGTGCGGCACGGTCTCGATGCGCCGGATCTCGTCGAGCTGTTCGGCTGGTCCGAAGCGCAGTATCTGACGCGGACCGAAGGCAGTGCGCTGCGCAGACTCGGCTTCAGGCGCTGGCTGCGAAACGTCGCCGTCGCGCTCGGCAATGCGCCGCGTTCAATGGAAGTGGTCGCCGCGCTCCACGCGCGCCGCGACGACCCGGATGAAACGGTGCGCGAGCACGTGCAATGGGCGCTCGCGCGCCAGGGAGTCAGCCCCGGACCGGATTGACGTAGTGCCGGCCGCTGCGGGTCTGGCGGATGGTCTCGAACAGCTCGTCGAAATCGCGCGAGTTGTTGGCCGGATCGATCTCGGCGGTGTTGACGATCAAGAGCGGCGACGCCGTGTACTGGTGGAAGTAACGCGTGTAGGCCTCGCCGAGCCGTTCGAGGTAGGCCGCGTCGATGTATTTCTCGTAGGCGATGCCGCGCTTGTCGATGCGCTCGAGCAGGATGTCCACCGGCGCCTGCAGGAACACGACGAGGTCCGGCACCGGCGCATCCATCGCGAGCCGCGTATAGACCTGGTCGTAGAGCTTGAATTCCTCGTCGTCCAGCACGATGCGCGCGAACAGGCGGTCCTTGTCCAGCATGTAATCGGCGACCCGCACCTGCGCGAACAGGTCGTGCTGGCGCAGCTCGCTCAGTTGCCGCGCGCGCTGGAACAGGAAATGCAGCTGCGCCGGGAACGCCGCCGCCCGGCGATCCTTGTAGAAGCGCTCGAGGAAGGGATTCTCCATCGGCTGCTCGAACACAGTGCCGGCGCCGACGGCGGCCGCGAGCTTGCGCGCCAGGCTGGTTTTGCCGACGCCGATCAGGCCCTCGACGACCACCAGTCGATGCGGCCAGGACTCGTTATTCGATTCAGTCACCGCATCCTCGTCAGGCCAGCCGCTCGATGCCTGTTCCGGAAACCTGTTGCTGCAGTGACCGCACGCGGCCATGCCCGGGCACCCAGACTTCCGCGGCGATTTCTGCCAGAGGATACAGGACGAAATTGCGCTGGTGCAGGCCCGGGTGCGGGAGCTGCAGGTCGGGCTCCTTGCACTGCAGGTCGCCGACCATCAGCAGGTCGAGATCGATCAGCCGCGGCCCCCAACGCACGGTGGGCGCCCGGCGTCCCATGCGCTGTTCGATTGCCTGCAAATCAGCCAGCAGTTCAGCCGGCGCGCGCTGCGTGAGGAGCCCGGCCACGGCATTGATGAAGTCGGGCTGGTCCTGCGGGCCCATCGGCCGGGTTCGCCACGGACTGGATCGCAGCATCAGGCGCGTGGCCGGAATCGCGGCAAGCGACTCGAAAGCCGTTTGCACCTGGCGCACCGGATCGGACAGGTTGCTGCCGATCGCAACAAAGGCCGGACGCCAGTGCATGGCGTCTCAGGCCTCCGGCGCGGGTGCCCTGCGCCGCCTGCCGCCCCGTCGGCGCCGTCGGCGCGGTGGGCCGCCCTCGGCGGCGGGCATCGCTTCGCCTGCCTGTGCGCCGACCCGCTGCAACTGCGCTTCGGGCGGCAGCGTCTGGATCTCGGTCCACCAGCGTGCGATCTCCGGATCCTCCAGGCCCGCCTCGGCCCGCAACAGCAGGAAGTCGTAGGCCGCGCGGAATCGCGGATGGCCGATGAATGACAACGCGCGGCGGCCCTCGCGGCGATGAAAGCGCGGCTGCAGCGCAAGCAGCTCGCGCATCGGCATCGAGAAGCGCTTCGGGATGCCGATGCGGCGATTCTGCGAGGCGACGACTTCATCCACCGCATCGGCAATCGCGTCGCCCGGGTGCATGCCGGTTTCGAAACGCTTCTGCGCCGCAGCCGACACTGGTCCGAACAGCAGCACGGCGAACAGGAACATCGGCGTCACCGGGCGATCCTCTGCAACGCGCCGGTCCGTGTTCGCAAGGCCCGCGCGGATCAGCCGCAGCGACTGGCCATCGGGTTCGCTCGCCAGATGCGCGGCGGTCGCCGGAAACAGGCGCTCGAACAGGCCGTAATGCTGCAAAAGTTCGAAGGAACGCTCACCGAATCCGGCCATGAAGAGCTTCTGGAACTCGTCCAGCAGGCGCGCAGGCGGGACGTGCTCGAGCAGGCCCGCAAGCGTCGCAAACGGCGCGCGCGTGCCTTCGTGAATCCTGAACGGCAGCTTCGCCTCGAAGCGCACGGCGCGCAGCATGCGCACCGGGTCCTCGCGATAGCGTGTCTCGGGATCGCCGATCAGGCGCAGCGTGCGCGAACGCACGTCTTCGACGCCGCCGGTGAAATCCCAGATCGAGAAGTCCTCGATGTTGTAGTAGAGCGCGTTACAGGTGAAGTCGCGGCGCCAGACGTCCTGGTCGATGGTGCCGTAGATGTTGTCGCGCAGCAGGCGGCCGCGATGGTCATGCACCAGGTCGATGTTGGTCGGCTCCTCCTCCGCAACGTTGCCGTCGACATCGTCGACGCCGTCGTCGTCGAATTCCGCATCCTGTGCCGCCACGCCGCCATCGATCAGGCCGTCCGGATCGTCCTCCGCATCCGGCGCGATCGGCTCGCCGGCCGCGCGAAAGGTCGCGACCTCGACGATCTGCTGGCCGAAGCGGATGTGCGCCAGCCGGAAGCGCCGCCCGATCAGGCGGCAGTTACGAAACAGGCGCCGCACCTCCTCGGGCGAGGCGTTGGTCGCAACGTCGAAGTCCTTCGGCTCGAGGCCGATCAGGAGATCACGCACGCAGCCGCCGACCAGGAAACCCTGGTAGCCGGCATCCTTCAGCCGGTACAGCACCTTCAATGCGCTGCTCGCGATCATGGAGCGCGAGATCGGATGGTCCGCGCGTGCGACGATTACCGGGTCTGGACCCCGGTCGCTGGGCTGATTCAAGAAAGTGGGTCCGCTTGAGGTCGAGTGATGGGCCGATATAATACCAGCCCCGTCGCGGGCATCGGCCGAATGCACAGGCGCCTCGCTCCCATCGTCTAGAGGCCTAGGACACAGCCCTCTCAAGGCTGGTACGAGGGTTCGAATCCCTCTGGGAGCGCCATTAAATCAATAGCTTATGTTTCTATCGGTACGGAAATACGGAATCCGTACGGAAGGAACCGTCAGGTGCCGAGTGACGACGGTGAGTCCAGGTAGCGACCAAATGAGCATGATGGCGAAGACTGTCTATGAGGGGGAGGTATTTCCTCACCGGCAGCTTTGGCTTGCGGCTCGTGTTATGCGGCAAAGGTCGGAAGCTGATCGGGACGGCGCCTTGTACCTCGACATGGCCGCGATGCTCCTTGCCCGATTGACGGTCGAGGCCTACTGCAACTTCGCAATTCACGTACTCGATGTGGATACTTTCGACAACGAGCGCCAGATTTTTGGCGGAAGTACTGACGCGAAGCTTCAATGGATCTGCGATCGAGTTGGCATGCCTCTTGATCGTGGGCGTAGGCCGTTTCAGACGATTCACAGCCTCGATGAATTACGCGATTTGATGGTACATGCGAAACCAGAGATATTCGTCGGCGAAAACCTGCATCCTGCTGACGAGGAGCCACCGTTCATGCGGCCGGGCGAACTTGAGCGCCGCGCTACCCCGGCATTACGTGACCAAGCGTTAGAGGATGTTGAACAGATATGCGAGCAAATGCATCAGCGGATACTGGGGGTATCGAATCGTGAACAAGTGCGCCGATTGCACCCATACGCGTTAACCGGCACTTCGCAGTGGCAGAGTCGCGTGACGAGTCTTGCGTAAGCGAGCTGGCTGATTACCACGAGCGGGTCAGTATGCTCAATCCGCTTTGTGCCCTAGTTAGAGCATGAATCCGCGCCCTTGCAGCTATTGATTCAAATTCGTGCGGTGATGTTCTACAACGATCGGCGAAAGATACAAATCTGCCAATTGAATCAGCGGCGATGTCTCCAACTTAGATCTTTTCTCATGGCACTGCCACATGACTGCCCTAATCTCGATCGCGATTGAGGATAACGTGGCCAAGTTCGGCCAACTGACGAAACGTCCAGCCCCCTTCTGGCTGCTCGGCCGGCAACTGCTGGCCCTCAAAGCTTGCTGGTGGCACTGCCAGCAACTGCAACCGAAGTCGTAGAAGGTCATCGATCAGGACAACTGAAGAAAGCGAGGATTCGTCATCCGTTGCACCTCGAAAGTCCCACCCACGTGACGCAACACCAATGACGCTGCCTTCCTCGTCAAATACGGGCCCGCCACTCGCTCCTCCCAAGATTTCAATGCTGGTCTCAATGTGTGGGTATGGCAGATAGGGACGTTTACGAGGCCCAATGTGCTCGAGTACGCGTCCGGGATACATATCTGCGCGGATTTCTCGGGCATTTTCGGGCCGATTGAAATCCAGCGGCAAGTTCTCCGGATATGCGTACGTCACCAGCGGTTCGCCGATCTCCGGACGCCGAGTACTCAACCTTACGCGATGATTCATTAACGGGTTGTCGGGAAATCTCTCGAGATAGTTGTCAACCTGTGCGATCCCGAGATCGCGATCAATTAGCCACGATACTGATAAGAGTTGTCTGAAGTGCACGGTGTCATTGGCAGCCAAGTGGCATACATACGATGCTCCTAGCGCTTTCTCGTCTTGCAGCTCTGCTAAGACGTGACCAGCCGTAAGGACGAGACCATAACGGGCGACATAACAACCTGTTCCAACTACTCGCAATACACGTGGTTCCCCCTGCAATAGGATTGGAACAACTCCGGTTCCGGGTTCTAAGTTATTGCCCGTACCATCTCGAGCTACGTATGCGCGATTCATTGCATTTGTGGCCTAACCATTGTGAGCATCCGCAAGATTGACTTCATCCAGACGAATGCGAATTCAAGAAAGATCTTTCCTATGAACAAAGGGACCGAGCAAGAGATCGAGCATGCCTTGCGCCTGCATGCACAGAATTTCTGTGCTCCGATATGGTGGGAGTCCGAGCGCAAGACAGTCGTAAACAACGGGACGATGTGCGTCGTCCGGACACCGACTTCGGTACTAGGTATCACTAACGATCACGTGTTGGAAATCTACCAGCAGCATAAGATTGAGAAACCAGACATCTTCTGTCAGTTGGGCAGCGCACCCTTCGACCCCAACGCCAATCTCATCGCACGCAGCAAGTTCTGGGATCTGGCAACTTTCACAATTCCAGCGTTCACCCTTCAACACTGGGGGCGCAAGGTTCTACTCGCTCGAATCTGGCCACCGTCACCGATTCAAACCACCGATCACGTTGTCTTCGGCGGCTTCGTGGAAGCTCGGAGAACAGTTCCTCCTGTTCCGTTTCCGCCAACCATGTCAGTCCCTTTCGTGTCGTTCCGCAAGCAGCCTCACAGCAGCACAGAGAATCAAGTCATTTTTCACATTGAACCGTCTCAAGTCACTTGGCTACCGAACGTCGAGTCTCCACTTCAACCTGGTACCAACTTGAGTGGTATGAGCGGTGGGCCTTGCTTTCGACTTGTTCCAGCTGAGAATCGTATTGAGCTTGGTGGCATCATTTACGAAGGCGACTACGACCTCGGAATTATTTTCGCTCGACAGATCTGTCTCGTGTCCGCCCAAGGGCAAATTGCCCCGCCGTCAACGTGATCACGTCTTTGCGTACGTTCCCACGTGGCGCAGAATGTTTGGAAACAGATTCTCGCGACAGTAGTGGCCTCAGTAAGAACTTTAGCGGGAGCGCCCTGCCGAGGCTGTCGTGAGGTCGCTCCTTCGCTCACGTTTGCGAGCTGAGTTGCCAGCCTCGCGACGAACGACACTCTTCTAGCCTTGGCCTTACATTTTCAGTGCCGCTTGATCCGCGAGCGAAAGGCTAGAACAAGCATTGCAATCTGAACGACTCCGATTACACGCAGCAGTGTATCGGCAATGAATTGCGCGGGCGGCTCATTACCCCACTGAAAGTTTGTGGACTGAAAGATCAAGACTTGAATTGATCTTCGCAGTGCGTCCCATGGAGCGCCAAATAGATCGTTACTCGGTGATTCCGATTCGAGCATTGTTGTGACCGACGCGTGCAGCAATAGGTACCACAGCAACATTCTAAAAGCGGTACCGACACTAGTACCGTACCTGCTGACCGCTCGGTACGCTGCGGGAATACTGAAAAGATGTCTACCAAGTGCGCCTAGGCGAGCTCGTCTTGCTTCAAGCTCTCCGACATAGAAATCGGAGGCCACCTCAAAGTCTCGGTTCTCCTCGAGTGCTACTCGAACATTGCGACAAAGATCCTGCAGTACTGGCAGGTTTTTGAAGCGAAACGGCCCATCTCCGCTCAATCGAATGAACAGTTCGTCGCGTAACCCGTTTCTGCGAAGCTTCGGTTGCCACCAACTGACACCAAGAAATCGAACACCGCGGAGATTGGTTCCACGGAAGTACACATCAGATAGGTCAACATCGGCCAGCACAGTTTGCTCCGGCTTCATGAATATGACACTTTGCAGCTGGCTGTCTCCCGCGAAGACACGAAAGTCTTCTGTGTCTCGATCAGACCTCGCGAATCGACGCAGCCAGCCGCGGGTGATGTCTCTGATTTTCGTGCGAATGTGCCCCATCCGTTTCTTGGCTGCGGTGAACCATTGCAGAACCGACACACGAAACTGACGAAGTGCAATGCCAATTCTTTGCATCGTGGTGGGCGGAGACGTGGTGCCTGCCCCACTGACGGATAAGTGGCCCGCAAGACCCAACGTGAGCGCCGCACCGACTCTTAGGTTTACATTGCGCCAGCCGGTAAACGTTACCGAATCTTTGAACACTGCTTCGTTCAAGTTGACGCCCTTCGCAAAGTTCGCTCGAAGAACCGTGCGCCCTGCAAACTCCGCTCTGTGAAAAGTCGCTGGTTCCAAGAACTTCACATTCAGAAAATCCGTAGAGCCCCCAAAACGGCAACGATCGAATTTCGTCTGACTCGAAAAGGTGACGCCTCGCAACGCGACGCTGCCATCGAATGAACTGTTCGAAAAGTCAATCGCTTCTTTGAACGCTACCTTTTCCAGGTCTAGACGATCGAAGCGTGCGTATCGTGCTTCTAGCGGAAATTCGATCACGTCGGGCCACTTCAGATTTGCGGGAAACACAAATCCATTCCAACTCCCGTTCCTTGCTGCCACAAGTTTGTCAAACTCTGCTTGGAAGTGAGGATTGGCCGGAAAAGCTTGACCTGACGGGGTGTCGTGCCCGATGTGAAACACACAAAAGTGCTGGCCCGCAATTTGCGGTCGCTGACAACGGTCACCGTTGGGCAGTTGAAACGCGCAACTCACGAATGCATCTGCGTGGCGTTCGTCGGGGTACCGAAAGTTCGTAACTCTAGCTCAGAAGTCGCCTAGCCAGCACCGATCTGATCGACATCAACGTGCATATCCGTTGTGCACTGATCCGCGCTGGCCTCGAAAGTGAACACCGTTGTTTTGCCGAAAGACAAATCCAAACAATGGTCGCGCGAAGAGGTATGTTGGCGAACATGGCCAAGGTCCACTGTTGGCGCGATCCGCAATATGGCTGACGACAGTATGTGGCTGATTGCCTAGAAGCAGTTGCGCCCATTTCAGGCCTATCGAACTGTGAAAAGTACCTGATCCACCACCCGCCCGCGATCGTCCACAAGCGCCAGCCGATGTGCGCCCGCGCTCGGCGGCCAGAGATGCAGGTCCGTTGCGCTGCCGATTGCCTTCTCGTCGAGACGAAACTGCATCGATTTGGAGCCACCAGCTGCCTCGATCGGCACGCGCTGGTGCGCTGACGGAATGTCCGGGTCGAGCGCGATTACCATGCCGTTTGGCGGACTCGTGATTCTCGCGATGCCCGATCCCGGCATGACCGCACCAATCTCACTCGTCACCGTGCCGTCAATAAACCACTCCTGTCGAGGCGCTTCGACCGCAGGATCGAATCGCGCGAGGTTTGAGACGAGCTGCGTTGGCGCGGTAGGCGGCGGCGCTGGGCTCCCGTCATGCAGTGCCAGCATGACTTCCTGCCAGACTGGCGCTGCGCCAGTGACGCCGCTGACATCGTGCATCGAGTCGCCTTCGAAGTTGCCGACCCACACCGCCACGGTGTACGAGGTCGAAAAACCGATGCACCAATTGTCGCGCATATCCTTGCTCGTGCCGGTCTTCACCGCGCTCCAGAAGGGTGTGTCGAGATAGCTCGTCAGCCCGAATGTCGTCATGCGCGCCGCCCGATCCGCGAGAATGTCCGACACGATGAACGTGGCTTCCGCCGGCAACGTCGGTTCATTCGGCACGTCGTCGCCGGCTAACAGTCGCAGCGGCGAGAAAAGGCCGCCGCGGGCGAGCGCCCGATACGCCTGGGCCTGTTCCCACAAGCTGACTTCCGCGGATCCGAGCGCCAGCGAGTAGCCGTAGTATTCACCATCCTGCACGATGCCCTCATAGCCGAGCTTCCACAGCCGGTCGCGAAACGGCTCGACGCCAATGAGCACCAGTGTTCGGACTGCCGGAATATTGAGCGAGCTGCCAAGCGCAGTTCGCACACTGACGGGCCCGCGATAAACCTGATCGTAGTTCTGCGGCAAGTAGATGCCGCTCGCCGTATCCAAATTGACGGGCGAGTCGTCCAGCAGCGATGCAGCGGTCAAGTAGCGACGTTCGAGGGCCAGACCATAGAGAAACGGCTTCAGTGTTGATCCGGCCTGGCGGCGCGCGCGAATACCGTCGATGTTTGCGGCACGCGACGACGGCCCGCCGGAGCCAACGTATGCAAGGACGTCGCCAGTCGCATTGTCCACCACCAGCACCGCGCCATCGCGCACATTGCGGTCGCTCAGCATCGCCATGTGGCGGCCGAGCGTATCGGCAGCGAGTTGCTGCGTGCGGAAATCGAGGGTGCTCCCGACGTGCGCGCCCGGGACGGTGAGAAGTGCCCGCGCAACATGCGGGGCCAGGGCCGGCGCCGACAACGGAGTTCGGCTCCGAGAGAGAATCGAGTCAGCCGTTGCGCGGATTGCGCTGCATTCAATCGAAAGCTGTGCCAATTCGGCACGGCGACACGCGCGCCGGGCCACGGTTGCCGAATCCGCGGCGGGCGCAGGTAGAAGCGCGGCGAGCACAAGACTCTCTGTCAACTCCAGGCCCGACGGCGCCTTGCCCGCGAGGATCTCCGCGGCCGCGCCGATGCCCTGCAGTTCACCGCGGAACCCGAGCAGGTTCAGGTAAGCCTCGAGGATCTGCGGCTTGGACCAGCGATGCTCGATCGCGAGCGCCACCCGGATCTGTGCGAGCTTGCGCCTCCAGTCCGGCTTGGCGTCGTCGCGCGCCGCCCGTGGGTCGATCATGGCGGCGAGCTGCATCGTGATCGTGCTGGCTCCGCGCGGCCTCGCATCGCGCAGAGTGTCCACCAAGGCGGAGGCGACTCCGCGCCAGTCCACGCCGCCGTGTTCACTGAACCGGCGGTCTTCGCCCGCGATCACCGCTTCGACAAGGGCAGGAGAGATGCTTTCCAGGCGTGTCCATTCCAGCCGGCGTACGCCGAAATCCAGACGCTCGCGGTCGAGCAATCGCCCGTGACGATCCAGCAACCAGGAATCGGAGGGGACATACCCCGCACGCACGGCATCGAAATCCGCGACGCCGCGCGCCGGCGCCATCAAAACCGCGATGATGGCGGCGGCGACCAGTGCGGTGATCGCGACCCGCACGCGAGGACCGATCCGTGGCAAGCGCATCGTCATGATCCCGGCACAACGACAACCGGAGCATTTGGTAATTCGCCCAGCATCTCCGGGGCGTACATCGCCTCGACGCGTGTCGCGGGCAGCAGGAACTCGCCGGGGTTATTCAGCCGGACCGTGTACTCGACGGAAAAACTCCCTTTCGGCACGAAGCGGTAGTAGGCGCGAAATGCCTCGAAGCGTCGTTCGAAGAAAGCCGGCCACACCCAGCCTTCGCTTCGTTCATCGCGCTGTTGCAACTCCGATTGTCCGCCCAACCCACTCCCGAGAATCGTGGCGCCGGCAGGAATTGGGTCATCGACGACAACCCAGGTCATGTCGGACTGCGCGTCGATTTCAAGGCGAACGCGCATCACATCGCCGCGACTCCACCGTCCCGGTTCCTCCTGGCTGACCGGCGTCACCGTGCGTCGAATCGCATAGCCGGTGGAGAGTGGCACCGCGAGCGGCAGCGCCGCCTGCGAGCGCAGCGTGAGCCATGGTGATCCCGTGCCCACATGCCGGATCGCGATCGAATTTTTGCCTTCCTGCCACGGCAGGCTCGATTCGAGTTCGGTCGGCGGCGTCTTCCATTCCAGGCTCGATGACCCTTTCCCATAGCCGACGGTCGTGCGTCCGGTCACGGCCGTTGCCTCGAACAGTTTGGAAAAATTCTCTATCGCGAGCACGCCCCAGGCGTTCGCGAGCGTCGTATTCCAATGTCCACGCTGCTGGCGGCCGATCAGCCCGCGGACTAGGCGCGGAATATCCTCGCGCCAGGCCGGTCGATCCGCTACCGTCAGCAGCAGGCGCGCGGCGTTCGAGTCCGTCGAAATCATCAGCCACCACAAGGCGTCGCGGCGCTCGGTGGAGAAGCCCATCGTCGTACCCTGGAAATTGAGCCGCGACCTCAGAATCGATTCGGCCTGCTGCTTCAGCTTCTGGCCATGTGGGATGTTTTCGACGCGGTCGAGAATCGAGACCCAGTCCAGCACCGCGGACGTCGGCCATAGCTGCGGCTCGATGGTGATGCTTTCAAGCATCGCCGGCTGCGCCGACTGATGACGCGCAAGCGCTTCGATTGCCGCCAACTTGCGAATCGCGAGATCGGCAGTCGGCAACGCCGAATGGCGCGTAATTCGCCCCGCGACGAATCCGGTCAGCCCGGCGATCATCCGGTCGCGAGTTGGCTTCGGAATGGTGTAGCCAGCCGCGTCGGCGACGGCCAGCACATATGCGGTCAGTGTATCGTCGCCTTCAAGCTGTTCGGTCGCGAAGTAGCGCACGAGACCGTCGCGATCCTGAAACGCCGGCAACTTCTCGGTCCACGTGGCCCACGCATTCGAGTCGCGCCGCGCCACTGCGCTCGACAACTGCTGCTCGATGCACGCGTACGGATAGAACGACATGAATTCCCGGACACCATCGAGGCTTCCGCCGAGGCTCGAGCGCAAGTTGACTTCGATTCCGCCGCGTCCGGGAATCGCGCGTACTGGCCGTTCGAGCACCATCTCGAGTGGCTTCTCCAGTTGCATCAGCGTCGCCTGATAGGTGCGGACGGGAAACGCCGGCACAACCGATTCAGTAACCCGCACGCGATCGCGAGCCGATCCAGTGGAATCCACTGCTGTGACATCCCACTCGAGCTCCGTGTGACCGACCGGTGCGGTGACCGACCAGACGATGTCACGTGCCTGTCCAGGCGCGAGGCTCAACTGCTGAGGCGCAAGCGTCTCGGCGACCGCCGGTGTGACTCGCGGCGTGGCCTCGACTGTCATCGGTGTGGCTGTCGTGTTGCGGATGGTGAAGGTCGCGTCGTACCGATCACCCTCACGCACCAAGGGCGGCAGCCCCGACAACAGCATCAGGTCTTGCGTGGTCGTGATGCTGGCACTGCCGGTACCGAAGTGACTTGCGCCGGCGTGGGCGATCGCAACAATCCGAAACGAAGAAAGCGAGTCGTTCAGCGGTATGTCGACCATCGCCTCGCCATTGACATCAAGTTTCACGCGTGCCTGCCAGCGGAGCAGACTTTCGAACAACTCCCGCGCCCGCATGCGTCCACCCCCGCCGCCATGCGGAACTGCCTTGCGTCCGTAATGTCGCTTGCCGACGACCTGCATCTGCGCCGTCGAAGTCCAGACGCCGAGCCCGCGCTCGCCCATCATGGCTTCGAGCAACTCCCAGCTCGGATTCGGCGCCAGTTCGAGCAGCGCCTCGTCGACCGCCGCCAGCGCTACTTCCGCGCCGGCTGGCAGCGTGCCTCCGTCGCTGCGCTTCACGCGAATCTTGACGCTGGCTTTCTCGCGCACGCGAAAGCTCGCGGAAGCCGGCTCCACCGTGACGTCAAGACGATGCGGCCGCCAGCCCACGCGGATAGCTGCGGTGCCGAGCCGGTATGCAGGCTTGTTCAGATCAACGAGTGCCGTGATCTGCTCATCGCTGTCGCCCTTCGAGCGCAGGCGGCCACCCACGCGGCCGCGTACCGCGAGCACTGACACATAGACATTGGGTGCATAGTTGGGACCGATCGGCACCTTGACCACGGGTGCGCGGCCGGAGAGCCGCGTAACGAAACTCTCGATGACGCCTTCGCGCTCGACCGTTACAAGTGCGGTCGCAGTACGGAAGGGCATTCGCACCTGCAACCGCGCCACATCGCCAGCTTCGTATTCCTTCCGTTCCGGCAGTACGTCCATGCGGTCACCCTGCGTTCCGCCGAACCACCAGTCTCCCTCGCCGACGACCCAGATGGATGCCGTTGCGCCTGCGAGATTTCCGGCACGATCGCGGGATTCCGCGCGGATGCGAATTTCACCGGATACGCCGGGCGCGACTTCGCAGAGCAGCAGGCCCTGCTGATTGGTGACACCGGCACATTTCGTCTCGATTCGCGCGGTCTCGCGCAGTGTTTCGTAGGTGTAGAAGCCGCCGATCAGTCGTTTGCGGTAGGAGTAAGCAGTCGAACGAAAGAGCGTCGCGGTCACCGCCTGCCTCGATATCGGCTTGCCGTCCAGGTCGAGCGCGACGATCCGGAACCGCATCTGCTTGTCGCTCGCCACCCAGCCCTCGCGGCGGATTCCGAGTTGCACCGACGAAGGAACGAAGCGGACGCGGCCGGATGCGGTCAGCATTTCTCCATTCGGATCCGGATACTCGAGTTCTGCGATGAGACGAGAAGAATCATCGATGTCAGGAAGGCTGCCGATCGTCACGCGCGCCGCGCCATTGGCGTCGAGGGTCAACGGCAGCAGCTGAGTCTTTGTCTGCGACGGGCCCTGGTCCGGGCGCTCCGGATCGAAATCAAAGTAATGTCCCGCCTCACGCACGACGCCTTCGGTCACCGGCTGGCCGCCGAAGCTGTAATCCTCATAGCCGCTGATCCGCAGTGGCGCTGCTTCAACCGTGGTGCGCAGGCGCACCGGCAACTCGGAGGCGCCACCACCCGACAGATAGGCGACATGCAGGTCGAGCGTCACTTCCCGCGGCCGGGCCACGGGTCGCGCGGGACCCTGCACCGTAGCTCGCATGATGGGCAGCCGGTACTGCTGAACCTGGAAACTGCCGCTCTTGCGGAAGTCGTCCTTACCTTCCTCGATTCGGATCTCGTATTCGCCCAGCCGCGCTTCTTTCGGAATCTGCCACTGCTGATCTGCGATCCCGTCATCGCCGAAATCGGCGTCGAGCACATGGCTCTGGTCGCTGCCGAGGTGCTGAATCCTGACCTTTCGTTTGCCTGCGACACCCCGCGCGATGCCAACGCCATCCATCTGCTGACGGCGCAGGTAGTGCTTCATCGAAACGGTCTCGCCGGCGCGAAACAGCGGGCGGTCGAGGACCGTGTGCGACATGGCGGCGGCGTAGGCATTACCGATTGGCAGGCCGAAACTGTGCGGCTCGATTCCTCCGACCCATCCCGACTGGGTGAAGCTCGCGTCGTCACCGAGTGCGGCCACGACCAGCAGTGGTCTTGGCCCATAACTCCAGCAACGATCACGACCATGAGGTTCGCCCAGCGACGTCCGGATGGCGACAATGCCGTCGGCGTCGGTCCGCCCTTCCCATTGGATCGCGCCGCTGCAGAAGTCGCTGACGACAACGGTGGCATCCGGCACGACGGCGCCACTGTCAAGGCGCGTCACCCAGACGCGTGATGCTTCCCTTCCCCACTTGAAATGCACTGACAGGTTGGTGACAAGCGCGGCGGTCGAAACATATCGGGTCGCCTCGCGACCGTATGTCGAAGCGCCGAGTCGGGGACTCGCGATTTCCACAACATAGAGTCCCGGATCACCAAGCGGAATGCCGATGACCTCCGCAGGCCGCGATCCGGAAGGCTTCGCAATCGTGAACGATTTCAAAGCCTGTGGTTCGGCGCTATCGAACACGGATCGGTCGCCCGTTTCTTCTCGCCAGCTGCGTTCTTTGGTTTTCGGATCAAACTGCCAGGTCCCGCGTGCGTCATTGGCCTCCTGTACCCGCTGCAACCACGTCGAGATGGCGCGTGCGTCCCCTCCGAGCCGTAGCTGCTGCCCGCTGATCGTGGCGTTCGTCGCGGAAACTTCCGCCTCCACATTACGCAGTGTCACCGGCAGCACGCCGCCCTCGGTCGATTCGAGGATGCCGAACTCGGCCGCGAATTTGACGAGCGGCGGGTACTCGTCGATGGCGATCCGCAAGGGGTATCGATCAGCGTTGGACGGCGAACGTCCGGCGTCGTCCTGGATCACTGCGGGCAACGCGATCGAGACTGAACGACCTGCTGGATGCGGGCCTTTGAATGCAACCTCGTTCAGCACAGGCGGATCCGCGCCCGGCGCGCTGCTTGGCGCCAGCTCGGTGCCGTCCTCGAAACGCATGCGGATCGCCTGAGCGGATTCGCGCACTACCGGCGCGCTGAACACGACCCGGATCGGCAGCATTGGCAGGCACCCGGCATCTGCATTGGCACGCTCGCATTCGATGCGAATCGTGAATAGCGGGCGCACACGAAAGACGAGCGACTGTTCACTTGTCGTCGCGTTCCCGCTCGGCGCCGCGATG
Organism: Steroidobacteraceae bacterium; assembly: GCA_040899645.1. Taxonomy (GTDB): domain Bacteria; phylum Pseudomonadota; class Gammaproteobacteria; order Steroidobacterales; family Steroidobacteraceae; genus SCUD01. The sequence continues at coordinate 36,857 of JBBEAB010000109.1, forward strand.
CCGGAACCCCAAACCAGCATGACCTGCGTCGCCGGAGGTAGTTGGCGGCGGCAACGCACAACCGCGACCTGCGCTTCCTCGACTTCAAGCGACCGGTCGCGCACCCTTGCGCTCGACTGACGCCCGCTCTTCCAGAGCAACTGGTAGTAGGCGTAACCAAGCTCAGCGCGCTGCGCCAGCACCTGACTGCGCGCGGCACCGGTCAGTACCTCAACGGGAATCCTCTCGCCCAAGCCATCGACCACGCAGTGGGCATGCCTGGAGATGGTGGACGGATCCGCTGGAGCATCGAGGCGCAGCAGGAAGACCTGATCCTCGTCGATTTCCTCCCAGCCGCTTCTGGGAAATGATGCTCGTATCGAAGGACCGCCGGTATCGAAGTCAAACTCGCGCGCACCGGTTACCGCCGTACCGTCCAATGCGATAATGCCGGCGCGAAGCACGAAACGACAGCGCAGGCCACCCGGCAGGTCAGTAGCAAAATCGTAGATCCAGTTGCGCGCATCGGCCCAACGACCTTTGCCGGGCGCAGCGCAATCCACACGGAATGGATCGTCGAGCGTGGGATCGCCGAAAGCGACCATCGGTGCGCTGAATCGAGCCTGCACCTGCCGGACGTCTTTGTGGCTTCCCTGCGGCGAGAAGAACTCGACCGTTGCTGTCTGTGCGATCGGAATCGAGGTGCTGATCGAAGATTCAGCGTGCGCCAGGCAAGGGCCAATCAGGAGCAGGGCCGCGCATACCGCCCACTGCCGCGTCGATCTTGAGTCGTAATTCACGGCCGTCCCTTTCCGATGGCTCATGGTAATCAAGTTCAACCGCTGGTGCGCATTCGCCTGCAGCAAGCGCCGATGTTGGCCGCCCCTTCCCTACGTCACGGCGGGCGTGGACCGGGCCACGCCAAGTGCGCACTTACGAGTCGCTGCGCGACTCAGTGCGCCCGGGGGCCGGCGTTTCCGCCTTGCCCCCAGGACCCCCCGAGGTAACTCCGCGATAGCGCGCGGTGCAAAATCGCCAGCTCCCTCGCGACGTACTTTGGGCGACACATGCGAACCATGCACGCGATTTTGGCTACCCTGCCCCATGCGACCCGGCCGGTGCGGCCTCCGGTTGGACGCTGCTTATCTGGCGGCCTCCAGCTTCTCCTTCATCGCCGACGGGATGAATCGGAAGTAGGCCTTTTCGATCATCGCCAGACTGGTCCCCGTCTGCTGGGCAACCGTCAGCGGATCAATGCAATAGACCTGCAATAGCTCGCTGATCCGCGAGTGCCTGAACGAGTAGGCCGAGGCCTCGGGCGGTACCCGCGATTTGCCCCTGGCCTTGCGGTTGTACTCGGCAATCGCGGCGCTCAAGGCCCGTGCCCAACGGTGCCGGCGCCAGGGCTGGATGCCGTCTTCGGTGAAGATTGGCGCCGCCGGCAATTTGCGCTTCACCGCTGCCCTGAAGAAGCGGACTCCCTCGCTGGACAGCGTCACGTATCGGGTCCGCAGCTTGGGCGGCCTGCCCTTGCGGTGGGTCAGCCGCAATCGTTCGCCGTCGAAATCCGAGGCCGTCACGGCCGCGAGCTCGCCCGGCCGCGCTCCTGTGAACTCGAGTCCACGCAAAAAGTCCGCCAGGTTCAGCTGGACCGAGGCAATCAGGGCGGCCCGCTGCTCGGGCGCGAGCAAAACGGCAGTTTCGCCGCTGTCGTCTACATCGTCGGCCAGGGGCTCGATCCGCCAGCCAGCCGGGTTGCCAACGTGCCCCAGCCGGTGCGCCTTGTTGAGCCCAGCGACCACCGCCCGGACATGCCGGTTGACGGATCGGTTCTGGCGCCCTGTCCTGAGCCTTTCACGCCATCCGGTGAACTCCTCGAGATCCAGCGACTCCAGCGGCACGTCGGCCAGTTCATCCGCCCAAACCACGGCCTTGTAGCGCCCTTCGACTTCCGCGGCGGTGTCCGCCCGCCCCTGCTGCCGGAGATAGCCAAGATAGGCTTCCAGAGCGTTTCTGACGGTGCCGCGGCGAATGGTCCGGACTGCGGAAGTCGAGAGCTGCGCCAGCCAGGCCTCGCCGGCGCGCTTCGCCTCGTCGAAGTCCATCGCCTCGCCAAGTGCGCGATAGGATTGCTTGCCATCGCGGCTTCGATATCGTGCGATCCACGTGTCGGGGCCACGACGGAAGCCGAGGTAGGCACCGGACGCGAGCCGTTGCCAGTACGGTTCGCGGCGCGGAGCCAGCCGTTCGCGGTCGCGCTTGCGTGATAGATCCGACAAGGCTGGAATGCTCCGTACGGAACGGTACGGAAACACTACGTGGAACAACGGTAGACAGCAATAGCCTTGTTTTGAGCCATTTCAGCAACTTAGCAGACGACGGGAGACGCCAAAAGACCCTCTGGCGTCCCTCTCGAGGCTGGTACGAGGGTTCGAATCCCTCTGGGAGCGCCATTCATTCAATTAGTTAGGTCCTATCTCGTATTCGGTGTCCAACAAATGCCAAATATTCTTGGACTATGTGACGCGCCGCATTAGAGAGGAATCCTTGTCCGGTAGGTAGTCGCCTTTCTGTCGGCCCCGGATGGCCTCCGTGTCTTCTTCCTGACTCACATCCACCGGCAGGTGCTCCAGGATTTCGAAGCCGATCGTGCCGTTGCCGGCCATTACGCGGTCATCGTCGAAGGCGTGGATGAAGGTTTCCTCCACGCCCGGGTACGCGCCGCTCGCGCGCGCACCGGGCCACGCCTTGCGCCATGTTTCCGGCCGAGGCCGTCAACAAGCCGCGTGCGAGCTCGATAAGCGCGAGTTGCGCCATCGCATTCGCGGCGTCGCGGATCTTGAACGAGCCAATCGGCTGGAGACTTTCGAGCTTGAGCCAGATATCAGCGGGTCCATCGGGCACGTTGAGACGCACCAACGGAGTCCGGATTGCGGAGCCCGCGATGCATGTGCGGGCACGCCGGATATCACTGAGTGTCGGCGACCTCAGGCGGTTCCCGAACCAAGCAGTACCAGGACACGGTGCTCCATTCCGTCGTCGGCGAGCGGCACGATCGCGGGAGCCGCAAGGACGGTGCCGTCGAGGCTGAGCTCCGCGACCCCGCGGCAGACTCCATGCGGATTTTCGACGGTGATCCTGTAAAGACTGGCGCCGTGGCGGAAGCGGACCTCGAAGCGCTTCCACTCGGCGGGAATGCAGGGATCGATGGAGAGCGCGCTCCCCCGCTTGCGGAACCCGAGTATCCATTCCAGGCCCGCGCGATAAAGCCATCCCGCAGCCCCGGTGTACCACGTCCAGCCGCCCCGTCCGACGTGAGGACGCTCGGAGTAGACATCGGCGGCGACTGCATACGGTTCCGCCTTGTAGCGATGGATGTCTGCGCGACGGCTCGCATGATGAATCGGACTCAACAGGTTGAAGAACTCGAAGGCCTTGCCACCCTCGCCGAGCATTGCAAATGCCACGATCGACCAGACCGCGGCATGTGTGTACTGGCCGCCATTCTCGCGGATGCCGGCGACGTATCCCTTGATGTAGCCCGGGTCCAATGCAGTGCGGCTGAACGGTGGGGTGAGGAGCAGCATCAGGCGATCGTCCCGGCGGACAAGCCGCTGTTCCACCGAATCCATGGCCTGGCGTGCCCTTCGCGCGTCGCCGGCGCCGGACAGCACGGCCCAGGACTGCGAGATCGAGTCAATCTGGCATTCGTCGTTGCCCGCCGATCCGAGCGGCGTGCCGTCGTCAAAGAACGCGCGCCTGTACCACGCCCCGTCCCATGCATGTGTCTCCAGCGATGTCTTGAGCGCGACGGCCGCTTTGCGCCAGTGTGCCGCACGCTTGCGCTCGCTGCGCGAGTCGGCGAGTTGCGCGAACTCGCCGAGGATCGTGAGCAGGAACCATCCGAGCCAAACGCTTTCGCCCCGACCCGCATGGCCGACGCGATTGAGGCCATCGTTCCAGTCGCCGGTTCCGATCAGAGGAAGTCCATGGCTGCCGAGTTGCAGATTCCTGTCCAGCGCCCGTGCGCAATGTTCGAACAGTGTCGCCCGGTCTTCCGACTCCTTCGGCAGGAAGTAGGCCTCCTCCTCGTCCGGCTTCAGGGCAGGTCCCTCCAGCCATGCGACTTCCTCGTCCAGGACCGCCCTGTCCTCCGTGGTGCGAAGATAGTGGATGACGGCGTACGGCAACCACAGGCGGTCATCGGAGATGCGGGTCCGTACCCCGCGTCCCGTCGGGGGATGCCACCAGTGCTGCACGTCGCCTTCGCGGAACTGCCGCCCGGCGGCTCGCAACAGGTGCTCGCGCACGAGTCCGGGCCTGGCCACCGTCAGTGCAAGCACGTCCTGGAGCTGGTCGCGGAAACCGAACGCACCACTGGACTGGTAGAGGGCGGAGCGAGCCCACATGCGGCAGGAAAGGGTCTGGTAAAGAAGCCAGCGGTTCAGCAGAAGATTCATCGCGGAATCCGGCGTTTCCACCTGGATCGTTTCCAGGACCTGATTCCAGTGGTCCAGAACCTCGTCGAGTACCGTGTTGCAGTCGAGCGCGCGATATTTCTCGACCAGAAGCCGGGCCTCCTCGCGATTGGCTCCCTCGCCGAGCAGGAACAGCAACTCCATTTTCTGTCCCGGTTCGAGCTCCACGCTCGTCTGGAGAGCGGCGCACGGGTCCAGGCCGGCTCCGGTCCTTCCCGACAGCTTGTCCCCACGCTCGAGTGACGCAGGATGATCGATGCTCGCGTTGCGGCCCAGGAACTCGCGCCGGTCTCCGGTCCAGGATGTCTGGCTGCCGGCCATGTCCGCGAACGCAACCCGCTCGGCAAATTCCCCGTTCCAGGCATTGCGCGCGAACATGGCACGGGTCTCCGGATCGATCTCAGTGACCACGAAGGGGGCGGATCTGCCGCGCGAAGTCCCGAGCACCCACTCCGCATATGCCGTAATCGTCAAACGCCGACTGTGGCCGGATCGGTTGGTCACGGCAAGTCGCGAAAGCTTTACGGAGTCCCCGAGCGGCACGAACTGCAGCAGATCCAGCTCGATGCCATGGGAAACATGCTCAAAGCGGCTGTACCCCTGACCGTGGCGAATGACATGAGGCCGGGGTTCGTCGCGGATCGGCAGGCTGGTCGGGCCCCAGACAATGCCGCTGTCCTCGTCGCGCACGTAGAACGCCTCGCCCGGCGTGTCGCTGACCGGATCGTTGGCCCACGGCGTGAGTCTGTTCTCGCGGCTGTTCACGGACCAGGTGTAACCCGAGCCAGACTCGGAAACCTGGAAGCCGAACTGCGGATTGGCCACGACGTTGATCCACGGAACCGGCGTCCACTGGCCCTGGTTCAGGACCGTGACGTACTCGCGGCCGTCCGGCGTGAAGCCCCCGAGACCGTTGAAGTACTGCAGATCCATTGACGGAGCCGGGGCGGTCTCCTGCGCAGCACGCTGCGCCTGCGGTCGCGATGGAGCCGGCTCCGGCCGGGGACCGTCCAGCCGGACCAGCTGTTCGGCGAGCGTTCCCCGGTTTGCATGCAGCACGACCCGCGACGTCGCGCTGAGCAGAATCTGGTCGCGTTCCGGCACGAGATCCGCCCTTAACAGGAATACGTCCCCACGTTCCTTTAGCTGCACGCCACCGGCCGCCTGACTCGCGCGCTGCATGTCCTCCAGGGATTCCTGGAAACTCAGCAGGTACGAGGCGCCGCTGGCATTGAGGATCACCACATCCGCGGCGATTCCTTTCAGGTGCAGGTACTCCCGTGCCCGCAGCAACTGGCGGACCAGGTCGCGTTCCTCGTCGCGCTCGATGCGGACCATGGCGATCGGCAGGTCGCCGGAGATACCGTAGCGCCAGAGTCCTGACGCCTCGCTGCGGTTGGATGCGAGCACCTGGGGCGCCGCGCGCAGTGTCGGATCGGTGTACAGGAGGCGATTCGCGACACGTTGGAACAGGTGCGCTTCGTCCTGGCTGATCCTGAGGTGGTGCAGCTGCACCTGGGCCTGCGTCCAGGCCAGCGAACTCTCGCGCTCGAATGTCGTCGGCTGACGGTACTTCTCCGCGCCCTGGAGCGCCTCCGCTCGGGACGCCGCCACCAATGTCGTGAAGACCAGTCGTGCCGTGCCGCCCCGCGCAATCGTCACCCGCTGGCGCAGGCTCACGATCGGATCCAGCACGGCCCCGGTGGTGCCCGACAGGCGCCCGCCGTCGGTCACGGACAGCGGGGCACGGTTAGCACGGCCGCGGCCGAGAAAACGCGCACGGTCGCTTTCACACTGCGGCGGCTCGGCCGGCTGTCCCTTGACCGCCACGACGTGGGCAAGCCACACCGGGCGCTCCTCAGCCGAGCGCGGGCGGCGGGTCGCCAGCAGGGCCCCGAATTCAGGAACGAATTCCGTTTCCACGAAAAGATTGGAGAAGGCGGCATGCGCCTCGTCCGCGGACTGCGGCGCCAGCACGACTTCCGCATAGGACGTGATATCGATCTCGCGATCGTCGTCCCCGACGTTGGTGACGGTCAGCTGGCGCAACTCGGCATCGTCCTCGGTGGAGACGATGACCTCGAGGTCGATTGACAGCGATCGATCGCGCTGCGAGATCTTTGCGCGGTCTTCCGAATAGACGACGTCGTAGTGGTCCATCTCCCTGGCGCTGGGCTGGAAGCCGGCCGACCACACTTCGCCGCTCCGGCTGTCGCGCAGGTACAGGAAGGTGCCCCAGCAGTCGCGGGTCGTGTCTTCCCGCCAGCGGGTAACCGCAAGGTCCTTCCAGCGGCTGAATCCGGAACCCGCCGCCGTGATCATCACGGTGTAGCTGCCGTTGGAAAGCAGGTGACTGCGCGGAGTGACGTCGTGCGGCGACTCGAACCGGCGCAGGGACGGAAGCGCGGTATCGCGCACCAGCGGCGCGACCCGCACCTCCTCGCCCCGGGGTCGCGTCACTGCCACCGAGCGCGGCAAACGTTCCTGCAGCAGCAGCTCCGACGCCTGGACGATCGGATGGGTGTGGAAGCGCTTCTGCGTCAACCCGTCGTGAATGACGTTTCCCAGGGCGACGATGGTCATTCCCTGATGATGGGCCATGTAGCTTCGAACCACCGCCACCCGCGAATCCTCGGGCAGCCTCGATGGCGTGTAGTCGAGCGCTTCGTAATAGCCGTAGTCGCCGCCGGCCCCGGCCTCTTCGAGGCGCGCGAAATTGTCCAGTGCGGCTTTCGGCTCCAGCATGGCGGCAAGCGCGGTTGCGTACGGAGCGACGACGACGTCCTCGAACAGGCCTCGCTTGAGTCCGAGGCCCGGCACGCCGAAATTGGAGTACTGATAAGTGAGTTCGACGTCGCGAAGGTTGTGGCCCGATTCCGATACCCCCCACGGTATTGACCGCTCCGCGCCGTAGTGGATCTGCCGGGTCACAACGAGCCGGCAGGTGTGCTCCAGGATGCTGCGCTCGGGCTGCCGCATCACCAGCAACGGCATCAGGTATTCGAACATGGAGCCGGACCACGACACCAGCGCCGCACCGCGCCCCACCGGCGTGAGCGCACGCCCCAGGAGAAACCAGTGGCGCGGCGAAACGTCGTCCTTGGCGATGGCGACGAAGCTTCCGAGCCGCGCCTCGGACGCCAGCAGGTCGTAGCAACCCGCGTCGAGCGCGCCGTCGGCGACGCGATAGCCGATGGCGAACAGCTTGCGAGAGTTGTCGAACAGGAACCGGAAGTCCATGTCCTGGACCATTTGCTCGGCGCGCTGCGCGAGGGAGGCCAAGCGTTGCCCAGTCGCGTCGATGTCGCGGGCGTGGCTCAGTACGCAGTCCTTCACGGCCTGCGCCCAGGCTAGTACCTCCGACGGAGACTCTTCCGCGATGTCGTTCGAGAGCGTGCGGGCGATGTCCAGGAGACTGTCGGCCTGTGACTCCAGCGCCGAGAGCCTGGCCAGCCACGCGGCGTCAGAATCCGGAGGATCGACCAGCAGGTCATGCATTGCGTCGATGGCTTCGTGCAGATGATCCACCGTGACCGTCTGCGCACGACCGGAGTGCTCGGCCCGCCTTTCTGCATCGATCAGGAGCTGGAGTGCATCACCGATTCCCTCCAGGACCCTCGGACCGAAACGCGGCCGCCGGCGGAAATCGCGGCATGCCTGCGCCACGGCGATCAGGTGACCGGCCAGATTGCCGCTGTCGACCGTCGAGACGTACACGGGTTCGAGCGGCCGCAGGTCGTGCAGGTCGTACCAGTTGAAGAGATGACCCTGCAGTCGACGCAACGCCGCCAGCGTCGTGAAGGTGTCCTCGAGTCGTTTCACCGTGTCGAGCAGCCCGATCCAGCCGAAATCGTGGGCCACGGTCACGCTCAGCAGATAGACGCCGATGTTGGTCGGCGACGTGCGATAGGCGACGACCGGCTCAGGATCTTCCTGGAAATTATCTGGTGGAAGCGCGTGAACTGCCGGGCCGACGAATGTCTCGAAATATCGCCAGGTTCGACGCGCGACCAGCCGCAGGGCACGCCTCTCCTCCGGCGCGAGGACCTGCTCTTCCGCGGGCCCTGGCGGGCGACTGATCCGCCAGGCATAGGCCGGCGACAATGCCCACAGCAGAACGAATGGCAGCGCTGCCGGCCAGGCTGCCGGCTGGAACAGGAGACACAGCAAAGCGGCAAGGGCGGCGAGCACGACGCCCCAGCGCAGGTTTCGGTAGCAGCGCGCGAGCGTGAGATCCGTGCCATAGCCCAGGTGCCCGGCCGGGACCCATTCGAGCAGATGGCGTCTCGTGACCAGGAGGCGCCACAGTGTGCGGACGATGGCATCCGCCATCAGCGAGGCTCTGTAGGCCAGCATCGTGAGCGCCAGGAAGATCTGGGACGCGGCCAAGTGGAGATCGCGCCCCACGGTGCGCAACTGGCCGTGCCTGGCGATGCCCCAGCGCCGCGGGATCAGGCTGTCCAGCACCGGGATCAGGGCCGGCGTCGCAATAGATGCTCCAAACAGGCCGAACCCGATGAATGCCGGCACTCCAGGCAGCGTCCAGGCGGCGATCACAAGCAGGAACGATGACGGCGCAGTCAGGCTCCTGCGCAGGTTGTCGAGCATTTTCCAGCGGCTGCGACCGGGAATGCGAACCCTGGACATCCGGCCGGTGGCGTCGCGCGCGCGACCCAGGATCCAGGGCAAAAGCTGCCAGTCGCCGCGCACCCAACGATGCTGGCGCCTTGCGCCCACTTCGTAGTCCGAAGGGAACTCCTCGAACAGGCCCACATCGGTCAACAGACCGACACGCGCGAACACGCCCTCGAACAAATCGTGGCTCAACAGCGAGTTCTCCGGGACCTTCCCCTCGAGTGCCAGTTGGAAGGCGCCGACGTCGTAGATGCCCTTCCCGGCGTAGGACCCCTCCTCGAACAGGTCCTGGTAGACGTCCGAGACTTCGGCTCCATACGGATCGACGCCGCCCGGACCCGAAACGATCCGCTGATAGGCGGTGCTGCCCGGGCCGGTGGGCAGGAACGGAGTGATCCGTGGCTGCAGGATTGCGTAACCTTCGACGACGCGTTCGCATTGCGCGTCGAATCGCGGCCGGTTCAGCGGATGCGCCATGGCCCCAACCAGACGGTAAGCCGTGCCCTTGGGCAGCCGGGTGTCGGCATCCAGGGTAATCACATAGCGGACATTCTCGGGCACGACCGGCGGCCGTCCGCGGATCGGAATGAACGTCGTGTCGGCGGCGCCGCGCAGCAGCTTGTTCAACTCGTGCAGCTTGCCGCGTTTTCTCTCCCAGCCGATCCATCTGCGTTCGCTCCCGTTCCAGAGACGCCGGCGATGCAACAGCAGGAATCTCTCCCCGCCTGAGGGAGGACCTTCGTGCTTGGCATTGAGCCGATCAATGCCGTCGGCAAGCGCAGCCACCAGTTCCTCGTCGCCGGCCACGTGCTCGGACAGTGCATCCGGCCAGTCGGTCACGAGAGCGAAGTGCAGGTGGCCTTCCGGATTCGACAGAAAGTGGACCTCGAGCCTTTCGAGCAGCTCCTCGATGTTGGCCTTGTTCGTGAGCAGCGTCGGCACGGCGACCAGCGTTCGAAACTCTGCGGGCACGCCCCATGCGAACTCCAGCTTGGGGAGTTTCGTGGGCGGAAACAGGGCGGCGACAAAGCGGTGCACGAGGGCCACCGCGACATCCGATGCCGGCACAAGTCCGAAGGTCGCCAGCAGAACCAGGCTGCCGAATCCCGCACCTGCAGCCTCAGCGACCGTCAGCAGCGCACCAAGCAACGCCGCAGTGATCGCAACGATCAGTCCCAGGTATCCGATGGTGGCGTGGGCGCGATAGGCCCGCTGAAGCCAGAGGCGGAGATGTACGCGAAATCCAAGTTGCCGCTCGAACTTCCGCCTGCCCCTGGCGATGAGGTAGTAACCCGGGTCTTCGCCGGCGGCATCGCGGGCCAGCAGCACCGCCTCGCGCGCGATCTCGATTTCGGACCGGTCCGAGCCGCGAGACAGGATCTCGACCTGTCTGCGGTACTCGTCGCGCGTCGCGAAATCCATGGCCTGGAACGTCGGATTGGCACGCAGCTCGGCATCGACGAGGCTGACGCTTTCGAAGAACTCGAGCCAGTCGATCGAGGACATCCAGCGCATGCTGGTGATGATGTTGCGGACGGTCGCGTTGGCAGCGGCTTGCGCGTGGTGTTCCCGGGCAACCACCTTGCCAGGCGACGTTCCCTGGGCACTCAGCTTGCGATCGAGCCAGAGCAACGCCGGCGTAATGGATTCTTCCTGGTCGCGAAGCCGCTGCACCAGCTGGACCGCGAATGCGTCCGCGAGCGGGACCTCATCCAGGTGGTGCAGAACGCTGGCGGTGCTTTCCGGCGGTTGGCCGCTCAGGCCGAGCAGGCGATCTGCCAGTTCGTCGGCCTTTGCCCGTGCGTGCCGTGCCCGGATCACCTGGTCCGACAGCCGACGCAGATTCTCCACGAGCGCGATGCGCAGATGGATCGGCACCGCCCAGATTTCGCCGATGCTGAGCGGCTGGACGCGCTGGTAGGCACGCATGAAGCGACAGAGCGTGTCCACCTCGAAGCGGGTGTCGGTGTGGGCAACGTAGGCCCAGGCAATGCCATAGACGCGGGGGAAGCCGGCCAGGTGTCCTTCCGCAATCTTCGGCAGCCGACGATAGTAGCTGGTCGGCAGATGGTCGCGGATTTCCCGGATCTGCTCGTCGACGACGTGAAAGTTGTCGAGGAACCACTCCTCCGCCAGCGTGATCTCGCGCTTTTCACCGACTGCCGCGACAACGCTGTGATACGTGTCAACGAGTGTGCGCTGGTTGGCGCGGACCCGGGGCAGAAGTATGCGCTTGCGCGACGGCTTCCTGGCGATCCGTACGACGGCTGCCAGGCTCTCGGCGTGCTGTTCCAGGCGTTCCACACCGAACAATTCGGCACGGATCGGTTCGTCAACAGCAGCGGCAGCGGAAATTGCGTCGTGCGTGATGCTCTCCTTGGCCTCCAACTGCATTATCGGACACAGTTCACCCAATTACGCAGTTCTCGCGGCAACGCCCTCCACGGCAGCAGTTACAACGGTGTGTGCGACGGCGGCCGCGTCAAGCATCAGCTCAGGCACAATTGGCCGCGACCAGAGTACGCGATCGTCTTCGTGGGCTTCCGGGTCGCGGGAACCGTAGTTGCCGCGACCGTGCAGTCACCGAGCGTGGTCATGGTGGCCGATGCAGCGTAGCCTCGTGCTGCCTCGCCAGCAGCGCGGCGCGTTCCGCGGCAAGTCCAGCGCGCGGCGAGAAGTTGGCTGCCGCCAGGATGCGTTCGATCCGAGACATGGCACTTGTCCGACTGAGTGATTTACGTCTTGAACTCCAGCCGTGTTCGTATGAGCGCCAGCAATCGGTCCCGGCCGACGACGCCGAGCAGTCTTCCATCCTGCACCACCGGCATCTGGTTGATGTTTTTCTCGCTCATGGTCTCCAGAACGTTTTCGACAGACGCATCGGGCAAGACGCAGGTTAATCGGTCTTCCCCAAGCATCACAGACTGGAGCGGCGTGCGGCTCCACTCTTCACGGGGTACCCTCTTGATTTCGTGCACCGTGACCAACCCGCGGATGCGATCGTCATCCATCACCATGGCGCATCGCGCGCCGGTCCTCAAGAAATGATTCTCCACCAAGTCGGCGACGCTGGCAGATCCCGAAACGCTGAGATACTCGGATGTCATGACCTCGCGCGCCGTGGTTCCGGACATCGCGCTGCGGATGCCGGCCTGAAGAACCGTGCTTTGCGCGGCGCTCAACAGGAACCAGCCGATGAATGCAATCCAGAGCCCGCCAATGAGATTCCCGGAAAGCGCCTGCCAGACGCCAAACATGATGAAGGCGTAAGCGAACAATTGACCGGAACCGGCTGCCAGGGCCGTGGCGCGCTCAAAGCTGCCGGTGTACTTCCAGATGATCGAGCGCAGCACCCGCCCGCCATCGAGCGGAAAGCCGGGAATGAGATTAAAGGCGGCAAGCAGGAAATTGATGCGGCTGAGCCATTCGGCCAACGCCGCGATCCCCTCCGCAGTCTCCCGCGCCAGCAGCATCACGCCATAGAAGAAAACACCCAGGCCCGCACTGACGATGGGACCAGCGAAAGCAATATTGAACTCGTGGATCGGCTTTGTCGGCTCCTTGCCGATTTGGGCCACCCCGCCGAATACGAACAGGGTGATCGATTTGACAGGGATGCCGTAGCGCAGCGCCAACACGCTGTGACCCAGCTCGTGCAACACCACTGAGGCGAAGAAAAGGATACTGGTGGCGACGCCCAGCGACAGATGTTCCGCATACGTCCAGTGTGGATGCAAACCGGCGAAATGCGTGGCGAGCGACATCGTAATGAGGGCAAATATGATGAACCACGAGTAGTTAACCCCGATAGGGATGCCGAGGATTCTTCCCATGCGGATCGATTGTGCGAACATGACCGTTCTTCCCTCTCAAGATTTGCTACCCGACTGCGTATCCGTACTGAACAGAGTGGCCTTCCCCGCCGATGTCCGGGCCGCAGCACTATATACAGATGGGTCTAACGGAATCGCGTGATTGGCCCGAGAGATAAGACTGGTACGAGGATTCAAATCCCTCTGGGAGCGCCAATCACCATGATTCGCATCGCCATGTGGTCCGGCCCGCGCAATATCTCGACCGCGATGATGCGTTCGTTCGGCAGCCGCCCCGACACGGCGGTGAGCGACGAACCGCTGTATGCGCATTACCTGAAGGAAACGGGACTCCAGCATCCCGGGCGGGACGCTGTGCTCGCCTCGCAGGCAACTGACTGGCGCGTGGTCGCGGCCGATCTGACCGGACCCGTGCCCGGCGGCAAGCCCGTCTGGTACCAGAAACACATGGCGCATCACCTGTTGCCGATGATCGGCCGTGACTGGCTCGACGGGCTCACCCACGCCTTCCTGATCCGCGAGCCGGACGAGATGCTCGTCTCGCTCGTGAAGACCTACCCCGCAGCCGGCCTTGCGGATACCGGCTTGCCGCAGCAATGCGAGATCCTCGACCGGGTTGCCGACCGCCTCGGGTACGCGCCGCCGGTGGTGCTCGCGAGCGATGTGCTGAAGAATCCGCGCTGCCTGTTGACGAAGCTTTGCGCGGCGCTCGGCATTCCGTTCTTTTCGCAGATGCTCGCCTGGGAACCGGGCCGGCGCGCGACGGACGGCGTCTGGGCGCCGCACTGGTACGCGACAGTCGAGACCTCGACCGGCTTCGAGTCCCGGCGGTCAAAGGGCGTGCAGCTGAGCGCTCCGCTCCGGCGCCTGCTGGACGAATGCCGGCCCTGGTATGAGAAGCTGTGCGCCCTGCGACTCTTGGCCTGAAGGACGGCGATGCTGCAGCAGTTCGACGAACGCAATCGCAACCTGGTCGTCAACATCAACGGCGCGCTGCTGCATCGCGACCAGGCCGGTGTCAGTCCGTTCGACAGTGCGGTCCAGGGCGGCGACGCCGTCTGGGAGGGGCTGCGCCTGTACCACGGCCGCATCTTTGCGCTGAGCGAACATCTCGCCCGGCTGCGCTCCTCGGCGCTCGCACTTGCATTCGAAAGAATTCCGACTGACGAGGAAATCATTGGCGAGATCCGCCGCACGCTCGCCGCCAACGAGATGAAGGACGGCGTGCACATCCGCCTGACGCTGTCACGCGGCCTCAAGATCACCTCCGGCATGGACCCGCGGCTTAATCGCGCGGGCCCGACCTTAATCGTACTGGCCGAGCACAAGGCGCCGGTCTATTCGAAAGCCGGCCTCAAGCTCGTCACCAGCAGCATCCGGCGCTCGCCGCCCGACTGCCTCGACCCGAAGATCCACCACGCCAACCTGCTGTCGTCGATCCTCGCCAAGATCCAGGCCAACGCCGCCGGCGCCGATGATGCGCTGATGCTCGACCAGCGCGGATTCATCGCCGAGACCAATGCAACGCATGTCTTCCTGGTCGAGGGCGGTGGAATTCGCACGCCAACGCTCGCGGCCTGCCCCGAAGGCATCACGCGCGCGACGGTGCTCGGGCTCTGCCGCTCGCAGGGCATCGCGGCCGAGGTCTGCGACCTGTCGCTGACGGAGCTCTATCGCGCGGATGAAGTCTTCTGCACCGGAACGATGGGCGAACTGGCGGGCGTCACCGAAGTGGACGGCCGGCGGATTGGCAACGGTGAAGTGGGTCCATTGACCCGCCGGCTTTCGACGCTTTATGCGGAACAGACCGCATCGAGCGGCACGCGCGTCGTGGACTGAAGTCTTATGCAGGAATCCGTCATGCGTCTGGCAATGCTCTCGTTCGTCACCCTCTTCGCCGCCGGCTGTGCGACGCAACCGCCCGCCGCCCCGCCCGCCGCCACCAGCCCTTGCGGCACGGCACGGCCGTTCGCCGAGGGCGGCGAACGCGCGACGCTGTGGGTGCGGAATTCCTCGGAGTTTCGCGCCGCGAGCGAGGGTATCTACCGGAACGCGCTGATGGCGCTCGAGCGCAGCCTCGCGGACCTGTCCTGGTCGGCGGAACCGGCCCAGGTCGGCGACCTCAGCGGCCTGCCGCCTGCGGTCGTGATGGACATCGATGACACCGTGCTCGACAACTCCGAACCGCAGGCCCGCATGATCCTGCAGCGGACCTGCCCCGAGCAGTTTGCAGCGGACTGGGATGCCTGGGTTGCCGAGCGCGCGGCGCCGGCTGTTCCGGGCGCGGCGGAATTCATCCGCGCGGCGCGCGCAATGAAGGACCCGCAGGGCCGGCACGTGCGCGTCTTCTTCATCACCAACCGCGAATGTGGCCGGCGCGCCGACGATGACTCGGCCTGCCCGCAGGAGACCGACACCGCGGAGAACCTGCGCGCGCTCGGTCTGGATTCGCCGACGCTCGCCGACGACCTGATGCTCAAGGGCGAGCGTCCGGACTGGCCGAGCGAGAAGATCCCGCGCCGCATGGCCGTCGCGTACGGCTATCGCATCGTGCTGAATGTCGGCGACGACTTCGGCGACTTCCTGCCGGACGTGCGGCGCCAGAGCGTGATTGAGCGCGAGCGCGCGCGCTGCGCGCATCGGGATCGCTGGGGCACGCGCTGGTTCCTGATCCCGAACCCGATGTACGGATCCTGGCAGACGGTGATGGGCCCGGATCTCGAGGCGTTGCTCGCGGCTGAACCCGAGGTCGACGCCGACTGCAGCGGGCGCTAGGGAAGCTCTGCACAGGTGGCGTGAGGCGCGTTGCACGCGCGCCGCGCTGTCACCAGGCGCGACCGACGAAGTGCGGTGAATCCACACGAGGAGGGCGCAACGCCGTGGCCGCACGGCCCGCGCGCAACCCCCTGGGGCCAGGCGGATTTTCGATCGGGCGGCGTCACGCCTCGCTCATGTATCGCGATACACATCGCTCCGCGTTCCTTGCCGGATCGAAAATCCGCCGCGGCCGCGCCCACGTCACCTGTGCAGAGCTTCCCTAGGACCTGCCTCTGTGACGGACTTCAAAGAGTCCGGCAAAACCACTGCGACCCGCCACGCCGTGGCTTATGTTGACTCGCATCGAACTGTGCGGGTGCCATGGCATGACCCCGGCTGACGAACGCGTACTCCAGCTGCTGCAGAAGTGGCAGAAGAGCCTCGACCTGCACTCGCGTTATGCAGACCTGCCCGAGGACCAGTACTGGCTGGTGCAGCCATGGCCCAATCACCAGCGACCGACCAAGTGGGTGGTCGACCTCGCGCGCCAGCGCCTCACCGACCTGCAGAATATCGTGAAGACGCGGCTCGCTGCGGCCGACCCGTCGCTGTCCGAGGCGCTCGAACTGATGTCGTTCCTGACGAACCTGGTCGGCTCCCAGCACGTCGAGCGCTTCGTACCGATCGCCGAGCCCGAGCGCGAGCGGCAGCTCGATGCCTCGGCGGCCACAAAACCCAGGGCGAGCGGCGCGACCTCGACTTCGACGGTCGTCAAGCCGGGCCGGCCCGCGGCGAAACAGAAGTCCGCCGCCAAGGCCGCGAAATCCCTGAATGACACGACCGTGACCGCGGTCGTCAAAGACGCGGCGCGGTTGCTGTCCTGGGGCCGCGACTGGCACGAGTTGCCGGAAGCGATTGCGCGCATCGCCGGCCGTCCGGGCGTCCAGCAGGTGCGCCAGATCCTGCGCAGCAGCAAGAGCGCGATCGAGCAGCGAATCGCCGCGCAGGACCAGCACTGAGACATTAAGATCTCCGCCCTCATGGATGAACAATCCACGACGGGCGCCCCTGCCGGACTCATCCGCCGCCTCGCGGCGCTGTTCTATGACACGCTCCTGATCGTCGCGCTCCTCTTCATCGTGACTTTCGCGATGCTGCCCCTCACCGGCGGCGAGGCCATCCTGAACTCGACCCAGGGCACCCTGGGACACCTCTATCACGCGCTGCTGGTGCTGGCCGGATTCGCCTATTTCGGCTTCAGCTGGACACATGGCGGCCAGACGCTCGGCATGAAAGCCTGGCGCATGCGGCTCGCGACCACGGCCGGAAGCGCACCGAACTGGGCCGACGCGCTGGTGCGCTTCACGATCGGCCTGTCGCTTGCGCTGCTGGCGGCGCTCGGCCTCTGGTACCTGTCCGGGCCCGGCTGGTCGATCCGCGACTTTGCCGCGCTGCTGATGCTGCTGCCCGCGCTCGCCAACCTCGCATGGATCCGGTTCGATGAATGCGGGCGCAGCCTGCAGGACCTGGCTGGCGGCCTGGTCGTCCGGCGCCTGGGCTAGCGCGTTCGCCAGATCGCGGCGGCGGCAATCACCGCCATCAGGATCGTCGGCGCCCAGGCCACGACCAGCGGATTGAGCCCGTACACTTGTCCGCTGTTCTCGAGCGTCTGCGTCAACAGGATGAAGAGGACGCCGGCCATGATGCCGAGCACGGTGCGCGATCCGGCGCCCGCGGAACGCAGCGGCCCGAATGCGAACGGCACTGCGAAGACGCACACGACGACCGCGGCGACGAGACGCGAGATCCGCGACCAGAACGCGATTTCCCATACGCGCGCATCGAGATCGTTGGCGACCAGGTGCTGCTTGTAGGCATACAGGTCGGCCAGCGGCAGTGCACCCGGCTCGCTGACCGCAAGCCCGAGGTAATCGGCGTTGAACTCAACATCGGTCACCTCGCGGTCTCGGCTCTGCGCCTGCACCCGGTCTTCCGCAAGACGTGTCTCCGCATAATTCGTCAGCACCCATCGCCCTTGTGCGTCCTGTGACGCGGTCTCCGCGCGCCCGATGAGGCGCAGGCGTCGGTCCGGTCCCAGGTCGTAGACATACACGCCGCCAAACAGGTTTTCCGCCGCCTGCCGCCGAACGTTGATGAACAGCGACCCCTGCCGCACCCAGGCGCTGCGGCTGCCGGCGAACTCCACCTCCGAATAGCGGCTGAAGATCTTGAACTGGCGCGCGTACTGGTCGGCGGGCGGTGCGAAGTACTCGCCGATTACCCACAGCAAGCCCGCGACCACGACGCCCGCGAGCGCGGCGGAACCTGCGATGCGAGCTACCGACACGCCCGCCGTGCGCAGCACGGTCAGTTCGCTGTCGCGCGCGAGCCCGCCGAGCCCCATGATCGCGCCGATCAGGGCGCCGATCGGCAGCAACTCGTAGGCCTGCTGCGGCAGGAACAGCGCGGTGACCAGGAAGGCTTCGACCACGCCGTAACTGCCCTGGCCGATGTCGTCCTGCTGCCCGATGAAGGTCACCAGCGTCATCAGTGCGAGCAGCACCGCCATCACCATCAGCGTATGCACGAGGATCGTGCGCGCGAGGTAGCGGTCGAGCAGCGTCATGTCGCCGCCTGCGGCCTGCGGAGCCAGCCGGAAAGCGGGCTCTGCCGGTGCAGCAGCACCAGACCGCCGGCCGCGAACAGTGCGTGCACCCACCAGGTGCCGATTTCGGGCGGGATGCGCCCCTTTTCGATCCAGATTTGCGCGGCGGACACCAGGTTCGAATAGATGAAGTAGAGCAGGATCGCGATCGCGACGCGGGCGTAGCGGCCCTCGCGCGGCCGCAGCGCCGCGAGCGGCACGGCGATCAGCGCGAGCACCAGCACCATCACCGGCATCGAGACTCGGCGCTGCAGTTCGGCAATGTCGCCCAGGTCCGGCGAGCCGATCAGTTCCAGGGTCGGCCTGCGCTCGGGGACCGTGCGGCCGCTGCCGGCCTTGGGCACGACCACCGGGATGCCGTGCTCGACGAAGCGGATGCGGCGGAAAGTGGTCTGGCCCGGCACGCCCTCGATGCGTTCGCCGTCGTGCAACACGACCATCTGGGTGCGGCCGCCATCCAGCATGCGCTGTTCGGCCCATGCCGCAGTCGCGACTTCGACGCGATCGCCCACGTGACGCTGGACGAAGACATTGATGAGCCGTCCGTCGGGCCCGTCCTCCTCCGCATAGAACACGGCCGTGCCGCCTGCATAAGTGCGAAAAGTACCGGCCTGGAGCAGGCCGAACTGCGCATCGCGCATGCCGCGGCCGCGCAGTTCCTCGGCACCGTCGCGCGCCGCCGGGCCGACCACGAATGTGAGCCAGCCGAGCGCAAGCGCGAGCGGCAGCGCGAGCGTGAATACGGCGAGGTAGAGCCGTTCCGGGCCGACGCCACAGGCGCGCACCGCCGCTATCTCGCTTTCGTGATAGAGCCGCCCGAGCGCCAGCATCACCGCAAGCAGCATGGCGATCGGCACCAGCAGCATCAGGTTCTCGAGCGTCGTCAGGCCGATCAGCGCGAAGACGATCTCGTGCGGAAACCCGCGCTCCGCCGCGACGCCGAGGATGCGCGCCAGCTGGTAGCTGACCAGGATCGCGAGCAGCACGCCCGTGACGGCGGCGAGCGATACCGCGACTTCGCGCAGGACATAGCGGTCAATCGTGGCAAACAAGGCCGTTATTGCCCGGATCCCGGGGCGCGGATCCGTCCTTTTCGATTAAACTGGCGCGGACACGGTAAACCAGCGCGGCTGCGCACTCAACGGGCAGGGCCGCGGGCAGAAAGCGCAATCAGGGGATAGAGAATCATGCAGTTCCACGCGACCGGGATGAGCGCGGCACGCCAGCGGACGGCCTGTGCCATGGTCGGCATTCACGAGGGTGCGGCCATGACCGGATCAGCGCGCGAACTCGACCGCGCGAGCGGCGGCGTGATCGGGCGCCTGCTGCGTCGCGGCGATTTCTCCGGCAAAGCCGGCGAGGTGCTGCCGATTCTGGCGGCGCGCAAAGGCCCCGCCGAGCGCGTGCTGCTGGTCGGGCTTGGCCCGCGTGCCGGCTATGGCCGCAAGCAGTATCGCCGCGCAATCGTCGTCGCGACCCAGTGGCTGGCGAAGTCCGGCGCCGCGAACGCGCTCTCGTACCTCGCCGTCGAACCGGTACCGGGCGCCGAGCCCTACTACGCCGCGCGCCATGCCGTGGAAAGCGTCTCCTCGACGCTGTACCGGATTCCCGACCTGAAGAGCGGTCGCAAGCCGCCGCGGCCGAAGCTCGCGCGCTTCGGCATCGCGGTGCCGACGGCCGATCTCGCCGCCGCGCGTCGCG
>JBBEAB010000110.1:0-1533 GCA_040899645.1 Steroidobacteraceae bacterium
GGCAGCCGAGCCGGTTGGAAAAAAAGACGAACACCGGATCAGGGTACCATCCAAATGTGGTGCACGTCGGGATTGCGGGCTGGTCAATTCGGAAAGAACAATCCCATCTATTCGCCGCCAAAGGCACGCACCTGCAGCGCTACGCATCACGCTTCGATGCGGTCGAGATCAACTCCAGCTTTTGTCAGTCCCACCAGCGACAGACCTATTCGCGCTGGGCGAAATGCGTGCCGGCGCGGTTTCGCTTCGCGGTGAAGGCGCCGAAGTGGCTGACGCACGAGGACTGCCTCGGGGCAACAGGGGAGCCGCTCGCGCAGTTCCTGTACGAGATTGGCGGTCTTGGCAGGAAGCTCGGCTGCGTGCTCGTGCAACTGCCGCCCGGGCTGGCGTACGATCCGCGCACCGTCGAGACGTTCTTCTCTGCACTGCGCGCCCGGCATCGTGGACCGGTGGTGTGCGAGCCGCGCCATTGGAGCTGGTTTACCGGCGCCGCCGACTGCCGGCTCGACGCTCACGGCGTGGGTCGCGTCGGCGCCGATCCCAAATGCGCCGCGGCAGGCGATGAGCCCGCCGCATCACCGCGGGTGGCGTACTTTCGGCTCCACGGTTCGCCGGTGATGTATCACTCGAGTTATGACGCCGAGTACCTGGATCGATTGGCGGATCGGATCAAGGCCTTCAAGAAGACGCCGGTGTGGTGCATCTTCGACAACACCGCCCGCGGGGCCGCGTCGCTCAACGCCATCGACCTGCTGCGCCGGCTCACCCCTTAGGGCGCGACCGTGATCGTCCCGCTCGTGGCGAGCCTGGTATAACCGTCGTTGGCAAAGAAGCGCAGTTGATACGTGCCCGGCGTGGTTGGCGCCGTAAAGACGAGTGTCGCCTCGGTGAGGGCCTGTGCCGGGACGTTCTTGGTGCCGTCCAAGTACAACCAGGCCAGCGACGGCGTATCGGGAGCCGCGGTGCCGTACAGCCCGACCCAGTCTCGGAGATTCCCCGGCCCGTTGGTCACGGTGGCGGTGATGGTGCCGCCCGGAGCCACCGTGGCCGGCCCGGCCGTCACCGACGGCGTTCCCGCCTGGTCGTCGTTGATGATCGTGCCGGCGCCCTGCGCGTCGCCAATCACGGCATTGACGGGCTGTGACAGGTTCACGAAAAACGTATCGTTCTGTTCGAAGGCTGAGTCGCCATTGATGGCCACGCTGATCGTGCGTGAGGTCACCGACGGGTCGAAGATCAACGTGCCGCTCGTCGCGACGTAATCGCTGCCGGCGGTGGCGGTGCCGTTCGCGGTGGCATAGTTCACGCTCACGACCTGCGTGGGGTTCGCAGGAGAGAGTGTCACGGTGAACGTGGCCTCCACCGTTCCGGCGTGGCCTTCGGTCACGCTGACGTCGTTGACGCGCAGCGTCGGTCCAGGTGGAACTTCAATTGGCCCGCTGGTGGCGAGCCTGGTGTAACCGCCGTTGGCAAAGAACCGCAGGTGATACGTGCCCGGCGTGGTCGGCGCCGTGAAGACCAGCGTCGCCTCGG